>MHBE01000041.1 GCA_001803205.1 Lentisphaerae bacterium GWF2_38_69 | reverse complement strand
TTGAGAAATGATGGGAATATTGAATTTATTGGAAGAAAGGATAGCCAAGTAAAGATAGGAGGATATCGTGTAGAACTTGGGGAAATTGAAAGTTTGATACTGCAAAACCATCTTGTAGCACGTGCAAAAGTAATTGATTATAACGATGCTTTAAATAATAAGAAAATTTTAGCCTATATAGAACGAAAAAATCAGAATTCAAAAGATGTAGAAATCAGTAATGTATTAATGAGACAATTAAAGAGCAATCTCCCCGAATATATGCTTCCTCACAGCATTATTGAATTGCCCAACTTGCCAATGACCTCAAATGGCAAAATAGACAAAGCAAAACTTCCCTTGCCAGAATTGGTAGTAATAAATAATGATCAGTATCAAACAGCAAATACATCTACTGAAAAGCAGTTGGTTTCTATATGGGAAAAATTCTTTAAGAGTAAAAGCATAGGAACCATGGATGATTTTTTTACATTAGGTGGAGATTCATTACTTGCGGTGAAACTGTCAAGTATAATGAGATCTGAGCTTAACTATGAAGTTACAGTTAAAGAATTATTTAATAATAAAACCATCAAGACATTATCATCTTATATTGAAAGTAAAAATAAAAAGACCAATAGGAAAATCTTTGAATTATGAAAAGCATACATGAATTTTTTTCTGAGATAAGAAATAACAATATTGCACTATGGATTAACAACAATAATCTGAAAATTTCAACAGCAGAAGAAATAAGTGAAAAAATTAGAAATTCAATTATTAATAATAAACAACAAATCATAGATATTTTAAAGCAAAACGATATAGGCTCTGAGAAAGATTTTTTCAATAAAATTATATTGAAACTACCTGAAATGAGTCATCCCCCTCTTTCTTTTGCCCAAGAACGGTTGTGGTTTATGCAAAAACAAAACCCAGCAAATGCTCATTTTTCTTTTCCTGTTTTACTAAGCATAGGTGACAAGTGTAATATTGAAAGCTTTAAGCAGTCTGTAAATGAAATAATAAACAGACATGAAACATTGAAAACTATTTTTGTTGAACAAGAAAATGGGGACAGTTATCAAAAAACTGTTGACGAAATCCCAGCAATCAAAGAATTTATTTTCCCCTATAAAACAGATTTATTGAAGCATGTTAGAAAATCCGTACAAAATCCATTTAAACTGGAGAAAGAAATCCCTTTCAGATCAGAATTATATAAATTAGATGAAAATTATTTTGCATTTTTTAATTTTCATCATGTTGCAGTAGATGGATGGTCAATAAATATTTTTCTCGCAGAACTTGAGCAATTATATGATCAGCATTTAATCGGTAAACAAGCGAATATTAATAAACTTGCAATTCAATATAAGGATTTTGCTGTCTGGCAACGTGAGTATCTTAAGGGACCCTCATATGATATACAATTAGATTACTGGCAAAATAGGCTCAAAGATTATGAAGAACTAAACTTCCCAATAGACTTTATACGACCAGCTTCATTTGATTATAAAGGTGACGATTTCACATTTATAATTAGCGAAGACATATCAAGGAAGTTGCAACAATTGGCTAATGATAAAGGCACAACCCTCTATAATATACTTCTCTCAGGGTTTTATATTTTGCTTTCTAAATATACTCAACATAATGATATTATTATAGGAACATTTAATTCTAATAGGCATTATCCTGGTGTAGAAAAACAAATTGGATTTTTTGTTAATATGCTAGCCAGACGTTTTAAATTGAATGCTAATGCAAGTTTATTAAAAACTATAGATGCCATCATCTCTGACTCATCAGAAATACAGGACTATGCTGATATTCCATTTGAAAAAATTGTAGAAACTTTAAGAGTTGAAAGAACTCTTTCAAGGCATCCGATTTTCAACATTGTATTTGCTGCTCAAAACTTTGGCAACGAATTGCAGACATTCAAGCAAGAGGATTTGACTGGAGAACTTAAATTTGCAAATTTTGATATAACACTTTTTATTGATAACAAACCTAGTGATGGATGTATAAAAGGTGATTTTAATTATGCTACTTCTCTGTTTAAGAAATCTACTATCGAAAAATTGTCTATTTCTTATATCAACATTTTAAAGAAATTTACAGAAGATTTAAATATAACAGTTGGGGATTTATCTCTATTAACGAAAGATGAATATCAAACTATAGTTTACGATTGGAATAAAACAGAAGCACCATATCCAAAGAACAAGACAATACAACAGTTGTTTGAAGAACAAGTCGATAAGACGCCAGACAGTATAGCTTTAGTCTTTGAGGATGAAAAGTTAACATATAGAGAATTAAATGTAAGATCAAATCAATTGGCTAGATATTTAAGAAAGGAATATAAAAAACAGAACGGTAACGATATTAAACCTGATGAATTAATTGCATTATGTTTAAACCGAAGTGTTGAAATGATTGTTGCAATTTTGGGAGTATTGAAAGCAGGCGGGGCTTATGTGCCCATAGATCCGGGCTATCCAAGCGAACGCATAAATTACATATTGAAAGATACGAATACTCAAGTCCTTATTATACAATCGCATTTACGCAAACCGCTGGAAACTTCATTAGACTTAAATAGAAAATTACAAATTGTAGGTATTGATGATAAAGAAGTGCAATGTGATTTAGCTAAATTCCCAGCAGATAATCTTAGTCCAATAAGTCAATCTATGGATCTTGCATATATTATTTATACATCTGGAACGACTGGAAGACCCAAAGGCATCATGATAGAGCATAAGTCTTTATATTTATTTCTAGTAGGGTTTATTGATATTTTATCTTGCAAAAAAATAAACTTATTAAGTACCACAAATTATGCGTTTGATATGTTCGGTATAGAATATTTACTGCCTATTACAACTTCAGGTTGTTTATATTTAACTAATTTACAAGATTTTGAGCAACAATTAATAAAATATCATTTAGATATTAATTTATTACAGCAAACTCCATCTGTTTGGCAGCAAATATTGGGAACTATAGATAATAAATATACAAAAAACATTATTGCTTTTACTGGTGGAGAAAACTTGAAACCCGATACTAACCGGGAACTACATAAACATTTTAAAAAAATATTTAATTTGTATGGGCCAGCTGAAACTGTTGTTTGGAGTACCCTTTTTAAGAGTGAATTGCAACGATCAGCTTCCATTATTGGTAAGCCATTGCTTAATGAAAAAATATATATTTTAGATCAAAATAAACAACCTGTTCCGGTTGGAGCAATCGGAGAATTATATATAGGCGGAGCTGAATTAGCTCGAGGCTATTTAAATCAGCCAGAGCTCACATTAGAGAGATTTATTCCTAACCCATTTGCGACAGATGAAGATAAAGCCAAAAACTATACAAGATTATATAAAACTGGCGATTTGGCAAGATGGTTGACAGATGGGAATATAGAATATATAGGGCGCAATGATTTTCAGGTAAAAATTCGAGGATTTCGAATAGAGTTAGAAGAAATAGAAACTAATATTTTGACTCATTTGGGAATTCAGTGTGTGGTTGTTTCTAAAAAAATTAGTGATTCAGAAGAAATGGTTTGTTATTATAAATCCAGTGATGATTTAGATATAAAAGTTTTAAGGGATAGGTTAAAACAACATCTACCAGAATATATGGTGCCTATTTATTGGCAACGGCTTGATATTTTGCCATTAAACAATAATGGGAAAATAGATAGAAATAACCTGAAAGATTTGCCTATAGAAATTAAAACCAAATCTAAAAATGCAAATGTTCAACTTACAGAATTACAAAAACTAGTTTTAACTGTTTGGCAGGAGCTACTAGAGAGAAATGATATTGGAATCTATGATAATTTTTTTGATGTGGGCGGTCATTCTTTAAAGTTGATTCAGTTAAAATCGCAGTTGCAGAAACGTCTAAAAATTGCTGAATTACCAATAACAAATTTTTTTAAGTATCCTACAATTGCGAGTTTTGTTGATTTTATATTGGGGGATGATACGGCTTTAAGTCTTATATATTCTCCTGTTTCTGTAAAAGGAGAAAAAGAAATTGCCATTATTGCAGTTTCTGGTGCTTTTTCTGGGGCTGAATCGCTTGAGGCTTATTGGGATGGAATTGTTTTAGGGAAAGAAAATATTACATTTTTAAACCAAGATGAATGTCGCAATCTAGGTGTTTCTGTAAATAAACTAAGTCATTCAGATTATACTCCCTCATCCGGATATCTTAAGAATATAGATAAGTTCGATCCTTATTTTTGGAATCTTTCTCCAAGGGATGCGGAGTTTATGGATCCACAAATACGTAAATTTTTAGAGTGCTCGTGGAATGTGTTGGAAGAGTCTGGATATGTCAGACTAAGAAAGAATCTTAATATAGGAGTTTTTGCAGGCAGTGGTGTAAGTCAGTATTGTTTTGACCACCTTCTATTAAATGAAGCTATGAGATCTGAATTCAATCCTTGGGATTTGAACATTGTATCCAGTAATATCGCCTTGGCCACAAGAGTGAGTTATTTGCTTGGACTAACTGGCCCTGCATTAAATATTAGTACTACCTGTTCTACTTCGCTTGTTGCCATAATCGAAGCGTGCGAAAAGCTTACAGCTGGAAAATGTGACATTGCTCTTGCTGGCGGAGTAACATTACACTTGCCACACAATTTTGGTTATATCTATCAGGAAGGAATGATTTTTTCACGGGACGGCCATTGTAAAGTTTTTAGCCAAGATGCCGATGGCACAGTTGGTGGATCAGGAGTTGGAGCTGTCGCTTTGAAACGCTTAAGTGATGCAAACCGTGATGGTGACAATATATTGGCAATAATAAAAGGGTATTGTATTAATAATGACGGAGATCGTAAAGTTGGCTATGCAGCTCCTAGCGTTGAAGGACAGGCCGAATGTATTTTATCCGCACAAAAACATGCTGGAGTAACTGCAGATACAATAGATTATATCGAATGCCATGGAACGGGGACAAAATTGGGTGATCCAATCGAAATAGAAGCTTTAAATCAAGTATTCAAAGCAAATACGCCAGAAGGTAAAAAGGCTGATTGTATTTTAGGTTCAGTAAAGGCAAATATTGGACATACAGATACGGCTGCTGGAGTTGCAGGCGTGATAAAAATTTGTAAGATGTTGGGAACAAAAATTATCCCTCCTCAGATAAATTTTAGATCCCCAAATCCCGAATTACATTTAGATAAAACGCCATTTCAGATTATAACACAAAAACAAGCTTGGTTTAGAAAAGACCATCCGAGACGTGCGGGTATTAGTGCTTTTGGTGTTGGGGGAACAAACGCGCATATTATTTTGGAAGAGTATAATGGAGAAAAAAAGAAAGAGAAAAAAAGGAAAATTTTAACACATCCCTACATATTACCCTTTTCTGCAAAAAACTATTCCTCGCTTAAAACATATACAGAAAAAATTAAACAGTTTATTAAATCAGAACCTGATATCAATCTAGCGGATTTGGCTTATACACTACAAATTAAAAAAGAACATTTTAATGTTAGAAATGCTATCGTTTCTGATAATACTGATGATACTATTAATAAATTAAATTTGTTGGAAAATCCTACTAGCCTTACTAAGCAAGAAATATCAATAAAACCAAGTCTGGTTTTTATGTTTTCTGGGATGGGCTCACAATATCCTTCCATCATAAAGACTTTTTATAAACAACTTAATGTCTTTAAAGAAAATCTTGACTATTGTATAGATATTATTTCAGATATAAAAAACACAAATTTTAGAAATGTAATCCTTCCCAATGACTCAAATAAAGGAATTTCCGATAAATTAGTGAGATTAGATCATGAAATGTTAATATTATTTTCATTCTCGTATTCTATCGCAAAACAACTTGAACATTGGGGAATAACGCCGGATGTGTGTATTGGTCAGAGTATTGGAGAATATACAGCAGCAACAATAGCTGGTATATTTAATTTGGATAATGCTTTAAAAATAATAGCAACAATGGGAGATTTGATAGAGAAAACAGCCATAGGAAAAGTGTTATCAATCAACGCTACATCATCTTATATAAAAAAGTATTTATCATCTAAGGAAATTGAGATATCGGCAATAAATGCAACTGAAACCTGTGTTGTTTCTGGAGTAAGCCATGAAATAGAAAAACTTGAAAAAATATTAAAACATAAAAGCATAAATTATTCTATAATATATACCAAACACGCAATTCATTCATTTATGATGGAACCCATTTTAAATGAATTTAATAATTTTGTTTCTGAATTTACCTTACATAAACCCAGTAAAAAAATTATATCAAATGTAACTGGTGCTTATTTGACAGACCAACAAGCAGTAGACCCTACTTATTGGTCTTCGCTTATTAGAAATACAGTTTTATTTTCAAAAGGGATTGATTGTATATCAGATTCAATTTCTAATTTAATTTTTATAGAAATTGGTTCAGAGAATGGTCTTTCTACTTTTGTTAAACAAGCAAAAACAACGTTGCAACAAAAAACTTGTAAAATAGTACAATCTTCATTATTTAAAAAAGAATCTAAAGTGAAAAGTATTAGTCAAGAAAATAATTTATATTCACTTGTAGGGGAGTTATGGCAATTAGGATATTCTATAGATTGGGCGAAAATACATGATAATGATATTCATAAACCTAAACATATAGTTAATTTCCCATTATATCAATTTGAAGAGATAAAATGCTGGGTTGATAAAGCCCAGAATAGTAAAATAAATGAAGAGATTTCAAATAAGATCATAACTTACTTAAAAAAAGAAAATATATTAACAACAGAAGACCAACTAACTAAAATAAAAGATTTACTCATTCAGAAAAAAACTACTACTCTAGATATTAAAGAAATACCAAAAACTAAAATTTTAATAGAAAAAAATGTATCTGAACAGGAAAATAGACTAGCGTTAATATTTAGAGATTTTTTAGGACATAAACGATTGAGCGTTTTTGATGATTTCTTTGAATTAGGAGTGGATTCATTAATGGCCGCTGAACTTATTGATAAGATAAACAAAGAGTTTTCTACTAATTATTCTCCAAGCATGATTACTTTAACCCCTAATATTAGCAGTTTGAGTAAAGAAATAACAAAAAGAGAAAGCTTACATAGTCTAACCATTGAATTGAAAAAAGGAACGGAATACCCCATTTTTCTGGTACACCCAATAGGCGGAGAAGTCTTATTTTATCGAGAGTTCGCTAAAAATTATAAAGGGAATAATAGTGTGTATGGTATTATTGATCCAAAATATAAGAAGCAAGGAAGTGTAAAACCGGAAACATTGGAAATTATGGCGTCTATGTATATTAAAGAAATAGATAGATTATCACATAAAGGTTATTACATTGTGGGAGGTGCTTCCTTTGGAGGAGTAGTTGCATACGAGATTGCTAATCAGCTTATTAACAGAGGAGATAAGGTGTTATGTTTCTTAATTGATTCACCTGGTCCAAAACTATACCCAAAAAAATTGCAATCAACATATAACATATTGAAATATTACATGTCTTATGGGAAGGAAAAAGTCAACGAAGCAACAAAAATGCTGAATAATATAAACTATGACGAAAATGAATTATTTGAATTTATAATAGAAAATAAAATACTAAATTTTGACAGCAAAGACTTACTTCAACAACAAGTAGATATCTATAAAGAAAATGAAAGTTTAATGCATAATTATAGAACCCCACAAAAACACAAAGAGGAACAACAAATTCTATATTTTAAAGCTATAGATTGGCATCCACATTTACCCAAGAATATTGAAGATGGATGGAAAGGAACTATTGATAAAATTCAAATATTTGAAATTCCTGGGAATCATATATCAATGAATTTTTCTCCAAATGTAGAAAATATTTGTAATATTTTGACAAATAAAATTAAGAGTTTATAGGGATACATTGAGTGATATTAAAATGCTGAATAAATGGTTTAAAAATATTAAACGAGTAGATAATTGTAAGTTGAGAATGTTTTGTTTCCCTCATGCAGGTGGAGCAGCGCAAATATTTAATAAGTGGGAGTGCTATTTACCAGATGATGTCGAGCTTTATGCAGTACAGCTACCTGGCAGAGCCGATAGAATTAATGAACCTCTTTGTAGTAACTTTGATATAATAATCAACAATCTTACTGAATCTATTTTCCCACTACTAAATCCACCTTTTATTTTTATAGGACATAGCTTTGGAGGAGCTATTGCATTTGAAATAGCTAAGAAACTTAGAAGATTAAACATTAAGTTGCCTGAGAGATTATTCATAATAGGAAGAGAAGGACCTTCAATTCCTGAGAATATACCGAAATATAATCTCCCGGACGATGAATTCATCAAATATTTACGCTCTCAGTCAGGCATACATGAAGATATATTAGAAGACAAAGATGCTATGCATTTTTTTCTCCCAATACTCAGAAATGACATAAAACTTGCAGATACATATTATCTTTATTATACAAGGGAAGCTCCACTATCTTGCCCTATTAATGTGTTTTATGGAGAAAAAGAAACTGATTTAGACCTTAATTCAGTCGGTGATTGGAAAAATGAAACAATAAACTCATTTAATGTTGATCAATTCGATGGACATCATTTTTTTCTCCATGAGCAAACAGACAAAGTAATAAAAAAAATGTTTTCATACATAAATTTAGAAATCAGTGAATACGGGAATAAACATACAAGTTTCCTAACTAATACATTTAATTCAATTAATAATACTAAGGTGTCCATACAACATGAAATTACTTAAACAAGTTGAAGTAGAAAGTACTAAATTTATTTTCTATATAGCATTATTTACTATTTTACCCTCATTTGCTACAGATACTTATGCTCCTGCTTTACCACATATAGCTCACTTTTTTGGAGTAACACCTTCTAATGTGATCTCTACTTTTGCAACATATTTTATAGGTTATGCAATCGGAATACTATCATGGGGTCCTATCTCTGACACTTTTGGAAGAAAGAAAATATTGATATATGGAATGCTAATGTATATTCTAAGCACAATAATATGTTCGTTAAGTATTAAATTTTATCAACTTCTAGCAGGAAGAATATTTCAAGGATTTGGAGATTCTGCATGTACGACTGTTGCTTTTGCTATGGTTCGAGACTGTTATGAAGGTAAGAAACTCACAAAAACTTTAGCTACATTAATGATGTTATTTCTCATTGCACCAATTATTGCACCATTCATAGGAATACTGATTATAAAAGCAACAGATGAATGGCAAAATATTTTTCATTTTTTAACTCTTTTTGGGATAGTGCTTTTAATCTTTAGTTTTAAGATGCCTGAAACGCTAAAAATTGACCATTCCTCCAAAATGACAATTTCTTTTAAGAAGTACCTTATCCATATGTATAATTTTGAATTTATATTGATAGTCATTGCTTCCGGATTTGCATTCGGTGCATTTTTTGTTTTTGTGGGGGCTTCTGCTGTTGTCTATCTTAAAACATTTAAAGTAACTCAAATTGAATATGGATTATTATTTGCGCTAAATGTCATAGCGGGATTACTAGCTGGTTTTTTATTAAGAAAATACTGTCATCTAATATCCGGTTATACTATTACTACCTTCACTACTGTATCAGCCATTATATGCACTATAATGGGATTTTTTGTTCTCTATTTTTGTCCAAATAATATTTTATTTTTTGTTGTTTTCATGTGGCTAACTACTTTTTTTATAATGCTATGCCTCCCTGTCTTATCAAGTATAGCATTAAATTCAGTAAAAGACCATTTTGGTGTAGCAACATCTATTTTAAGCGCAATACGATTTGTTTTTGCAGCAATAACTTTATTATTTATCAGCTCTATTAGTTATAAAACTATGGAATATTCTTTATTTTTGATTCAGTCAATTCTAATATTTTTTATTTTAGTAATAAGTTTTATAATAATGGTTAAGATACGCGGCGCATGGATGTATAAAATAAAATCAGACTAAAGAGCGGAACTAACTATATAATATAATAGATGAGGGAGCCGATGCCTCGGGCTCGGTATTCATACTAGTATCAATCCACTTTAGGCAGTTGCCGTTAGGAGCAATGGAAAATGCCATTAATTCGCAAACGATTTATTTATTAAAGCAACATGACCAACCAAAAAATTGACCGTATAATTGAAAAATGTAACACTGAAGAAATTAAGCTTTGCCCGTTTCCAACAGGCATTTTATCGATTAACTTAAATAAACTAGAATCCAACATTATCAAAATAATAAAATTTGTAAATAGAATTGGAAATAAAAACAATGTTAAATTTTTACTTCCAGTAAAGGCAAACGCATACGGACACGGGATGATTCCTGTAGCAAAATTTATTGAGTATAAAAAAATTTGTACATATTTCGGGGTCTCTCATCTTAAAGAAGCGTTAGAACTTAGAGAAAACGGTATAAAAAACTCAATTCTCATAATTGGGCAATCATCCTGCGAATACAAATTTCTTAAATGTATAGTACAAAATGAGTTTGAACAAGAAATCTCTGACGAGCAGCTCCTTTATGCATTGGATGCTGAAGCAAAAGAAGTAAACAGAATGGCTAAAATTCATCTTTCAGTTGATACTGGTATGGGGCGATGCGGAATTCTTGTGCGAAATATACACAATTTTGTAGATAAGATAAAAAAATGTAAAAATACACAACTAGTCGGGGTAATGACTCATTTCCCTGTAGCAGATGTAAATGAAGAATTTGCAATAAAGTATACCAATAAACAAATCGAAATTTTCACTAAAGTGAAAAATATGATCACTAGTAAATTCTCTAATGACATTATTTTTCACGCATCCAATAGCGCAGGAACAGTTAAGTATTCTTCAAGTATTTTTGATATGATTCGTCCTGGCATTGCGTCTTATGGTTATCCTGGACACGATTTGGGGATACCTCTTGATCCAGTCATGGAATTTAAAACAAAAATAAGCCTTATAAAAGAATACCCAAAAGGACACTGCATAGGATATGGCTGCACTTATACAACCAAAAAAAAAGATGAACGCATTGGGATTCTCCCTATTGGATATGGAGACGGATTAAATCGATTGCTAAGTAATAAACTTGCGGTGATCGTCAATGGTAAAAAAGAAAAAAGCATTGGAGCAATAAGTATGGATCAACTCGCAATCAGCGTTGGCAAAAATACTCAAATTAATGATGAAGTAATAATAATCGGGAGGCATGGTAAAAATTCTTTTTCCGCTTATAATATTGCTTCTCAAATTGGCTCAATTCCTTATGAAGTACTATGTAATTTAGGTAATGCTAAAAGAATTAGACACGAATATATTTATATATAGGGATGTAGCCGCCAGCCCCAGAAATTCGGATTAACCTAAATAAATCGACCTAAATTGCCACAGGAGAATACAGGTTTGGTTTGGATCTAAGAGTCAATAAACATTATGTTATATTTTTTGATTAAAGAAAAGATGCAAAAAACTAACTTGTCCTTACACAAATTAAAATAAAACATAGAAAATGTACTCTATTTCTTTACTAACAGCAAGGATTTATTTTGCAAGATTAATACCTCTGATATCTTTGGATATAAATGATAAATATGAGAAAATGCTAGGTTCTTTGCCTTATAATCGAAAAGAAAAAGCTCTAAAATATATAAAGATTGAAGATAGATATAGGTGTGCTTTCTCTTGGAAACTATTAGAAAAGGTAATGAGAGATGTCTTTTCTTTAGACTTAGGAAAAGAATCCTTTGACATAGACGCTTATGGAAAGCCTTTTCTAACAAATAGAAATGATATTCACTTTAACTTATCCCATTCAGGTGAAATTGTCTGTTGTATTGTTGATAACTATCCTGTAGGAATAGATGTAGAGAATATTAATTCAATAGATTTGAATATTGCATCTAATTTCTTTTCTAAAAAAGAATGTTCTGACTTGTTCAATTTACCCAATAAGGATCAGATTAATTATTTTTACAAATTATGGACATTAAAAGAAAGTTATATCAAAGCAGAAGGGAAAGGATTATCTATACCGTTAAACAGTTTTTCATTTAAAGTCGGTAGCAATTCGATAAGTTTTAATGGAGAAAATGTCGATAAATGGGCTTTCCTTTTACATAATATTAATACAGATAGCCAAAATTATCAGTTAGGAATATGTGTGCAAAAAGGAAGATTACCTGATAAAATAATCGAGATTCCGTATATGGCTTTATAAAATTTGCCTCACTAATTTGAGAAGATCCAAAACTTACTGTTTAGGTTTAGGTGTAGGCTAAAAAACTTACTCTTTGAGATCTCTGTAAAACCTTCCTAGTTTATACAGAGGTCTCGCATTATAATATTAATGTCTATACTCCCTTTTATGATTAACTTCTATTCTGATTAAGCACTAACCCTATATCTAAAGAGATGCCCTTGCTGACATCTCTACCTTCAGGAGAATAGCTGATACTGTTAGAAATTCTATTAAACAAACTTAGCCCTTGTTCAGGAGTCATAGAATTGCCCTATTATAGCTTTATTGAGTTCCGATACTCCAAGAGAAATCTCTTTGCTGTCGGTGTATAATGAGCCCCAAAAACTGGACAGGCGATATATGTGTAAAGTTTCCCTGATATAATAAACAAAAATAATCAGGAGAAAACGATGAAAAGAAAACATGAAGCGGCCTTCAAGGCACAAGTAGCAATCGCTGCAATCAAGGAAGAAGAAACTCTTGGAGCTCTTGCTGGAAAATACGGAGTGCATTCAAATTGCATATCCAATTGGAAGCAAGTTGCTCTCGAGAATGTAAAAGAAGGGTTTTCCAGGAACAGCAAAAAGAAGAAAGATGAAGAGGAAATCACAAGAGATGACCTGCTCAGGGAAATTGGTCAGCTAAAGATGGAAAATGAATTTCTAAAAAAAAAGCACAAACAGCTCTTCGGATAGACAGAAAAATGATAGAAGTTGATAGCAAATTGAGTATAACCAGGCAATGCGAGCTGCTTGGACTGCCTAAATCGACATACTATTATGAAGGTGTGAAAAAGGAAGAGCAGGCTTCATTGCTCGATATTGTAGCAGCAGTAAATCTGAAATATCCGTTTTACGGTTATCGCAGACTCAATCTGGAAATCAGGATGTTAGCTGCAATGAAAATTCCGATTACATTGCAAATAAGAACTCCGATTAATTCCTTCAGGGAAGTATCCTCCTAAGCCGATAGCTGATAAAAAATATCGGTTAGTGGTAAGGGAAGATTTAGAAGATTTATATAGGAAGTTCCTCAAGTAGAGAGAAGAACTGTTATTTCTTTCATTCAGGCTAGGATGCTGTATGCTACCGTCCCGCATCTCCGGCAATCAAGCCGGTGCATTGGACTGTCAGATTAAGTCAGCTTTAATCGTTCACTGAATCATAGATTGGAACAGTTCTTCAGTTGATTTAAATATAGTTTAGTTTTCCATTTTGTCTTTCATCCTGTAGCTTTTTCCCTCGATAACGACAACTTCACTGTGATGTAGAAGTCTGTCCAGAACAGCACTGGTAATAGTGCTGTCGTTATCAAAAATTTTGGTCCAGTTTTTGAAGGCCATATTGCTGGTGAGCAGGATTGAGCCTGTTTCATATCTTTTTGATATGACCTGAAAAAGAAGGTTTGCGCCAAGCTTGTCTATACTCAAAAAACCTACTTCGTCAATAACTAAAAGTTGAGGCTGCGTGTATTTCCTGATAGCCTTATCAAGGGTCTTTTCACTTAAAGCAGTTGAGAGATTGTTTACAATATCGATCGCTGGGGAGAACAGCACTGAGAACCCCTTGGAACATGCGCGTTCAGCTATAGCCACGGACATGTGAGTTTTCCCTAGTCCTGGCAAACTTATGAAAATCACATTCCTTTTCTGTTCTATAAAATCCAGATTGAAGATATTTTCTATCTGCATGCGATTTATTTTTGTCGGATGGTTCCAGTTATACTGCTCGAGTGTTTTTCTGTAAGGGAGTCTTGCATTCTTAATTTTGTTTTTAATGCTTATTTCATGTTTTAGAGCCGTCTCTGCTTCTATAAGACCTTCAAGATAGGCTGTATGCCCAATGTTCTTTGCTGCTGCATGAACGGCTGCTTCCTTGAAGTTTTCAGCTATAAACGGCAACCTTAAATTATTCAGGTTTTCAACAAGTTTTGTGTAATCGTTTTTCATGAGTTTAATTTCCTTTTTCCAATAAACTGTAAAAATTCAAATCGGGCTGTTCGAGCTCTATGTCAAGGCAGTCACTGTTTCTTATTAAATGTAATGGGGATGCTGGAGCACAAAAGCGTCCCCTCTGTTCCAGCAGATTGGCTATGTATTCACTGCTGAACGCTTCTAGATCTAAGGCATCTTTTATGGCAACGGCGACCTTTTCTCTGCCGTATCTTTCCTCGAGAGCCAGTATTTTCCTTATATGATCTTTCACATTAAAACGCTTCTGCTTAAGGCCTGAATAATAGCTTTCTGCATCGGAAGATATCAGAAGAAAATTCTGCATCATCTTCTGATCTTTTGCATTCCTTTTATATTCAAGTAGCTTCCTGAGATGTTCAGGGTTTTCAAAATCCTGATTTTTGTCATATGAGCGCCGATGCTCAGCTATGAGGTTATTGTCAAAATAGAACAGCAACCGCCCGGGATATATCTTTGCATTAAGCACCGTTGACGCAAAATCCGACGGAACGGAGTAACGGTTTGTTTCAAATGTTACCCTGAAGCGATTATCAGCTCTTATTGACCTGACATCAGCACAGTCGTAAGGTGCTATGTTCAGTGACTGGAGCTCCTTTTTCTCTGTTTCAAACAACTCAACGGGCTTTTTCTGTGTGGTTTTATGCTTTCTGACATTGGCTGTGTTTTCCATCCACTGCCTTATAGCGTTATTTACAGACTCAAGGCTCGTTATATCTTTTCTGCCGTTCAGGAAGTTCTTCTTTACATAATCGACTGCTTTTTCAACCTGTCCCTTTTCATTCGGACAGCGAACGCCGCAGGCTTTGATTTTAAATCCATAGTGCTGTGCAAAATCCAGATAAGCCGGATTAAGTTTTATATCCCCGTAATAGTTGTGCTCAAGGACTGCAACCTTGCAGTTGTCTACCATTACAGACTTAGGGACTCCTCCAAAATACTCAAACGCATTGCGGTGGCACTGCAGAAAATGCTCCTTGTTTTGACGGTATATAAACTCTACATACATCATCCTGCTGTGGCATAATGTCATGATAAACGCGTAAAACTTCCTCCTTGTATGCTCCAGTTGTATGTGCCCGCAATAAGCAAAATCAACCTGACATGCTTCGCCAGGTTCAAAATTGAGCGTAAGATAGGCTTTCTTGGCTGGAGGCCTTATCCCTGAAATATAGTGCGACAGCGTGCTGTATGAACCACTGTACCCTTCTTCCTTAATCATATTAAATGTCTGTTCTGCTGTGTAAGGGTGAACATCCAAGAGGCACTGTATGCGTTTCTTGTATAAAGCCAGGACAGAAGTCCGTGTCTTTCCATGATTCTTTACGAAGCGATTGCGCTTTATCCACACTGCAGCTGTTTTCTGGTCAATCCCGAGAACTTTGCCTATCTGGTTGGCGTTAAGCTTTTCCTCTGTATAAAGACGCTTTATCTCGCAGAACATGTGATAATCAACCATTTTTCATCTCCCCGATAAGTTTTGCTACTACATCGCTTGCCTTGTAGACATGTCCGACATCTTGAACACATGCCATGGCACTATCCTGCAATCGCAGATCCAAAACCTGATAAATTCCATTCCTGTACGCAATCAGGCCCGCTGAGATTAGTTCCAAACGCAATGAGGAAACTGTCTCTTCAGGGCAGCCGAGCTCTTCAGATATCCGTCTTTCCCCATAAAAGCTCAAACCATCGCAGTCGGCTACTGTTATAAGGAAGAGGTAGAACCCCAGAGATTTTATTGAACATTTCTTGATGTGTCCGTCCCTGACAAGGCGATGGTCAACCCATGTGAAATGCTCAGGAATACTGCGCCTGCGCCGGGCGTCGATTAATACTTTTCGTTTCATTGTGCAACCCTATGTTTTTGATTTTACTCATAAAGTCAGTCTCAGACCCAATGCCTGAAACCTCTTTTCCTCTATCGTAAAACCGGTTGCACTCAATGGCAATGATATCCCGTAAGACCTCACCCGTTGTAAATGATATAAGGCCTTTAATTACATTATCTTGTCGAATAGCTATATCCCGTAAGACACACATGTCACTTTGCAGTTTTTCTACTTGAGCTGTATCCCGTAAGAGTGGATCTTTTAAAATTATTTTTGAACTTTTTTTGCATTCTTTCCAATAATAGGGGTGTTTTGCCTGATATCCCTGCACCCTTCCTGATTCTTTCATCCTGTACTCAAGGCTTTGCGACTGCTTCTTACGGTATTTTGCTTTAGCTGCTCTGTGACTTGCCTGACGACATTCCTCATCCCAACAGTAGTGCTGTGCATAAGGTTTGAACTTTCCGGGCCTGAAATACCTGCCGCAGTTTCTGCATCGCTTTTCCTTCCTTTTCATAGGCTATCAATCCTGAAAATTGTTAAGAAAAAGGAAGAAGATAGGTTTTATTGAATTATTTCGGAAGAATATGAAGAAAATTGATTAAAAAAGAACTTTTAAGAAGATCTCAGAAGAAAATATTCGGAATTCCATGTTGCTAGAATTTCCGGAGTTTCAAATTGTTGCCGTCAATCAGGAGGCTTGGTTATCAGAGCAATGAAAAGAAACTTAGAAAAGCTATGGAAATCCTGAATATCAAAGCCATATATCCTGGGCCGAACTTGAGCAAGGCAAACAGCGAACATAAAAAATATCCTTATTTGCTTAATGATATTGATGTTATCTATCCAAATCAGGTATGGGCATCTGACATTACCTACATCAAGCATAAGGGCTCATTTATGTATCTTTCGGCAATAATAGATCTTTACAGCCGAAAGATTCTGAGCTGGAAACTTTCAAACACCATGGATATATCGATTTGTACAGATATCCTCAAAGAAGCTTTAATGATTTACGGAAGCCCTGAAATATTCAATACGGATCAGGGCAGTCAATATACAAGCAATACATTTACAGGAATACTCAATAGCAATGGTATCAAAATAAGCATGGACTCAAAAGGGAGAGCTTTGGATAATGTCTATATCGAACGCTTTTGGCGAAGTATTAAATATGAAAATATCTTCATAAATGATTATGAGTCTGTTAATAAGCTTAGAGATGGCATTGACAGATATATGAAATTTTACAACGCAGATAGATTTCATCAGTCTTTGGACTACAAAACACCTGATGAAATCTATTATGAGAATCAAAAACAGGCAGTATCGCAATGAGAGAATTGACAACAACTGCAAATATGCTTAACTTTAGAGTACCCAAAAACTCAGAGAGAGAAGTCAAAAACGACTTATGTCAAAACTTGGCTTCTTTCTTTGAATCAATAAAGGGAAGTTTTACACTTATAAAACATCAAAAAGTTGTCCAAACAAAAGGGCTCACTTTAGTGCATTTCTTTAGAGAAGCCACAAATTCTTTCTGTCCATATATCTTCAAGCCAAGCAAATACTCATTTTCTTTTAATGGAGTTTCATATATCCCTATCCTCACGAAAGCGTAAAAATTAACCCATTAGGAATCTGACTTGACAAATTACTTTTTTGAGTTTCCAGATTTAGCTTTTGCCCATTGATCAGGGAGGAGTTCTCTGAGGTTTTTATGAGGATGCCCTGGAAGCCTTCTGAAAATATCTTCAAGATAAGCCTGGGGATTTATTTTCAACGCCCTGCATGTCTCTGGACAAAAGAATAAAGTACAGCCATGGACTTCCCTGCTTTCGGACTTCCTACGAACATCCAATTTCTTTTTCCCAAGAACGACTTTGCGCATTGACTGTTCGGCGGCGTTATTGTCGATTTTTATATTTGGGTCATCCAGATAGAGTTTAAAGTTCTTTTCATGATTAAGCATGTATTTTATTGCTTCAGTCTGTTTTGCCTTAGGAAGCAGGATTTCAGCTTTAATCTTATGCCATAGTTTCTCAAATATCTCATTAACGATTGGTCTTTCGTATTGATTCCTGATCCTGAGTCTTGTTTCAGAATCATGCCTCCATGCAATTTTTTCATATCTGTAAAGATTACGGATTGACTTTAGGATATCTTGCTTGAGTTCCTGGTCGCCAGATTGGGCTTCAAGAAAATATCTTCTGGCATGAACCCAGCATGAAGCCCAGGAAATTTGATTATCCTGGTTCTTCTCCGAAATAAAATGTGCAAATCAGCGAAAGCATAGCAATTTTCTTTTGCTCAATAAAGACAGTAGCGGAACCCTTGCGGTGATCAAGGGCAATCCGGCATAATCGGTCCTTGGGGCTCCCTTTTATTCCGTTTGCTTCCTTGACATCCTCATGAACCCGCCAGTAATACATTTTGAAGCAAAAGGAAAATTTATATTTCCTCCTAAACAAATACAGACTGGCGGCATATTCTTTTAAATTTCGCCAAAAATTTAAGAGGATACTATTATGTCGACCAGTCTGCTATACCATACCCAATGCATCAGGGATTATCAATACGAATCAACTGAATATAAGGATGGTCATGTTATATTCAATATCAGGCGTAAGTTCTTTAACTGCAGCAAATGCAACTGCCCTCAGGTTTCAGTAACTATATCAAGGGAAAGGCTTATAAAGGGCGAAAAAATAGGCAGGAAGTTGTTCTTCCTAAAAGTGCCTGTACATCGGATATATTGCAGCCAATGCAAGAGTACAACAATCGAGAATGTTTCTTTTATCTCATCACCAAAAGCAAGAATAACCAGATCCCTTGAAAGAACCATTGTAGAGCTCCGGTCAGAAATGTGCATATCTGCAATAGCTGAATTCTTCGGCCTTGACTGGAAAACGGTCAAGGATTGCGAGAAAAGGCATCTCGAGAAAAAGTTTAGATACATTCCTCTTAAGAATGTGGAAGTAATAGGTATAGATGAACTTTATGTAAAAACGCAGGGCAGAGAAAAATACATTACTATAGTCAGAGATCTGGAATCCGGCGCTGTGCTCTATGTGGGAGATGGGAAAGGAGCCGACTCCCTTCAAGCTTTTAATCTCAAACTTAAACATTCAGAAGCAAAGATAACTACAGTAGCAATGGATATGTCAAAAGCTTATGTATCATGGGGGAAAAACAGCCTACCCGAAGCACTGATAGTTTTCGATCATTTCCATGTAATCAAACTTATGAACGAAAAGCTTGATAAAGTAAGAAGAAGAGTAGCCGGGGAAATCGATGAAGAACAAAGAAAACTCCTTAAAAATCAAAGATACCTTTTTCTCAGGAATGTCGAGAATCTTGAGCCCGATGCAAAACAACTCCTTGATAATTTGAGAAATGTATTCAAAGAACTTGGAGATGTCAGCATGATGAAGGAAGGCCTGAGAAGCATCTATCAGATATCACGCAATTGTTCTCAGGCTGAAGCGGCGTTCAAAAACTGGTGCGCTATTGCCCGTCAGACGCAAATCAAAGAACTAGAGGCTATGTCCAAAACTATAGAAAATAACCTCCAGGGAATTATCGCCTTCTGGAAAACAAACAAATTATCAAACGCCGGAATGGAAGGGTTTAATAATAAAGTAAGGTGGCTTATCAGGCAGGCCTATGGTTTCCAAGACAAGGATTATTTCATTCTGAAGATCTTTAATCTGCCAAATACTAAAACTGAGGCTGTTTCATAACCTTTACTTATCATTCGGGAGAAGATGCATTATCCTTATCTTTATCGAGTTTTACATATGCGCCGAACGCATCGCCGTGTATTACACCTTTGAAGTTTTTAAGAAAATTAAAAGGATGATCATAACTGCGGTTTATAGAAAAGTCATATACTTTGTAAGCAGGGACATCCGGGTGTGCTGCTTCATAAATCCACATTCTGGCCTCACGGGTTTTGCCACTTCCGGGTTCAAGCATCCTTACAGGTGTGTCATCGGTATATAAATATCTGCATTCAAGTGCCAATGATTTCATTTCATTGTAGAGAATCTCAAGCTTATCTCCAAGATTAACAAAAAGGGAACTTAAAGTCTGTCTTTCTATTTTTATTCCAAAACACTGCAGCATTTCCTGCTGCCTGTAAAATGGAAGATGGTAAGCTAATTTTGCAGTAACGACTTCTGCCATGAAGCTTTCATCAAATTTCGATCCTTTCAATACTGAATCTGCTGAGGGCAGCTGTATAACTCCGGAAAGAGGATTGTTTCTGACGGCGTATTTTACATAGGTATCTCTTTTTATGTAATATTTTGCAGGGCAGCTGGCGAGTTTATCTGTTGACTCTCTTCCTATTTCTACAAGCTCTTCGCCTGTTGCCTCATCTATTAGCTTTTCTTCGGGAAGTTCATGAATCGTTTCCCTGACTTCCATATTGTCTGGAAGTTCAAGTTTGCAGGAATCTTTTTTAACACCCTTTTTGCGTTCATATGAAATTTGTTCTTTCTTTTCTTCTGCAATTACCTCATCTCCAAAATCAAAACAGGGTAATAGCGGAGCGTCCAGCGGGATATTGGAAAGCTTCTCGGACTTCGGCCCGTATAGTTGTTTTCTAAGCCATGCGAGCTGTTCTTTCAGTTGCTCAATTTCATTTCTGAGCAGTTCATTTTCCAAAAGAACTTCGCTTAAATTTAAATCTGATTTTGTCGAGTAGGCATAATATATTTCTCCTATTACAATATAATTTTCATATATAAGTGAAGAACATCAATGCCCCTCACGGAACCGGACTTGTAG
>MHBE01000040.1:138944-158429 GCA_001803205.1 Lentisphaerae bacterium GWF2_38_69 | reverse complement strand
TGAATTAGAATTGTTTACTATATACTGGTTATATCTGTTTGCGTATTTTCCCGATTTGTCCCATGTCTTTTGATTGTTCTGGTCATAATGATCGTCCTTGGGAGCAACTGGGATTAGTCCCAGGTTCAAGTCGCAGAGCAGACCTCTTGTTACAGAATCTACCCATGCCTGGAATTGTGTGGTTGTAGCTGGTGTTTTACCCGTCCAGTTCAAGCTCACATTATTAGCGTCTTTATCATTACAGCCTTCAGGCCCTCTTACATACATACCTTTGCTGCTATTTGATTGAACGACAGTATTGCCGTTCAACGCATCTGTTGTAAGGTAGATTGTTGTCATTGTGCTTTCGTCTTGACTTGTGAGTTTCAAGATTACATTATTGATGCCGTCTACGGTTGCGGCATCGTAAAAACTTCCATTAAAAGCCGTATTTGGCCAGAGAATATACGGATTATTTTTTATATGAACTTTATCATTGCTCATATCATCACTGTAGAATGTAACTTCGATAATGTTTTCACGAAGCGCCTTCAGGTACTCTGAATACTTTGAACTGTAGGCTTGCGGGCAGACGGTTGAACCTAGCAATTTGCTGAATTTCTGTCTGTCAATAGTGAAGCTTTTATAAGCATCTTTCTGTTCTGATTGAGTAAATTGGCAATATTCTATAAGATTATTGATAAAATCGGCCTGAGGATACTTGTAGCCGAATTTCGGGGAATAATCCTGATCAAGGTCTGTAAGCTGGACGCCATAAAGCATTCCTACGCTATCAACATTGCTCGCGTCCCAATATACAGGAGAACCCTGCACATATGAAAATTCAATAAAGCCTGAGAAAGCGTCGCCATTAGCCGGCGGCTGAGTTTTTCCTCCCTCATAAATGAAACTCTTCGATTCAGATCCTGGTATGGCAAAAAATAGATTGCCGCTGTTGATATATGATGTTACAAATTTATATGTTTCTCCTTTCATGATCTTATGAAACTTGCCATCGATTAGCAAGTTCTTGGTTATTATAGTTGTTGGAGGTTGATAATCTAAGTAGGCATAAACATCCTGACCGGTGTCATTGTGTAAGTTTACATTTATATCGGCGTTTAAATTAGCTAATGCTAAAAAACCAAAAAAACACACTGACAGAGTTATAATTTTCATCATGAACACTTCCTTTAAACTGTGTGTTAAAGAAATGACACTAAACTAATGGTATATTGCTTTTTTAGATTTCCCAATAGTCTATATTTCAAAATTAAGTATTTTTATTAAAAATTTTATTTGCGGGAATTGAGGATATTATCTTTCAATATAGAAGTTTTTTTCTGGTCTTATGAAGACTTGGAGTAAGCAGTTATGAAGATATTGCTTTGGCGTGACGATTTTAGAAAAACTATTACTGGTTAGATAAAGAGCGACATATTATCAGGCATATATTCTTGGAATTCTCTCGCTTAGAGAGCACAGAATTTCGTAGGTATTGGTCTGGCAGATGTCGGCAATTTCTTCGAGAGTTATTTGTTCTTTTCCCTGTGAGCCTATAAGAACAGCTTCGTCACCAACATACGCAGTTCCTTCAGAGCCAATATCGACCATAGTCATATCCATGCATATAGTGCCGGATATCGGGTATTTATGTCCTCTTATAAGGACAGTTCCTTTTCCTGAGAGCGCCCGGCGGTAACCGTCGCCGTAACCTATTGGAAGAGTCACAATTCTGGTCAGTTTGTCCGTTCTGTATTTTCGATTATAGCTGACTGATTCCCCTGCTTCTATAGCTTTAAAATACGCAATTTTAGTCTTGAGCATGAAACTTGGCTTAACCTGATTCAGAGGGTATTGGGGTTCTTTTTTGCCCGGGAAATAACCGTAGCTTAGGATTCCCGGCCTCACCATGTCTAAATAACTTTCAGGGGAGTAACAGAGGGCGCCGGAGTTAGCCAGATGGCAGATAATATCTTCTTTTTTTGATTTTGCATAGCTGCAGACTTTTCGGAAAGATTCTATCTGGGAGGTCGTAAAGGTTCGGTCAATCTCTTCGCTCTCTGCAAGATGGGAATATATTCCTTCCAATTCAAGGTTATGATCTGAATGAATGTAATCAATAAGGGAGGCGGCGTTTTTTGCCTTGATTCCGACTCTGTTCATCCCTGTATCGACTTTTATATGGACTTTGCAGCTTTTTCCGATTCTTTTGCAGAAATCAGAAACAAGCTTTGCCTTGAAAAAAGAGGAAATAGTTATGTCAAGGTTATTCTCTATAAGCCCTGGGATTTGATCTTCATCAATCGCTCCAAGAACTAAAATTGGTTTTTCTATCCCGGTTTTTCTAAGAAGCGCACCTTCGTTAAGGCATGCTACAGCAAAGTAATCCACGAAAAGTTCAGCGAGCTTTGAGATTCCTTTAATCCCGTGACCGTAGGCATTTGCTTTGACAGGCAGGCAAATTTTAACATTTTCAGATAGGGTCTGTCTGATATAGTTGAGGTTATCCTGAAAGGTTTTAATATTTATTATAATGCTACTAGGATGCATTTTTACTTTTTTTTATCGGGTTTGGGATAGAAAGCTTTAGAACTGAAATTATAGACATGTTATTCATTTATGCAATTGGGTGGGAATAAAGGATGGATGTTTACTCTTCGGATTGTTTTTACGCAAGGCAATCATAAAATATATGCCAACTAAATAGAGAAAAAATAATGTTTTCAAAGTCCATATCCAATCAATCCGACAGTTTACGCGAAAAATGGAGCAGAATTCCTGTCCATAAGAAAAATGTTGTTTGGTCAGAAGTAAGCGCCGGAGCATTAGTCAACAACATACGGCAAATCAGGAGCATTGTTGGAGATAAAGTCAGTATAATGGCAATAGTCAAAGCCGATGCCTACGGTCATGGTGCCGCGGATGTTTCCAGGATAATTGACGGATATGTGGATTATTTAGGTGTCAGCAGGCTTAGCGAAGCAGTTGGTTTGAGGCTGAGGTCAATAGCCAGGCCAATTTTTATATTTGGTTATACCCCGCCTGATATGCTGGATATTGTTTTTGACTGCAATGCTGCTCAGGCGGTTCATTCTTATCAGACAGCCAAAGAGTACTCTGACAGAGCCGTGGATTCAGGCAGGAAACTGAGAGTTCATATTAAGCTCGATACAGGGATGGGCAGGCTTGGGCTGTTTCTTCATAAGACAGGGGATATGGAATCTTACAAAAGACTATTTTCCGAGGCTGTATCCGAAACAGAAAAGATAGCTTGTCTTCCAGGAATTGAAATAGAGGGAGCTTTTACTCATCTTTCAAGCGTTGATGCCATTGATTCAGCTTATGCTTACAACCAGCTCGAATCGTTTCGCGATTATCTTAGAGCAATGGAGAAGAAAGGTCTTTATTTCAAATATAGCCACGCTGCAGGTACTTTTTCGATATTAAATATCAAAGACTCTTTTTTCGATATGGTTAGAATTGGAAAATCCCTTTATGGAATTGTTCCAGAAGAACTTCAGAATAAATTCTTCCAGGCCTTAACCGTCAAATCAATAGTTTCGTTTATTAAGAGCGTGCCTGAAAATACCAGGATAAGCTATGCCGGAGCAGGCATAACTTACAGACCTTCAAAGATCTGTACAGTGCCTTTTGGTTTTGCTGACGGCTGCGTCTGGCAAAGTGTGCCAAGAGGATATGCTCTTGTTAACGGAAAGAAAGCTCCTTTAGTAGGGCGTGTGTGTATGGATTTCATGATGCTGGATATTTCGGAAATTGAAAATGTGCAAATAGGGGATGAAGTAGTAATAACCGGAACGCAGAAGTCAGAAAAAATACTTCTGACCGATTTGGCAAGAAACTTTTCAAGTACGCCGAGCGCTCTTGCGACGGCTTTTACTGCAAGAACAGCCAAGATAATAACTGATTAAACTTTTATCATCTTATTTTTCTTTTTCGTCATGCTAAAATTATCCAATATCAGCTTCTATTAATTTATGAATTTATTGCCTTACATGAAATTCAAAAGAGTTAGCATAGTTTTTTTGTTTTTAAGCGGAATAGTTTTTACATTCCTGCTATGCGCTGTTTTTATTATCATTCTTGCAATAATCTCAATAAAGAAGATAGACAAAGTACTATGGGCTAACATTTCAGAGTCTCTTTACGAAAGAAAGGCCGACACCTTGCTTGAACTTAATAAAAGAAAAGCAACTAACTACGACAGGCTGTTCAGAGAAGCCATGGTTTTTGCCGAGATGCTTTCTGTAGAGGTAAGGATAGTCCGCGAATTCATTCCGTACTATCATAATTATAATATGTCTACACTTGTAGTCTCCTCGCTTTCCTATGACCCGGAAAGAAAAATATATTTTAATAACCCAATAGAAAATCCAAGGATATTTTACTGGGGGGACAGTGAACTGAACCGTGACCTCTTTTATAGGATACGCGCTATGCTTTCTCTGGAAGTCCTCATGAAAGCTCTCATGAAGGGAATTTCAGAGCAGGGGAAGTGTCCTTATTTTGCTGCGTTCATAGCGAACAGTAATGAGCATTTTTTATTAGACTATTTTTATGATCCTAAGATTGGAGCCAACCTTATCCCTCCTGATCAGGAAAGATTTAATAAATATTATTCGACACATACAATCAAAGATGACGGATGGACAGAAGTCTATAAGGATATAACGGGCTATTTCCTTGTTACAACTTATCGGAAAATAATTGATAAGGAAGGAAATGTGCTCGGGAGAGCAGGTGTTGACTTTTCGATAGATTATATCATTCAGGATCTTAAGAATTTTCACTATGAGGTGTTTCATTCAAAAGAGAGTATCGACAATAGTATAGGCCTTCTGCAGGAGTCTCTGAATGACAAGAGTTTTTCTTTTATCCTGAATATGGATGACGGAGAATTTATAGCATGCCAGAAATCAAGGCTGAATGAAATGGGAATTACTCCCAAAAATATTGATACAATGGACTACCAGGCTCTTTTGAATTTGAAAATTACTGATTCAAAACTGGAACAGTTAAAGCAATTATTCCGGAGTTTTCAGAAAGTAGACGACAAGTACGCAACTTTGGACATTGACAACCGGAGATATATAATTGTTTACTCGAAAATCCATGTAAATAACTGGGGGCTATTTTCATTTGTGCCAATGGAAGAGCTTATGGGTTCGGTTCTTTCTGCAAAGGAGTATCTGGTTCAGTCTTTTTTTGTACTTAGCATCAATCTGATAATAATGGGATTGATTTATGTGACTATCTGCATAGCAGCTCTGGCATTTTTTTTCAGAAAAATACTTATTTTGCCTATTTATGATCTTGAGATAGGTGTTAAAAAGTTAATGAAAGGTGAGTTAGGTATTAAAGTCAAACAGGCTGGAGCCAGAGAAGTTTATGAAATGATAAGTTCATTTAATTTCCTTTCCGAGAAGCTTTCTAAATACTCTTCTGAGGTTAAGGAGAGAATTACAAACAGATTATATATTGAACACGAAGTTGATATCGCCAGGCATATCCAATCAGCGGTACTTCCTCAACCCAACCTTGCAGGCATAGGAGACTTTGAAATAGATATAAGCGGGAAAGTCATTTCCAGAGATCTGATTTCCAGCGTATTTTATGATTATTTTCTTCTTTCGAAAGATAAGCTTGCTTTTCTAATTGGAGAGGTTTCAGGCAAAAGTATTCCAGCGGCATTCTACATGATGTTAACAAAAACTCTTATAAAAGATGCCTGTATGAAATACCCGAACAGCCCTGCGGATGTGCTTGGGGAGGTTAACCATCATTTGTGCAGGAAGAATGTGGATATGTTTATTTCCCTTGGTCTTGTCTTCTACGACAAAAAACAGTCCAAACTATTTTATTCTTTTGCTGGTTTTGCTTCAATGTTCAGAATGGCTCCCAGCGGTTTTGCTGAAGAGCTGACAGGGCAAAAGTCGCCTGTTTTGGGTTTGATAAACGATGCGTTTTACCAATATGAGGAAAAATTGATAATCCCTAGAACCAAGCTGATACTCTTTACAAGAGGAGTGATGGATTCAATGAATTCCAGGGGGCATTCATACAGTTTTGACGCAGTTGTCAGACAGCTCAAGATATGTATGGGAATTCCTGCAGGCAAGGCATGTTCTATAATAGCAGACGATATTGTGAAATTCGGCGATATCCGCAATGAGGATAAGGCCATTTTGATATTTCAGGGAAGAGACCTTTTTAATTAATTTAATACTTGATTTAAAAGCTTTATGGCAAATGAACGGACAAAAAGACTCGGATTGAGAGCATCAGTGATTATATGCTTTTCATTAATTCTCATTTCGACGATAATCTTCATAGGATTTATCTCTTCTACTCTTGTTTTCAAACTTGGAAATATCTCTGTTTCTGTAGCAGAGAAAGATATTACATCAGAGTATTTGGACTATGTGAAAGTTCTCATGGACAGGAAAGCAAAGGAATATACCCATTTAATTGAATTGGGGCTCAAGCTTTCCGGGATCTATGCTTCTCAGATTGGTTTTATATGTGATAATGCCTCATCCTTTGATTTTAATGAAACGCTATTGGATAAATTCAGAGATAACTACTTAAAGGACAGCAGCAAGGACTTTTATTTTCATCAGAATGGCGGATACGCTCATGCTCTTGCCGGCAGCAAAGAAGACGAATCGCTAAAGAAAGACCTTCCTCTTTATTATGCAATCTCCTGTTTTGACCCTTTCATGAAAACGGCTATTTCAGAATCCAGGAGTTTTGATTATTTCAGTCTGCTTCTCTTCGATACTCATTATCTGACTTTCTTTACAAAAGATAAAAACTTCAATATGTCTGTAATAGATAACGCAGACTATTTAAGAAAATATATCGACAAAACTTATGTTGATTTCAGTTCGAGACCCGGCCTTCTGCAGGAAGTTAATTACAGGTACAAAAGCCTGGACACTCTTGGTGCTTTGACCTGTACTGCAAAATACTTCAGTAAAAAAGACCAAAAACTTATTCTTTCCTCGACTATCGGAATAGATAAGTTTAATCTGACAAAAGATATGGAAAAAGAAGAACTTTTAATAATTGCTAACTGGAAAGGACTTGATGAGGAGTCATTCGCCAGAAAATATGTCTTTACCTTTGTTTACGATGAGAAATCTTCGGAATTCGTTGTCTTTCCTGAGAAAGCAAGGACTCTTCTGGGTTTTGTTCCCAATACAAAAACAGTTTCCAAGCCTGACTCTGACACCAACAGTGTATTTGAAGAAAGGCTTTTTACTTCCGAGTCATCCAACGGACAGATAAAAAATCTTTCCCTTATGATTAAAAAAGAAAAAGAAGGCCGATTTCATGTGGAAATTAATAATATGGATTATCTCCTGATTTATCAGAAACTTGATTATGCGGACTGGATTCTTTTTACTGCCATTCCCTATTCAATCTTGTTGAACCCAGCTGAAGAAGTCAAAAGGAACATGCTTGATATTATTTATGATTTTAATTTCGATTTTATTACTATGAGCGTACTTTTCTTTCTTGTGATTGCTTCCGTAACAATATTCTTATTCAGGCGCTACATCCTTTATCCTATAAAAGGCTTCAATGACCGGTCTATAAAAATGAGCCAGGGCAATTTCGGAGTCTCGGTTATAGCTAGAGGCGGCAGAGAACTCTACGACCTTGGAAGGTCTTTCAATCAGCTTTCAGGCGAACTTCGCAGATATATGAAAAACCTGGAGTTTGAGATAAAAGCTCAGGCCAATCTTGAATCAGAAATGGATATTGCAAGAAGAATTCAGGAATCAATGCTGCCTAGTTATGATATTATGGGTGACGACAAAAGGTATTCTATTTACTGCAAACTCATCCCTGCCAAAGAAGTTGCCGGTGATTTCTACGATCTGATGAAAATCCAGGATAATAAACTTATTTTCCTCGTTGCCGATGTATCCGGAAAAGGAATTTCCGCGGCCTTTTTTATGAGTATAGCCAAGAGCGTTATCAGGAATTCTTGTATAAACGAACCGGAAAATCCTGCTCTGGCTATGACCACTGCCAATAAAATCCTTTCCCGTTACGGCACAGAGATGTTCGTGACCGTCTTCCTTTGTTATCTTGATTTGGATACAGGAATTATTAAATATGCCAATGCCGGACATAATGAACCGCTCATGATTTCTTCAACTGGCAGTTCAAGGTATTTCGGAAAAATGAATAACGCTGTCGCGGGCTTTATTGAAGACCTTGATTTCAATATGGGAGATGATGTCATTAATCCCGGAGAGACTCTCCTCTTGTACACTGACGGGATTACCGAGGCAACTTCTCCTTCCGATGAGCTCTTTGAAGATGAACGGCTCTCAGAAATTGCCGCGATTAATTACGACAGTAAACTTGAGAGCCTTGTTTCTGAATTAATCCATGCCGTTGATGTGTTCGACAATGGCGTTCAGTTTGATGATATAACGGTTCTGACGATTAGAAGAAATCAGATTCAGTAATATTTTGGGAATAGGGGACAGTGTAAAGGGAATAGGGATGGTTTCAGATTTTGAATTTGTTGCAGATAATATTTCATAAACTATATTAAAGCTTTTGCGATATAAAAAACAGGAGAAAATCGTAATGACTGAAATTTTGGTTCAGCACATTGAGTATGCTGCTGCACATGCCCATGTCTGGGGTTTTGTAATAATATTTGTTCTAATGGCTATTGAGAGTTCTGTAATTCCGCTGCCAAGCGAAGTTATAATGATACCCGCTGGCTTTCTTGCTTACAGAGGAGGCCTAACTTTCCAGTCTCCTCATGTGGATGTGATTGTGGCGATTGCTGTAGGCGGAGTAGGTTCTCTTGTCGGAGCCATGGTAAACTACTATATTTCACTCTGGCTGGGCAGACCGATCCTCTACAGATACGGCAAATATTTCTTCCTGAAGCCGCAGCTTCTTGAACGCGCTGAGGAAATATTTAGGAAATACGGCGATATAACTACTTTTGTCTGCAGATTCCTTCCTGCTATCAGGCATTTGATATCAATCCCTGCCGGGCTCTCTAGAATGGATATAAAAAGATTCTCGTTCTATACGACTCTCGGAGCCGGAATGTGGTGCGCTATTCTTACCTATATCGGATATTATCTGGGGCATATAGCTGAAAACATGTCTTACGCTGATATCGTAAACAAGGGAAAAGGGCTTCTTGCCGAACACTTTATTTGGATTATTGTAGGACTTGTAGTTATCATTGCAGTATATGGTTACATTCATCATAAAATTGTTAAGGGGTCACAGAAGTGACGCATGGACAAAACAATTTAATAGTCGATTCAGGAATCTCCGAGAGAATCGATAAATACCTTCATAGAGTTTTTCCGGATTATTCCAGAACTTTCCTGCAGGAGATGGTTTCCTGCGGAAAAGTGAAACTCAACGGTCATATAACTACAAAAAAAACTATAGTTTCAGAAGGTAACCAGATAGAGATTCAATGGCCGGAAAAGATAGATTCCTCTCTGCTTCTGCCTGAGGATTTTAACTTCACAATCCTTTATGAGGACGATGATCTTCTGGTTATTGACAAACCTGCAGGAATTGTCGTGCATCCCGCCGCCGGAAATCATTCCGGAACAGTTGTCAATGCCCTCCTCGGAAGAGATGAAAACTTCATAGAGAATGTCACTGAAGAGAACGCTGACGAGCTTTCATTGAACAGACCCGGCATCGTTCATCGTCTGGACAAGGATACTTCAGGCTGCCTTGTCATCGCTAAGAATGTAGTTAGCAAGGCCAAACTTTCCGAAAGCTTCTCTTCTAGAAAAGTAAACAAAATCTACAAGGCAATCGTTATCGGAAAACCACCGAAACAAAGAGAAAAAATCGAAACTCTTATTGGCCGCCATCATATACACAGACAGAAAATGGCTGTCGTCAACCATAACGGCAGGGATGCAATAACAATTTATGACCTTGTCCGAAGTTTTGTGTATAAAGAAGTAACTTTAAGCCTTCTGGATGTGCAGATACTAACAGGAAGAACTCATCAGATCAGAGTCCATCTTGCACATAAAAAACTGCCTGTTCTCGGCGACAAAATTTATGGAGGAAAACAATCAATATCTGCTCCGCGCCAGATGCTTCACGCATGGAAAATAGAATTCCCTCACCCTTCTACAAACGAACTTCTCTCCATTGAATGCCCGCTCCCCGAAGACTTCCAGAAGTTTATAGAACCTTAGCCTAAGCCAGCTAACCATGAAGGCACGATTGTGCCACACAAAAAAAACACGAATTATTTCTATCTCCTCGTCAAGCTAGGACGCGTTTTGACCTATGGGAAATGATAAAATTCCCGAAAAGCATTATTTAAAATAAGTTGAATCTATGATATAACTGCCAGAAGGACATAAATCAAAAGGTGGGGAAATGACTTATTACGCGCAAAAAAATAAATTTATTAATATTGAGGAACCATATGATAAACAAAGTTTATGAAGTTTCTTTTGAGGTTGAGGGAGTTATGGCAATGTTTACTAGACCAGATGCAGGGGCGGCATTTGTTTCATATCCTTGCCCGACATATTCAGCTGCTAAAGGTATGTTTGAAGCTGTGTCTCGAGTTAAGAGCGCATTTATAAAACCGACAAAAGTCGAGATATGCTCTCCAATTCAATATACAAATTATGTCACTAACTATGGAGGCCCATTGAGAAAATCAAATCAGTTAGCTCAGGGTAGTTCTTATCAACTAGTTGCCACTGTTTTATCTAATGTTTGCTATAAGATATACGGAATCATCGAAGAGGTTGGTTTGCCTGATATGAATAAGGTTATAACAACAAATCATTTGCATTTGCTTCAAGATAAATTTGAAACTCGTCTTAGGAATGACCGTTTTTATTATATGCCTTGCCTTGGCTGGAAAGAGTTTACACCTTCATATTTTGGTACTGTTCGAGCTGAAACCAAAGCAAATGAATCTATCAACGAGTTTATTCCGTCAATGCTTTATTCTCCTTTTGATAAAAATGTCTCAGGAAATAGTAATGCAGTTTATAAACAGAATATATGGATAAAAAAGGGAGTAATGGAATATGCTTAATGAAATTTATAAGCTTCAGCAAAGTTTACCAACAGTCATCCCTCAGACTCATCCTGATATTAAACCGTTAAAAAAAGAAGGCGGGTTATATCTTGAAATAGATTCCAACGGCATGCCGTCAAGTATTTCATGTTTTTCAAAAAAAGATTCAGCAAATCTGTGGAATCTTGCGCCAAGTAATCATCAAAGATTTCCTGCAATTAACTTGTCTGGACCAATCCTTGAGTGTGGAGATACTGTCTCACTTGAAACTTTAAGTAAACTTAAAAAAGAAGATACAGAGAAAAGAAAGAACTTACTGAAAGAAATCAAAGATAAATCTGCTGTTAAAGAAAAGTACAAGTTTGATAGTCTTAAAGCGAATATTATAACTTTCCCTCATGAATTAAAAAAACTGCTAAGCACTGAAGAGAATAACGCCTTTATTGCACTAATTGATTCGCTATGCAGAATTGATCCCACAAAAATATCTGAATGGCTGAAATGTCTTACAAACAAAGCATTAGACTCTTTTGATAATCTTAATCTTGAAGGGCAAATGCTTATTCAAAAAGCTTTTGTAGGTGAATGGAAGCAGAAAGATAAAAAATATGAAGAATGCACTATATCTGTCTTTTTGGATATTGCTGATAGGGAGAAATATCAGACCCTTGTGAGAAGTTGTGAGACAAAATCATGGGTAACAGAGAACCTTATAAGATCAAAACCAACTCAGAATATAAATGGCGTATGTGCGCTGAGCGGGGAACAAACAGAAATTGAAGATGATAAATTTCCTGATCCAACTCTTCCTATTATCGGTCCAACCTATTTACACGCATGGAACAAAGATATTCCTTGTCAGTCTAAGTATGGGAAATCATCAACAGAAATTATTCCAATTTCAAGAAAACTTGCGTCAGAGTTTGATAGTGCTATGAAATTTATCACTGATGAAGGAAGGAAAGGAAAGACTTGGGTTGGCGTGCCAGAAAAAATATTATTATTGTCGTATTTAGAGTATAAACCTGATTCAGAACTTGATTTGGCTGCGCTTCTTGGTGGTTCTACAGAAGAAAACGCACTTCAGAACTTTGAAGCAAAATCAAGTAATGTCATAAAAGCAATCAAAGGACTTGAAAGCTATGAAAGCAAGAATGTTAGGATCTTTGCTTTACGAAAGCCTGATAAAGGAAAAGGTCAAATTGTTCTATCTGATCTTATTTCTCTAAAAACTATCGAAGAATCCAGAGACCTTTGGGTTGAGGCAGTCAAGAATTGTCCTGAAGTATGGATTCCTGTGCCTCCGAAAAAGAAAGGAGAGAAATCAGAAATAGGAAAACCATGTTCTCCATATCCGACAGAAATAATAGCTCTTCTACAAAAGCAGTTTTCTAACTTAGGCAAAAAGTCTGAAAAGATACAAGGATGTCCATTAAGTGATGCTTTTGATTTCTTTCTAAAAAGCAGTGAATTCGTGAAAGATGTGGCTTCCAGGCTACTGTCTTTACTTTTACAAAGAACCTTCCCTCTTCTGAGTGGGATAGGGCAGGCTCTTCATTCAGAAGGATATGAACAGCTATCTGAGTATTCCTCAGATGCAAGAGTATCTGCGCTTAAAACTATTTCTTTGATTGCAATTGCTTTATATAAATTAGATTTAAAAAAGGAGGAATATGTGAATAAATCCGCATATCTAATCGGCTCACTATTATCGGCAGTGGATACTCTTCATAAGGAGTATTCAAAACATGTAATGAAAGGCAAAATTCCACATCAGCTTATAGGAAATGCACTTATTTCTACAGCTCTGGACAATCCTGAAAGCGCTCTTGCTATTCTTATGGAGAGGATAAGACCATATCAGGCATGGGCTAGCACTGTAACAACAGGAGATATCGGGCTTGCTAAATGGTGCCTTAAGAGAATGGGAGATATTTGTTATGAACTTGGAAAACTGGAATTACCAAGACAATTGAAGGATACTGACAAGGCGCAAATGCTGTTAGGTTATCTAGCTAAATCAGAATAAAATTAGGGATTAATATATAAAAATTAAGGAGATAAGAAATGAGTATCAATGAAACTACTAATGGGATTTTAAAAGCTACCGGTTTATTAATAATAGAGGTCATTAATTCAAATCCTAACGGTGACCCTGACAGAGAAAGCGATCCAAGACAAACTTCAGATGGACGCGGAAAAATTTCTCCTGTCTCATTTAAGCGTAAATTGCGTGATCTGGTGCAATCTGATCTAAATCAGCCTAGAGGCCCAGTTTGGGATGCTGCTTCTAAATCTTTTAATTCTGCATTGGAAGAGAAAGATTTTTGTATTTTGGAAAATAGAGGCCGTAATAGGGATGATATAAAGAAATTAACTAAAGAAATGTTTCAGGCAACTTATTGGGATGCAAGAGTATTTGGAACGACATTTCTTGAATCCATAGATAATAAAGAGGATAAGAAAGAGCATTTTATCAGAACAGGAGTTGTTCAGTTCGGGATGGGGGTTTCCATCTCTCCAGTCAAGATTGAGAGAGACACTACTACGAACAAATCAGGGGTAGAAGAAGGCAAGGATAGAGGGATGGCTCCGCTTGCTTACCGTATAGTTCAGCATGGTGTTTATTGTATGCCATTCTTTATTAACCCCACTGCAGCAATTAAATCAGGATGTCAGCCTAGGGATATTGAAATGATGTTAAAACTTATCCCGTACGCATATTCGCATAACTCTTCTTACATAAGGACTGCTGTAGAAATCAGGCATGCCTGGTATGTTGAACATAAGTCAGCGTTAGGATCTTGTTCAGATTTTGCAATAATTTCGGCAATTACTCCTACAAGGAAAGATGAGCAAAGCAACAGCGAGCCTTCGAAATCTTGGGAAGAGTATCATAAGCCAAAATCTCTGCCAAAAGAAATTCAAGACAAGGTCAAACCATTAAGAGATTTGATGGATGAACGATTCTGATAACAGACCAGTAGCGCATAGCGCAAAGATTATAAACGGAGTTTATATAGAAAAACAATATTATGATGATCATGTTTTGTCTGTAGCTGAAAGAGCTCGAAGAAATGCCGAGTCGGCTACAGATGGATTGAATAAAAGCCCTTTAAATTTTGTTAGCTCCGTTTATAATGCCGGACTTTTTCACGACTTGGGTAAACTTGATCCTGAAAATCAAGAAGTCTTGAATGCTCCAGATAGCCATGTTTCGCTACCTATTAATCATGTGGACGCAGGTACTACTTATTTTTTGAGAAATAGGTCATTAGAACCTGCAGTCCTCGTGTATGGACACCACATTGGTCTTTTGTCTAAATCAAAGGAGTTGGAAAAACCTAGTGAGTTGTTCTTGAGAGATCCTAAATTTAAAGAAATTACAGATAAATCTATTAATGAATATGAAAATTTGCATAAAGCTTACATTAATAAAAGTTTTGAAAATATTACGGCTACTCTTCCGTGGTCAGGATTAACAAGAAGACTTGCTTTATCATGCATTGTAGATGCAGACTATGGAGATACGGCAAAACACTATCAGCAGGAATCTGCAATTCCAACACCTGATACAAAATGGGAAGATAGATTAAAAGCTCTAGATGAATATGTTTCAAAGCTGAAAGATCCTAATGATGAAAGAAGTCAGATTCGTTCAGATATCTATTCTGCATGCAAAGAGTCTAAGATTAATAACCAAATACGCTCATGTGATAGTCCTGTTGGAACAGGAAAAACAACGGCTGTTATGGTATATTTGCTGAAAGTTGCTATCGAAAAGAGGCTTAAACATATATTTGTTGTACTTCCATATACAAATATAATAAATCAATCCGTTGATGTCTATAGAAAAGCTCTTACCCTTGAAGGAGAAAATCCTGAACATGTTGTTGCAGCTCACCATCATCAGGCAGACTTTTCGGATTTTAACTGTAGACAATTGGCTTCCCTATGGAATTCTCCAATAATTGTGACAACTGCAGTTCAGTTTTTTGAGACACTTTCTTCTTCAACTCCAAGCAAACTGAGAAAACTTCATGAACTTCCTCATTCGGCAGTTTTTATAGATGAGGCTCATGCGGCAATACCAGTATATCAATGGCCTCAACAATGGATATGGATTAGAGAGTTAGCGAACTGTTGGAATTGTTATTTTGTTTTGGCTTCTGGGTCTTTAGCCAGATTTTGGACTCTCAAAGAATTTGTGAATCCACCAGAGAATGAAATAGCGGACATCATTCCAGATGAATTAAGGAAAAAAGCAGAAAGTTATGAAAAGGCTAGAATTGCATATATTAGGAAAAGAGAAGAAGCTCCATTTAATAAGGAATCTTTAAAAGAGTTTGTCTTATCGGAAAAGGGGCCCCGTCTTATTATTTTCAATACAGTTCAGTCAGCAGCAATATTCGCAAAGCTTTTGAACCATTCAGACAATAATGTTGAGCATCTTTCTACAGCTTTATCTCCTGCCGATCGGGCTAGGATAATAAATCGAATAAAAAATCGACTCAAGGAAAATTCTTCTGACTGGACTCTTGTTGCAACGAGCTGTGTTGAGGCAGGTATGAACTTTTCGTTTCAAACTGCTTTTAGGGAAAGCGCATCTTTGGCTAGTCTTATCCAGGTTGGGGGGCGAATTAACAGAGATGGTGAAAGGAACGATGCAAAGGTTTACGATTTTAGGATAGCCGATCCACTCTTTAATTCACATCCTGCTTTTGAATCATCAAGAATTATTCTCGAGTTTTTTTTAACTGATAATATTTTGGAAAAACAACATCCTTCTATAGCTATGACAAGAGCATTACAGGAAGAAATCAAACTAAAAGATATTTCTATAGAATCTGAGAAAATTAGAATAGCTGAGAATAGGATGGACTATCCTGATGTTGAAGCTTTGTGTAAGGTAATTAACTCTGATACAAGACTTGTTGTTGTCAATAAGATAATTACAGCAAGGATGGAGAAAGGGGATAAAATAACACCTATTGATCTGATACAAAACAGTGTGCAGATTTGGATGAATAAAATTAATAATCTGGCTTTGGAGCAAATTAGAGGATATTCAGATATCTATAAATGGTCTTATGAATATGACCAGGATTTCTTAGGATATATGAAAGGCATGATTCCTGTGATAGAATTTAAAGATAAAGGATGTGCAATATTGTAGTGATACAATTCCGGAGTGAGTATTGAGGAGAAGCTTTGAAGTAGATGAGATACAATATAATAAACTGATTAACTACACTTGCGTTGCGTAACATTTACTAGGGCAAATTTATGGACAGGCAATTAGAAAAGAAATATACAGACAGGGCAGTAGAGATTGGCAGGAACGGAGATGTTTCTGCTCTGCCGGAGCTGATAAGGTACCTGAAGATGCCGTCGCAGCATGTGAGGAGGCTATCAGCCTCTGCTATAGGAAAGCTTGCAGGACTACTTGACGCAAAGTTGGCAGTCGATGCCTTGAAGTCCATGCTCAACGACCCGCATCCTCAGGTAAAACAATATGTCATCAAGGCTCTTAGCGCTTATGGAGCAGAAGCTGCGTCTGCTCTCAATGACCTGAAAGATATCGCAGCAAATTATATTGAAAAGGAGTACAACAGGCGTGATGCTGAAAAAGCTTTGGCTCTGATAAGTGAAGCTGTTAAGCTGAAGGAACAGCAAACTGTTCATAAATGCTCCAGATGCAGCGTAAATGTAGTCTCAGACGAATATGCCAGAAGCATGAAGGCTTTTCAGAGAATATACTGCTCAAAGTGTTTTGACGAAGTCTATCTGAAGAGAAGGAATTTTGATACCGAAGTCGAACTCAACAAGACGATTGAAGCAAAGAGTGGGACGCTTGTGCAGTCTGATGGTGAGCGGTTGATTGCGGATTTTCTTCATGAAAACAATATAGATTTCAGGTATGACGAGAGGATCAGGCTGATAGAGGGTTTTGCCGTCAGGCCTGACTTTTATCTGCCTGAATTCGATGTTTATATCGAATACTGGGGCATGGATACAATAGACTATAAGATAGGCATGATGAAAAAACAGAAACTCTATCAGCAGGAAGGCAAAAAGCTTATTCCCATATACCCGAAAGACAAGAACAACCTTTCTACACTCCTCAAAGAGAAATTATTCAGATATGCCCCGATGTAGCGTTACGAAACAAAACAGGTGAAGTTAGCGAATATGTACAAAGAAGACGATTTTATACAACTCTCGGCTATTCAGCACTATTTTTTTTGTAAAAGGCAGTGTGCTCTTATCCATATAGAACAGTTATGGGTGGAAAATAAATACACTTTGGAAGGAGAATTCTTTCACGAGAAAGCGGACGAACAAAGAGCAAGTTCTCATGGGAATGATACAAAGATAGAGAGGGGACTGCTCATAAGGTCTCTCGAATACGGCCTTTCCGGAAAAGCTGATGTCGTGGAATTTCATAAGAACTCTTTAGGGATATGGATTCCTTTTCCTGTCGAATACAAACTTGGAAAGCCCAAGAAAAAAAGATGCGATGAAGTACAGCTTTGCGCTCAGGTTTTCTGCCTTGAGGAAATGCTCGGAGCAAAAATACAAAGCGGCGCTCTGTATTACGGGAAAACCAGGCATAGACACGATATTGCTTTTGATGCAGAATTAAGAGACCTGACAGCAAAAACCATCTACGAACTTCATGAGTTTCTTGAGGCTGGAGCAACTCCGGCTGCAGACTATGAAAAAGGGAAATGCGATAATTGTTCATTCCTGGAGATTTGTCTTCCAAAAGCTATAAAAAATAGAGTCTCAACCTATATGAAGGAGCTCCCATGAAAAAACTGCTCAATACTTTGTATATCTCAACCCAGGGCGCATATCTCTCAAAAGAAGGCGAATGCGTAGTGGTGTCCGTGGACAGGGTGGAAAAACTCAGACTGCCTATCCACAACCTTTCTGGAATTGTTTGTTTTGGAAATGTAATGCTTTCTCCTTTTTTAATGGGATTTTGTGCTGAGAAAGATGTCGGTGTCTCTTTTCTTAGTGAAAATGGAAGATTCCTCGCCAGAATTAAAGGACCTGTATCTGGGAATGTCCTTCTAAGAAAAACTCAATATCGGATATCTGATGATGAGTCCAAATCACTTGAAGTAGCTAGAAATATGCTTGTCGGTAAGTTCTCTAACTCCAGAGTGGTTTTGAATAGGTTTATCAGAGATTATGGAAAGGATGATGAAATAGAACACATTTCCGGAAGGCTAGCCAACCAAATACCCATGCTAGGATCAGCTCTAAGAATAGATGAACTTAGAGGTTTGGAAGGAGATTCTGCAAAATTATACTTTTCTGTTTTTAATAAACTTATTAGGGCGCAGAAAGAGGATTTTGTATTTGAAGGAAGGAACAAACGGCCGCCGCTTGATAATGTTAATGCTTTGCTTTCGTTTATTTATACACTGCTTGCTCATGATGTGGAATCTGCATTGGAAACAGTCGGGCTTGATCCAGCTGTAGGTTTTCTTCACAGAGATAGACCGGGCAGGGCGAGTCTTGCCCTAGATATGATGGAGGAACTCAGACCATTCTTTGCTGACAGGCTTGTCTTGTCTCTGATTAACTTGCAGAGAATTACTGCAAAAGGGTTCAGAAAAACTCAGAGCGGTGCGGTGATCATGAATGATGAAACAAGAAAAACTGTTTTGCTAGCTTATCAGGAGCGAAAAAAGGAAGAACTTGTTCATCCATTTATTAGTGAAAAAATGAATATAGGTTTAATCCCTTATATTCAGGCTTTGCTGATGGCTAGGTTCATTCGCGGAGATCTTGATGCCTATCCACCATTTATTTGGAGATAATTATGCTTGTATTAGTCAGCTATGATGTGGCGATAACTTCTGAAGGAGGAACTAAAAGACTTAGAAGGGTGGCCAAGGTTTGTATGGATTATGGACAGAGGGTGCAGAACTCGGTATTTGAATGTATTCTTGATAATTCTCAATTTGTAATTTTGAAAAAGAAACTCACGGATGAAATAGACGAAAAACAAGATAGCCTTCGCTTCTATTTTCTTGGTAATAATTACAAAACAAAAGTTGAACACATAGGCACAAAACCATCTATCGATATGGAAGGACTTTTGATGCTCTGAATGTAAACTGCGAACTTTCTGTAGTATAGCTTCCATATTCAAAGGTTCGCAGAAGAGTTTATATCTCTGCAGAATAGATAGATATAAATATTTATCTTTATGAATATATGAAATGTTCTTTGAAAATATGACCTTCGCAAATTTAGTGAAATTGCTTTTTGATACTCAATGGTTTAAAATTTGAGAGTCGCTCTCCGCACGGAGAGCGTGGATTGAAACATGGTTTGACCTCTCTGAGTTTTTTGAAATCTTATAGTCGCTCTCCGCACGGAGAGCGTGGATTGAAACATTT
>MHBE01000040.1:0-138928 GCA_001803205.1 Lentisphaerae bacterium GWF2_38_69 | reverse complement strand
CCGCACGGAGAGCGTGGATTGAAACACTTAAACCTTTCTCATTCTCTCCTGGCTTTGCTGTCGCTCTCCGCACGGAGAGCGTGGATTGAAACAAGTTCCTTTAGTGCTTCTATCATCTCCTCGAACGTCGCTCTCCGCACGGAGAGCGTGGATTGAAACCTGAAAAAGTGTGGTTTGAATGCCTTAATGAAATGTCGCTCTCCGCACGGAGAGCGTGGATTGAAACAAATTCCAAAGTCGATGTCAGAAGCATTAAGACGTCGCTCTCCGCACGGAGAGCGTGGATTGAAACTTCTCTTCTAATTTATGATGCTCACAGACTATGTCGTCGCTCTCCGCACGGAGAGCGTGGATTGAAACTAAGCATTACATCTCTAACAGCGATTGTAAGCAGTCGCTCTCCGCACGGAGAGCGTGGATTGAAACTACGAAACTGCAATAGGGCATGAAAAACTTGAACTCGAGTACTCCGCAAGAATCAACACTTTGAGTAGGGTGAGAATATCTCTCAGTCCTGTTAGGGAATCCGTGACTCACCTCGTACCGAAGTGGTTTAGAAACTTTTGTAAAAGTTCTGAAATTCTTAAAAACATCCTTTCTTTAAGAAGAGTAAAATCTGGAAAACTGCTATTATGTTATACAGATAATTGACATATAATGTATGTATAAATAAAGAGGATATGATGAAATATGAATACGATAAAATTAAAAATGAGTTTCTTAAAACAGAAAGAAATGTTTGTTCTGAAGAAATTTTAGATGAGATTCAAAAGGGGAAATTTCTTATTCTTGACCATCCAGATAAGAATAAATACCCGGATCAGATAATCATACTTGTTTTAATAAATGATTATGTTTATGCCGTTCCTTCTAAAGTACACGAATATAAAATTGTTTTGACTACAGTATATCAAAGCAGAAAATTTAATAAATTATATGCCGACAAATTGAGAGGTGAATTATGAGACATTATGACAAAGAAGAAAAAGAGCTGATTGATTCTATAGAAAACAATAAAGACTGGAAGTTAGCTGATAATCAGGAAGGACTGAAAAAACTTATGATGAATGCCGCGTCAAAGCAGAAGAAAAGTAATAAAATCACTATTAATATTGATGTAAGAGATTTAGAAAAAGTAAAAATAATAGCGGCAAAAGAAGGGTTACCATATCAAACTTATATTAGAAGCATGATCCATAAACTTGTATCATCTAATTAAGGTTTCAATCTTTTAATTATTCCTGGATTAAAATGGAAGCTGTAAATAAAATTCTGATTCTCTTTACACACCCAAGATTTGAGAAATCAAAAGTCAACAAGGCGCTGTTGAAAGATATAGGGAAACTTTCACATGTTACGCTTCATGATTTATACGAAACATATCCGGATTTTAACATAGATGTTGAAAGGGAAAAAACATTATTGAGTGAACATTCTGTAATTATATGGCATCACCCTATTTATATGTATGGAGTTCCTCCTCTGATGAAGCAGTGGATGGACATTGTCCTGGAACATGGATGGGCCTATGGCAAAGGAGGAGATAAACTTAAGGGAAAACTTGTTTTCAACGCTGTGACTGTCGGCGGACAGAAAGAATCATATAGAAACGGCGGACACAACGGTTATTCTATTCGTACATTTTTAGCGCCTTACGAACAGACTGCCCGTTTATGTTCAATGGAATATCTGCCGCCTTTCGTTGTTCATGGAACATATCTTCTTACAGATGGAGACCTTGAGTTTTATAGAGAACAATATTTACAGCTTCTTGACAGAATCATTTTTACAGACATCAAACATCAGGAACTTAAAAAGTATGAATATCTCAATGAATGGATAGCAGATAAGGGAGTAGGAAACAGATGAATGACGGTTTTCTTCATGACGCGCTAATATACCTTATTGCAGCGCTGGTATTTGTCCCAATTGCCAAAAGACTGGGAATGGGGTCTGTGCTAGGGTATTTGATCGGCGGGATCATTATTGGTCCTTTTTTTCTAGGGTTCATCGGGGCAGAAGGCAAAGATATAATGCACATTGCCGAGTTCGGGGTGGTGATGATGCTCTTCCTTATAGGCCTTGAGCTTGAGCCGGCATCATTGTGGAGGATGCGCAGGCTGATTGTCGGAACAGGAATAGTTCAGGTAACGGCAACGACGCTTCTCTGTTTTTTTTGCCTCGTATGGATTGGATTTTCCTGGCAGGCGGCACTTGCGTCAGGCCTTGCTCTTTCGATGTCATCAACAGCGATAGTCATGCAGACGCTCAGGGAGAAAGGATTGTCAAAAACTGAATCAGGCGAAAGCGCTTTTGGTGTCCTGCTTTTTCAGGATATGGCAGTTATTCCGATACTGGCGTTTCTCCCGTTCCTGTCGATACACGCTATGCATCAGGTAGGAAGCGTTAATCAGTCTCTCATGGATAAATCTCCGGCATGGATGCAGACGCTTATTTTTATCGGGGCTGTATTTGTTCTTGTAGCGGCCGGAAGGATAATAGTAGTGCCATTCCTTCGTTTTGTAGCAAGAGTAAGACTGCATGAACTTCTAACTGCGGCGGCTTTATTCATTGTTATATCTGCGGCCTATTTGATGACGGTATTGGGGCTTAGTCCGGCATTAGGGGCATTTCTGGCAGGAGTGGTTTTGGCAAACTCAGAATTCCGCCACGAACTTGAGAGCGATATTGAACCATTCAAAGGAATGCTTCTTGGGTTATTTTTTATAGCCGTCGGAGCTTCGATAAATTTTAGGCTTATCTTTGAAAGTCCCTTAATTGTTTTTGGGCTTGTTTTCGGGCTCATAATACTCAAGGCTTTTGTTCTTTTTGCGACAGGGGCTTTAAGTAAACTGAGTTTTGAACAGAACACTATTTTTACCTTGAGTCTTGCTCATGTAGGGGAATTTGCCTTCGTGCTTTTCTCATTTATTGGTCAGCTTGGGATACTGACAGGCCGTTGGACAGACATAATGATGGGAGTTACTGCGATAAGCATGACCGTTACGCCGCTTCTTCTGCTTGTCAATGAGAAGATTATACTTCCAAGGTTTGGCACAAAGCATGCTTTTTCTGAAAGAAAGCCTGATGAAATAGAAGAGAGAAATTCTGTCATCATAGCAGGTTTCGGGCATTTCGGCAGTACTGTCGGGCGTTTTCTCAGGGCAAACGGAATTCATGCGACCATTCTGGACAATGATTCAGATAAAGTTGATTTACTAAGAAGAATGGGATTCAAAGTATTTTACGGGGATGCGACAAGGCTGGGCATTCTAAGATCTGCCGGAGCTGAGAATGCAAAGATATTTATTGCCGCAGTGGATCATCCACAGATAAATCAGGAAATGGCTGTCAAGGCAAAAGCAGAATTCCCGCATTTGAAAATAATGGTTAGGGCTAAAAACAGGCTTTGCGCGTATGACTTGATTGACGCGGGATTTGAATCGCCTTATAGGGAAGCTCTAGACACTCCTGTTCGTCTTGGAGTTGATACTTTAGTAAGCCTTGGTTTCAGGAAATATACTGCTTACAGGGCAGGGCAGAACTTTATAAAATATGACGAGGCATCATTGTCCAAACTCTGTGAGCACCGTCACAATCAGGATGCATACATCTTTAATGCAAAAGAGCAGATATCTATAATAGAAGATCTCTTATCCAATGACCTCTCTGCAAATCCTTCATTGAATGACCGTGCCTGGGATAGTGAAGCCTGATAGCGTCTAACCAAACGATTTTTCCGGATTGAGGATGTTTTTCGGATTTAAGGCGGCTTTGATGCCCCGGAAGATTTTCGAAAATTATTCCTCTTTAACTGTTTCGCTAGTATTCAGAAAAACTAGTACGACCCTGGCAAATTCGTCAGGTGCTTCGTAAATCAAAAGATGTGTTGCATTTTTGAATTGAATTAGCCACGCACCCGGAATAGCCGAAGCAAGCGTTTTTGAACTTTCAACCCCCACTGTAGTGTCTGCTGTCCCGACGATGAACATGACCTGATTGGGAATAAAAGGCACTTTATTCATAGGTGTTTTCCAATGAGTTGTAGCTTCAAGTTGTCGTAGAATAGTCTTGGGTGTTTCTTTAGCTGTAGAGTTTGTCTCTTTTTCTTTATTCAAGATATCAGCAACATTACTTCCGTCGGTTGTAGTAGCATAAATGATTGCTTTATTGAATCGCTGAGGATATTCCAGTAACAACTCCTGGGTGATAGTGCTTCCCATTGAATATCCAAGTACATTTGTTTTTTTTACTTTAAGAGTCTCAAGGAGACTGATAACATCATCGGCAAATAATTTATAAGTGAATGTCTCTTCATTGGTTGTCGTATATCCTATCCCTCGGTTGTCCATTAAGATTAATTGATATTCTTTTGATAATGGTTCAATGACTTTTTGTGGCCAAAGATCCATTGTCCCACCTAGTCCCATTATCATGATGAGAGGTTCTCCTGATCCAATTAGTTTATAGCCTATATCTATTCCATTCGCATGAACCTGATAGATGGTATTACCTTGTTTATCAAAACCGATTTTTTTGCCAACTGGTTGTATGAGTTGGACTGTTTCGCAGGGAGCACTAATAGTTAAAAAAATAATAAGTGTAACAAACAAACAAGTGATTCTTTTCATATGCATTTTCCTTATTTTTTTAGCTCTATACTATCTTACCTGGATTAAGGATGTTTTTAGGATCGAAAACTGCTTTGATGCCCCGAAAGATTTCAAGGTTTTTAGGGTGGATGTTGTTCTTAAGGAATTCCTTCTTCGCATACCCTATGCCGTGTTCGCCTGAGATATGACCGCCGATGCTTCTGGATTTCTCATAGAGCTCATCGAAGATTGCTTTTATCTTTCTGTGCCATACAGTTGTGTCCATATGGTCTTTTAGCAGATAGATATGGAGGTTGCCGTCACCGGCATGACCGAAACTCTTTATTCTGATGTCATATTTTGATTGAAGGGAGTTGGCGAAGTGAACAAAGTCCGCAATTCTGTTTCTGGGGACAACCACATCGCATTCATCCAGTTCTGTTGTGGAAGCTTTTATGGCTTCAAGAAAAGTTCCGCGGGCAGACCAGATTGATTTATTCCTTTCCGGGGTATTTGATATGAGAGCATCAATTGCTCCTGAGTCAATGCAAGTTTGTGCTGCTTTTTCATAGGCGGTTTCTATCTCGTTTTTTGTATTGCCGTCGAAGGAGAGAAGGAGATATGCATCGGCAGTATTGTGGGGGAGTTTCTTGCCTAAATATTCTTCAGTGCAGAGAATGACATCTCTTTCCATGAATTCTAAAGCCGTTGGTATGATTTTTGACCTGAGAATTACAGGAACTGTTTCTATTGCTTTTTCGAGTGTGGGGAATGGTACAAGCAGACTGATATTGTATTTGGGCACAGGGAGGAGCTTGAGAATGATTTTGGTAACGGCTACAAGTGTGCCTTCCGATCCAATGATCAGATGCATAAGGTTATAGCCAGAGCTTGTTTTGACTATTTTCCCTCCGATGCTGTCAATGGTTCCGTCAGGGTAGACTATTTCAAGTCCCAGAATATTGTCTCGGGTTGCGCCGTATTTCATTGCCTTCATTCCGCCGGCATTGGTATTGACATTCCCTCCGATAGTTGCGCTCTTTTCTCCGGGTTCGGGAGAGTAGAAAAGTCCGGAGCCGTCCAGAAAACTGATTACATCCATGAGAAGCACGCCGGGTTCTACCGTAAGCGTAAGGTTGTTTTCATCGAGTTCCAGAATTTTATTCATTTTTGTAAAACACATCATAATGCCGCCGCAGATGGCGACTGCAGAGCCTACCAGACCTGTTCCCTGTCCTCTTGGAGTAACAGGAATATTATTATCAGAGGCGTATTTTAATATTTCGGAAACTTCATCTGTTGTCAGTACCTCAACAAGGACTTCAGGAAAATGTTTTTCTCCGGTAAGTTCGTCATGACTGAAGTCTTCATTTATCAGTGAATCAGTGAAAACTCTCTCTATGCCGAGGAGATTTTTGAGAAAATCTATATCCTGCTGTGTTATCTTCTTGTAGTTCATAATTGAGTTTTAATTATTTTGATCTGTTATCGTGCAACTCTGATAAAATTAGGCAAATAGCATGACCGAAGGATCTTTATTGACAATATTCCTAGCGAAGCCAGTTAACTACAGGTAAAGCTTTAATTCTTGAAAAGTGTTTAGTATTACCTGTAACGAGGGTTCCCGATGCCGACTGAACTATCGAAGCTACAAGAAGATCGGCATCAGCAAGGCGGAGACCTTCTTTTTCCAGTTCGGCTTTCATTTGCCCGAATCTTTTCATACTATCGCAGGAGCTTCCAAATATGAGTGCGGTCAAAAGAAATTTCTCTACAAGCATAGTGTTATATTCAGGCTTAACAGATTTTGCAGCGCCGTAATAAAGTTCGCCTACTGTTATAAAACTTATCCCGATAGGTTCCTCTGTTTCGGAACGCTTCTTGATAATCTGTTTATTTCCTCTGAGGAGTTCTATACAAATGTCTGTGTCGAGTATAATCATAAGTTAACATCTCTGCCTTTAGTTCTGGCATTATAAATGTCTTCTATTATCTCATCGGTCTTGCGATCATCAGTCCATTTTCCGCATAAATCTTTCCATAAATCAATCTGAGTGGATTTACTCAATATCGACTGGGGCTTATTTAATTCAGTAACAATCTGGGATTCAACACCTTTCTCAAGAATTGCAAGCACTTCATTGTTTATGCTTCGTCTTTCGTGAATAGAAAGAATTCTGATTCTATCCAGAAGCCCGTCTGGTATATTTCTTACCGTTAAACTTGGCATATAAGCACCTCCATATTTATAGTTGCATTTTAGTTGCACTTATAAAAAAATCAAGTTATAACTATAAAGAACAAAAACTAGAAGAGGTGTAAACAGTGAAAACCAATGAGACTGTATATTTTGAAATTGAAGGAGAAGTTAATATTTCTAACACTTTTGAGTCAGTTAAACGAGCCTTGTCAAGGATAAAAGTTGATGCTGTTATTGTGGCTTCTACTACCGGCGAAACTGCCGTAAAGGCCGGCGAAGCTCTGCAAGGAAAAGCCATTAGGATTATAGGTGTGCCTTTTCAATCCAACCGTCAGGCAAAATGGGGAGCACCAGCTCCAAATAATATATCCAGATGCAAGGAATTGGGAGTTGAGTTAATCCCTGACGAACCTCAAGTTAAATTTATTGATTCTGAAAGGCCTGACATTGTTAATGCATGGAGAGTTGTAAGCAGCGGATTCAAAGTAGCTCTTCAGTGTGCTTCAATGTGTGTCGATACAGGTATGATAAAAGAAGGAAGCTTAGTAATAGCTTTGGGCGGCCGTGTCCAGGGAATTGATACTGCTGTAGCTGTGGAAATCTATGGATATGACAAAATATTAAAATCAAAAATAATTGAAATAATAGCATTGCCTCAGAAACGCAAGAGCTAATTTTTCAATGTTGTCTTGCTTGTTTTTATCTTCTCGATGAGTTTAGGGATAAGTTCATAAACATCACCGATTATGGCATAATGGGCGATTTGGAATATCGGAGCGTTTTTGTCCTTGTTGATAGCCATGATTACATCAGAATTGGACATGCCTGATCTGAACTGGATTGAACCGGAAATTCCACAAGTGATGATAAGTTTTGGTTTAACAGTTCTTCCGCTTAGTCCGATTTGTTTGTGAGAATCTATCCAGCCGGATTCGATAAGAGGCCTGGAGGAGGCTACATGCCCGCCTAAAAGTTCTGCAAGTTCTTCTGCCATTGCCAGATCCTCTCTCTTTTTGAACCCTCTGCCAACGGCAATAATCACCTCTGCTTCTTCAATATTAAGAGTTTTAGGTTTCGGTTTTACATCCAGGATAACGATTCTGGAAGAGAGCTTTTCTGTATCTATTGTACATTGGACAACTTCGGCATTTTCTTTTTTGAGTCTTTCAGGTGTTGGAAAAACTTTGTAGCGAACTGTGGCAAACTGAGGACGGTGCTGGGGAGTTCTTATGTGAGCCATAATGTTTCCTCCAAAAGCCGGCCTGATCTGGTCGAGGTCGCTGTTGGATTGGATGTCCAGTAGCGTGCAGTCGGCTGTAAGTCCTGTTTTTATGGTAGCTGCAACCCTAGGTGCAAGAGAACGACCCAAATTGGTTCCACCGACGAGGACGACGGAAGGTTTTACTTTTGCTACGAAATCGCAGAAAACATTTGTATAAGGTTCAATTTTGAAGAATTTCAGTTCTTTATAATCATATGAAAAAACCTTATCAACTCCCCATTCCAGTAGAGATTCTGCGCTCTTGTTTATACATGAACCGCAGATTAAGGCATAAACTTCGTAGTCAAGCTTCTTTGCCATTTCTCTTGCTTTGCCAATAAGCTCATATGTAACACCATGAATATGGCCTTTGAAATGGTCTGCATAAACAGCAATCCCTTTCCATTGTTCCTTAACAATTTGCCTTTTCTGTTTTTCTACAAGTTCAAAGGCGCCTTTGGGTCCTTTGAGGATGCAAATGCGGCAGAGTTTACACAGTTCGTTTATAGAAACTTTACCATTTTTAACTTCAATGGCTCCGAACGGGCAGAGTTTTATAACTGTTTCAATATCTGTTATTTTAGAGTGGTTTATTTTTATTTCAGGCATTGGAAAGTCTCTAGTCAGATAATTTTAAATTCGTTAAGTTTTGAGAGAATTCTCGAAGCGTTTGTCTCAGCATCCCCTTCCCAAGTTGTTTTTTCACTCCTGGATTCTGGCGGGAATATCTTGATTACTTGCGTCGGAGAGCCGTTGAGTCCGTAGTTATCCTCATTCTTATCAGATAAATCATCAAGAGAAAAGAGGTCGATATTCCTGTCTCTAGTCTTCATTTTCAGGCTAAATGAGGGAAGTCTTGGCTGGCCGATTTCGATTCCTACTGTAATAAGGGCAGGAAGTTCCAGTCTGCATGTTTGGATTGTTTCATCCATATCGCAATCAACTGTGATGGAAAATTCTTTAACTTCTCTTATGCAGGACACATATGCAGCATGAGGGATATTAAGAAAGGCGGCAAGTTCCGGCCCAATCTGGGCTGTGTCGCCGTCAGTAGTCTGTTTACCGCAAATTATAATATCAGCACTGTTCAATTTTCGGATACCCTGCGAGAGAGCATAAGAAGTCGCAAGCACATCAGCCCCGGCAAATTTTCTGTCTGAAAGAATGACCACTTTATCAATCCCCATCATCAAGGCTTCCCTGAGAATTTCTTTGGCCTGTGGAGGCCCCATGGTAATAGCTGTGACTCTGGCCTTTGTTTTTTCCTTGATGAGCATAGCAGTTTCTATAGCATAAAGATCATAGGGATTAATCTTTGAGTCTACTCCGTCGCGCTTGAGAGTGCCAGTCTTTGGGTCTATTTCTACATCGCTTGAGATAGGAACTTGTTTAATGCATACAACAATATTCATAAGTAAAGTGGAAAGTGGGAAGTTTGAATTCGGAAGTTAAATACCTGTTTATTGGAAATTCCTTGTCGGTCATGGATATTCTTTTTTTCATGGAAACATCTGTTCAATTATTTCGAGTCTAGTGCCTCTGGAACCTTTTAGGTAGATGATGCTGATTTGATCGAGTTTGTTTCTGATGTACTCTGCGGCAGCGGCTGAATCAGGGAACGATGTGATATTATGGGAATTAATGGTTTTAGCAGTTTCGGAGATAATAGGACCGACGAGGATATGGGTGCATAGAGGCATGAGGTTTAATGAAGTTTGCAAAACTTCTAGGTGCAGGGCTTGCCCTGCTTCTCCGAGTTCCAGCATATCTCCTATGACAATAAAGTTTTCCCTAGGATTATCTTTCGGAAGAACTCCCGATAGCCAGTGAAGGCCGGCTTTTGTGCTGGTCGGGTTTGCATTGTAGGCATCATTAATGATGGTTATGTTTTCACTTTTGCGTATTTTCATTCTCATGCCGGTAAGATGACAGCTGGATAGATGGTTTGCGATATTTGAATGAGAGATGCCTAGGGAAGAAGCTATTAATGCGGCTATTGCTCCATTGCTAATCTGGTGTTTTCCATGTATTCCCCAATGGACAGACTCAGAAAACTGTGAGTTCTTCCAGTTTAAATCAAATTCTGCCCCGTCAAGGGATGAAGATAATTCCTGATAAGTAATATTAGCAAAGCCTAAGTTTCTTTCCGCAAATGTAAGAAATTTTTTATTATAGAGTTTTTCTCTTATGCACCTGAATTTTTTCAAAAAATATTCAGGTATAACGGCAAGATTTGAATCTCCAAAGTAATTGAAAATAGATGCTTTTTCTTCGGCCACGCCATAAGTGTCCTTGAAAAATTCAAGATGCGACGAACCAATGGAAGTTATGACAGCAATATCAGGGCGCGCGATATCTGATAATATGTCTATTTCTCCCGGGTGGTTAGAACCCAGTTCGATAATTCCAAAACGGTGTTCTTCTTTAATTTTGAGTAAGTTGAGCGGGACGCCTATATGGTTGTTGGTATTTGCTTTTGTAGCATAAACTTTGTTTTCTCCAAATTCCTGCGATAAAAGTTGAGCTGTTATTTCCTTAGTGCTGGTTTTGCCGTTTGATCCTGTAATTCCTATCAGAGTGAAATCCTTGAGTGTCTGCCTATAGGCTTTGGCTATCTCCTGAAGAGCTTTGAGCGTATCCTTTACAAAGAGAACAGGCAAGTTTGATTTATTCAGTTCGGGATTATATTTATTTTCCTCAACGCAATAGGCTATGGCTCCTACTTCTGATGCAGCCTCAAGAAACGAGTGAGCATCGAAATTCTCCCCTTTAAGCGCTACGAAAAGGCTATCGGAAGCGTGCTCCCTCGTGTCGGTAAAAACAGAAGTAACTGACCGAGTGTCATCAGACAGGTTTATCCATCTGCCGTTTGTGTTTTGAGCCAATGTTTCTAGTGATATTTTCATAGAATCTATTATAACTTTTCGCAGTTCTATCGTCAACAGACTGAAAAATATGAATATCCATTTATAATTATCTTAATTTGTCAAAAGAAGCGGAGATTATGAAAGCGTTAATAGTTGTTGATCTTCAAAATGATTTTTGTCCCGGGGGAGCGTTAGCGGTTCCTGATGGGGGCAAAGTTGTACCAATAGCCAATAAGGTTATAAAACTCTTCAGGGAAAAACAATGTTTGACAGTAGCAACTCAGGATTATCATCCACTTAATCATTGCAGTTTTACGAACTATCCTGGCGTCAAAGCTTTTACCGTAACACTAATTAACGCTAAACCTGCAGTGCTGTGGGTGCCTCACTGCGTACAGGGAACAAAAGGAGCAGAATTTCATCCTGAAGGATCTATAGAAAAGGCTCTCGAGGAGATGAATGGCCTTGGGATTAATATTATTAATTCATCTGAAATAGCATTATGAAAACACTTGCATTTAGACTCATGCCAGGCGATGATTTGAAGAACTCCATTATAGATATAGTTAGGAAAGAATCTATTACTGCCGGGTTTATACTTTCCTGCGCTGGCTCTCTTTCTTTCGCCAGAATAAGAACTGCGAATGAATCTGTTATTAAAGAATACGACAGAAAATTCGAAATAATATCACTGTCCGGCACTCTGGGAACCGAAGGAATGCATCTTCATATAGCCTTAGCAGATGAAAATGCTGATATGAAAGGAGGCCATCTGCTGGAAGGATGCAGGATTTATACAACAGCGGAGCTGATAATCGGTTTGGTTGACGGGAAAGTTTTCCACAGAAAATATGACGCGCAAACAGGTTTTAAAGAGTTAGTTATCAGAAACTGATTTTTTATTGTTGAGGGCGTTTTTGTTCTTCCTGCTTTTGCACTTTTTACAATGTCCGTAAAGTTCTATGCTTTTGCTTGTCAGCTCAAAATCTGAAGAGGCTATATTTTTTTTAATCATGTTATTTATCTCCTTGTCATGCATTTCGAGTTTTTTGCCGCAGTCAGAACAGATGAAAATTTGACACGCGCCATGATTCGGATGGCAACAGAGGATGTATTTCTTCTGAGCTTCCAGTCTATGAACAAGATTATTTGCGACAAGGAAATTAAGGACTCTATAAACTGTAATTGGTTCAGCATTATGTCTATGCTCTTTTAAAGACTCGAGGATTTCATATGCGCTGCAGGGCTCTTCTTTTCTGGAAAGGATACCGATTACCTGCTCCCTAAGAGAAGTTATCTTTATGCATCTGTCGTCACAGATTCTAGTAATATCTGAGTTAATTTTAGACATGACGCATTCTTAATCTTTTGATAAAAAGAGAGATTATATAGAAAAAACTTATCAGCATGGTTATACAGAAACTTGTCGGGAGATTAGCATAGAAGGATATCAGGAGAGAGAGCCAGACTGATAAAATTGAAACGCCTATGCTTACTGAAAGCGAAGAATAAAAACCGTCGCAGCATTCCGAAGCTGCCGCGCCGGGACCGACCAGCAACGCAAAAATAAGAAGAGCTCCCACTATTTGGCAGGCCATGCTGACGGTTATAGCAAGAAGGATAAGGAAATAGATAGACAGTGCTTCGGAAGGAATTCTCTTGGAAGAGGCGATAGTAGGATCAATTGAACTGAAAAGAAGAGGGCGCATAATGATAAGCAGAGATATTAAGACTATTGAAGTTAATATTACGATTATGAATATCTGTCTGCTCGAGACGGAGAGTATGTCTCCAAACATAATAGCCATGATACTTCCGGCATATCCTGTCTGATAGAGGTACAAGAAGTAAGCGCCTATACCGAGAAAGAAAGTCAGGACTATTCCGACAGCCATATCACTTTTTCTTATACGGTCGCCAATAAGTCCCATTATTATTGCAGAAATTATATTCAAAGTAAGAAGCCCCGACATGGGGGAAAGCCCTATTATTGCCGCCCCAGCCGCTCCTGTTAAGCTTATATGTCCCAGAGCATGGGCAGCGAAGGCAATACGCCTGACAATAACAAAATAACTTATTATTCCGCAGATAAATGCGATAATTGTTCCGGCAATAAAGGCATTTTGCATAAAATCATATTCCCACATAAGCAGACTCCTTTATGCAGGGCATTTCTTTGCAGAAATGCACTTTGTTGTCTCTAAAATGAATAAAAGCATCAAGATACTGGGCTATCTCATGCATATCATGTGAAATCATCATCATGCTCAAAGTTGTTTGCTTGTGTATTTTTCTCAGAGCATCAAGAAATCCTTTTTTGGATTGCGGATCAAGGTCTGCAAGTGGTTCGTCCATAAGGAGGAGTTTAGCTTCACTTATCAGTGCTTGAGCCAGGTAAATTCTTTTTTTCTGGCCGCCTGACAAAGTATTGAACGGCTTATGAGCGAAATCAGACGCGCCGACTGTATCTATGATATCTGAAGCTATTTTTTTCAGTGTTTTTGAATATATCGGTATTCCCCATCTGTGAGCATTGTATGAACTTAATATAATAGAGTATGCGCTGGTAAGAATATTTGCATTGAGCTCTCTTTCCTGTGGTATATAACCTATATGACAGTTGTGTTTTCCGATTTCTGAATCCATAATAAGCAGATGTCCTGATATCGGTTTTATTTCAGCAAGAAGGGTTTTAAAGAAGGTGGTTTTTCCTGAGCCGTTTGCGCCGATAACACCATACCAGCAATTTTCTTTGAGCTTCAAGTCAAAAGGCTCTGTAAGGCTTTTATTATTATAGCCAATGCATAGCTGGTGACTTTCTACTATGTTTTTCTGATTCATTGATTTTGTTTCTTATTAGTTGCAGTTAAAGCTGTTTTTACTGATTCGAGTGTTTTTATCAGCCATTGCGTGGCATCCGTATCAAGAGGCATGGTTTCAGAAACACCTACAACCTCAATCCCTCTGCTTTTTGCTATATCAAGCATGTTCCTTGTAGAAGAGCTTATTACCTGGTTATTATAGAACAATATTTTCACAGATTTACTTTTAAGCAAGTTGATAAAAGAAGCCGTTATTTTCGGTGATGGATCTGACCCGTTCATGATGATCCACTGATAATCTTTTCCTTTAATATTGAATCCAAGCATCCCTGCCATGTAATCGAAAACCGGTTCAGTAGCTGTTACTTCTGTTCCGGCAAAATTTCTTTTTATCGCATCAATGAGTTTGTAGACCTGTTTGTAGTTGTTTTGAAATGATTCAAGGTTGTCTTCAAAATAATCTTTTTTATCGGGTATGATTTTCGAAAATACTTCGGAGAGCTTTAAAGCCAGAACCGGAAAGGTTTCAGGATTATACCATATATGGGGATTTTCATCTTCATTTATTTTTACCAGGTCTGATACTTCTATTACTATCATATCTTTACGGGTTTTAGTATCCAGAACCGATAACATGCTGTTTATCCACGGGTCATAATCAACACCGTTGTATATAACTACATTGGCTTTGGCTAAAGCCATAGCTGTTTTTGGGGATGTGGAAAAAAGGTGAGGATCGGCGTCAGGATTGGAAATAATACTTGTTACGCTTACATATTTTCCGCCGATGGATTTAGCTATGCTGCCGTAAAAATTTTCAGCTGAACAAACTGCAATTTGGGCTCCGTTAACATTTACAAAAGTAATACAGAATAAAATTAAAATGCATAGTTTTCTGAAAAGGAAAGAAATCATTGCTTATCCTTATTTTCTAATTTTACTCAATGTTACATTATAACATTTATTTTCGCAACATTACCAGAGTTGATATTGCTGAAAAAATGGAGGAATGAGATGAAAACTAAATATCGAAGTCAAGAACTACCGGAAGATGATCGGAAAGCTTTACTTCAGGAATAGTAAAATTAACTATTTTGACCTCTTTGGAGCAAAGTATAAAGTCTATTTGATGTTTTGGTTCCCAGGCAGGAAAGGTCGGCATATTGTTTGAGTTGGGGTTGATCAGGTTCAGTTCCTGGCAGATAGATTCGATTTCTCTTGTTCCTCCGAAAGTATTGAAATCACCTCCGATGATGAACGGCCTGTTTCTATTTGTGTGAAGCAGATTGGCGATGTGATTTAACTGTATCTGTCTGACTCTTTTGGATAAGGCAAGATGCAGCAGGAAGAATCTGTATAAGCCCATATCTAGTTCGATTACAAGTCTCTTGAATCCGCTGGGGAAATAATGGTATATGCTGTTTGATTCTCTATCTCTTGTTAGCACAGCGTTGCCCTGCGAGCTTAATATTGGCAAAACTCTGCCTGTCAGAGAGTCTCCGTATTTTGTAGTTGAATGATGAAAATTGCTTAGATGTTTGCTGATTCTGGCAGCCTGATTAACATTTTCCGATCTGTATGAACCGGTATCAACTTCGATAAGGCCGATGACATCAGCTTTTTGCGAGTTTATAAACCGGCTTATATTATTGAGGTTCCTCCGTGTGGGCATGAAATATCTGGAAATATTAAGGATACTGTCAGGAAGGCTTTTAGGCGCTCCCGTGGCATAAGCCATATTGTATATCAATACACGGTGCACTATAATGCTCTCCACATGTAACTTTTAATTGAAAACTTCTCTAATATAAATAAAGATTAACAAATTTCAGCTGATTTTGCAATATGATAATCGATTTCTTCTTTGCTAAGGAACTTTCATTTGAGATGTGGCTGGTTTGCCTGATAGTGCTTATCATGCTAGATGGTATTACTATACTGCACATTCTGGCTAATAAGTATGATGAACCTGCAAGTGCTATTCTCTGGATATTTATTGTAATTGACTTACCTCTTCTTGGAATATTTTTCTACCTGTTCCTAGGCATAAATCGGTTAAAAACCACTGCGATAAAAATTGATAAGGTCAACAAAAAGATGACCGATGCCAAACAAGAAATCGAAGGCGGGGCTTTTCTTTCATACATTGCAGGTATAATGGAATTTAACTATAAATCACCGGAAGATAGTTATATGTCTCTTCTAGACAGGCTTCTTCCAAATACATTTCCTACGACTGGCAACAGCATAAATTTGTTGGAAGACGGGACTAGCGCCTATCCTAAAATGCTTGATGCGATTGAAAAAACAAAGAAGCATATACACCTGCAGTCTTTTATCATTAATGATGACGAAATAGGCAACAAAATTTTTGATGCTCTTGAAAGAAAATCCAGAGAAGAAGGGGTTAGAGTAAAAGTTATATTTGACAGACTTGGAAGCTCAAATGCTTATTCTCGTCATTTTTTTAAAAAATGGAGCAGAAATAATAAAAATTTTGAAGTAAAAGCTTTTTCAAAATTTAATCTTTTTGCTCCATACCGCATTCAATTGAGAAACCACAGAAAACTTCTTATCTGTGATGGGAAAGTCGCTTTTATCGGAGGAATTAACATCAGTTCTGAAAATGATGCTACCTTAAAAGCTAAATACATTCATGATCTGCATTGTGAAGTAAGAGGCCCTTCAGTCGGAGAGCTGCAGTTTGCTTTCCTAAAGGACTGGTCATATGTGGCCAGAATCGATCCTGAAATCCTTTTGGAGCACGGAGATTATTTTCTTCCTCCTGAAAACATGGGTGAGTCCGTGCTGAGAGTCATTCCCTCAGGACCAGGTCAATCGTACGAGGCTTCAAAAAAACTCTTCATGACCGCGGCTTCCATGTCGAAAAAATCTCTATGGATTATTACTCCATATTTTGTGCCTGATAAATCTTTTATTGAAGCGATATGTTTAACTGCTGCCAGAGGAGTGGATGTTAAAATTATAATTCCGCTGAACAATAATCACTGGTATGTAAGATATGCTTCAAGAGGTATTTACGATACCATTATCCGTGCGAATATAAGGGTGTTTGAAAAGAAAGGAATGTTTTCTCACGCGAAGGCGGCTCTTATTGACGGGAAATGGGCAATAATGGGGTCAAGTAATTGCGACATGAGAAGTTTCAGGCTCAATTATGAGCTTGACTTTACTGTGGAAAGTGGGAATTTTGCTTATCAGCTACATAGGCAATTCCAGAAGGAACTTGCAGAGTCTCAGGAAGTTACATACTCAGACAGGTTAAACATTAGTTTGTATCAGAGATTTCTGGAAAACTTATGCTCTCTTTTTACTCCTGTCTTATAGCCTATGCGGAACCCAGCTTCGCTTAGAACAAGTAGCCTATCGGTTCCCTTTCTCGAAATTCAGACCAATTCCGATTTTCCTGCGGTAGCTACTTTGCACTTTTCTGTTATAAACGGTGATAAGATTTTAAGAATTTAAATCAGCTTTGACAATTTTTTGGTTCTTAGTTTTTACCGATATAATCATGTAGGCTGCTAATGATATTAAGATGAGTATAACTGTAATCAAGGTCATTCCAAAAAGTAGATTTGAATGCATCAGAGATGCAATAGCGCTGCATATTGAACCAGACATTAATATTGAGAAGAGGAAAAAGCCCAAAGCAAATCCGCTTTTTTCAGGAAAAATACTCATCAAGTGTGATGCAATCGGATTTACGGCACAAGCATAAGCCATTCTGATGAAAGATGCTGCTAAAGTAATAAGGAATATTTTCTGAAGAGTCTCCTTAAAAAATAAACTCATCAAAAATATGAGAGCTCCAGCAACGGCACACGCAATTCCGGTTTTAATTATTTTATTTACACCCCACTTTTTTTTATCTAAAAAACCCATCAGTGTGTTTCCAGCAAGATACGATAGCGCCAGAAGCAGGAATATCTTGGAATAAAGCAAGATCGAGAGATGAAGTTTTACCACATATATTTCGCTTGACAGTGAAATAAATGAAAAATACGCGCCGAAAATACTGATAATGATAAGTACATATAAGATATAAATGTCTGATGAGGCAAAGCATTTAAAATCTCCTGCTATTTTTGAAATGTCTGGAATTTTTTTATAATCTGTTACTGTTTCGGGAATGATTTTTCTTGAGAAGAAAACTAGGGTTGCAATAAATAAGGCAGGAAGAATAAAGCAGAATCTCCATGATATGTAGTGGACTATATAAGCTCCTATTATCGGTGCTACAGCGGGAGAAAGAAAAGCTCCTATGGAAAGAGTAGCAAAAGCGTTTAAATGTGTGTCCTTAGGAAATGATTCTTTTACTATCTGTCGACAAACTATCATAGGGCCTGCTACTGTCAACCCCTGAATAAAACGCAGTATGATCATAGGCCATATATAGAAAGTTGTAGATATTAATAATGAGACTATAAAATATAAAACATTGCTCCAGAGAAAAGTAGATCTCCTGCCTATTCGATCGCTTATATAACCTGTAAACAAACATCCGATAGCCATTCCTGCAGCAAAAAGACTGATTGTAAGGTTAACTACTGGCACAGAAGCACAAAATTCCTTTCCAAGCTTAGGCAAAGAAGGAAGAAATATATCCGTGGAAGCGCAGCCGACAGCCTGGATAAGAAGAAACACATATGTAATTAATTTAATTTTTTCAGTTTTCATATTAAGTCTTACTCCATAAATCTTAAAAATTCAGAAGTAGTTACTTCCCCACCCATTAATGGATAAAATGTATCTATAGAGAAATTATGAATTTTGTCCTGGGTTTCTTTATCTGAGCCTGCTGGAATAGTACAATCCGAAAGGACAATCGGTTCAATTCCATCATCAAATGCGCCCATGAAAGTGGCATATACACAAGCAGGTTCTACTGCTCCAGTTATGATGAGCCTTTTTATTCCCATGGATTCAGTAATTGTTCTTAAATCTGTATCTATAAAAGCATTACACCAGTTACCCTTGTGCACTATTATATCGTTTTTATTTGGTTGTATTCCGTCAACCACTTCCCAATTCCATGCCAATTCCTTTTGTGATAAATTCAGTTTTTCCATCTTTGCTTTTATGGCTTTAAAAAGGTCTGTATCAGGCATTATTCTGGTATCAAGAGAGCTTGCGATATAGATAACCGGAACATTTGATTCTCTTGCCTTTTTTATTGCCCTTTGGATATTGGCAATAACTTTATTGTCCTCTATATATTTCCATTGAAGAGTATTTCCTCCCAAAATCCCTTTTTTGTTGCAGCAGAAATTCTGAACATCAATAATAAGCAAGGCAGTTCCTTTCTTAGAAACTTGTCCTGCCTTTTGAGGCGTTTCTGCCTTAGAAAGAGCCCAAACTGGTTTAGAGTTTGCCACAGTGCCAGCAAAAGCATTGAAACAGCAAATAGCACTGAGAATTATTGTTGTAAGCATCTTTTTCATATTGTATCTCCTTATTTTATTAACTTTATAAAACACTGAGACTTAATAAATATCGTGTTTCCTTCAAAGGTATAAAAAGAAAACATATATTGATAATAAAATACTAATATGTATAATATACATTACATAAAAGTATATTATTGTGATAAAAAAGAGGGACAGTCAATGAAATTTATAACCGATGCATTCGTAACTATTAGAAAGAGGAACAGATTTACTACTGTAGCTTTGGCTAAGGAGTTAGGCGTCACAAGGGCTACAGTATGGGCATGGGAAAAAGGGAAAAGAGTTCCTTCAGAAACGATAACTAGAAAACTGGCTTCTATCCTAAATGTTGACGCAACAGTTATTTCGGATTTGCCATCGAACAGAATAACAGCAGATAAATCTCTGGAAATACAAATTGACGCTTCTCTGAAAAACCTTGAATCGTCTTCGCCGCTTGCAGAAAAAGCTTTTAGCAACATAGTTAATTCTGCGAAATTCTTAACTCATTCCCTCTTAAACTCTACTTTTACCTTGAAAGTCATTATGGATTCTATGCATCAAATCTGTTATATCAAAGACAACGAAGGTAAATATATTGCTGCAAATAAAGCTTTTTTCCATAATTTAAAACTGGATGAAAAATATCCCATCAAAGGAAAAACCGACTTTGATTTCTTTTCGAAGTCTGAGGCGTTGTTCCATAAAAAGCTCGAAGAATCCATATTGTTGGGAAATGAAAACGAAGTCACAACTGAAAATTATATCCCAGGAACAAGAAGAGCTAAGTGGGGAATATTGTATAAAAGAGGAATACAAAATATTGAATCTAAAATAGAAGGCACCATAAGCATAATAACTGATATTACTTTAAGAAGACAGGAGGAAATCGGCAGAAGATTGATGGAAGAGGCCCTTAATATATCAAATCTGGCTTTATTAATTTATGATTCGACCTCAATGAATAAAATACTTTATGTAAACGAATGTTTTAAAAGGGTTTTTGATGGATTTCAATTGGAACCATTAAACAAACTCACAGAATTTTTAAAAATAATTCACCCAGATGATATTGGCATTATTACAAACATTATGTCCAAGCCAAAAAATGATCAAATGTTTGAATTCAGTGTCTTTGATAGTCATAATAACATTAAGATTATAAGAAGCAGGCATATAAGAATTAAGAATGATAATGAGTTTTATTTTGCCTTCCTATTTAAAAATGTTATTGAAGTTCCACTAAACAGCAGCATTAAAAATACTAAAATATAAAGTCCATAGGAAAGAATGGATTTAATTATTCTAACTTGCTGGAATTGTATGCTGTTCTGCGTCATATCCTGAATAAGGCAGATTGTTATTAATTGATAGTTATCCTTCCTTCTATGGCAGCAGCCAGTGTAGCTGAATTTGCAAAAGATATATCAGCGCCTGCAGGTATTCCTCTGGCTAGAGTGGTGACGCTTTTTCCCAGTTTTCTGATTATTCCTGAAAGGTATATTGAAGTTGCCTGGCCTTCTATATCCTGGCTGACGGCTATTATTACTTCTTTCAGGTTTTGGCTATCGGAAATAAGTTTTGTAAGTCTGTTTATTTTCAATGAATCAGGAGTAATTCCATCGAGAGGAGAGAGTTTCCCTTCAAGGACAAAGTAAAGCCCTTTATAGTTAGCTGTTTCAAGTAGTGGAATCTGTGTAAAATCCTCTACGATGCATAATAATGAACGATCTCTTTCATGGGAAGCGCAGATAGGGCAGATATCTGATTCAGAAATATTTGAACAGACTGAGCATTTTTTTACTTTTTCAGGAAGCAGTGCTATTTGATTGCCAAATGAAGTGAGTTTTTCAGGAGGCCATTTCAGCATTGCGAAAATCATTCTTTCCGCGCCTTTTCGTCCGATTCCTGGTATCTCTTTGAAAAAAGATATTATGTTCTCGATTTCTTTTGGGAGTGCACTTATTTTCATTAGTATGGTCTTAAATATTTTAAGCTGCTTTGCCGTTCAGCCAGTTTTCAGAAGAGGCCGGGAATATTAATCCCGCCGGTAAGGACAGACATTTTGCTTTGTGCCATTTTTTTTGCTTCTTCAAGCGCATTATTTACTGCGGAAAGAACCATGTCCTCGACTTCCTGAGTATTGCCTTGTTTTATTATTTCAGGAGCTATCTTTATTGATTTAAGTTTCATTCCTCCAGTAGCTATTACTTCTACAGAAGCGCCGAAAGAACCCTTTACTTCTGAGTTGAGCAGTTCTTCCTTTATCTTTTCCATATCTTTCTTCATTTCATAGACTTTTTTGAGCATTCCGCCCATTTCACCCATTTTTCCAAACATTTTTCTTTCCTTTTGTATTTAAAAATTAAGTATACCCAAAGGGTATTTGAATATTGGTTTTATTTCGCACATATGAACTCATTTTGTGTAAATATTTTTCGAAAATCATTTCGCTTTAAGTATAATATCAAGTGTCATGAAAGAAGGGGATGGTTTGAATCCGTAAGTTTTATATATCGGCCTGCCGGAGTCACTAGCTTTTAGGACTATTGAGGCTATATGGTTTTGCCTGCAGTACTTTTCGGCTTCTTTCAATAACAATTTCAGCCATAATTAACCTCTAAAGTCAACGATATTCCCGTCAAAGATTTCAATTGTGCTTTTTACAAATTGATTATTTTGGATTTTTTCTCTGACTTCATCTATATCTTTTGATTTTGGAGAATTGAGCGGAGAGACAAGGCCTTTTATCATTTGGATTTCAAGTTTGACTTGGTCTAAGCCCGTCATGTATTCGATATTCTTTATAATAATTTGCTTTTCTTCTCTAACTCTCTGGGCATGAATAATATTATATTCTTCATCATAATTCACCGTAAGGGTGTTGTCCTTAAAGGAAACGGGTTTTCCCTCCTGCATCCAGAACTTTAGCTGAGGATTATTTATCTGAGGAGAATCCATGGCTTCAATGAGTTTGTGCCACAGCTTTTCAGGAGATATAGCTCTAGTCGGCGGTTTAGGTATGTTTTGAACAATAGGATCTGGCTCTTGTGGTTCAGGTACAGAGGGAGGAGCATCTTCAGTGGGATTTTCTTTCACGACAGTTTCTTTTGGCGGAATATAAACAGGCTCTGATGGGGTTGATTCCAAAGGTTCAGGGGGCTGATTTTGAATATATGAGGTATTGCCGCTAACACTGCTGCTGTCAGGTAGATTATTTTTTATCTGGTTTAGTCTGTTTATAATATCATTAAGTTTTGTTGATGAAGAGAATCTCATAGCTTTCATCAGGGCAGTTTCTATTATCACATGCTTATTTATTGCATCATGGAGAAGTTTTCCGGTTGTAGAAAGTGATTCCAGGATTAATTGAACTTTTTCCAAAGTTGTAAAGTGCGAAAGATTTTTATAGATTTGAATAATATCAGAGCCGACTTCAAGTATCTCATCCGGATCTTTGAGAAGAACCGTAATTTCAACACCGCGAAGGTATTCAACTATATCGTAGAAAAGATGTTCAAGATTTTTCCCCTGCTGAGCAAGAGTGTTTATTTCAAAAAATAGCGTTGAATAATCATTGGAGAGTATGGCTTTGACAATTTTTTCTTTCTGGAGTGTGGAAACAATCCCAAATATAGATAAGATTTCACTTTCTTTGATTTCTTCTGATTCTTCTGAAGAATGAAAAGCTATCATCTGGTCAGTAAGGGAGAGGGCGTCTCTCATTCCTCCGTCAGCTGCCTGTGCTATGGATCTGATAGCTTCTTTGCTGATTTTTACTTTCTCGGAAGTAGTTATCTTTTCAAGCTGCTGGATAATAAGATTTAAAGGAATTTTTCTAAGGTCATATCTCTGACATCTTGAAATTACAGTTGGAAGAATCTTATGAGCTTCGGTAGTAGCAAAAATAAACTTGACATGAGCCGGAGGTTCTTCGAGTAATTTTAATAATGCGTTCCATGCCTGATTTGTAAGCATGTGCACTTCGTCAATTATATAAACCTTATATTTTGAATTTGCGGGGGCATAGAGCGCTTCTTCTCTTAGATTTCTGACATTATCAACCCCGTTATTGCTTGCTCCGTCTATTTCAATTATATCTATATTGCTTCCTTCGTTAATGCTCTTGCAGGAAGAGCATTCGTCGCAAGGTTCTTTTGCCGGTGCTTTTTTACAGTTGAAAGCCTTTGCCAGAATTCTCGCAATAGTGGTTTTCCCAATTCCTCTGGGGCCGACAAAAAGATAAGCATGAGCCAGTTTATTTTTCAGAAGCGCATTCTGGATTGTCTTTGCAATATGTTCCTGTCCAATCATGTCGCAGAATTTGCCCGGACGCCATTTTCTAGCAAGAACTTGATATTCCATAAGAAATTATAAATTTGATGTTACTGTTGATAATGTTTTAAACAGGGAAATTTATAATCAGCAGCGATATAAACAATTGATATATACAATTTATATTTAGAAAAGAACATCGCCGATTATCAGATGCACCTACGGCACTTGTCTTTAACATGTAGGGCTGCTTGATTCCTCATCTGACCCGATTAACGAAAATCCAATGCATAGGGTCCGAATAATCGGCGACTTCAATTAAGTTACATTAAAGTTATCAAAAGCAAAGAGAGATTATGATTTTTTCTTTCTCTGAATCGGATATTTTCCGGCAGTAAAGTATTCTAACATCAGTCCGACTTCCCTTCTGAGCTCAGATCTTGGTATAACTCTGTCAATGAGTCCTTTTTTGAGAAGAAATTCTGAGGTCTGAAAACCTTCCGGAAGAGTTGCCTGCGTAGTATCTTTGATTACTCTGGGACCGGCGAAACCTATAAGAGCCTGAGGTTCTGCCACAATAAGGCTTCCAAGAGATGCATAACTTGCAGTTACTCCAGCTGTTGTCGGATTAGTCATTACAACTATATAGGGAAGGTTTTTTACCTTGTGCCTTTCTAGAGCTCCGCTTGTTTTGGCCATTTGCATGAGACTGAACATTCCTTCATACATCCTGGCGCCTCCACTGGCAGTAACAATAACTAGGGGGATTCCTTTTTCTGTGGCAAGTTCAGTAATTCTGGTAATCTTTTCTCCCACCACTGAACCCATGCTGGCTCCCAGAAAACTAAAATCCATAACAGCAAGGGCATATTCAATACCGTTCAACTTGCCTGTACCACACACTACGGCATCATTCATGCCGGTTTTTTTTCTATATTGCTCGAGCTTATCCGTGTATGACGCGACTCCCTCAAATTTAAGAATGTCCACTGATAAAAGACCTGCATCGACTTCATCGAAAGTGTCGGTATCTGTCAGTAATTCAACTCTCCTTGCAGATGGTAAAGTTTTATGATATCCACACTCGGGGCAAACTTCGAGATTTTTTTTCCATTCATCCTTGTGAAAACTCTCTTCGCAACCTTTACATTTTTCAAAGATACCGACAGGAATTTTAACATTCTTGTTTTCTTCTTCGGTTTTAATTGTTGCCGTATATTTGGGTTTACCAAAAAGCGACATAAATTTATCTCCTTGCTAAAACTAAAATAGTTACCTTATTGGCTCCAGAGTCGGCCAGCTCCTTCGCGGCCGATCGCAGAGTGGAACCTGTGGTAAAAATATCATCGATTAAAAGTATATCTTTTCCTTCAATTATTGCTCTGTTTTTCGGTAAAAAAACATTTTTTAGATTTTTTCTTCGTTTTTCAGCCGAAAGACTGGTTTGTGTTTTTGTATATCTCCTCCTTAAGAGAAGCCTTTTATAAGGTATCTGCAGCAATTTTGCAACTCTTTTTGCGACAAGAGACGATTGGTTGTATCCCCTCATAAAAAATTTTAATGGATGAAGGGGGATAGATGTGATAAAATCGAATTTCAGATTATCATGAATTATTCTTTCTGAAACAGTTTTTGCAAAAAAAGGGTAGAGTTCAATTTTATTTTTATACTTAAAATTCAGGATCATATCATGAATGATGTTATTCATTTCAAGTATGCATATTGCTGAATCCCACGAATGTTTCTCTTCGGATATGCACTTTGAACATAAATCAAGCACCGTGTCTAAACGGGCGCCGCAGCAGGAGCACAGAGCACTCGAAGTCATCATGACAACTTCGGCAGAGCATTTCTTACAAAGGCAATCACCGCTGTCGATAATTTCTTTCCTGCAGTTTGGACATATAGCAGGAAAGAAATACTCAAATATACATCTGAGAGAGAATGAAGAAATCTTCAAGCCTATCTGTAATTTCTTCTGTTTAAAATCTTCCCATTTTTGAGGAAGCCGTCATAATTTCTCGTAATCAGGTGAGATTCAAGCTGGCTCAGAGAGTCAAGAGTCACACCAACCATGATAAGCAAACTTGTACCGCCAAAGAAACTGTCAATTATATATGGCAGATTCAGATGCTGGTTCAGAAGCATTGGAAAAACAGCCAGAGCCATAAGGAAGATTGAGCCTGCCAGAGTTACTTTTGTCATGGTAGAATCAAGGTAATCGGCCGTCGGCTTTCCTGGACGGATGCCAGGGATAAACGCGCTGTCTCTCTTTAGATTTTCTGAAATCTGTACAGGGTTGAATTGGTTGGCAACCCAGAAGAAGGAAAAGAATAATATCATAAGGCCATAAATGAGCATATACGAGGAACTTCCGTAGTTGAAGTACGCAGCAAGCCATCTTGTGGCCGGAATCCACCTGAAAATCATTTCTGGAACAATCAGGATAGAACCGGCGAGAATTATCGGCATTACTCCGGAAAAGTTTACTCTCAAGGGAATAAAAGAGTTTCCGCCCAGCATTCTTTTTCCAACTGTTTTTTTAGCATATTGAATCGGTATCTTTCTCTGACCTTGTGTAAGAATGACAGTCGCAGCAGTAACGAGTATGAACAGCAATGCAAGAAGGAAAAGGTGGACAGGTCTGATTGATGTTCCGCTTGATCCTCCAATAACTAGTTCATATAAGCTGAAAATTGCGCTTGGCATCCTGGATACAATACCGATTGTGATAATTATTGAAGCGCCGTTGCCGATTCCGTTATCTGTTATTTTTTCGCCGAGCCACATAAGAATCATAGAACCGCAAGTAAGGATAATCACAGTCATGATCACAAATGAGGGTCCTGTGGTCATTACAAGCGGAGAAGTCGGGACTGGGAGACCGATAGTTTGAGGCCTCTGCATGGCATAAGCAGCCATTGCTCCCTGGATTACACATATTATCAATGTCAGAAACCTAGTGTACTGGTTGAATTTTTGCCTTCCGGCATCGCCGCCTTCACGAACCATTTTTTCAAACTGCGGCACAACCGGTTGAAGCATCTGCATAATAATAGATGCTGATATGTAGGGCATAATCCCAAGAGTGGCTATGGCAAACTTATGTATGGCGCCTCCTGTAAACATATCAAAGAGACCAAAAAAAGCCGCTGTGCTGCCGTTCTGGCTGAACTGGTTGAAGTAAATATTCAAAGCATGAGTGTCAACTCCAGGGCAGGGTATATTGGACATTACTCTGCAAAGGGCAATTATGCCTAGCGTAAAGAGAATCTTATCTCTTACTTCCTTGATTTTAAAAGCATTTAAAAAAGCAGAAAACATATCAGACCTTATTTATAATAAGATAAAAAACCAGATATATACGCTCTGGTTTTTTATCTGTTGTTTATTTTTATTTAACAACCTCGCATTTTCCGCCTGCGGCTTCTATTTTGGCCTTTGCCGTGGCTGAGAATACATTAGCTTTGATTGTCAATGGCTTGGTAATTTCGCCAGTTCCGAGAATCTTTAATTCAAGTTTTGTTTTATGAATCAAATTCTTTGACAGGAGAAGGGCTTTATCAATTGTGTCATTGGCATTGAAAGCCTTGTCTAAATTTGAGACATTGACCACAGTATAAACAACCGGATTCAGACTCTTGAAGCCTCTCTTCGGCAATCTTCTGAAAAGCGTAATCTGTCCGCCTTCAAAATATGGCCTGAAACCGGAACCGCTTCTTGAGTGTTGTCCCTTGTCTCCTCTTCCGGCGGTTTTCCCCCAACCGGAAGCGTCGCCTCTGCCGACGCGTTTGCGTCTGTGTTTGGCGCCTTCTGTATTTTTAAGTGAATGTAATTTCATTTTAATAATCCTTAATTAGCTGCGTTTTGCTATGTATTCGTCTTTTGTGATCATGTTCTTGAAAGCTTCAAAAGTGGCTCTGACGATATTTACAGGGTTTGTAGAACCTAGTGATTTAGTAAGTACATCTCTGATTCCTGCAAGTTCAAGAACCGCTCTTACTCCACCGCCAGCTATCATACCTGTACCTGGTCCTGCGGGCTTCATGAATACTTTAGCCGCGCCGAACTTGGATTTTATTTCATGTGGTATTGTCTGGTTATTCATCGGAACCTGCATAAGATTCTTTTTTGCGATTTCTCCGCCCTTTCTGATAGCATCTGCTACTTCATTGGCTTTTCCCAGTCCGACTCCTACAAGGCCTTTTTTGTTTCCAACCACTACAAGAGCGCTGAAACTGAAGTTACGACCTCCCTTAACTACTTTCGAGCATCTATTGACGCTGACCACTCTTTCTTCAAAGTCACTGACTTCTTTAGCTGGGGCATTTTTTCTTGGATGTGCCATATAATAGACCTCTCTATATTTTTAGTCCGCTCTTGCGCGCAGAATCGGCTAAAGCTTTGAGTTTTCCGTGAAATGAGAAACCTCCGCGGTCAAAGACAACTTCGCTTATTCCTGCAGCTTTGGCTGCGGCTGCGGCTATTGTTCCAAGAACTTCCGCTCCTTTCGCATTGACTTTCTCACCGGTTTTTTTGAATTCTTCAGTATTGGTTGATGCACTTGCAATGGTTTTTCCAGCATTGTCATCAATAAACTGAACATATATGTGTTTACAGGAAGCAAATACGGCCATTCTTGGACGATCAGCTGTTCCTGCAATTTTCTGACGCAAACGCATATGTCTGCGCTGGCGTGCCTCTACTTTATTTAATTTTCCCATGTTATATAATCTCCATGAATTAAGCTATGAAACAGCTGTTGTATTATCCTACGGCTTTTCCTTCCTTGATTACTATGTGTTCGCCGGCATATCTGATACCTTTACCTTTATAAGGTTCAGGTTTCTTGAATCTTCTGATATTGGCTGCTACCTGCCCTACAAGCTGTTTATTGATGCCCTCTACGCTTATCTTAGTGTTGTCGGCTACTGTTACTTTGATTCCCTGAGGAACATTGTAGACAACAGGATGAGAGAAGCCAAGAGCCAGCTCCATAGTGTTTCCATTTATTTTAGCCTTGTATCCTACGCCAACTATTTCAAGGTTTTTCTTGAAACCTTTAGTTACGCCTTCGACCATGCCTGCAAGCAGACTTCTTGTAAGACCCTGCATTGCGCTTGATCTCTTGGTTTCAACAGGTGTGGATACAATTATTTCATTATCTTCGACAGCTATTTTAACTTCGGGCGGAACAGCCTGTGTGAGCACATTCTTTCCGTTTTCCACTGTCATCTGACCGTTTGCCACAGTTATTTTTACGCCAGCTGGTACGGCGATTGGTTTTTTACCTATTCTTGACATAGTTCACCTTACCATACATAACAAATTATTTCACCGCCGATATTCATTTCAGCGGCTTTCTTACCGCTGATAACACCATGCGGAGTTGAAAGAACCACGAGTCCAAGTCCGTTTCTTACTTTCGGAATCTGAGTGTTTCCGCAGTAAATTCTGCATGAAGGTTTGCTTATTCTTCTGATTCCTTCGATAACAGGTGACTTTTTGTGGTACTTCAATTTTAGAACAAGTGTTTTTTTAACGCCTTCTCCGACTTCAGTCATATCTCCGATAAAACCTTCTTCCTTGAGAACAGAAGCTACGGCTTTCTTAAGTTTTGAAGCAGGCAGTGAAACTTCTTTCAAAGAAGCCATACCTGCATTGCGGATTCTTGTGAGCATATCGCTCAATGGATCTTGCATACTCATTTTATTGGCTCCTTATTTTACCAGCTGGCTTTTATTACGCCGGGAATCTGCCCTGAGGAAGCAAGCTCCCTGAAGCAAATTCTGCAGAGTTGATATTTTCTGATATAAGCGCGTGAACGGCCGCATTTCTTGCAACGGTTGTATTTGCGCACTTTGAACTTAGGTTCGCGTTCGCTTTTTACGACTAGACTTTTCTTTGCCATAATTACTTACTCCCTTCTTTTGCGAAAGGCATTTCCAATAGCGTAAGAAGCTCTTTGGCTTCTTCATTTGATTTGGCTGTAGTTACCATACAGATATTAATACCCATCGGGCGTTTCAGTTTATCAAGATCGATTTCCGTGAATACGCTGATGTCGTTCATTCCGAAACTGTAGTTTCCCTTTCCGTCAAAACCTTTCGGGCTAATACCCCTGAAGTCACGAACCTGAGGGAGGACATTATGTACAAGTCTATCTAGAAACTCATACATCCTTTCGTTTCTCAGAGTTACCATTATTCCTACCGGCTGCCCCTTACGGAGTTTGAAGTTGGATATATCTTTTTTGGATTTAGTAATTAAAGCAGCTTGTCCGGTGATAGCTGTTATATTCTTTTTGGCTTCGGCGAAAGCATCTTTATCAAATGCTGTACCGATACCGGTTGAAATTATTATCTTTGAGAGTTTAGGAATCTGCATTGGATTCTCATAATTCCTTTTCTCCTTGAGCTTGGGAATTACGCTCTCTTTAAAAAATTTAAACATGTCAGGCATAATTAATTCTTCTCCATTTCTTATTCGGTTTTGGCCTTTTTGAGCTTAACATTGGAGATATGAACTGAAACTGATCTCTCAACCATTCCGCCTTTGGGATTCTGCTGAGTTTTTTTTACAGTTTTAACGCCAATTTGCTTTTTCTTTTCAGGGGAAAGACCGGATATTTCCAGTACTACGCGGTCTTTTTCTTTGAGATTAGCCTTAATCTTGGCATCTTCCCCTTTCCATTTTCCACTTATTACGGTGACTTCATCACCTGTCTTTACATGTGTTTTTTTTTGCATTATAAGACCTCCGGAGCCAAAGAAATAATTTTCATGAAGTTCTTATCGCGAAGCTCACGGGCTACAGGACCAAAAATACGCGTGCCCTTCGGATTGTTCTGATCATCAATAATTACCGCTGCGCTCTTGTCAAACCTAAGATAAGAGCCATCTGCTCTTCTTACCTTTGTGCCTGTCCTGACGATAACGGCTTTTACTACATCGCCTTTTTTAACGGGGGCGTTTGGAATAGCTTCTTTTACCGAGGCTGTTACAATGTCGCCGATTCTTGCATATTTTCTTTTCTGTCCTAGAACAGTTATAGCAACAATCCGCTTTGCGCCGCTATTATCTGCCACTTCAAGGCTTGTTTGCATCTGAATCATAAGTTATTACCTCTAAAGTTTAATAATAGTTTAAGATTGTTGCTCTTTTCCATGGACCTTTACGAGTCTCCAGCGTTTAAGCTTGCTCAAAGGTCTGGTTTCTGTAATTGTTACTTTATCGCCTTTTTTAGCCTTGTTCTCTTCGTCATGAGCGTAATATTTCTTACTTGACTTTACAACTTTCTTGTAAAGCGGGTGAGATGTACGCCTGGTGACTTCGACAACAATAGTCTTGTTCTGGCAATCGCTTAGTACTACTCCTTCGCGTTCTTTGCGAAAGTTTTTCCTTGTATCTTTTATTTCATTTTCCATAATTGATTAATCTCCCTTACTTGCCGGGGTTCTTTGCGCGGCTGGACTGTTCAGTTTTGATCATAGCGATCTCTTTTTTTGCCTGACCAATCCTTGCGCTTTTCTCAAGCTGACCGGTTTTAGCCTGCATCTTGAGATTATATTTTTCTTTCTCAAGGTCGCTTATTGCGCTCTTGAGTTCGGCATCACTCATTTCTCTAATCTGAGCCATTTTTTTCATATTTCTATCCCTCTTATTGACGCTTTAGAAATTTGGTCTTGATAGAAAGTTTGGCAGCAGCTCTACAAAGAGCTTCTCTGGCAGTAACTTCTGTGCAACCGCTTATTTCAAAAAGGACTCTGCCTGGAAGGACTACTGCTACATAGCCTTCGACATTACCTTTTCCTTTACCCATTCTTACTTCAAGAGGTTTGCAGGTAAAGGGTCTGTCAGGAAAGAATCTGATCCAGACTCTTCCGCGTCTGTTTAAATATCTGTTAATAGCAACACGAGCTGCTTCGATTTCATTATTTCTTACCCATCCTCTGTCGAGAGCCATGAGAGCATAATCTCCGAAATCTATTTTATTGCCGGACTGGGCAAGTCCGCCCATATTGCCGCGCTGCATTTTTCTGTATTTGGTCCTACTTGGCATCAAAGACATGATTAGGCCTCCTTGCTTACTACTTCAGGGTTGCAGATCCAGACTTTCACGCCGATCTTTCCGGTAGGAGTCATAGCTTCTGAAAAACCGTATTCGATATTGGCTTTGATAGTGTGAAGAGGCACTGTGCCTTCTTTATAATGCTCTGTTCTTGCAAGTTCAGCTCCGCCCAGACGGCCGGAAGCCATTATCTTGATTCCCAGTGCGCCGCTGTCCATAGCCAGCTGGATAGATTTTTTCATTGCGCGCCTAAAGGCAATTCTTCTCTGAAGCTGGAGAGCTACGCTTTCTGAAACAAGCTGAGCGTTTCTTTCAGGATTTTTAACTTCATGAATGTCTATTTTTATCTCGTGCCCATGAGCCATTTTTTGCAAACCTGTCTGGAGTTTTTCGAAATCTCCTTTTCTGCTTGCCAGAATGCCCGGGCGGGCGGTATAGATATCAACAGCTATTCTGTTTGAAGCTCTGTGAATGACAACTCTTGCTATTGCAGCATGAACGAATTCTTTCTTTATATAATCACGAATCTTAAGATCTTCGTTAAGCCATAAGCCGAAAGTGGACTTTCTGGCGAACCATTTCGAATCCCAGTCTTTTGTGGTCGTGACTCTAAAGCCGATTGGATTTACTTTTTGTCCCACGATAACTTCCTTTCGTTATTTTTCATTTGAAACTACAACTGTCAGGTGACTGGTTCTCTTGCGGATTCTTCCAGCCATTCCTCTAGCTTTCGGTCTAAAGCGCCTCATGATGGGAGCTATTCCGACAACTGCCTCTTTTACGACCAGACTGTTCTTGTCCAGGTCATGGTTGTTTTCAGCATTTGCTACTGCTGAACGCAATGTCTTGGCAAAAAGACGGGCAGCCTTCCTCGGCATGAGGTCAACTTCGCTTTGAGCCTTGATAGCGCTTTTGCCCTGAAGAAGCCTAGCAACCTGCCTGGCTTTGTCAGGAGCAATTTTCGCATACTTTGTAACTGCTCTTACTTCCATAATTTCTTTTCCGTTACTTTGTTACTATTTGTTAAGTGTTTTAGCTTTCATACCTGTTGATACCTTTTCCAGTTTTCCTTTGGTTATCAGCGCCGCAGACGCGTAAGGTCTGACTGCTACGACTTTAGCTTCGGCATTTTCTGCTTCGGGTATCACCCAAACTGTTCCGGTTCTTGAATTGTCGAGAAAACCTATTCCAAGTATAACTACCTGAAGCTCTCTGTTGGTCTCAAGCACCAGGCATTCTGTCGGATTTTGAGCATCACTATTTCTCTTTAGAGTCATACCGTAATTTTCGGCATCGTTTCTCAATTCTTCGAGCCGCAACTTCATTTTTAGTTTTTCCTCGTAGCTTAAAGGCATCTCATCTATTCTGCCTTCAAAATATCTGCACATGTCAAATACTTTGTCAACGAGGTATAAACCATTGCGGGAGTTTTCTTCGAGATCTTCTATACAATTTAAATATCTCTCGCTCAGATCCGTATCAGTTTGACCTGAAAAGATATCAGAAAGAAACATATTGTAATATAGGAACTTACTCCTCTCTTTTTCAGCATTTAAAAGAGCATTTGCCAACCCAACGACGGAAGAACTGTTGTTATTGTTCTTAGGAATTCGGTTAAGCAAATCTGAAGATGACGAGACTGTGTCGCCTATGGCCGGCAGAGATAAAACTGTGACAAACGAGATGTAGAAAATAGCTATAGAGCAGATACATTTCCAATTCAGTTTTAAAAAAAACATAAAAATTATTCTAAATGCCTATTTGCAGTTAACATTTTGTGCTTTACAAACGCTGTATCTTAATCATACACACTGCGCAAATAGTCTAAATATCCTCTCTGAGCTGGAAATTTCCAGCCAATAAGGGAAGTTACAGTTTTTTTAAACCTTTGATATAGGAAGAAGCAGAGGACTTTGAAGAGTTTGTCTTCTTTGTGATATAAGTTGATATATCGTCTGCGATGAAGCTAAAATTGCCAACTATGACATTTTCTGCGATAGCGGATAGAACATTAAGATCTTTTTTGAGATTAAATTTAGCAACAAAATTATCGAAATCAGTGATTTGTGAAGAATATTTATTCAATAGCCTGAGCAGAGCTGAGAACTGTTTTGCCGTAATGGCCTTATTCTTTTTGTACTGCCTCTGGACAGACGCGAAGAATTTTTTGTCATCAAAGACTCTTCCTGTTTTCTTGTCAGGGGAGGCGAAGAACTCACTTTCTTTAGGGAAACGATGATTAGTTTGGACTACTACAGTTGATGAGATAAAGAATCTTTAATGGATATAATGCCCATAGCTCGAGCATCCATGATATTGATTATGTTGTATTCGTAGTATTCGTCACTGTCGGAAAGGAATTTACTTTCATTTTCAGTAAAATCATTTGTTCCTTCTTCAATCGCTTCTTCCAATGTATAATTTCCAATCATGGTTGTCTCTATGCATATAAAACTGTCCTCATTTGTGCCGAAAATTAAACCTATATACATATGTCCTGGAACTGTGATAAGGCTGACATTGAAACCAATTTTACGCAAAATTGAAGCAAGAAGGACTGAACCGTCAACACAGTTAGCCTGAGAATAGTTAATGCTTTGTCCAATAAGCCTGACATACTGTGTTGCCAATTCAGGATTTTCATCATCATCGGTAGTAGTAATATTGCTATAACGGATGCCCTTTTTCTTGAGCGTTTCCCATATTGCATTTATTTCCTCAAGCTGTGACTCAATATTACCCAAAGTTCCTGAAAAACTGCTTACTCTTTGTGCCTTTAAGGCATCAGCCAAAATCCTATGTATATAAGGGTGGTTTTCATTGACATACGCAGCAAAAAACCATGGAGTATCAACAGAATTTCCATCGTAGTCAACGAAATAATATACGCATTCATTAATTGATCGAACTTGTATATGGTCAGTTTTATCCATGTCTGCTTTCCTGTCTATAGAAACTTTGAATGTAAGGTCTTCAGGTATTTTCTGACTTACCATGAGAAGTTTTTCATATTCATACTTTAAATCCGGAAAAATAAAGTAAGTAATCCCTTTTTTAGGCAAGGTTCCAATAAAGGTCGTTGGCTTTATAAATGTATCACTCGATATTTCCACATTAATAGAACAATTATCTTTAGGTGAACAGACTGCTATGCCGATAGTCCCCCAATTTTCGCCCAAATGATTCGATTCCGTATCCCAATCTCCTCCATTTTTTAATGTTATTGTGCTTATAACGACAGATGGAAAGAGGTTTTTACCCATGCTGTAAATCGGTTCCCACTTGCCCGCCTTTAAATCTGGAATTCTAGATTGAGTTTCTTCCTGATTGTTTTTTTCATTTTCAGAGGCATAAGCGAAAATAGCATAAGTATTAAAGGTCATTAATAAAGGTAAAACAAAGTAACTGAGAATGTACTTAAAGTTATTCATAAGCACTTAACATTTTATAAGTATTATGTATTGTGTTATTAATTAAGGGTTATAAGTATGTCTAATATTTCAACGGCACAGCAATTTCTTCTTTATCCAAAGATGCCTTTTCTTTTGGTTTCTGTTCTCTTGCCAATATTGAGACTGCAGCGCAGCTTATCACTGCATTCAAGAGGTAAAGAAGACCGTTAAAAAAGGGTTCAAAAAGCATTAATGCAAGAATTATAGGAGAAGAGGGGATATCCAGGGGGTCTAATATTATTCTTATCAAGGCTACCCACAGCACTGCGGCAGCTCCAAGTGAAGACAAACCTGCAGCAATAGACCCTACAAAAATTATCATTATCTCATTAAAACCTAAAGGAATACCATATAACTGCAAGGTGAAAATTGATGCTGCGGCAAACAATGCGATATCCGCATGAATTTCCATGCCCATCCATAGAGGTGCAGTAGAGCCTACTTTGTTTCTGTTAAAATTAAGTTTTTCCGTCATAGCTGTTATCAGAGAAGGCATAGCTACAAGGTTTTCTGCGACGAAGGAAAGAACCATTGGCTCCTTGAGAGCCTTAAAGATTTCAACAAAAGATTTTCTTGAGTTATATTTTATTACTAATAAACAAATTATGAATATGACAATAAAGACCAAAGCTATTCTTTCCCCAAGCTTAATGAGAGAAAATAATACGCTGAAATCCAGCCCGGTTGTTTGATGAGATATTAGAGAAATAATTCCAAACGGCAGGAGGTACAAAAGGATTGTAAGAAAAGTATTGAAAGCTTCAAAAAGGCTGTCACATAAATTGATTATTGAATTACATGTAAGCTGGGGGATATATTTAAAGAGCAACCCGAAAATAATTGAAAAGATTAAGACTTCAACAGTTTTTTTATTAGCTAAAGATTCAAATATGTTGTTAGGGAAAAAGTCAGCTATAATTTTTAATATTCCAGTGTCCTTTTTCTGCACTTCCTTTTCTGTATCTAGTTCTCTTATGAAATAATAACTTTTTAATACATCGACTGGTTCATCTTGGTTTTTTTCCTGACTGTTTATTATAAGTTTTCCTAAGTTTTTTGTCGTCTCAGAAGTTGGAGCAGTAATGGGAGATACAATAATAGAAGATAAAATACTAATTCCGGAAATAGTGGCAAAAGTAATGAAAAGCGCAATTAATATTTTGTACACAAATCCTGAACTGCCTTCAGATATTACGATTTTTCCTATACTTGAGATTATGATGATGGGAAGCATAATGGTACAGGCCATTTCGATTAGTTTGAAATATATATCTCCAAACGGTTCGCAGACTGTAGCGATCCCTGGTGCGTAAATGCCTATTACAACTCCCAAAAAGAGAGAGAAGATAATTGTCCAAAAACTGCCTAGAATATGTTTAATCCTTTCCATTCAGATCCTCTTTATTCGCATTTATAGGCATCAGGATATCTCTCTATTAGATCATTGACATCAAACAACAAATCATCAGATTCCAAATAAAGATTAACAGTATCACAAAGATTCGGACTTTTGGGCGAGATCGCAATAGAAATATTGTCTTTCTTATTTGTTAATACATACACAGTATAATTCAGAGCTATTTCGGAATGTTTTCTTGCAAGCAACACTGTTTCATTGTCATCATGTAGTATGGCAATTATTTCATTTCTGGTTAGAGCGTCCATTGCATCCTGCAATGAAGGATATTCATAAACATCCGCTTTCGGAAAAAGATTCTGAGCATATTCAATATATGCTGATTCTGCCTGAACTCCGATTTTACAGGTATTTTCGCTTAAGTATTTATAAGGATTATATCTTATGCCTAGTTCAACAACATCTTTTTTGTTCATAATTAAAGATTGCTGTAATTGCACATAAGTATTGGAGAAATAAACATACTTACCTCTGTCAAATGTATGGCTGAGTTCTCCTGCTGCTATATCTATTTCTCCAGTGTGAAGCTTTCTGAAGAGCTCATTTCGGCTCTTTATGTTATAATCATATACAGGTTTTACTCCCAAATGGTTAGCTAAAAAACCAGTTATCTCCATGTCAAGCCCTCCTGTTATTTTACCGTCTGAATCCTTTGTGAGGAAGGGAACACTGCAATCCTGATATATTCCGATATTAAGAGTTCCTCTAGTTATAATTTTCTGAATATCGGGAAAGAGCTCCACATTTGAGAACTGCTCATAAACTTTATTTTCTCCTGCTCTGGCTCTTGTCGTAAGTTTTCCTTTGTTAATTTTTGTATCAGCAGTCTTCTGTGCAGCATCTTCTTTTCCACATCCTGTTAAGGAAATTATAAATATTAAAGCACAGAAAATATATAGAAAATTTTTCATTTATTGCTGCTGTTTGTCAACATTTAAGTTTTCTCTGTTTATGAATGATGATAACCTAAATGGAGTTGAAATCAATTAGTGGTAGTAAATTTGAAAACTCTTGTATCTCCTGCCTTAACTTCACCTTTAAAATTAACTATGACAAAGTTATCGCTGACATGCCAGACACCGACAGCCGATAAATCTCCTGCTGCTTCCGGAGAGTTAACCTTTTCAGAAAGAAATGCAAAGATAGGGCGGATATCTTTTGGACTCTCAGGAATGAAATTCATATCTTTATTAAATGTTACTTTTAATGTCCAAAGAGTTTTGCCTTCATCTGTTTTTTTATTTGTTAAGGAATATTCATAATCTGCGGTTTCTTTTGCAGAAGATGCAGGAACTCTCGCATCCCATGCAGGGTCTCCATAAACTATGCAAACATCCTTATCGTAGGCCATATCATCTATTTCATCTCCTGCCAAGTCGTTTTCCATGGACATAATCAATGCCTGGTTAATGATAAAAACACTTTCGGCTAGCGTGAAGTCTCCACCCCTGTAAAAAAAGTAATCAGCCATTCCCCAACCCATCATGCCATAATAACTTTCCACAGTATATCCGAAAAACTGATCTACTCCTCCGGAATGAATCCATGCAAGGGAATAAGCATTGTCTTTATCTTCAATACAAGCAGTCAAGCAATTACCAATACCGAGATATATTTTGGGATTAACTGATTTTATGGGGTATGTTTCTTCTCCGGCATATCCAATTAAATTGCCGTCATCAGCATTAATGCCTGATGGTCCATCGGGATAATAAGCAAGCCATCCGCTTGGGGTAGCGTGGCCGCTGGTCCATATTCCGTCAATATTATCATTATTTATTAACTCAACCATATCAGGTAGATGATCATCAGGCGCGTCTGTAAAATTTTCTATATCCGTATCAGGGGCTTTTGCCTGCCAGTTTTCCTTTTCTTCATAAAATTCACAATAAGCAATTCCTGTTGGTAAGGAATCAATAAATTTCAACATACCGCCAAGGCCAAAATTTATTTCAAGTTTTTGTTTGTTTTCGGCTATCCTTAATGCATCTTCAGCAGTCAGACCTGTAACAATCCCCAGAACAGCCTTTCCGTACGGTGCTGTGCCTAGTTTTCTGTTGAACTGATTAACAGCTTTTATGAATTTAGGATCTGCATCTTCAGGCTTTGAAACAACTGCTAGATAGTCAGGAGAAAATGAAGTTACATTTTTAACAAGTTCATCTAAAGATTTTTTATAGGTAAAAATATGCGTGCTCGGATACTTCTCTGATAATACTTTGACAACTTCTTTCCAGTCAGAATCATTATATGTTTTTTCTTTTACAACTATTGCATAGTTAAAATCTTCTTTTGCGATAGCATGAACATATGAAGCACTAAATAACACAAAAAACGAAACAATTAATAAACTTATCTTTACCTTCATATTTATTACTTTCGACTTATTTGTTTTTCATTTGAGTTTTTTATTTTCCAGGTTATATGCTGAACCAAACAAAGGGCAGTTGGCCGACATGCGTCAACTGCCCTTTATCTTATAATGACTGATTTACGGTCATTGGAACATTACTGCCTTGAGCTTCCGAAGTTTTTATTTCCTTGGAACTCTTAATGTTGAAAGTTTTTTGGAAAGACCATGTCCCGCGGCCAATTACATCCTCGATATAAAAAGCTCCGCAGTATTCACCATCTTCTAAGCTGGATTTAGAAATTTCCAAGTATTCAACACCATCTTCTAATTTAGAAATTTTAAGTTTCACTTCAGGGCCATCGACATAATTACCATCAACTTTATACAGTATGGTTATTGTTGGATCTTTTTTAATTTCAGCAAGGTTATCAGGATTTCCTACATCAAAACCATTAGGCATAATTACTTTGCCACTCGGTGAGTAGTCGCCGTCAAATGTGTCAATTATCTTGACGACATTTGGTTTTGTTTCAGTGACAACCAGGAATTTCATTTTTCCTTTATGTTTTACAGCAAACGAACCTATAGGAATGTATTTCGGGTTTTTCCACCTTTCTACATTTCCGTCCCAATATATGGCAATAGGTTTCCCTCCGATACAGTATTGGTTCCCTGTAAATTTTATACTTAATTTACTAAGATCATTATTGACATCCTTATCAATGCATAGTGTTTTGAACACTTTATTAGATCCGGATACTTCAAGTTTGCCTATCACAAAAAATATTTGATTAACCAGCAAAAAATCTCCCGAGCTGCCAGGATCGATATCAACAAAATAAACAGGAGGATAGGATTTAGGGTTTTGGTTTTTTATAGGTACTTTAATAAAGCTTATTTCTCCTATGAGTTTTGATGGGTTTTGAACAAAGAGTGTATTGTAGTAACGAGAAATAAAATTAGAATACAGCTTTGATGGAGCTTGAGGTTCATATTTTATTAAGTCACTGTCTGTCCCCAAGTTATACTCTAGTTTTCTATCTACAAAAAATACGGAAAGGCCATGAGAGGCAGACCTGTATTCGCATACTTTATTATATATGACGCAGTCCTTTATGGCTCTTTGCAATTCATCAGTGTTAATATTACATAAAAGAGAAATAAAATTCGAAAATTCATACAAGTCGGTAAGTCCGGAGCCAGATCTTGTATATTCATTATATGATTCGGAATATCCTCTTGCTATAGCCAGGAAACGGTAAGTATCGCGAACGGTAGATTTGTTCTTGCTCTTCATTCTTTCTTCCAGCTTCTGAATCAAATTATCCCATTTATTCTTAACATCTGATATCTTAGCTAAATCTATCACAGAGAATGTATATAGGTTTTCCCGTTCTTTTTTATTGAGCCATTTTTGAACCTTATTAAAATGTGCGTCAATAAATAACTTACCCAAATCCTTGCCAGAAATGTTAGGTCTTTCACTAAGACCCTTAATGATTCCTTCAAAGCAATCGTCAAATTCGAGTTCCTCTGAGGCAACCATGTACTTGCCGCAATCTTTAAGCTTGTAAGCCGTCTCAAAGTTTCCCATGAGGCAGGCTATAAATGCTATAAGATCGAATTGCTTTCCTTTTAAAGCTTTTTTAAGGGCTTCCTGCATATCTGAAATACTGATACTCTTGTCCTTATTTAGTTGGTCTACTCCGAACCCTCCTATTGGTCCACCTCCGTGGCCCCACAGAAACAATGCATATTTTTTAGCTGGATATTTATCGATTGCCCATGAGATATAATCAGAGAGAGTCTTTTTGTCCATCATGTACATGGAAGGAGGAGTTTCTTTGACCTTTTCCATAAACTTATTTTTATCAGGGCCGTATATCCTCCAGGCTTGACATTGTGTAGTGCTAATAGCCGGTTCTTTCTGCAGCCATTCATTAGTGCCGCCTGTAATGACAATAACATTAAGTTTTCTGTCATCAAAAGATGATTCTCGCAATTCATTCAAAACATCGTTTGTAGCTCCAGCCTTAAGTCCCTTTGGATTAGTTTTTTTATTAATTCTGTCAGAATCAATTCCGTTTTCCAAATCACAGCCATTCAAATAGACGATTAAAGTATATTCAGCTTCCTTATTAGCTGCAGAGAGAGAGGAATTGAATGTAAAGCCGCATATAATGACTAACGCAAGTGAAACAATGACTCTAATTTTACTACTCATGAGCTCTCCGTAATTAGAATATTAGCAACTTTGTATATTTTTACTTACCGTCTTGGATTATTTTTATTTCATGGTCCGCGTAGGCATTGCCTAATTCTTTAGCTTTCTTCAAATCTTCTAAAGCTCCTGCCTTATCATTTAACTGTTTTCTGGCCATTCCTCTATAAAAGTAAGCGTTGTCAAACTTAGGATCTATTTCTATTAGTTTGGTAAAATCTTGTTCTGCTCCCTTAAAATCCCCCAAATCCCCTTTGCTCATTCCTCTATAATAATAAGCCATTGCACACTTAGTGTCTAATTCTATGACTTTAGTAAAATCTTGTATAGCGCCTTTATTATCGTCTAAATTGCTCTTAGCATATCCCAGGTAGTAGTAGGCTTGTGCAAACTTTGGGTTAATTTCTATGGCTTTAGTGAAGTCTTCTATGGCTCCTTTATAATCATTCATGTTACATTTGGTAAATCCTCTATTATAGTAAGGCATTTCACTTTTAGGATTTAACTCTATTGCCTTATTATAATCTTCTATAGCTCCTGAAAAATCACCTAGAGCGCTCTTTGCATATCCCCGATTAGAGTAAGCATTGTCGCTTTGAGGATCCAGTTTTATTGCTTTATTATAGTCTTGTACAGCTCCTGTACAGTCGCCATTCATTTGCTTATCCATGCCGCTATTCAGATAGTCAGTTGCGCTGTTGTCAGCATAAATAGCCATTGCACTAAAACTCAGCGTTAGAACAAATGTCGCAAAGATATTATTTTTCATAATCCTCTTCTCCTACTTTAAATTTCTTATTTCTTTGTCGTATTTTCACGATTCTTTGATCAGCTTGACTCTAATTATAGCTGAAAAGAAAATAAAGATTGCTGATTTGGCTTTAAAAATGGAAATAAACCGTAATACCTTATGGTTATGGGAAGCTGGCAGGATACAGCCTGCAGAAAAGAAAATAAGGCTGCTTGCAAAAGCTCTTGATATATCTGTTGACAAAATTTCTGATTTGCAGCCTGAAATACTTAAGGCGAATGAATCAGACATTGAGCAAAGAAACACAATTTCTTCATGGATATCCTTTTCAGATAAAACTCTGCTGGACAAGAAAGAACATCATGTGTCCACACTGAAATTTCTGGAAGCACAATTTAATAGAGTATACCAGTTAGAAACAATTATTTGCTCATTGATAAATTTCAGCGATGTCATGCTCTATGTAAAAGATACATCCCAAAACTATCTTTCAGCCAGCAAAGCATTTATCAGCCTGGTTTCTTGTGATAGTGAACAGAGCATAATCGGAAAAACAGACAAGGATTTATTTCCTCAGAAAGAAGCAAAAGCCAATTCCGATGAAGACGAGCAAGTTCTACTTACCGGAAATGCCATTAAGAACAAAGAAGATGAATATAAGTCAGATTGTTTAAAACATTTTATTAATAAGCTCAATAAAGAAGTTTGGTTATGCACCGGGCAAATTATAAATGACAACCAAATCACACGGAAGAACTTTCTTTATGCTTCAAAAAATGACTTTTGCAAAAAGTTTTTCCTGCAGGGCTCCGGTTTGCCGTTAGACGAACAGATCGCTTATTTTTATTCATTGAGAATTGAAAAACCAAGCCATGACCTGAAGGCTCTGAAGGAAAAAGGATATTCTGCCGTTAAGTTTAAGATAAAAGTCCCTGATGCCGGTGAAATTGTCTGTATAAAAGATTCCGTTTTTTATGATTCTACCCTGGATTTATGTTTTGGCATAGTAGAAAGAGATGAAGTAAAGGATGCTGAAGAAAGAATAAAAAATAATGTAATCAACAAACTTCGTAAATTAAAAGTCGATGATACTATTATTGATACTCTTTTTGACTGAATTAATACTGAACTGACTTTATGTATGATTTAGCAGACTAAAATGAAGTTGTTCAACGGTAGAGATTAAAAGCAGTGAAGCAGTCATTGCAGCGGAATATTGCTTAAAAGTTTTAGATGAAGTTGGCTATGTGGATGGCATATGTCATACGGAAGTATTTCTACATGATGAAAAGCCTTTGCTTGCCGGTTCAAATGAAGAAGTTTCATCAGATGTCAGGAGACTAGAAGAATATGAGGGCAATGGAGATATTTTTGAGTAGCAAACAAACTAGGATTCAGGAATAAATGCAACACATCATTTGTAAGTTTTCATATTTTATATTTTGTTTCCTTGAAATATCATATATCTATCTGCATGGCAAATAAATAGATATTTATTAATGACGACTAAAGTAATAGGTCAGGCTGTAAATTAATGAGAAAATAATTATGCTCCATAAGCCAGTCAAGTATTGACCAGGGTTCAGATGTCTTTATGCCTGTTTTTCCCAGTATCCAGTATTTATATCTTTCTTTTTGTATTCCATATCTGTACCATGCCGTGATCCAGGAATTAACACAATCCCGGAAAGTTGTTGAATTATCGTCGTAAGGCAGAAGATAAGAAAGAAATAAATCGAAATACTCAAGATCTTCCAGGTTTTTAGTTGGATAATAAATCTGATATCCAGGATGGACAATGTTGATAGCTGCACCTAATTCTCCCCATATGAATAATGCATCACATTTTTTATTTATATAGTAGTCATCAATGCTTTCTAATAAAACTACATTATTTGCTTTTATATCTTCAGATAGCTCTTTTGATTTTAAAGATAATATAGTTTTGTACAGAATGCCGATTGTTAATCCTGAAGCATCGTTGTCAACAGATTCATAGTCAGGGTAACTGTTCTTGTATTTATTAGGAATTATTACAGCAGGGGTAGTTCTTAGATAAGGATCTGAGGCAACTACACTACTGCCTGATGCAGAACGGTAGGTGTAACCACCTACACAGATAGCTATTTGTATTCCCTTGTCAAGACAATTTTGATACACTGTGGCACTGTCAATAGGGTAGAATTCAATCTTGGTGCAACCAAGTTCTTGAGCTATCAGATATATAAAATCTATATCGTAGCCAACCAGTTCATTTTTAGCATTGAAAAAACACAGAGGAGCCGAATCTGGATTGTACCCCACCTGAAGAATGTCTGTTCTATCGATTTTATCCAGCAAGGACTCACTAGAATTAAGAGAAGGTATGTGATGATATTCGCTCAATTTTAGATATTCTGCATTAATTTTGAAGAACCAGTTATCCATGCGTGCCCGTGTAACCATATTAGAAAGTTCTTTTTTTGCTTCCTCATCTCCGGATAAGAATTTATCCATCACAAAACTTACTTCTGTCACGACAACACTAAAGAAAATTATGGAGGAAGCAAATATAAAGATAAGTTTTGACAGGTTTAATTTCAGGCTGCCAGTTATTGACAAATAGCACAGAATAGTAGATACAACGATAAAAATAGCTCCATTGGCATTATTGAAATAAACCATAAAATTAGAAACCATCATAAAGATATTGTAAGCTTCTGCAGGAAGGTTAGTTATTTCCAGAAGAAAAGGCACAGTAACTGAGTTGTTTCCGAATAGGCAGGGAATCCCGCATATGTAATACATAACTTTCTCAAAGAAATTAACGGAACAATTGTAGTACCATTGCTCAAAGACAATAAAAAAAATAATCAGGAACTTGTAACTTGCTGGTACAATCCAGGCTAATGGGACAAGGATGCTTATCAAATGACGCCCATTTTCAGTATTTATGATTCCGTGGTCATGAAGGCTTCTCTCTTCTTCGTTGAACTTATGCATCAGATTGTATATGACCGGTAATGCAAGGAATACGCTTCCTGTCGTAAACGCTATTAACGCTGCCGGTATTGTATAATGAAGAAATTTCCTGTAACTAATCTTGCTTAAACTTGAAAGAATCCCTGGATAAACAAACATTGAAATAAATATAATATAAAAGATTGAAGCAATAATATAGAGAAGAACGCCTTTTAATTTTACAAAGCTCAAAGTGCCAAATGTATAAGTAGACATAATCAGCACACCTAAAGGCAATAACAGCATAATATAATCGTTAACCCTTTTCATGATTGAAGCGAAAACTTCTGCAAACTGCACTACAATGTCTTTACGCTTTTCATGAATAAGCGCCATCCCTACTAAAATGCAGAATATCACTATAGCTGGGACTAAACCATGCGATACGGCATAAAATGGATTAGACGGAATAAACAAATCAAATAAAGTGCCGTCTGTACTTTTGGGTATATCCAGGGAGCGGAAAAACTTTGCTCTTGATATATCGGGGAAAGAATATTGAAGTCCAAAAGCAAAAAATATACTGATAGCCCACAAAGCAACAAGTATAACTCCTCCTCTTTTTCCTATAAGCTTAGCATTCGCTGTAGTCATGGAGCCTATGGACTGTATTATTGTGAAGATCATATAAGGTATGATCGCGATCTGAAATATCTTTATAAATAGAGTGTTAAATGGTTGAAGTATGTCGCATCTGTCTCCAAAGAACATTCCAAGAAAAAGACCGATGCATGTAGATATATATATTTTTTTGCTGAGTGACAGGTTTTTATAATAAGAAACTGCAGACATATATCTCCTTTAATATATTCTTTGGTTTGTGAATAGTTATAGGCCTTTTGTTTTTAATTGACATCGAGGATAGAAATTATTCGGCTTATTCGTTCAAATAAAATTCAGGCAATTAGCCTCAAAAATACATTGTAGGAATTTCTTTTTGCCTATTGACTATTATTATGCCACATCAAGCGGAACTTTTTTTGCAGGAAGAGTTTTGCAGACTCCGAAGATTTTTAGGAGCAGTTCATAAGAGAATAAACGCTGTGCTTATCGACCGACAGGAACAGGCAAAACGTATTTAGTTGTATTTGGCGACGATTTTTTCGAGGGCGGAAAGCTGTTTCGGGCTTAGAGTTTTTTTAGCCTCATATTGTTTTTTAAGGGAAGCAAAGAATGCGCTGTCTTTGATTTTTCTTTTTCCTTCTTCTTTCCAGTCAGTAATTTTATCTAACTTTTCGATAAACTCTTCAATTTTCGGGTTGCTCTCTTTGGGCGTTTCTTTTTTAGCTTCGATAGCTTCAATGTCTTTCGGGGTGATGCCGAGAGTTGCTGAAATTTCGTTGAAAGAGTCTATCTTGTTTCTGCTTCTGATAGCAATTCGCTTGAGAACATAAATTTGTTTGGAAGAAAGGGGTCTATTGTTTTGAATCTGTTCGTTCAGAGATTCGACAAAAGCTTTTTCATCAAAAGAATGATTAGGTATTAAGTCTGAACTGCGTATAATGCTTAAAACTGATTTCATGATTATAACGGATTCGGCTCTTTCTTCACTTAACTGTTCGCGTTTTTCATTTTCTTCTTCAATCTGAGCGGATAGATCATTAAGATCTTTTTTGAGATTGAATTTAGCCACAAAATTATCGAAATCAGTGATTTGTGAAGAATATTTATTCAATAGCCTGAGCAGAGCTGAGAACTGTTTTGCAGTAATGGCCTTATTCTTTTTGTACTGCCTCTGGACTGACTCGAAGAATTTTTTGTCATCAAAGACTCTTCCGGTTTTCTTGTCAGGGGTTTTCCATCCAGTAAAATTTTCCAGAAGGTTGATAGCTCCTTCGGCTTTATCTTCTGTCGGAGCATCCTCGTATTTGGCGCTGTTAAGCCAAGTCTGGAGGCTGCCGTAGAATTCTTTTATCATTGTTGTCCAGTTTACGCCGCCTGATTCGATGTTGTCGAGTTTTTCTTCCATACCGGCGGTAAAACTGATATTAAGAAGGTCTGGAAATGTCGGTACAAGGAAGTCGTTTACTCTGAATCCAAGGTTTTGAGGGATAAGTTTTCCTTCTTTCTTTTCTACATATTTTCTGTTTTGGATGGTGTTTACAATTGTGGCATAAGTTGACGGCCTTCCTATGCCGTTAGCTTCGAGTTCCTTGATAAGGGAAGGCTCAGTGTATCTGGGCGGAGGTTCTGTAAATTTCTGTTCTTTAGTCAGTTCCTTTAAGGAGCTGGAATCGTTTTCCTTAATGTACTGCAAGAAATTGTATTTTTTATCTTCTTCATTCAAGTCATCTGTTTCCTTGTCTGAATAGATGATACCAAATCCGCTGAATAGAGTTATAGTAGAAACAGTTCTGAATGTATAAATATCGTTCGTATTACTGCATTGTGTGTCGATTGTGGTTCTTGAAAGTTCTGTTGGAGACATCTGGCTTGCTATAAATCTTTTCCAGACAAGTTTATAAAGAACAAGCTGATCTCTGCTTAGAACCTTTGCTAAACTTTCGGGAGTTTTAAATACATCTGTTGGCCTTATAGCCTCATGAGCTTCCTGCGCTGTTGATTTATTTTTGAAGAAATTAAATCTTTCCGGGGCAAACTTGTCGCCATATTTTGAAACAATAAATTCCCTGCATGCATTCTGGGCATCTCTTGAAACAGTGAACGAGTCGGTTCTCATGTAGGTAATAAGACCTGTCTGTTCACCTGATTCGGTTTGAATTCCTTCATATAACTGCTGAGCTATCTGCATTGTTTTGCTGGATGAAAACCTGAGTGAATTTCCGGCTGACTGTTGAAGAGTGCTTGTGATAAATGGAGGAGGCGCATATTTTTTTGCAGGTTCGGTTTTAGCTGATGAGATATAGTATTTTCCTGCGTTTGTCACTGCGTCATAGACTTCCTGAGCCTTCTGGGTATTTGAAATATCTGCTTTTTTACCGTTTATCTGAAAGAGTTTTGCCAGGTAAAGTCTGTCCTCTTTGTTCTCGTGCATGAACTTTGCGCCGAAGTCCCAGTATTCTTTAGGAATGAAATTTTGAATTTCTCTTTCTCTTTCGCAAACTATTCTGAGGGCGACGGATTGAACTCTTCCGGCGCTTGTATTCTTTTCAATCCTCGACCAGAGCAGGGGGCTGAGCTGGTAGCCTACAAGTCTATCAAGAACTCTTCTTGCCTGTTGTGAGTCAACCAGATCTTTGTTTATATCGCGCGAATGGTCAAAAGCCTGCTTGATGGCTCCTTTTGTGATTTCATGGAATTCGACTCTATGAAACGGAGCTTTGGTGTTTTCCGAGAGCAGCTCTTTGATATGCCATGAAATAGCTTCTCCCTCACGGTCAGGGTCAGTTGCCAGAAAAATAGCAGATGCATTTTTTGCGGCAGAAACAAGCTTCTTAACTACATCTTTTTTTTCTCTTGAAACTTCATATTCCGGTAAGAAGTTATTTTTTATGTCTATTCCAAGTCTGCTGCCTTCGGGGAGGTCTCTGATATGCCCCATCGAGGCCATAAGGGTATAATCTTTGCCCAGCATTGGGGCGATAGTTCTTGCCTTTGTGGGCGACTCTACAATTACGAGATTTTTATTTGACATAAATTTTATTAAGCTCTCATGGTGTTCGGTTCAAAAAAAATAATCAAAGAAATTTTTACAATTCGCATAAACCTGTGTCTTTGTCAAACTCTATAACAGCAAAAAGCCATTCTTTAAGAAAAACAGGATGATATTTTCATAAAGCATTTTATACTAAAAATATTCTTTTAATTACAAAAAATAATAAAACAAGGAGATTACCATGCCTCATAAGAGTTATAAAATTGCTGTGATTCCAGGTGACGGGATAGGTCCGGAAGTGACAAATGTGGCTTTCGAGATTCTATCTAAAGTCGCCAGAAAGCACAATGTTACCTACATTGAAAGAGTTTTCCCTTTTGGAGGTGAACACTATCTAAGGACAGGTGAAGTGCTTTCAAATGAATCTATTGATGAGCTCAGAAAATATGATGTAATCTACTTGGGAGCTATAGGTTCTCCGAAAGTTAAACCAGGAATTCTTGAAAAGGGAATACTTCTTAATATAAGATTTACTTTGGATCAGTATATAAATCTTCGACCTGTAAAGCTTTATCCAGGAGTGGAAACGCCAATTAAAGGGAAAGGCTCTGCTGAGATAGATTTCGTTGTTGTAAGGGAAAATTCCGGTGGACTGTATTCCGGTGTTGGCGGCATAATGATGAAGGGAACTAAAGATGAGATAGCTATAAACTCTAAAGTATACAACTACAAACAGGTAGAAAGATGTGTCAGGTATGCTTTTGAGGTAGCTAGAAACAGGCCAAGAAAACTTCTCGCGCTTGTCGGCAAAACAAATGTTCTTACTTATGTTTTTGATCTTTGGGAAAGAGTTTTCAATGAGTTAGGCGAAAAAGAGTTTCCTGATGTCAGGAGAGAATATTATCATGTTGATGCGGCAGCCATGCATATGATAAAAAATCCTGAAAAGTTCGATGTTATGGTAACGACTAATATGTTTGGCGACATACTTACGGACATCGGAGCTGTAATTCAGGGTGGAATGGGGATGGCTTCAAGCGGCAATATTAATCCTGAGAAAAATACACCTTCTATGTTTGAGCCTGTTCATGGTTCAGCTCCGGATATAGCAGGACAAAACAAAGCTAATCCGCTTGCTGCCGTGATGACCATAAAAATGATGCTTGAATTTCTCGGGGAAAATTCTGCAGCTAAAGATATAGACAAATCGCTTATGAAGGTCAGCCCGATGAACCTTGAAAGAATGTCTACAAGAGATGTAGCAAAAGCTCTGATAGAAAATATTTGAAAACAAGGAGATCGGATAAAGTGGGTGGTGAAAAGACTTTGAAACTATGGAAGAATTATCGATGGGTGATTTGCGCCTTACTGTTTTTTATATCGACTGTAAACTACATGGACAGACAGGTGCTTGCACTGATTAAAAACAGTGTTCTGGATAAGGAATTCGGATTTACAAATGCTGAGTTTGGTTATATAAACTCCGCTTTTCAGTTTGTCTATGCGTTCGGTTATCTGGCATTCGGCTGGTTTATAGATAAAGTTGGAACTAAGATAGGTTACGCATGCTCGGTAGTTGTCTGGGGAGTATTTTCAATTTTGCATATATTTGCTGCAGGCATAATGAGTTTTATCGTTTTCAGAGCTGGCCTCGGGCTTGGAGAAGGAGGAAATTTTCCGGCAGGAATCAAGGCTGTAGCAGAATGGTTTCCCAAAAAAGAACGCGCTTACGCTACGAGCATTTTTAATGCAGGCACAAATGTCGGCCCAATTATTACCCCGATTGTTATCCCCTTCTTTATCTATTATTTTGGCTGGAAGGCTGCCTTTATTGTTTTGGGAGTCCTGGCTTTTATCTGGATTATTTTTTGGCTCCATATGTTCTTCCTCCCTGAGCATGCTCCCCGTTTGACCAAAGAAGAATTCGACTATATCAAGAGCGATAAAGATGAAATTGAAGAAAGCAAGGAAGAAAAAGTCCCATGGCTGAATCTTCTGATGCATAAGGAAACATGGGCTATAGTTGTAGCAAGATTTCTTGGAGACCCTGTATGGTGGTTTTTCCTGATTTGGCTTCCGGACTTTTTTTACAAGGAAAGAGGGTTGGCCATAAGCAAGAGCTGGCCTCTTCTCACCGGAATTTATGTTCTGATTACGGTGTTGAGCATTTTTGGCGGATGGATGGTTAAATATTTAATGAATAAAGGCTGGAGCGTAACTGCTTCAAGAAAAACCATAATGCTAGTTTCAGCTTTATGCACAACTCCTCTCTTTTTTACGACACATGTGCCGAATTTGATGATTATTGTAATTATTGGCCTGGCAGGCGGCGCTCACCAGTCATGGTCTGCCAACCTTTATACAATAGCTTCGGATGTTTATCCCAAAAAAGCTGTAGCTTCAGTTGTAGGTCTTGGCGGTTTTGCCGCTGGTATTGGCGGAGCTATATTTCCGATTATTGTAGGACTTATTCTGGATCACTTTGAATCTCTTGGGAATGCCAAACTTGGCTATTCTATTGTTTTCGGATGGTGCAGTTGCGCGTATGTGATTGCTTTTATCCTGAATCATCTGCTTGCTCCCAAATTTAATAAAATCAATATGAAAGCTTAGGCCAAATAATAAATTCAATTTTTTGACAGGAAAATTCATTGACGGATTTTCCTGTCTTTGTTTTTTATAATGGCTAAAATTCCTTCTTCTGGCAACTTCTGTTATATGCCTTATAATAAGAGCATAGTTTTCTTCAGGCTCCTTTTGTTTCTGCTTTATTATAATGAAGAAAAGCTTTACATAAAAAAATAAAAGCGAGTGATAAAATGAGTTTCATAAAACTTCTTGAAGTAAGAGCTTTGAGGGGGGCTAACAGGTATAGCCTGCGCAAATCCATATTAATGTTGATTGGTTTGAATGAAGAGAAAAAATCTTCAGCATCCTTCCCTGGTTTATCTGAAAGGCTGCTTGAGTTAATGCCAGGGTTATTAAATCACCAGACAGCAAAGGGCATATTTTTTACTGAACTTCTCCGAAAAGGAACCACTATTGCCCATATCGTAGAGAATGTAGTTTGGGAACTTCAGACGCTTGCCGGGCTTGATGTAAAATTTAGCAGGACGATTGAGACCAGACTTCCGGGACAATCCATAATAATCGTCAATTATATTGTAGAAAAAGTAGGGCTGGAAGCTGCAAAAGCGGCTCTGGATATTGTAGAAGACTGTATTGACGGCGTTGAAATAAATCTTTATAAAATAATTCAGAAACTTAAAAAGCTGCGGGAAGAAGGTAAGCTTGGCCCAACTACACAGGCTTTAATTGATGAAGCCGCAGTTCGTGGAATTCCATATGTGCGTTTGAACGACCAGAGTTTTGTTCAGTTAGGCTATGGGAAATACCAGAAAAAGATACAGGCAAGCATGACCTCAGAAACATCTGCTCTTGCCGCTGAAATAGCCGGAGAAAAATCCAGGACGAAAGAGCTTCTGAAAAATGCCTGTATTCCTGTGCCAGACGGAGAAAAAGTCTCTACTCTGGAAGATGCGCTTGATGCAGCCTCAGCCATTGGCTATCCGGTTGTTATCAAACCTGAAAGAGGAAATCACGGCAGGGGAGTAACAGTTAATATAAAAAATGAAGAAACACTTGAATCTGCCTATTACCTGGCCAGGAAAGTTTGTTCGGAAATACTGGTAGAAAGTTATATTGAAGGAAATGATTACCGATTGCTTGTAGTTAACGGAATTTTCACTGCTGCCTCGCACAGGCAGCTGCCTTTTGTAACCGGCGATGGCAAATCAACCATAAAGGAACTGATAAATACAGTAAATTCAGATCCGCTAAGAGGTTATGGTCACGAAAATGTGCTTACGAAAATAACAATTGACGAAATGACAGAACAGCTGCTTGAAAAGTTAAACCTCAATACATCGACTGTTTTAGAAAAAGGCAGAAAAGTTTACTTGAAAACTACGGCTAATTTAAGCCTGGGAGGGACTGCGTCAGATGTAACTGACGAGGTTTACCCGGAAATCCGTTTTATGGCAGAAAGAACTGCTAAAATAATAGGGCTCGATGTGATTGGTATTGACTTTCTCTGCAGTGACATAAGCAAGCCGATATCTTCCCAGAGATGCGGAATAGTGGAAGTAAACGCCACTCCTGGTTTGAGAATGCACTTAAAACCGAGTTTCGGGAAACCCCGTAATGCTGCAAAACCAATAATAGACATGTTATTTCCAGAAGGAACAAAGTCGGCTATGCCATTAATAGCAGTTACCGGAACTAATGGAAAAACCACGACTTGCAAGCTTATAACGCACTCCCTCAAATACGCAGGACATAAGGTAGGATTGGCAACAACTACAGGAGTGGAGATAGATGGGCTTCCGATAGCCATGGGGGATTATTCCGGTCCGTCGGGGCATGAGATGGTGCTTCGTGAGCCAACTATTGATCATGCAGTGCTGGAAACCGCGCGAGGAGCCATAGTAAGAAGAGGTCTTGCGTATGATAAGTGCGATGTAGGCATATTTCTCAATGTCGCTGATGATCATATAGGCAATGATTTTGTGGACACGGTTGAGGATTTGGCATTTGTCAAAGCTGCGGTAGTTGAAGTGGTTAAACCCGACGGCACGGCAGTACTCAATGCCCAGGATGACCTTGTCATGGACTTTTATAGAAGAGCTAAAGGGAATGTAGTACTTTTTTCACTTGATGAGAATAATCCGTATATAAAGACTCATCTTGAGGAAGGAAATACAGCGGTAACAGTCTCGAATAAAAATATCGTGATAAGAAACGGCGCTAATAATATCGATTCGATTATAGCTTCAGTTTACGAAGTGCCTATTACCTTTGGAGGTGCGGCTGATTTTAATGTAGCCAATACTCTTGCCGCTGTGGCGGCTCTGCATGGACTTAAGCTGCCTAATCATCTAATCAGGTCAGGAATAACCACATTTTTCCCATCAGTACAGCAGAATCCGGGAAGAATGAATATGCTTGATTTCGGCACATTCAAAGTCATCCTTGATTACGGGCATAACAAGCCTGCTATTGAAGCTCTTGGCGCAATGCTAAAAAAGATTTCACCAGATGGGCGAAAAATAGGTGTTTCTCACGGAACAGGCAGCAGAAAAGATGAAGTTCTTATGGAGCTGGGAGCAGTTCTTTCCAGAACTTATGATTATGTGATTATCGGCGATCCCGATCCAAGAGGCAGAGAGAGCGGAGCTACACCTCTAGTTGTACAAAAAGGAATGATTCAGGCAGGATTCAATCCGGAAAATATAAAGATAATAAATGATTATCATAAAGCGATAGATAACGCGCTTGAAATAGTCCAGAAGGACGATTTGATTGTTATTCAGGTAGATGAAGGCGTGGAAGAACCAGTTGAACAGATAATGAAAATAATGGAACTGAGGCGCAAATAGTTTTCTTTATGATTATTCATCGTGACAATATTGGAATCTTCGGGCGAATGAATGCAGGGAAGAGTTCTGTAATGAATTTGCTGACCCAGAGCGAGACATCCATAGTAGATTCTACCCCTGGGACTACAGCCGATACTAAAATTGCACTCATGGAACTTCACGGACTTGGGCCTGTTAAAATTTTTGATACAGCAGGGACGGACGAAATCAGGGAACTGGGAGTCAAAAAAAAAGTAAAGGTTTTCTCTTGTTTGAAAGAGTGTGATCTGGTGCTCCTGATCATTGACCCCAGGGCTAAAGATTTTAACTCTGAAAAGGAGATTCTGGAGGAATCAAGAGAACTGGATAAACAGATCCTCATTATATTTAACGCGTTTCACGGCAAAGATTATACGCTGAAAATTCTTGATCTGGAAGAAACACTGCCTTTAACAAAATTTTATCCGCGTTTATCAATATCGGCAGATGATCCGAAATGCCGGCAGAGCCTGATAAGTTTTATCCTTGAAAAGTATTCTTCAAAAAATATAAAAACAGAACTCCTGCCGTTTATCAGGAGAGATGAGTTTTATATCTTGAACATTCCTATGGATGAAGAAACACCACAGGGGCGCTACCTGAGACCGCAGGAGATGTGCGAAGAGTTTATTACAAGGCACTGGGCATACCCTGTTTCCTACAGAATGGACTTAGGCAATATAAGGGCTGGCAAGACAGAGGAGAAGAAGAGATTTGAAACTTTCCTTGGAAGTTTCAGCAAACGCCCCAGGGTGATGATAACTGATTCACAGGCAATGGACATTGTGAAGGATTTGCTTCCTGAAGATATTGAGCTTACTACATTTTCTATCATGATGATTAATTACATGTCTTGTGGGAAACTGAACGATTTTGCTAAAGGAATAAAAGTAGTTAAAAAGCTTAAGACAGGCGACAAGATATTGATTGTCGAAGCATGCAACCACTCCAGAATTGCAGAAGACATAGGAACAGCGCAGATACCGGGAATTCTTAATAAGCTTGTTCCGGGAGTAATTATTGAGCATAACTTCGGTAGGGAATTTCAGGAAAATAAAGCCTTAAGCAGCTATAAACTGATAATTCATTGCGGAGGATGTATGATAAGTCCCCAGAAGATATCGGCAAGGCTGAGAGATTTATCAAACTTAGGAATTCCTTACACAAATTATGGTATTTTTCTATCATATATTCATGGACAGAAATGTTTGGAAAGAGTACTCAAACCATGGAGGGTTAACAATGTTAAAAAATTATAAGTTTCTTGTTTTTGGAATTTTTCTTTTCTTTGCAGTATTTAATGCTTTTTCAGCAGACTTCACTTTGACTTCTTTGTCTTTTGATAATGGAGGAAGAATTTTGCCTAAGAATGCTAATTATGGAGTAATTGACGGAAATAATATTTCACCTCAGTTCTTCTGGAATAATGCTCCCAGTGGCGTTAAGTCATATGCTTTAGTCTGCATTGATACAGCGCCAAAAGCCAATAACTGGGTACATTGGTTTGCCTGCAATATTCCTGCTTCTGTGACGATGTTGGATCAGGGAGACTCAGATGACGAAGGTATGCCTGAGAATTCTATCCAATTGCTCAACAGCTTTGGAGTCAAAGGATATAGCGGACCTCAGCCGCCGGCAGGAAGCGGTGTTCATACTTATGTATTTACTGTGTATGCCTTAAGTGTGGAAAATATCCAGCCTCTAAGCAGTTTCATGGATTATAATAAGATTGAGGTATTTTTAAAACCATATGTAATAGCTAAAGCAACCTATGCTGGAACTTTTGAAAGATAGGGGGGGGGGACAGCATTACGGTGTGCCGATTTAATATCCCTTATAATTTTCTGCAAGAAAGAGATTAAGTTTTAGTGTGTTTGCATGATTTTGAAATATGGCTATGGGCTTCAATGCTGTAGTTGTTTTAAAATAAAAATTGTATCTGGAAATATCATTGAGTTTATCTTCTGGCAATATAATTAATGCGTTTTTGCCTTTGAATTGAGTTTGATCATGCATCAAAGCAAAATTGTGCTGATTGTTCGGAAGCGTTAAAACAGGTATTTCACCACCCATTATATAGTCGATTCTTCCTGCCAATATCCAGTTTGCGGTTACTATAAATGAGATATTGTACTTTTTGATAAGGTTATTACGGTCAATCCCGACTTTTAAATCATCCCAGTCAAGCAGTTCATGCGAAGGGTCTTTCCTGGCGAATAAAACCGGATTTATTCTGCTTATCCAGTCAAATTTTACCTGAGTAACTATAAAAGTCCATGCAAATACAATTACGGCTATAGAAAAAGCCAGAACCCAATTAATAAGTTTTCTTCTGATTTTAGTTTTCGTTTCTATCCAGTTTCCGAGCAAAGGAAAGAGCATTAAGTAACCCGGAAACTGCCAGTGAGGCAATCCTTTGCAGCCCCACAGGGAAGGGAGAGTGAATAACAAAATAGGCCAAACTGCAAAGCAGCACAAAAACCATGTTATATCCTGATGTGAAACTATTTTTAACGATTTGTTATCAGGCCCTTTTTTTAAACCTTTTATTAATAAATAAGCAAGAGGTAGCCATATCCATGGCAATATATATCCTATTTGACCTGCTATGTTAATGATGAAGTTTAACGGTGTAAGGGTAAAAGAGTTTGGTATTCCCCTTGATCCTTGAAAGATGAATGAAGCAAAATTGTGCTGTATGTTCCAGATTGCCACTACTGAAAAAAGGATCGAAGCGATGATTATTGATAGATAGGGGTAAACTGATTTGAAGAGATATCTCCATTTTCTGGAAGTAATGGCAAAAAAGAATAGCCCGAAAAATATGAAAACGCCATGATACTTGCTCAACATTGCAAGACCTGAAAAAACACCAAATAAAGTCCAGTAAAAAGCCGAGTTCTTAAAGTCCGGTTCAAATAATAACTTAGTTAGAATGTAGAGCGAAGAAAGCATGAAAAACATCAGAGGTCCGTCAGGAAGTATCCCGAAACTCATATAGGAGAAGAGCGCGGTTAGATTCAAAACTAATGCAGCAAAAAAACCGGATTTTGCATTGAACAATTTAGCGGTAATTAAAAACATCATCCAGGTTGTTCCGGCAGAAAATAATATAAACGGCAAACGCAGAACAATAGGTCTTTCGCTGTCGAATAACAACGATGAAAGCTTAATCATCCAGTAATGCAGCGGCGGGTGATCAACATAACCCAGGCTGAATATTCTGGAAACTGATGCTGTATAAGATTCATCCACCCCAAGTCCTATCGACGAAGCGATAATCAGATGAAAAATCAGTGTAGCAACTATAACCCAAAGCGTATATATCAGATACTTGTCTTTTTTCATAACAAGAAAAAGTTGCTAAACTGCAGAATTTTCCCCATTTGGTATAGGAGTTAATGTTTATGTAAATGAAACTATAAAAATAGCTGCTAAAATGTTAATAAAAAGCCCGGAAAAAAATAGTGTCGACAGAAAGCAAAAAAGTATATTAATGCAATCTTTTATATCTGATTTGTAATTACAGACAAATATAGTCAATTTTAGAGTTTTTTTTGTAAAAATAATATCTTGAGGAGATAACTCAGTCATGAATATTGACATATCAGAGTACTACACTACGGAGGAATGGGAAAAGTTCAAAAGTGCAGCAGATAAATACGAAACCCCGTTCCTGCTTGTAAATACGGATATAGTCGAAAGGAATTACAAAGATCTGCAGACCTTTTTTCCATATGCCAAAACATATTATGCAGTGAAAGCCAATCCGGACAAGGAAGTTTTGAACAAACTAAATAATCTTGGCTCAAATTTTGATATTGCTTCCATATATGAATTAGATAAAGTTCTTGCCATTGGTGTAAAACCTGAGAGACTGAGCTACGGCAACACAATTAAGAAGCCAAATCATATTGAATACGCATACAACAAAGGCGTCCGTCTTTTTGCTACAGACAGCGAAATGGATTTACGCAATATTGCAAAGACAGCTCCAGGTTCAAAAATATTCTGTAGAATATTGACTGAAGGGGCAGAAACAGCAGACTGGCCTCTTTCCAGAAAATTCGGATGCCAGCCCGATATGTCTATTGACCTTCTCATTTTAGCCAAGAAGCTGGGACTTGTTCCTTACGGGGTTTCTTTTCATGTAGGCTCACAGCAGAGAGATATCGGCACATGGGATTCAGCTATAGCCAAAGTCAAGTACATTTATGACTGGATGTCCTCAAACGAGGATGTCCGATTGAAGATGATTAATATGGGAGGCGGCCTGCCAGCGCCATACCTGTCAAAAACAAATGATCTGCAGATTTATGCTGACGAAATTACGCGTTATCTTCATGACGACTTTGGAGACGAGCTTCCGGAAGTAATTCTTGAGCCGGGTCGTTCTATGGTGGGTAATTGCGGAATTCTTGTAAGCGAGATTGTTCTTATTTCGCGTAAATCCAGAACAGCCCTTGACCGTTGGGTTTATCTTGATGTAGGAAAGTTTAACGGGCTTATAGAAACACTCGAAGAGTGTATCAAATACCCTCTTTATTGCGAGAAAAAAGGAGTATGTGAAGAGTCTGTTATAGCAGGACCTACTTGTGACAGTCAGGATGTAATGTATGAATACGCTCAGTATTCTCTTCCCTTAAGTCTGGCGGTCGGTGATCGCATATACTGGTTAACTACCGGAGCTTATACATCTTCTTACTGCTCTGTGGAATTTAACGGTTTTCCGCCTTTAAAAACATATCATGTCTAGTAGGATAGCCTGAAGGGATATCTTCCCTTCAAATATCTTTCTTTTTTATCTTTCAAGAAAGTGTGATTTTTTCTAGTAAAGTGTAAATTCTTCCTATAGTTTTCATAAATTTATCAACCTATAACGATTCGAATATCTTGGAAATAAAATGAGTTCAACTCCCTTCGTGCATCTGCATGTGCACACTGACTATAGTCTGCTTGACGGAGCCTGCCACATATATCATAAGGAGAAAGGCAAGACAGATATAGTCAAACTTGCCAAAGAATACAATATGCCCGCTGTGGCTATTACTGATCACGGAGTGATGGGCGGAGCTTTGGATTTCTATAAACAGATGGATAGTAATGGTATTAAACCCATTATAGGCTGTGAAATGTATGTCTCGCCGACTCATTATAAAGACAGAGACCAGAATGTGCCCAATATAAAAGGTTATCACCTTGTTCTTCTTGCTAAAGATATTGATGGATATAGGAATTTGTGCAAATTGGATTCTCTGGCCAATCTCGAAGGGATATATTATAAACCCAGAGTTGATAAAGAACTGCTGCGTAAATACTCAAAAGGCTTGATAGCATTAAGCGCATGTCTTCAGGGCGAACTTGCCGTTAATATTCTTGCAGGAAAGACCAAAGAGGCCAAGAATGCCCTTAGCGATTACCTGGAAATGTACGGAAAGGATAACTTTTATCTGGAACTCATGGATCACGGGATGGAAGAACAGAAGATAGTCAACAAAGCACTGATTTCAATGGCTAAAGAATTTGGAGTAGGGCTGGTTGCTACAAATGACGCTCATTATCTCAAGAAGGAGCATCATAAATCTCATGAATTACTGCTTTGTATTCAGACCAATAATGTTATTACCGATGAGAAAAGATTTAAGTTTCACAATGATCAGTTTTACTTCAAGAATGGCGACGAGATGTTGGAAATATTCAAGGAAGTTCCGGAAGCCATTACCAATACTTTGGCTGTAGCTGATAAATGTAATCTTGTTCTAGATTTCAAAGCAAATCATTATCCAGTGTATAAAATAGGCGAAGGCCAGAGCCACAAGGAATATCTCAAAGCCATATGCTTGGAAGAATTGCCTGAAAGATATGGTTTTAAATACGAAAGCGATGATAAGCTTACAAAGGAGCAGCAGAGAGTTATTAACCGGCTTGACCACGAACTTACAGTAATAGACAAATCCAGATATTGCAGTTATTTCCTCGTTGTATGGGATTTCCTTAAGTATGCAAGGGAAACCGGTGTTCCCGTAGGCCCGGGAAGAGGTTCCGGAGCAGGAAGTATAGTGGCCTACCTTACCAATATTACAAATGTCGACCCCCTCAGGTACAATCTTCTTTTTGAGAGATTTCTGAATCCTGATCGCGTGAGCCCCCCTGACTTTGATATAGATTTCTGCGAAAGAAGAAGAGGGGAAGTAATAGAATATGTCAGAGCCAAATACGGGCAGGACAGTGTAGCGCAGATTGGCACCTACGGAACACTTAAAGCAAAAGCAGTCATCAAAGATATAGGCCGTGCTCTGGGACACTCTTTTGATCAGAGAAATATGATTACAAAGCTTATGCCTGCTGATCCTAATCTAACGCTTGAAGGAACCAGGGAAAATAACTCAGACCTGATAAAGTTCATGGATGAAAATGAATGGGTCAAAGAAATTTTCATGTATGCCGAGCCACTCGAGAATCTGAATAGAAATATGAGCACACACGCAGCAGGTGTAATCATTGGAGACCAGCCTCTTGATAATCTGGTACCTCTTACTAAAGATTCTGAAGGCGGAATAATTACTCAATATCCGGCAGGCCCATGCGAAAGCCTGGGACTGTTAAAAATGGACTTTCTCGGTCTGAAGACTCTGACGATAATTCAGGATACAATCGACGCAATTAAGAAAACCAGAGACATAGATTTAGATATAAACAGAATTTCCCTTGAAGATAAAAATGCGTATTCGCTTTTGAATCGCGGTGATACGATTGCAGTCTTCCAACTTGAATCAGGCGGAATGAGAGATCTTTGCAAACGCTTTGGTGTAAACAGGATTGAAGACATCTCAGCTCTGCTTGCCCTTTATCGTCCTGGACCTATGCAGTTCATCGGTGATTTCATCAACAGAAAATTCGGCAAGGAGATGATTGATTACGATCATTCCAGTATGGAGCAGGTGCTGAAGGAAACATACGGTATCATGCTCTATCAGGAACAAATCATGCAGGTAGTACAGGTAGTTGCGGGTTTTACTCTTGGTCAGGCAGATATCTTAAGACGAGCCATCGGCAAGAAAAAAATCGATGAGATGGCAAAACAGAAAGAAAAGTTTGTTAAAGGCTGTTATGAATTTAACCAGATAAGCGAAGAGAAAGCCTCTGCAATATGGGAGAAAATTTCAAAATTTGCCGAATACGGATTTAATAAATCACATAGCGTGGCTTATGCGTTTGTGGCATATCAGACCGCTTTTCTCAAGGCTAACTATCCTGTTGAATTTATGTGTTCAGTGCTTACAAGCGAAGTAAGCAATCCTGAAAAAATCGTTTTCTTTATTAAAGAATGCAAGGAGATGGGAATAAAAGTTCTTGCTCCTGATGTCAATGTGAGCAATATGAACTTTACCGTGGATGGAGCCTCTATAAGATTTGGCATATCCGCGATAAAAGGCGTAGGAGGCTCTGCTTCCGACGAGATAATCAAAGCCAGAAGTAATGACAAATTTAAGGATCTGACTGATTTTGCCGAAAGAGCAGGAACCAAGCTCAATACCAGAGTCATGGAGTCTCTGATACGAGCTGGAGCTCTGGACTGTTTCGGATATAAACGATCCCAGCTCTTACATGTCATGGCAGATGTAGTAAGAAAAGCTAATCAGACTCTTCAGGATAAGATAAACGGACAGGGGAACTTATTTGATTTTATGGGAGATTCTAAAGAAGAAAGTAATGACAATCCGAACAATGTGATTATGCCTGATATCCCTGAAGTTGATGAGAAAAAGATGCTTGAGGATGAAAAGGAACTGCTCGGTTTTTATGTAAGCGGCCATCCCCTTGGAGAATATGCCGGCATCATTGAACTTTATTCCACAACTTCAATCATGGAACTAAAATCTAATGGAGATGAGGACTTTAATCTGCATGAGCACGAAGTATCCTTAAGAATCGGTGGAATAATAGCATCGCTCGATATCAAGTCGTCTAAAAAAGACGGCTCTAAGTTTGCAGTAATAAACTTCGAGGATCTTGGAGGCACTATAGAGTGTGTCGTATTCGGAAGAACTTACAAGGAATATACACCCTTGATTGAACTGAACAAACCTGTTTTTATCGAAGGAATCGCTTCAAGCAAGGATGAAGGCGGGAACAAGAAAATTACTGTTAATAAAATTATGACTATGGAAGATGTTCAGAAGGATTTTACAGAAGAACTCCATATACATATTAATGAAGGAACTACGAAAACAGAAACACTGCATGAAATCAGAAACTCATTAACAAGTGAGCTTTTTAAGGGGAAAACAGATATTATTTTGTGTTCAACTTTAAGCTCTGGGGAAAAGGCTTTTATAGAAGCCGGAAAAAATTTCATGGTAAGGGTAAACAACGACCTGATAAACCAGCTGAAATGTATAGTAGGTGAAGAGTCTGTGAAAATCAGGGCAAACAAGAAACCTCCAGAATACAAAAAGCCTGCCTGGCAGAAAAACGGAAATGGCCATTCCAAAGGCAAAAACGACTATCACTCCGAAAAGAAATCATAGTGCCGGCTACTAGAAGTAAAAAGCTTTATGATTTTCATGAGTATCCATGTTGATCATGATAGCGCTTATAAATGACACTTAAAGTAATTATCGGTTCCAGAAGGCAACTTTGCATAATGGACTTCTGATTTCCTTATGCAATCTTCATTTTTTAAACTCGTGGCATTTAACAACCTAGACCTCTATTTCTAATAATCTTTGGTGTCCTTTGGGGTTTGGTGTTTAAATGAGTTTTTCTTCGATGACACTTAGGACGGAAACAGCTGGGTTTGTCTTTGGTGTTTGGAGCCTAGGAGTTTTAGTAAGAAGGTTAGAGATAGCTTTGGCCAAAGTTTCTACGGAGCAATCCTTGTCTTCAATAATGAGTGTATCTGGATTTTTCATTTGCAGGAAAAGCGCGTTGAAATACTGATGATTTTCTGCAGCGAGAGGGTAGGGGACGAGAATTGAGTTTTTATCAAAATAATGAAGTTCTGCTACTGTGCTTCCGCCACTTCTGCAGATAACTATATCTGCCATTTTATAGAGCAGTGACATATCGTCGTATTTCTCAAGTATCAAATGGTCAAACTGAAGTTGTTTGTAGCGTTCCGATGTGCTTTCAGCGTAATCTCTGCCTGTAAGGTGGACAACCTGCAGCGAATTTGCAGTTAAATTCAAGGATGCCAGAGCTTCAGGCACAGAGGTATTAATTTTCTTTGCACCTAGACTTCCTCCGAAAATAAGCAGAGTTATTTTTTTAATGTCAAAATTCCTAATGAAAATCTTATTGAACAATGCTATTGCTTCTTGCTTATCTTTAATTTTTGTATCAGCAAGTTCAGGCCTTAAAGGCATGCCTGTAACTAATATCTTTGAAATATCAAGGTTTTGGTTAACCACAGGAAATGCGCTCATAAGAATTTTAGCCCATTTTGAAAGAAAGCAGTTGGCTTTTCCTATAACAGAATTTCCGTCATGCAGAAATAATGGTATTCTTAAAACAATTGCTGCCAGACTTGAAGGGATAGAAGTATAACTTCCCATAGCCAGCACTGCATCAGGTTTGTGTTTAACCAATATTTTCCAAGATTGGAAAAATCCAAATGAAGTTTTTATTATAAAATTTATGAGTTTTAATGGAGACGCGGAAATCGAAGAGCTTTCAACTTCATAAATTGGAATGTTGTATTTTGGGGAAAATTCCTTAGCATAACTTACCTTATGTCTTCCAGTAATAAGTATAACTTCTCCACTTTCGGCCTTGAAGATTCTTCCGATAGAAAGACCAGGAAAGAAATGACCTCCAGTTCCGCCACATAAGATGACAAGTTTTTTTAATTTTTGCATAAAAGAAAAAAAGAGGATTATTAGCCGTATCTGATTTTTAAAACTTCATCACCAGATAAAAAAGGAGCCTTGGAGGCTCCTAATAATTAATAGTATCACATGAATTAAGTTGTATTATTCGTCCTTGCTTGAAAGCGGGGTATTTTCCAATGTTAGCTGGTCTTTTGTGTAAGTTGTATCTGCAACGGCTGAAACCAGATTGTCTATTTCAGGAGGTCCCTGTTTTGTGTTAATTTTTTGTATATTTGAGGTAGGGTATCCTGCCTTGGCTGCTACTTCAGGATTCTCGCCTGTTACTGTAGGAGGTGTATATTCTGTTTCAGGAGTAGGTGTTATGTCGCTGCCTTCATTGCTATAAAGCACTTTAGGCCCAGGAGTTGGAACTGCTTTATCCTTGGCGTATGTAGTGTCAGTAAGAGCAGTAACAAAATTATCTATGCCTTCTATGTTGGTATTCTTTGAAATCTTATCCTGCGGGCTGGTTACAGGATAACCTGCCTTAGCTGCTACTGCCGGATTCTGACCTGTTACTGTAGGGGGAGTTGTTTCTAGCGCCGGTGTTGGTTCTACTATTATGTCTGCGCCGCTCATCAAAGGTTTAGCCTGATCCGTAACAGGAGCCTGTTTGTATTCCTTATCTGTCAAGGCCTGCTGGAATTGATTGTAATCCTGTGTCTGAGCTACAGTCTGAGTTTGTTCGTTTCCAGATGCAGCAGCAGCAATAGCCGGTTGTGGCTCAACAATCACGGATGTGTCTTTCGCGCAGGCGCCAACTAATAAGATTAATGATGCAGTTACTAGTCCTGAATAAATTTTTTTCATTTTATAAATCTCCTTAATAAATTCGTTTTTTACATTTTTGTAGTATTAAGCAGTATATTTTTTATAAAACATAATTTTACAAGATCAAGATATTTTATGCTATATGCGCATAAACAAAAGTTATATAAAATTTATTAGCCGAGTTTAATTTAGTAATTGGAAAGAGCTGTTTTTACGGCCTGAATATCTGCCGGAATTTGGATTGGAATATTCTTATAGGAACCGTTTATCCCTACTTCTTTAAGCCTATCCATATGGTAATTAATTACTGCGTCAGGATCCTTCAGGATATTTCCTGTCAGGATGCCAACAGCTGAAGCTTTTTTGTCAATAACTCCTGCTTCAACTAGTTTCTTTGCTCCTGCAACTACGCAGCATGATGCCGGTTCGGCTCCTATTCCGGCCTTGTCAACCATTGCCTTGGCATCCATTATTTCCTGTTCGGTGACTTCTTCTACAACGCCATTGCTCCACTCTATTCCGCGCAGAGACTTTTTCCATGAAACAGGGTTTCCGATTTTTATAGCTGTGGCAATAGTATCAGGGTTTTTAACAGCTTTGTACGCTGTTTTGTTTTTCCACATCCTGTAAAGCGGATTAGCTCCTGCAGCCTGAATTACGGCAATCCGAGGTATTTTTGTTATTATTCCCAACTCATATAATTCCATAAGGGCTTTGCTTAGGGCAGAATTATTTCCGAGATTTCCTCCGGGGATGATAAACCAGTCCGGAACTTTCCAGTCAAGCTGCTGCAAGACTTCGAAGCATATGGCTTTCTGACCTTCAATTCTAAAAGGATTAATTGAGTTTAGAAGGTAAATATCCAGCTCGGAACATACTTTTTGCACCAGTTCCATTGCATCGTCAAAATTTCCTTCAATTTGGAGCGTTTTCCCTCCGTATGCCAGAGCCTGGGCAAGTTTGCCATAAGCTATTTTTCCAGAAGGTATGAAAATAACGGATTTAAATCCGGCTTTTGATGCGTATGCAGCCATGCTGGCGCTAGTGTTGCCTGTGCTGGCGCAGGCTACCATTTTTGAATCAAGGATGTTCGCTACTGTTACTCCCGCAGTCATTCCTCTGTCTTTAAAACTTCCTGAGGGATTTTCACCTTCGTGTTTGAGAAGGAGTTTTGGAATTCCTGCATAGATGCCAGCAAGGCCTGAAGGGTAGAGTCTGGTATTACCTTCCTGTTTGGTTATTATTTTTTCCTTATCAACATCTATTATAAGTTCTTTGTACCTCCAGACGCCTGAAGAAAGAACTCCGCTCTTCATTCCCCATCTTTCTTCCCACTTTTTTACGAGTTTCTTGCCGTTAATCTCAGACAAATCTCTTTTTACATCCAGAAGGTCTCCACAAGTGCATGTGTATCTGGGGTCGAAAATGTAATATTTTTTTGAACAGCTGATACATTCCAGGTAACTCTTGATTTTTTTCATAAGAAGACTGGTTTTAATATAGGTTAAATATTATGATTGTTTTCTGAACTCTAGCACAAGATTTATTCAATTTCAAAAAATCATCAAATCTTAAACGGATATCTGTATCAGTATTTCTCTGATAAATGAGACAAATTTTATAAATTTACATAAGAAAAGGCTTACGGAGGTATTGTGTGATCAACTTTTTGACTCGTTATTCAAGTTTAATTTTGGCTGTTTCTGTAGTTTTTATTCAGGGATGCGGTGAATCGGAACAGACGGCATCTAAAGGAATTATGCCTGTCGTTGTGGCTCCGGCATTACAGAAGGAACTGACGATAACAAAGGAGATTATTGGACAGACAAGAGCTTATGACAATGTAGAATTGGTAGCCAGAGTTCAGGGTTTTCTGACTAACAGATTGTTTAAGGAAGGGCAGATGGTCAAGAAAGGCGATTTGCTCTTTGAAATAGAGAAAGACCAGTATGATGCGGATTTGCAGACAGCTCAGGCAGCGCTCCTTAAAGCTCAGGCACTTAGAGATAATGCTGAAATAGAATACAATAGAAATAAAGGTCTTGTAGAGAAAAACGCTGTTTCAAAGAGAGAATATGACTTTGCCAATGCTCAATACCTCCAGGCTAAAGCTGCTGTAATGTCAGCAGAAGCGGCTGTAAAAAAAGCTCAGATAAATCTGAATTATACTTCAATTCTAGCGCCTTTTGACGGACAGATAGGCGTTGCATATGTTAGTGTGGGGAATCTGGTTGGAACCAACGATACAAAACTTGCGACAATATTGTCAGTTGATCCTATGAGAGTTCAGTTCAATATCGGCGAATTGGACATTCTGAAATTCGAACAGAAGGAGAATCCTTCATTCGAGGAAACATCCAAATATGTAAATGTGAGTATCTATTTTCAGAATGGCACAAAGTATGGACAACCAGGAAAACTATATTTCTCAGACAATAGGATAAATCCCTCAACCGGAACAATTATGGTTGAGGCTTTATTCCCAAACAAGGCGAAAGAGCTCATTCCAGGATTTTATGTAAAAGTTTTACTCGAGTCGAATTTTACGACTCCGGGCATAGTGATTCCTCAGAGCGCTATTATGGAAGGGCAAGCAGGCTCTTCAGTATATGTCGTGGGCAGCGATAGTACTGTTTCAATGAAAATGGTCAAAACAGGAGTATCAAAAGCGCCCTACATACAAATTAATGATGGATTGAAAGAAGGCGATCTTGTAGTTACCGAAGGCCTGCAGAATCTTGCTGCGGGAGTAAAAGTCAGTTATACATACGATTTGGCTTATGCGGCAGATTCCACAAGAGCAGATCCTCTTAAACCCTCTGCAGATTCACAAAGAGCGCAAAACAAGAGGTAAAAGATGCTTAGCAAGTTTTTTATAGAACGGCCGCGGTTTGCCTTTGTAATTTCGATTATTATAACAATTGCAGGGCTTGTTTCAATATCTTCTCTGCCTGTCACGCAGTACCCCGATATTACTCCTTCTCAGATTCAGATTTCTGCTTCCTACCCAGGAGCGAGCGCGGAAACAATTTTGAAAACTGTTATTCAACCGATTGAAACCCAGGTTAACGGCGTAAAGAACATGATGTATATATCATCGACATGTTCTGACGATGGTACTGCCATGATAACCGTTACATTCCCTCCTGGAAGCGACGGGGACATAAATACGGTTAATGTTCAGAATAAAGAACGCATAGCAGAACCGACTCTTCCCAAAGAAGTAATAGACTTGGGAGTTACAGTCAAGGAAAAGTCTGCAAATATGCTTCTCGGCATAACTCTTTTCTCTCCTAAAGAAACATATGATTCGAATTTTCTTATTAATTATATAAATCTCTACATCAAAGATGAGCTTGCCAGAATTATAGGTGTTGGCGATGTTCAGGTTCTTGGGGGATCTAACTATTCTATGAGAATATGGCTAAACCCTGACCTTATGGCCAATCTGGGAATCTGTGTAGCAGATGTTACAAATGCTATACAGCAGCAGAATACTCAATCTTCTGCGGGTGCTTTGGGTGATATGCCGTGCTCAAAAGATCAAATATTCAGGTATATATTGCAGACTCAGGGAAGAATGGAAACAGTATCTGAGTTTGAAAATATAATTATCAAAGCATTACCCGATGGAAGCAGCGTCAAAATCAAAGATATCGCGAAAGTCGAACTTGGCTCTGAGAATTATAACCAGTCGTGTGCCCTAAATGGAAAGCCGGCTGCGCTCCTTGCCGTGTATCAGCTTTCTGATGCCAACGGAATACAGATAGCGGAACAATGCAGAAAAAAACTTGAAGAACTAAAAACCAGATTTCCTCCTGATCTTGACTATGGAGTTCAGTATGATACTACCAAGTTTATTCAGGCCTCTATCGATGAAGCTGTAAAGACTCTTTTTGAAGCAGTTTTGCTTGTGATTCTGGTAACTTTTATTTTTCTGCAGGACTGGAGAGCCACGCTGGTTCCTACAATCGCTATTCCTGTTTCGCTTATCGGAACTTTTGCATTTTTGTATCTAATAGGTTACTCCATAAATCTTATTACTCTTTTCGCGCTTATCCTGGCAATCGGCATAGTTGTAGATGACGCTATTGTGGTTATTGAAAGCGTTAACCGTATGATGGAGGAAGAAAAGCTCTCGCCGAAAGAAGCTGCCATAAAGACAATGGAGCTTGTTACTTCGCCTGTTATAGCTACAACTCTGGTTCTTCTTGCTATGTTTATTCCTATATGTTTCATGCCTGGAATTACCGGCGAAATGTACAGACAATTTGGGATAACTATTTCAATAGCTGTCCTTATCTCATCGATAAACGCGCTTACTTTAAGCCCTGCACTCAGCGCGATGATCCTTAAACCGGTCGATACTTCTTCACATAAGAAGAAGTTTTTCTTTTTCAGATGGTTCAATACTTTTTTCGGTTCGCTGACTAATGGTTATACTTCACTCTTATCCAGCCTAGTAAGAAAAGCCGTAATCCTGATAATCTTATACGGCATTCTGGCTCTGCTTAGCGGAAAATTATATACAATTATACCCAAAGGCTTTGTCCCGGCTGAAGATCAGGGAGCTTTTATGGTAAATGTTCAGCTTCCTGATGCTGCTGCAATGCCAAGAACTCAGAATATAACATCTGAAATAACAAATATGATGATTAAAGTTCCTGGTATAACAAATGTAATAGCCACTAACGGATTTAGCATAATTAATAATACAAGCTCTTCTAATAATGCTTTTGTCATAGGAACTCTTGACGACTGGTCAAAGAGACAAGAATATGCTACGAGTGTTTTCGGTATAATCCGCAATCTATATATGAGTTTTAAGAAGATGCCAGGCGCTCAGATAGCGCCTTTTAATATCCCCGCAATACCTGGCCTAGGTTCGACTGGAGGTTTTTCTTTCGTGCTGCAGGATACTACCAATTCCAGTACCCCTCAGGAACTTTCATCAGTAGCCAATAAAATTATTGTAGCGGCAAACCAGAGACCGGAAATCGGTATGGCCTTTACTACGTTCAAGGCAAATGTGCCTAATTATTTTCTTGATATAGACAGGGACAAGGCTATGAAAATGGGAGTTTCCATAAATGAAATAAATACTGCTATGAAAGGTTTTACCGGTTATACCTATGTAAATGACTTCAATAAGTTCGGCAAAACCTACAAGGTAGAAATCCAGGCTCAGGAGGCTTATCGTTCAAATCTTGATGGATTGGACAACCTATATGTTAAAAATAGTTCAAATGATATGGTGCCCCTCGATACTTTGATAATTCCTGAAATGAGATATGCGCCTCAGTTTATGAATAGGTATAACTTATATTCTTCGGTTACTATCAATGGGGACGCGGCTCCCGGATACAGTTCAGGGCAGGCAATGAAAGCTATGGAGGAAATAGCAAGCACCAACCTTCCGAGAGGATATAAATACGAATGGACGGATATGTCTTATCAGGAAAAACTTGCAGGCAATAAAACTATCTATATATTCGCGTTTGCGCTGCTCTTTATTTATCTGTTCCTTGTAGCTCAATATGAGAGCTGGATGATTCCTATGGCTGTAATGCTTTCAGTGCCAATAGCCTTTCTGGGGTCGCTTGCTTTTTTATGGATGTGGAATGTAGAGAATAATATTTATACTCAAGTGGGGTTTGTGATACTTTTCGGACTTGCATGCAAAACAGCTATTCTAATTGTTGAATTTGCCAAAGAACAGCATGAAAAAGGGATGAGTGTATTCGATGCGGCTGTCTTTGCAGCAAAACTGCGTTTCCGTTCAGTTTTGATGACATCAATAGCATTTGTGCTTGGAGTTATTCCTCTCGTGGTGGCATCAGGAGCAGGAGCTATAAGCAGAAAATCCCTTGGCACGGTTATTTTTGGAGGGATGCTGATTTCATGCATTTTCGGAACTATACTCGTTCCGATTTTCTATGTGCTGATTCAGAAAATTATTGATGGTGTTAAATCGAAGAAGAAATCTTGAGAATTCAACGAAAAAACTTTGTTTCTGTATAGACCTTAGTGTATAGGGTACCTTCTAAACCGTCCTGCGTTTGGGGCTGGCGGAAGCTGATTTTAATCTATAAGCGTCATCTTGTCTTCTTTTTTCGGGATGATGCAGAGGAATTCAAAGTCGGTATCGCCAGTATTTCTGTAGGAATGAGCAACTTCGGCAGGGATGAAAACAACGCTGTCTTTCTGAACATTGACAGTTTCATTTCCTATCATAAGTTCAGCTTTGCCGGACAGGACATATTGCTGATGTTCAACAAGGTTTTTATGAGCAGGAATCATCCCGCCTTTTCTGACAATGAATTTTCTCATGATGAAATTGTTGTTATCAGCTGGCGGAATAAGCACTTGAATAAAAGTGTTTTTGGCTGCGTCAACTTTGTTGAATTGAACTTGACAGGAAGAAGTTGCGATCATAATTTCGTCTCCTTTTTGTAAGGGGTATTGGTGTCTGGTATCTCCGGTTCAGAAAAATCTTTCTTTACGAGCGCCAGAATAATTATTATCAGGACTAAAAGCAATACAAGCGAACAATAAAGGGTATAGAGAATACATTTTAAATTCCCCTGAACTGAATTAAGGGGTATTTCCCCAGCTATAAAAGGCCCCTCATTGTTCTTGTCTTCAATAAGTATTAGTTTGTTATTCAGTATAGTGCTCTTTTCTGATTTATTTCCGGATGCCAGGCATACTTTCTGAATGTATGCAGTAAGCTCTTTGTCTGGTGTCGCTGAACCAATTATGAATTTGCCATGAGGATCGAAAATGAATATTTCGGTATCTCTTGAAACTTCATCCATTTCCTGTACAGATTTAGAAATATCTTGTGCGGCTATATCTATCCCTGTTACTCCCAGAAGCTTATCGTCAATATACATTGGAGTTGCAAGAGATATCATTTCAATTCCTAATTTCTGGTCAGTATAAATTTCTGTGATGATAAGTTTTCCCTCTTCTGCTGCTTTGAAATAGTACGGGTCTGTTTCTGGTGTGATTCTCTCGTTAAGTCTCGGTGCTTTGACTATGTTATTCTTCTCGTCTCTGTGGTACCAGCATGTATAAGAGAAATTCTGGAAGGTTATCTTCTTGCCTTTTATTTCCATAAAAAGATCAGGATTTAAGGTAGTCCAGGCTCCGTTTATATTTTTGTTGGCCTGAAGAATGCTTTTCTGGAAAGGATTAATGTCTTCAATAAAATTATTTAAAGATTCTTTTGTGAAAGCATAACTGCCCTGCTTGAACTTTTCGCAGAAATAGTCGGCCATTTCCTGTACGGTAGACTCTTCCCTGGAGAGAGAAATTGTGGCATTGTTTATAAGGGATATTTCGGTAGTGAGTGTCGTTTTGAGACTATCTTTTATAAGAAGATATTTATATATCGTAAACAATCCAAGCAGCAGAATAACTGCAGAAAGAACTACTATGATAGTCCGTGATTTATTTCTAATTGCAGACTCCAACATATCAGGTACCCTCCATGTTACTTTTTAAATTCCATCTTGTATTGAAGTATAACGATAGATACTTACAATTCCATTATCTTCAGAAAACTAAATTTATACAGATAAAAGAAAATTAAAGCATTAGGAATATAAGGGAAGTGTCGTGAAAATAAATATGTTGTTTGGAATCCGAAGGAGTTTTTCGTTAAAGCTTAGCTTGTCAATTATTACAATTGTGGTTGCTATCTTTTTGGCTGTACTTATATATAACTACAGCGTTTCCAAGGCGCTCATACTCCAGAATAATGCCGAAAATATCAAAAACCTTCAGAGTTCTACACTTAATGAAATAGATAACATTCTTCTGCCTATAAAAAAAGTATCCCAGGATTTGGGATTCGTTATGAATAACTTCAGTCAGATAGACGCAAACGAATTAAAGGAGCTTCAGCTTGATGTTGTCAGGAATAATCAGGAAATATATGGCTGCACAATAGCCTTTGAACCTTATAAGTTTGATAAAAACAAATATTACTTTGATCCCTATGTATATAAGCCTGGTGGAGTTGTTACATATTCAAACGATGAAGAGAGTGATGAAAAGTACGATTATTTCAAATGGGATTGGTACACTCTTCCCAAAAAACTGGGAAAAGGAGTATGGAGTGAACCGTATTATGATGAGGGAGGAGGCGATGTATGGATGGTTACTTATTCTGAACCTTTCTACAGAGATGTAAATGGTGTGAAAGAGTTTATTGGTGTTGTTGCCTGTGACCTGGAGCTCGACTGGCTTCAAGATTTAGTCGGCAAAATAATTATATTCAAATCCGGATATGCTTTTCTTCTTTCTGCAAGAGAAACTTTTATTGCTCATCCTAATAAAGAATACTTCAAAAAGTCTGTCACATTCTCCGAACTAGCTAAAAAATACAATGATCCCGATGAAATGAGAATCGGCAAGGACATGACAGCAGGCAAATCAGGGCAGATAAGATATTTCTCCAGAACTCTAAAGGACAAAGCCATAGTCTTCTATCAGCCGCTTGAGACCACAGGCTGGTCTTTGGGGATAGTTATACCTGAAAACGAACTGTATTCAAAGCTTGACTCCATTACCCTTGAACTTTTTGTAATAGGAGTAATAGGGTATGTCATTGTCCTCGTAATGATTTTGATCTTTTCTGCCAGGGCTACTATGCCCTTGAAAAAACTAGCAAAAGCCACCAATAAGATAGGGCAGGGAGACTTTAATGCGGAAATTCCTCATCTGAAATCTTCTGACGAGATAGGAGTACTAAGCGATTCGTTCATAAAGATGCAGGGAAACCTTATTAAATATATTCAGAATCTTAAGGAAACTACAGCAGCTAAAGAAAAGATAGAAAGGGATTTGGCTATCGGCAAAGAAATTCAGCAGAGCCTGCTTCCGCGTCAATTTCCTGACTGTAAAGAGTTTGAAATCTATGCTAAACTCATTCCCGCAAAAGAGGTAGCAGGAGATTTATATGATTTTTTCTTTATCTCTGAAGACAAACTTTGTTTTGCAATAGGTGATGTGTCAGGGAAAGGAGTTCCTGCAGCTCTGTTTATGGCCGTCGCGAAAACTTTATTGAGAGCAAAAATTGGAATGGGGCTAAGTGTCGCTGATGCTGTTAGAGCTATTAATATTGAATTGTGCAGAGAGAATGACTCGGTAATGTTCGTGACTTTTTTCCTTTGTATATTTGATATTCGAACAGGCGAACTTCAATACTGCAATGCCGGTCATAATTCACCTCTGATAAAAAAAGGAAATGTCTTCAGTTATTTGAAAGCCGATACATTTTATACAGCTCTTGGGATTTTCGATACATCAGAATATGTCAAGGAAAGTATTAAACTTGAAAAAGGCGATATATTCCTGCTATACACAGATGGAATAACTGAAGCAATGAGCAGAGATTCCGTTGAATTTTCTGACGATAAACTCCTTGATATTGTCAATAGTTATAGGGATATAAAAATTCAGGATATAGCTGTGAAAGTTCTTGACAGCATTAGCGTGCACGCAGTAGGAGCTGAACAGTCTGATGATATAACTTTGTTTATCCTAAAGTATAACGGATAGTCAAAAAGTGAACTTTGGTCAATACAGCTTTAGACGAATTGTTTTGCTGCTTTTAAAATGTAATTGATAATTTCTTCGTCTGCCCCTACTATAACTTTCTTTCTAACTGTCAGATTGAGAGAGCCGTCTTCTTTAAGTTCATGATTTAGTTTTATTTCAGGCGACATCTGTCTTCTGTCGATAAATGTCATCATGAAGTTAAGGTTTTTAAGAATGGCAAAAGCTGCAGCATAATCCCAGACTTTGATGCTGGAACCTATATATGACATAAATTTACCTGCCGCAGTAAACGCGAACGAGGCAGTAGCGCAGCAAAGCACAATTACAGGGTTTGGAATGTCGATAATTCCGTGTTTTGCAAAACTCTGAGTTAATACTACTATGTCGTAATTATTAAGCCTCATGTCTGGTTTTTTCATTACAGAGAAGTTTTTAATTTCAGGCATAGAATTAGAAAGAGGATTAATTTTTGCCGTGTAAACTTTTCCTTTGTCCGTAATATACATATCGTGAGTTATCGGGAAATAGATTGCTCCTTCCTTAATAACGCCTCTCTTAGCATAACCAATTGAGATTCCCCAGTAGGCAAGGCCATTGGCATAAGGAACAGTTCCGTCAATTGGGTCAACAATCCATGCGGTGTGCTTAAGGGCATCTTCCAGATATGATTTGTCTTTCTGCAGGATTGTTTCTTCTCCTATCATGTAGATATGGTCATCAGGTTTATCGAAGAGCAATGCAAGCTTTGCCTCTATAGTTTTATCCGCAACTGTAACTATGCTTAAATCTTTTTTTATCTCTTTCTTTGGTTTGCCGTAGTATCGCAACGCAATCTTTGCTGAATCAATCAGGATTTCTATAAGCTGCTGTGGTTTCCAGTTTTTCATAATTGTTTAATCCGCAAAGAACCTGTTTGAGTCACAGATAGCAGTTGCTTTGAACTATCATTCGTATGGGTAGAATTATAAGGATCAATGGAGTAGAATACAAGATATTAGATAGAGTTCCTAAAGGTTTAAAAAGTTTTTCCTTAAAGCGTATAACCTGTTAAATAAAGGCGGATGCGCTTCATTTGTTACGCCTGCATCATATGGAAAAGGATTTGAATTTTATTCCCGTTTTTTTCTTGATATGAACTGTGATTTGGACAAAATAAGCCATCTGTTGCTGCATAAACTTGGCTGTACTATAGAAATTATGCCATATACAAGCCATATCAAGACCCGAAACTTTGAAGATTTCTTTTCTATATGTAAACTCTTCACACTGGAAAGCTGGCTGCATCCCGTAAATTTGAATGATGATGAAATTCAAAAGAAAATTGGCAACAAGGAAGAGTATACCAAGATACAGCTAACTGAAATAGAAAAGTATATAAGAAATGAACTTTACAGCAAAGCTTCTGATGAATATCAGCTTGAGGAGTGCGAAGTCATTATCAATCTATGAAAAAAATAATCATCTCAACATATTATTCCGTTTGACTGTTAAGCTTTATAATTCAGATTTTCTCTTATCAGATGAAATGTAATTATTCCGATAGCTGAAAGAACTATGGATATTATAACTAGTCCTTCAAGCGGTTTGCTGTGAAAAAGAGTTACCAGGATAACGCTTATTCCCTGAACTTCAATCCCGGCGCTGATTGCCATCCCGAGAGCCACTCCGCCCCTGTTTTTAAAGCGGTTAATTGTAATTACCTGTGTCGTAGTATTGACCAGAGCGTTGGCCCCTCTCATAAGAATTGCTCCGAAAGTTATCATCCCGGCTATAAGAAGCGAAGACGAACAAAGCAGAGCCAGAAGTATAAAGGCCGCTCCTATAACAGGTGATATGGCAGGAGAGAGGACAAGGCCGCTTAAAATCAAACCTGTTGCCCTTATTTGTTCTCTCTCGGTCATTATGTTTTTGATAACCATACTGCTTCCCATAATATAGAGTCCTAGTCCTACAGACTGCATTATTCTGAGAAATATTATCACCCCATATCCAGGGAGAGACGCTTATAAGAAGGGCGGAAAGCGTAAAAATGATGAGTGAGAAAAGAATAATAGGCCTCCTCCCATATCTGGCTGTAAGCATATCGGCAAAAAGGACAAATACAGCTGTGCCCAGAGCATAAGAAGACAAAGTCAGATTTATGACATTCACCTAAGGGGTGATTGTAGTCTTTTGTAGCACGGGTCTCCCGACCGTGTAGCGAGCTAATAACACAAAACTAAATCGTACTTAGAGTAAATGAACTCAATTCAATCAACAGTAGAAACCCTCAATGTTAAATTTCGTTCATTCTGGTCTTTAGCCGTTTATTGTACATTTTTAGCTCTGGCTTTGCGTAACTTTTTCAAAAGGGGTCATATAAATCTTATCTTGAATTTCCATGCGTCCATCAGGCCAAACTAGAAAAATCGAATTATATATGACTGAGCTTGCCGTACGAAATACACTGCCCGCTTTATTTCTGTTTTTATATTTACAATAAGATTGAATGCAGTGTTACTTATGGCTCGGGTTCAAATCATAATACGAATTGGGAGTGGAAGAGAAATAATCCCAGTCAGATCTAAACTGTCTCTCTATTGCCTGAGCTATGTCTGAATTGCTTATAATGATTCCAAGCTCACGGTCTTCATTCATTGAATTATTAGAAATATTTATAGAGCCCAGATAAAAGGTGTTTGAATCTACAACAATCACTTTGGCATGAACATAGAGTGTTTCTTCCAGATGGCATAATCTTATATCAAGATTATTAAGTACCGTTGGGTTATCTTTATAATCATTATACAATTGGGTAATTCTTGTTTTATTCCAATCTGATCCCATTACGACAGTATCTTGAACCAAAGCTTTAACTTTAATGCCTTTAGCTGCCTTCTGAGCTAATTTATCAAGTATAGTTGTCAAATCGCCTGTTTTGTAATTAGAAAAACTTTCCATGTATATGGTGATACGGCTCTTGGCGTTATCAATTAAATTACTAAGCTTCTCTTTAGAATTAATAGGACTGAGAACTATTTCTGGAGCTAAAGAGCTTGCGTCGGGTTCGTGCTTTCCTCCATCCCCGGAAGATTCGGTATCGCAATTGAACACATCCTGAATCGAATTCATTACCCCTTTATTTGTCGTGTAGAGCGCAAAATCTCTGGAGGTGCTCCAGTTTTGATTAACAGGTGATTCGTCATTATCAACAAGGTTGGCTGTCATTACTATGGCGAATTTGTCAGGTGCAAGAAAAGTTTTAGAGTGAGTCAAATTGAACTTTTTGGTTGAAGGATATCCGTTCCAGTTATTATCTTTACATAATTTTTGTTCATGCTCTTCAATATATTTTTCTCTATCGCTCGGGCTTCCTTTGCTGATAAAATCATCATAAATCATGTAAAAAGAGACGCCTCTTTGTGATAGTTCTGCAAGCTGGTTTTCAATGCTCCCCAGCTTTGATGCGTTTTGATCGTCTAACTCATATATCTCTAGGAAAAGAGAGTCCTTTGAATCAAGCTTATCAAGTTCACTGATAAGTTCATCCTTCGCATCCGGAAAAGTCAGAAGCTTCATGCTTCCGGAAGTGACCACCGGTTGAACTACAGTTGGTGTCTGGGCAGCAAACGCCGCGAAAGCCAAACACATTTGAAGACAAATCAGAAATAATACCTGTTTCTTAATCATGAAATCTCTCCCTTATTAAAAATTTCTCTATTCCTGATGCTATCTGTTATATTGCTCAACATTTTGATTGTAAAGGTTTAGAAATTACCTGAAAAAAAGGCAATAATCCTGAAGCTAACAATACCATTTTTATGTTCTCTGATGGCTTTATGAGTCTGGGTTTGGTTCTATTTATCGAATACTGTTTTTTTGCTATAAGCATTAACTTTCTTAAACCGCTTGGGCTTAAAAATGTAACTTTTTCCATGTCGTATTTCAGTTTAGTAAGCTCATAATCATTAATAGCTGTATCGAACTTTAGGACTGATTTCGCATCAAACTCTCCATCTAGCTCTACCCTGTAAGATAATTCTTCTTTTTTTACTGATATGTTTAACATGATTTGCCCCCTTTATTTTAAATAGTTCTTATTTTTTGCGATTTATAAAATTACTTGTTATTAAATCAGTTACAATGGCATTTAATATTAGCAATAATTACTTCTTCTGATGTATAGTATAAGTAAATCTTATGATAATATGGTGAGTGAATAGCTATATTTAACTTGATAGGCAGACTAGAGAGATTAGACTATATCTTGCGTTTTGTTTAACAGTCTGAAAAAACATCAGGGGGCATTGAATTTTTCAGGGTACTTTTAAGAACACTGTTTTTATAAGGGTCATTTAGCCTATAATTTTTAAAATGTTAAGCATTAGAAATGCTTTTGAAATTTTAAAATATCATTGAGAGTTGGATGAGATGATTAACGAGAAAAACAGGAAATGGTGGGTGCTTGTAGCGATGACCGGCTCCTTGTCTATGATATTCCTCGACGGAACTATAGTAGGGGTTTGCCTGCCGACTATTCAATATCAGCTTGGTATGTCAAACACCGGGCTTGAATGGGTGATGAATGCCTATGTGCTGGCGGTTGCTTCCCTGGTAGCAGTTGGAGGCAGTTTAGGTGATATAATCGGGAGGAGAAAAACCTTTATTGCAGGGATGATAATATTTGCCTTGTCTTCGGCTTTTTGCGGAATTGCTTCAAACGGCTCTTTTCTGATATTTTCCAGGGGATTACAAGGGATTGGAGGCGCTTTGATGGTGCCTGCTTCCTCTGCCATAGTAAACACTGCTTTCGAACTCAATGAGAGGGGGAAGGCCATGTCCATTTATGCAGGGATATCAATGGTTTTCATGGCATTGGGACCTCTTATAGGCGGTTTCCTGTCTCAATATGTTTCGTGGAGATGGTGTTTTTATATAAATCTTCCTGTAGCAGCAGCAAGTATTGTTCTAACTCTTATTTCAAGTCCGAAAAAAGTTATTTTGAGGGGGCAGAAGTTTGATTTTACAGGAGCCCTTACATTTGTTATTGCCTCGGTTTGTCTGGTGCTTGGTCTGCAGGAAGCTACAAATCTGGGGTGGGATTCTCCTTTTACTCTCGGGCTTATCCTGCTTGGTGTTATTATGCTTCTGTTTTTTATAAAACTGGAAGTTAAAAAAGTATCTCCTCTTATTGACTTGAGGTTGTTCAAATACGATAATTTCGGCGTGAATTTCTTTGTTTTGTTTTTTCTCTCTCTGGCTATGATGGGGCAAACCTTTTTTAATGTCATATATGTACAAAATGTTCTTGGTTTTTCTCCTATGCAGTCCGGGCTTATTTCTATGGCGACTATTTTGCCTTTGGCGACAGTCGTGCATATTTCCGGCAGGCTTTTTGACAAGGTCGGGGCAAGATCACCAGTAGTTTTCGGCCTGAGTCTGGTAGTCCTGAGTTACATAGTAGCGCCGATTGTCCTTCAGTTTCAAAATATATACCTTATTCTTCCGTATATGGTTCTGCTTGGAGTAGGTACAGGTTTTGCCATAGGCCCTTCCCAGACTGATGCTCTTAACAGGGTTCCTGCGACATTAAGAGGGCAGGCGGCCGGGCTGACTCAGACTTCACGGCAACTGGGAGCCACTATAGGGTTAGCTTTGCTGGCCACTATTTTCAATCATTCAGACAAGGTGCGGATTGAAACAATAATGTCTACTCTTTCCATAGATCCGAAATATTTTTATACGATAATGAAAACCCTGTCAATTCCTAAAGTTCTAAGAGACAAAGCGCTGATAGGGATAATAGCAGATGACAAAGTTCCGATTCTTGTTTCAAAACTGAAAATGGCGATGTCTATAAGTATTTCCCTGGCGTACATCCTGGCAGCTTTAAGCGTGGCTGTTTCTTTGATAATCGCGATAAAGAAACTTAAAAAAGGCAGACAGGAATCAGAAATTCATACTCATATCGTTTCAGATTAGTGCTACTATCCGTAAAAAACATGCAATAAAAACAAGCTTTTTACTTCTAGTATGTTGTTATTGTAGTTATACCTATGACAAAATGATTTTCGAATTCTAATATGACATATTTCAAGCAGATGGTAGGGCGTGTTTTTTTAACCATGCGCCTTAGCAAGGCTCCGAAAGCGCCGAAGGGACAACTGTCCCTTCTATATCGGACGGTAACGCTTCTGCGTTATAAACTCCGGAGCTTGCCACGCTCTGCATGGAGCCATCTCTTCCCATTTTTTAGAAAACCAATTCGACTAAGTTATAACTGTTATCAGTTTACTATTGATGAAATCGATTAGGTTTATTTCAATTTGCTATCAGCGGTCAACTGTGAACTGTCAACAGTAAACCAACCATGTCTTGTCCTGATATAGGTTGACAGATAAACAACCTATATCAGGATAAGACACTGTGCGTAATCAGGTAAATTTTATTCAGGATGAGTAATTATGCAATGCGTTGAAAATCTTCGAAATCTAAATATAATTTTATTTAATCTATCCAACAAAGGGAGTATAACATGAAAAGATTCACTGTTTATTGTTTGCTTGTTTCTTTTGCTTTTTGCGCATCAACTTTAACCGGTCAGGAAACAAAAAGCAAAAACCATACAAATGCAGATCCGGTTTTTAATGAACTGGCCTATATTTTATGCCGTCAGATAGTTGATATGTCCAGTATAGATAAGAAAGATGGAAACAGAGGTTCATATGTCAAATATTCAATTTCTGATTACTTAAGTACGATTCCTAAGGATAAGAGGGAGAAATTAAGAGATATAGTTCTCAAACAGATTGATATTATGGAAAAATCTGGCATCGACCTTGATCCAGATGAGAAACCTTTTGTAGAGAAGCATCCTGTTGATCTTTCAATGCTCATTATTATGTCTTTTAATAATCAGGTATTGCAAGACAGGGAAATTGATCAGAATATCTACGACAAGGCTACAATAAATATACTCAAAGAAACCATATTGCAGATTAAAGTACTTCAGAAAGAATAGTAATTAGCGAAAAAACGGAGGCTAAAAGATTATGGCAAAAAATTCACTTACCGGAAAAGGTTTACTTGTAGCATTATTTTTTATTTCAGGATTATCATTCAGTGCTTTTGGAGACTCAGTTTCTCAGACTCAGCAAAATCCTGTTTCGCAGAAAAGCTCTTCTGCAAAAAGCATGAACGATCAGACCGCCTTAGTTCTGAAGAGTGCAATAACCGAACAGGAAAAACTCATTGCCAGTCAGCAGAAGTTGATATCTGACCTAATTAGTAACTGTGCAAGTAAAAGACAGATTTCCAAAGAACAGCGTTACTTGAAAAAGATGCAGAGAGATTTGGCAAAACTGCAAAAGGTACAACTTAAGCAGAACAAAAAGAACCCGTATTCAACATTGCTCCAGAAGACGCCTGCTGAACCATCACAAAAAATGCCATCAACAGCTCAGTCTGAGAAGGCGGATACCGATAAGCAATAGCAGTTCAGTTATTGAAAGAATTTAAACCCTTTTCGTTTTATTTTTCTAACTTATAAGGGACGCATCCATGCAGAGCGTGATAAGCTCAGGAGTTTATCACGCAGAAGCGTTAGCGTCCGTCAATTACGGTCAGCAACGCTTCTGCGAACTATCCATATTGCTTTCGGCATAATAAGGATCAGGAAAATAAAAGCTCCTATGAGTACGATTCCCAGCCTATCTTCAATTTTTACAAGCGCCTGGCCTTCTGACAGGAAGATAATAAATGCAAGGATAAACACATCAAGCATGTTAAACCTTGAACAAACTTTAATGACTTTTTCTAAAAGCGGAAAGCTCTCTCTCCTCTTAAATACCTTGAAGTAATAAAGCAGGATCAATGAAGCAGTATGCAATATCGGAAAAATAATCATAGTCAAGAGCATAAAACCTGACAGGATTATTGAGACATTGCTCAGGGCAGTGACAGATGTGAAGATACTGTATGAATATCCTATCAGAAGAAAACTGGTAATTTTCAGGTAGGGATAAAGTATCGCCAGAATAAGAATGGCAATACTGACAAGGAGAGCTATAAACGATACTATTTTGAAAGAGAAAGAGGTTGTTATTTCTTTGTTTTTTAGCTCAATTGCGCCTGAGAGATTTTCCTGAATGTGATCAATGATTAAAGAAGCCAATATGCTTAGGAAAATTGCAGCAAGAAAGAAATAGACACCCATCTTAGGGCTTCCGTAAATAAGCATCTGTTTGTTGCACAGCAATAGGATTATACATGTGGCAAAGATGTCAAGCATTGACCATTTGCCAAGCGGTTCCACAAATCCCAGCAGCCTGGTTCTTCTCTCCTTGTTTTCAGCAAAAAGCCAGATGTAAAATAAGCAGGAAAGTTTAAAAAAAGGAAATAGAATCGAGAATCCTGCTATCAGTATGGCAATGAGATATAAGGATTCTTCCCACATGAGGTAAACCGAATAGGGAAGGGTGCAGGAATAACTGCTGAAAAGACTTCCTATTGTCGTGAAAGGAGCCAGTAAAGCCAGAATGTTGCAGATAAGTGAAACCAGCAGCATGACTGTGATGAAATAACCTTTTTTCCCATATAATTTAGCAAGGGTCATCGTATGTCTGTTCTTAGTTTTTTATATAACCTGATAAAATAATGTATTGAAGTAGCTCAGTTGTATTTAGCTATCATGTTTATTCAAATTAAATCATAATTGCCGGAACCTGAAATAGAAACTATTAAAAATGTCATTAATAATCCATTTTCCGGTGTCAAACTGCATAATCATTAGACTTGCATTGAATTTGAAGCTAAGTTTTATCTGTTATGAAACTTTGGCATTTTTGCACCGTACTCAGCCATGGGCGAGGCGGCCATGGTAGAAGCTCATAAAAGTTTCATTGTGAAATTTCAGGCTCTGCCGCTGGCCGAGCCAAATTATTTTTAAGAGATTTTTATGATACATGTTTTGGCAGCTGTAATATGCATTGATGATAGGTTCCTGATTGCCACAAGGCCTGACGGGACGCACCTTGCAGGGAAATGGGAATTTCCAGGAGGAAAGATTGAATTGCAAGAGACACCCGGAGAGGGGTTGAAAAGAGAAATAAAGGAAGAGCTTGGCGTATCAATAATTGTTTTGGATAAGGTGTTTAATACTGTGTTTGCTTATCCTGAAAAAACTGTATGCATTGATTTTTACAGAGCTCTTCCGGAAGACAGAAATAACTTTTGTCCGGATCAGCTCGATGGACAGACGCTTGCATGGGTTAAACGATCAGAGCTGAAGAACTATGATTTTGCTCAGGCAGATAAAGATATAATTGAATTTTTGACAAGCATAGTCACGGACTGAACCTGAGTTTTTCAGAGGTGGCTATTTTGTCGAGTTTACTTCCTTGTCGGAATGAAAAGTTTTTCGATATTTCATTATAATAGAGTTCTCCAATAGAAGTGAGCTCAACTTTATGGGTATTCCTTTTTATGAGGCTCTTCCCTAAAAGCTTTTCCAGAGAATTGATGTTTTGACTTACAGCTGAGTGGGTAATATTCAGTTCCTCAGCAGATTTAGAGAAACTTTTTAATCTCGCTACTGCTTCAAATGCGATAAGCTGTTTAAACGGAGGTATAAATTCTCTCATAATAAGTTTATTTGTTAATTTAACTTACAATCAATATCAAAAAATAAGGCAGAATTTTTCACTTAAAAGAGGAAATCATATTTTCTGTATAAGATTATTAACATTTAAAAAATGGAGGCGATTATGAAAACGGCATTAATAGTTATCGATTATATAAATGACATTGTACACAAAGACGGTAAAATTCCAAGCTGTGCAGAATATGTTGAAACAAACGGCATAATAAAGAATCTTAATTGCGCTTTGGAAAATGCCAGAGAGAAGGGATATCTGGTTATCCATGTAAGAGTGACTTTTGACAAAAAATATACCGCAGCGGGAAATGTTTCACCGGTATTTACAAAAGCCAGAGAGAAAAATGCTCTTGAAGAAGGCAGATGGGGAACGATGTTCCATGAAGATGTGAAAGTTCTGCAGGAAGAGATAATAGTAAGCAAACACAGGATAAGCGCGTTTTACAATACTGACCTTGAAGTTTATTTGAGAGCAAACAGGATTGAAAGAATCCTTATTGCAGGTGTTTCGACTAATATGGCAGTTGAACTTACTGTAAGAGAAGCTCATGACAGGGACTATTTTGTTGAAATAATAGAAGATGCCTGTGCTTCATATAACAAGGAAATGCACGCTTTCTCGATAAAGGTGCTTTCAAATATTGCTAAAATTACAGATAGTGGGAAAATTTGATTGAATATAGAGGTTTATAAGTACTTATTGAGTAAGTCATGTTCCGTTGAGGGAGACGCAAGCCTGCCCGAGCAAGTCGGAGACGGCCAGGGATTTTGCGTCTCTACAAATAGCCTCAAAGGGCGAGTGAAATGACATACTCTAGTGAATACTTACATTTATAATATATCAGACAAATATGAAGAAGCTTAATAAAAACTACATTCTCCTGCTTATGGCTTCCATGTTTTTCATGGGTATGGCCGGTACGGATATATATATTTCAGCTTTGCCTCGGATGGTCAGCGATTTCAATACTACCCCAAATGTTATAAATCTGACTATCTCTATTTATACAATAGGTGTAGCAATTTTTGTGGTTTTTGCCGATGTGCTGAGTAACAGGTTTGGTAGAAAACCCATAATTATTATTTCTCTTTGCGTATATATAGTTACTTCTTTTCTGATAAGCTTATCTCCTTCAATATGGGTAATAGTAATCCTTCGTTTTATACAGTCTCTTGTGGGATTTCTCTTCATTTGTACCAGACAGGTTCTTAAGGATATTATGAACCAGAGAGAGCAGGTGAGGGCAAATGGGATAATCCTTGCAGGATTAATCATATCTCCTGCTATAGCTCCAGTAATAGGAGCTTACCTTACTCATCATTTCGGCTGGAGGAGCTGTTTTGTATTTAATGGAATCCTTGGGATGCTGATTCTGATTCTTACTTTGAAAATACTTCCTGAAACGAATTACAAGAAACTTAAATCCCTGCCGAAATTAAACCTTTATGTGATGAATTATTTCCATATTTTTAAGGATCGCTTTTTTCTTATGATTACTGCGATTTACGCAAGCGCTTCAGGTGCTTTCTGGGCTTTTATCGGCATATCGAGTTATTTGTATATAGACCATTTGGGAGTGCATCCGATAACCTATTCTTACATCTACATTCTTATGTCTGTAGCCTATCTGCTCGGCAATCAGTACATGCTTGCTTTGAACAGAGCCAAGGCTTCCTATAATAAAATAATATCAATAGGAGTGACTTTTACTCTTGTAGGCGCTTTGGTTATCTGTACTTCTGATTTTTTTCCAATTACCATCGTAATTATCATTCTTGTTACTCTGGGGTCAATATTTATGCGTGCGGCAAACGCCCTTACCAATCCTACAACTCAGGTGATTACAATTAATTATTTCAAGAGGAGAGGAGGATTGGCGTTAGGAATGGCTATGAGTATTAACTATGTGGCTATGAGTTTGGGGGTTTTTCTTGTTACTCTTTTTCATAAGGAACCATTGGTAGGGCTTATTCTGATATCACTGTTCTTTTCTTTTATAGGGTTGGGAGCTTTCTATATTGCAAAGAGAAGAATAGCTGAGCACTCTAAAAATTTTTGAGTTGAAAATAGTGTTGTCCTCAGAGATAAAAAAGATTATTCATGTAGACATGGATGCTTATTATGCTTCTGTCGAACAAAGGGAGAATCCTTCACTCAAAGGCAAACCGATTATAGTTGGAGGAATGCCTGACACACGAGGTGTGGTGTGCACTTGTTCGTATGAGGCCAGAAAATTCGGCATTAAGTCTGCAATGGCATCTGCAAAAGCTTATAAGCTCTGTCCCAGAGCCGTTTTTCTCTACCCCAACATGAAACTTTATGAATCTGTGTCTTATCAGATAAACAAAATCCTTCATGAATTTACAGATATAATCGAGCCTCTATCGCTTGACGAAGCTTTTCTAGATGTCACTTCGAATAAGATGGAGATGCCATCGGCTACATTGATAGCAAAAGAGATAAAGAAAAGAATCCTTCAGGAACTTAAACTAACGGCGTCAGCAGGTGTTTCATATAATAAATTTCTTGCAAAGATAGCTTCTGACATGAACAAGCCGAACGGATTGACAGTTATTAAACCCAATGAGGCTGAAAACTTCATTGAAAAACTTCCTATCGGAAAATTTTTCGGGATTGGGAAAGTCACTGAAAGCAGGCTGATGAAAATGGGTTTCAATACAGGCGCTGATCTGAAGAAACTTGACAAGTTTCAAATGCACTCTCTGTTCGGCAGAAGCGGTGACTTTTTCTATGACATAGTTCGCGGCATTGACAATAGAGAAGTTATAACAAACTGGGTGAGAAAATCATACGGAAGGGAAGAAACTTATCAGACGGATCTGATTGAACTTGATGATATATACATTAAGCTTAATGAGCTTGCATTAGAACTTTCTGAATTACTCAAAGAAGACACCATTCAGGGAAGAACGATTACATTAAAAGTTAAGTACAGTGACTTTGTGACAATCACACGAAGCATTACTCTCAACGATTTTATAAGTCAGGAACGGGAAGAAATTTTTAGACTGGGGAAAAATCTGTTGAATAAAACTGAAGCAGGGAAAAGAAAAATCAGGCTTTTGGGTATAAGCGTGTCAAATTTTTATAGGGAGGAACAGCTTCTTTTCCAGCCTACTTTTTCTTTTGATTAATTTTCTCAGGAGTTACCTTTTAACTGTTAGATTATTAAGAAGCAAATTGACTTAATGGAGCTAGCTAGCTAAAATCAGCAATATGGAAATCAGAATTTAGCTTCTAATTGCATGGAATAATGGGATAAAAATGAAAAAAATATTGATACTTCTTCTATTGTTTCTGCTCTCGGCTGATCTGTTGGCAAATAATTCTCAAGTGGAGCCCAGGGGCAGCAATTACGATTTATATTCTTCGAGAAGCAGTACTGCGGATGAAGATTTTATAAGGTACATTGAAAAAAATTTTGCAGTAACTCCCGACGATATAAGAGAGATTATTGCGAATTTCCATTCTGAAATGAGGAAGGGTTTATCAGGGCAAGAAAGTTCTCTGCAGATGATTCCTTCATTTACTGATGTGGCCATAGGAAAAGAGACTGGAAAATTCATAGCTCTTGATTTGGGCGGGACAAACCTGAGAGTTCTTGCTGTAGATCTTGACGGAGCCAAAGGTATAGAAATTTCAGGAGTTAACAGATATGTGATTGAAAAGAAATATATGGAAGGCACAGGAGAGGAACTTTTTAATTATATTGCCGAATGTATCGATAACTTTATGAAAAGCAACAATATTTCCTATGAGAAAAAAGTTGACCTGGCTTTTACTTTTTCTTTCGCAGTCGATCAGACAAGCATTGATTCGGGAAAGCTTATCTCATGGTCAAAGGGGTTTGAAGCTTCAGGTGTAGAAGGAAAGGATGTTGTTGCCCTTCTGAATGAGGCTCTCAGGAGGAAAGGGATTAAAAATATCAAAGTTGCGGCTCTTGTCAATGATACAGTAGGAACCCTTGTGGCCAAGAGCTATGAAGAGCAAGCATGCGATTTGGGTGTGATATTAGGAACAGGCACCAATGCATGTTACCGTGAAAAAATAAACAACATAAAGAAATGGAAAGGATTAGCGCCAAAGAGCTCGAACATGATAATAAACATGGAATGGGGTGATTTCGATAAAATTTCAGTTACTTATTATGACAGGGAAATGGATGCTGGAACTATTAACCCAAAAGAGCACAAATTTGAGAAAATGATTTCAGGCATGTATCTCGGAGAGATATTCAGACTGGTGCTTAGAGACCTGATAAAAAGGGATATAATTTTCAAGGATGAAAACGCGGTGAATCTTTTTGACAAACAATGGAGCCTTAAATCTGAATTTATGTCTCTTGCGGCAAATGATAAGAGTAGTAATTTAGGCGCGATAGAGGTTTTTCTGTCGGAACAGGGATTAAAAAAGAGCGATTTGCAATCCAGGATTCTTTTTAAATATATAAGCAGCCTTATCGCCAGAAGGTCAGCCAGACTCTCTGCTGCGGCAGTATCTGCGGTAATATTATGGATGGATCCTGAGCTTGAAAGAAAACACATTGTTGGTATTGATGGTGCTGTTTATGAAAGATATCCGGATTACAAAGGTATTATGGAAAGTGTCTTTAATGAACTCTTTGGAGATAAATCTAAAAACATTGTTTGTGATTATGCAAAAGATGGTTCAGGGATAGGGGCGGCAATTATTGCTGCAGTTGTAGCCTCAGAAGAAGGCTGAAATTTCACAAAGTATGCCCGTGATAGTGGCTAAAACCCCAGGGCTCATACTAGAAACACCGATATTGTTTCAGTTAAAAGGCTTTTTTCTACACTCTATGGATTGACTTATTATTGACTTCTGATTATTTACTTTGCCTATCAACAGATAAAGTGTTAGCCGTAATTTTGTCAAAAGAACGAATCAAATTTCCATTGGCAATTTGAGATAAGGAAATTATAAATGAACAGTGAAATATTGCGCAGGCGTACGCTTGCTATAATATCGCACCCGGATGCAGGAAAAACTACTCTGACCGAAAAACTCCTGCTTTACGGTGGCGCTTTAGATCTAGCAGGTTCAGTTACTGCCAAGAAAAAACAAAGAGATACAGCGTCAGATTGGATGGAACTTGAAAAAAAGAGAGGAATATCGATTTCTTCCACAGTTCTTCAATTTGAATATAAAAACTATAGATTTAATCTCCTTGATACCCCGGGTCACAAGGACTTCTCCGAAGACACTTATCGTGTATTGACCGCGGTTGACGGAGCCATAATGATTATAGACGGAGCTAAAGGCATAGAAAACCAAACTCTCAAACTTTATGAGGTCTGCAAGAAACACAAAATTCCAGTTTTTACATTTATTAACAAATTTGACCGGCCGACAAAAATGCCATTGACTCTCATTGATGAGGTAGAGCAAATCCTAGGACTAAAGACCTATCCTGTTAACTGGCCCATAGAGAATGGATATTACTTTAAGGGGGTTTATGACAGGATGGTAAAAGAAGTTCATCTTTTTGAGAGAACTTCAGGAGGCACTTACCGAGCGCCATTTAGCGTGCACTCAATAGACGACAATGAAATTAAAAAAATGATGCATGAAGAAGCCTATAATAACTTTATCGAAGAAGTAGATTTGCTGGAAGAACTGCAGCTTGAATTTGACCGTGACAAAATTCTGCAGGGAGAACTCTCTCCTGTTTATTTCGGCAGCGCCGCCAACAATTTTGGAGTAGAACTTCTGCTTAAAGGTTTTTTGGAACACTCAAGCCCCCCGACCCCCAGAAGAACTAATACTGGTCAATTGCTTCCTTTAAATGCTCCATTCTTCTCGGCTTTTGTTTTTAAAATCCAGACTAATATGGATCCTATGCACAGGGACAGAATGGTTTTTGCCAGAGTCTGTTCCGGCAAGTTCGAAAGGGATACAAAGGTCTTTAACTCCAGGAATAAAAAAGAAATACGCCTCTCAAGTTCGCACAGTGTTTTCGGCAAAGAAAGAAAAACTGCTGACGAGGCCTATCCTGGAGATGTCATAGGCTTTATTACTAACGCGGACTTTAAGATAGGCGACACCATTAGCTCTGATATTAATATTATTTTTGAGAAAATCCCTCGCTTTGCCCCTGAGATGTTTGCCTATATAAATAACAGCAGCACTTCAAAATACAAAGCTTTCCGGAAAGGGCTCGAGCATCTGATAGCAGAAGACATAGTGCAGACTTTCCAGCTGGATAACAATTTCAAAAGCGTTCCGCTCCTTGGCGCACTCGGACTGCTGCAGTTCGAGGTTCTCCAGTACCGACTTCGGGATGAATATGCAGTTGAAACAACCCTGGAAATAATGCCATGGACACTTATGAGGTGGCTCGAAAATCCTGTTGAATCTGAAATACTGAAAAAGAAGCTTATCTACAGCGGTGTATCAGGGACTGATTATTTAAAAAGGCAAGTACTTTTTTTTGAAAATAAATGGCGGCTTGAGACTTTTAGAGAGAAAAACCAGGAAGTTGAACTCCTTGATTCCATTACAGATTATTGAAATGATTTTAATATACCTATGAAGAAATGGTTTTCGAATTTTAATGTGACATATCCGATCATGTGGTAGTGCGACTTTTTTTAGCCATGCGCCTTAGCAAGGCTCCGAAAGCGCCGGGTGACAGTGGTCACCTCTTATAAGCGGACGCTAACGCTTCTGCGTTATAAACTACGGAGCTTGCCACGCTCGGCGTGGATGCGTCCCTGCCTTAATTTAACCGCATTGATTTAGAAGTCAGATTTAAAGGCAGGAGGCTTGGACTTAATTTGAAGCCAATGCTGATTTTATTTTATTTAAAAGCAGATCCAGACTATCAATTTTCTTGAAGGAATCGATGGCGCCTTTTTCCATGGCAAGGTTTAAAAGGCAATCGGTTCGGCCTTCTGAACAGGCTCCTGTCATAGCTATTATTCTCAGGCCGGGAAATTGCTTTTTGAACAATATTATGGATTGGATTCCGTCAATTTCAGGCATATACAAATCTGTTATTACCAAGTTGATGAAATGTTTTCCGGTGATATCCAGAGCAGATGGTGTGTTTTGAGCTTCAAGCACCTCATAACCTGATTGTTCAAGTTTTATTTTCACTATCTTTCTGAAGTTGTCATCATCATCTACTAATAATATTCTGCTCATTTCCAGACTCCATGAGGTTTGTTTAACAATATATACCAGTTCCGTTTTGTTTTTCGAACTTCCAGGTAGGGACGCATCCCTGGCCGACTCCGTCATCAACGGGCAGGCTCCGAGGCGTCCGCTTATTACGGTCAGTAACGCTTCTGCGTTATAAACTTCGGAGCTTGGCCACGCTTTCTCTGCGTGGATCTGACCCTGCCTAATAAAGCTATGTAAAATTCGAAAATCATTTCGTTAATGGGATATATCAATCAAGACTATAAAATATATGGTTATATCATATCGGAAAATTATTTTTCTGCAATAATAGGAATGAAAATATCAAAGGATGAGCCTTTGTCAGGCTGGCTTTGGACTGATATGGCGCCATTATGATTTTTGATTACCCTATGGACTATCTCAAGGCCAAGCCCCGTTCCTTCAGTTCCTTTAGTCGTAAAAAAAGAGTTAAATATCTGTTCCTGGACTTCTTTGCTCATGCCATGTCCTGTATCTCTAATTGTCATTTTCATGTATTTTCCCGGAGTAATGTCTGGGAGAGGAAGCCTGTCTTTCATGAGAGATATTTCATCTATGATTATATCCAGATAGCCCCATTTCCCGGACATGGCATCTCTTGCGTTTAATATAAGGTTTATCATCATTTGCATAAGCTGAGAAGAATCTCCCAGTATCGGCCTGCGCTGTCGAGGAATAACAGTTACAGTGATTTTTGCTATATGTTTTAGGGAAGCTTCAAGAATTTTTAGTGCATCATCAACAATAGTAACTATATCCAGCGGCTCGAAGGAATCTTCTTTAGGCTTTGAATAACTAAGGATATTCTTTGCTATTTCTTTGCCTTTATTTGCTGCAGACAGGACTCCTTCGACATATTTTCTCTTTGAATCTTTTTCTTTATGTTCACACAGGAATAACTCGGCAAAACCGGAAATAGAGGCCAGAATATTATTAAAATCATGAGAAACGCTACTGGCGATTGCGCCAATTTGTTCCATTTTCTGAGACTGATAAAGTTTTCTTTCTAAAATCTGTATTTTACACTGATTCTCTTTAAGGTCAGTGATATCTGAGAAAACTCCAAGTACACCAGTTGTATTGCCTATGGAGTCTTTAAATGGTGTTTTGACTGTGTAAATCCATTTATCTTTTCCTTTTTCAATGTATTTTTCTTCAAATCCTACTGTTTTTCCTGAATCCATGATCATCTTATCGTCTTCTCTGTATTTGTCTGCAAGGTCTTTAGGAAAGAATAGAAAGTCGGTTTTACCTGTTATTTCTTCAGGAGATATTCCCAGGTCTGTCGCATATTTTTTATTACATGATATGAAGGTAGAGTTTTTGTCTTTTATGAAAATCTTCTGTGGAATTGTTTCAATAAGAGTTTTGTACTTATTTTCACTTTCCTTAAGAGTTTCGTGTTCCATTGTGGAGCATATGACCCTCACGACTACATTGCTGATATTTATGAGGAATTTATATTCTATTTCTGAAAAATATTTTTTGGAAAAGAGAGCCAGAACTCCCATCGTATTATATTTGGGATGATGCAGCTGCACTCCTGCGAAAGAAACCAGTTCCAATTCTCTGGCCCAATCGTGATTGTGAATCCTAGGGTCATTGACAACATCGTTTGTAAGAAATGAAGGATATTCTCCTGATGCTATCCCTCCGATCTTATAGCAGCCGAAAGGTACTCTGGCATGAATACCTTCGTCTGTATGTGTATAACGGCCTGAACTTGCCTTCATATGAAGGCATTTATCTCTTGCGCGGCATACATGCTGGCCTGAAGTAACTGAGGCGTGAGGGCAGGAGCCGGAGCATCTGTCTCCGGGAGCTACTAACCAGATTCTGGCAAAATCAGCCTTGAAGATATCTACTACGGCATCAGTAATGATAGTTAATTTCTTATCAAGTGATTCTCCATTAACAAGAGAACTCTGCAGTGCGTTTAATTTGGTGAAGCGATCCTGTTCATCTTTTATTTCAGTAATGTCCTTTGCCACATGCACCGAACCTTTTAGTTTACCGTTTTTATCAAAAAAAGGTGATGTGGTAACCAGAAGAGGAACACCGATATTCGGATCCAAAACTTCTTCAGTATGAGCTTTTCTGTCTCTCAGGGTTTCCTTGAAAGGACATTTTTCCCATGGTTTATTAGCTCCATGCAGAAGATTATAACATTTTTTCCCTACGAGATCTTCAGGGTTCATTTTCAGAGCATCGGCAAAAGATTTATTAGATTTGATGATATTGAAATGATTATCTTGTATAAAAATTAAATCAGATATAGAGTCGAAAGTTTTTTCCCAGTCGTCTGCTGACTTTTGAAGTTTATCCTGTAATCGTTTGCCATCAAGGAGATTGGTTAACCAACCGTCCAGAGTGGCTTGAGATCTTTCATTGTTAAGAAATGACGCAGTGGGGATATAGAATGGATTTGTTATTATTTCGGTGCCTATTACTGCTATAGGATGAGTGTTCAGTACTCCCATTAAAATGTCAGGAGGAAACTTTCTTTTGTCATACTGGCAAATAGCAAGGGCTTTGCTGTCCGGGAAAAAATTATTTAATTTAGCTTCATATTCCAGAAGTTTTTCCGAACCTTTTATTCCTTTTTGTGACCAGGTCATTTCTCCTGTCACGCGCAGAGCAGGGTATCCTTCATTAATTGCTTTATTTGTTTCGCTGTCAAGCAGTTTTATCATTCTGTCAGGATCAAAGTCACCCTCTTTTGTATAAGACTCCTTATGGGTAAAAAAGGCAAGTTGGCCGGAACTTAGGTATGGAGACGGATCGAAATTTTTCTCTTTTAAATAACCAAGAATAGTCTCTTTTGTGTGGATGTCGATAATGTATAAGACTTTTTCATTCTGCAGGAGGCCGGAAATTAAATATTCATTAATGAAATTTTTGTGCTCTCTCTCGGTTCGATATATTTGGCAGAGATGATCGCCCGCCTTTAGATCTGAAACAGTTTGTATTCTGATTTCCTCAGCAGCACAAAAAGTTTCTCCGTTAGAATGGATCGATTCTTTCATCCTATCACCCCCAATACATTTGAGAACGGCAATTATAAATAGCATGTGTCGAAATGTCAAGTAGTTAGCAGGAATAATACTAAAAATGCTTATTCTGCAGAATAATTAGTAGGACAATAATATTGGAGTTTTTGTGTTACGGAACTTACTATGAAGGGAAAAAAACAATCGCAAGAGCAGAGTGCTCTTTTAACTTTGGAGTGCTATGCCTTGTCATAGCTTTATTTTTCGGAGGCATGCCGCCGAATACTTGGCTAGTTTATCAGTTCAAAAAAACCTTTATCCTTGTTATAACAAAACACTTCAGCGGTTTCAATAATATAATGCCAGCCATAAATTTTGAGTTTCCCTTCCTGGAATTTTTCTTTTATGAAAGGATAGGAGAAAAGATGTTTAATCTGTTCAAGAACATTGGTTTGTTCAGTCATCCATTCTCTTGCGGGGATATCATCTCTGTCAGGAATGATTTCAAGGACTTTCTTTTTGCAGTTTGAGCAAGTTCGAGCCACTTCTTCGTATGAGGATTCTGTTTGTTTCCCAGTTCTTTAAAAAGTTCTTTATGTGCCTGAAAGTCTGAATTTCTGAATTCAATTGTACCGTTTAGAATTCTTTCCATAACTTAACGATAATTTTTTAGAGTCATTTTTACAGACATAATACCCAGGATTACGCAAAATAATCCAGCCAGATTGTGTATGATCATATCCTGAAAGAGAGAGAAATACCTTGACTGTTCTAGTAAAACTGTATTATCCAAAGCAAATGAAGAGAATGTAGTGAACCCTCCCAGAAAACCAGTTGTCAGCAATAATCTTATTTCAGGAGGAACTATAAATCTTTCAAAGAACTCAAATAATATTCCAATGATTAAAGAGCCTATAAGGTTTACGGTCAGAGTTCCAGGGGGGAAAGACAAATAAGAAAAGTGTCCCATTGCCGCACAGACAAGATATCGGCATACTGCACCTGCCCCCCCGCCGATAAATATGCATATATATTTGAACATCAAAATGATTAGTTCTGGGTAGGTTTGTATTTAATTACTTGTATGTCTTCGATTGTTACAAGGCCTGGATGAGGAGTGCCTTCAAAAATTTCATCGAGAAAAGGCATAAGCTTGTTAATTTTGTCCTGAGTTTCCACGATTTCTACGACTAGAGGAAGATCCTGAGAGAGCTCAAGCATCTTTGAACTGTGAATTTTACTTCCGAGATCAAATCCCATTATTCCTCTAAGTACGGTAGCCCCGGCAAGCCCCAGCTCTTTAGCTTTCATGACTATTAATTCATAAACCGGTTTGCCTTTGTGCTTTGTTGTTTCAAGAATATGGACTCTAAGAAGTTTGGCTTGTTCAGGAAGATGCATTTTGTACCTCGGTTATTTTAGAATTATATATATCAGCGACATTCCAGCAATTACAGATGCCAGGCCGAATATGTTACTTGTCAATATATTAAAGGCAAATAGCTTGTACTCTCTGTCCCTTAATAAATTAGTAGTCTCAAGGGCATAAGTTGAAAAAGTGGTAAAACCGCCAAGGAACCCTACTGTCAGAGTGATTTTAAGCATCGGAGAAAGTAAAAAATATTCAAAAAAGGCAAAGGACATACCCATTATAAAAGATCCCAGCAAATTTACGCATAGAGTTCCAAGAGGGAAAGATGTTTTCACGAAGCTGCCGATAAAAAAGGAAACCAGATATCTGCAAATTGAACCAAGCCCCCCTGCTATAAAGATCAGCAAACATGTCAACATCTGAAAAGTTAGTTCCTAAATATGGTTTTCGCTCAGGTACATATCATATTCAGAGTAGTTTTTGCCGAGGATGTTGGCTGTAAGCTGAAGGCAAAGCTTGCCGGTTTGGTAGTTTATATCCTTGTCAGGTTCTCCTTCGACAAGATCCATTGACTTGACCAGGCCGCTTGTGCCAAGCCTTCTAGCTACTAGATTTATTTCCCTGAAAGTCAAACCGCCCTGAGTAGGTTCAGTAGCTCCAGGAGCATACATTTTGTCTACAACATCTATATCTAGGCTGAGGTGGATGTAGTCGGTATTCTTTGTTATGTAGTTCATGGCCTTTTTATATGCTTCATAAATTCCAAGTTCGTCAATCTGGTCTATCGTAACCATATGGACTCCCCATTCTTTCATATTCCTTAGTTCTCCTGCTTCCGCATATCTTACGCCGAAAAGGCAGAGATTTTCAGGTTTGACATAATTCCCCTGCATTATATCTACGAGTTTGGGATGTCCATGTCCGCAGACAACCGCCGCAGGCATGCCGTAAATCCAGCCTGTCTCTGTGGTTTCATAGGTATGCAAATCCGAGTGAGCATCCACCCAGAGAACTCCTGCGTTTTTGCGCTTCTGCAATACTCCTGCTATGCTGCCGATAGCGGAACTGTGATCGCCACCTACCATAATGGGAAAGTCATCATCGCTTTTTATGCAGTTAGCAGTTTCATCTCTGAGTCGTTTGTTGAAAGAAGCTATCTGATCAGCGTATTTAATTTTTTCGTCTCCCATATCGGAGAGTTTGCTTTTTTCTTCTCTGATTTCAGCTATGTCCTCCCATGGAATCTGAAGGGTATTGAGCATGTTTTTGATTCCAGGCTGAGTTACAGAGGGTTCTACTATGTAGTCAGGGAAAAGATGTGTTTTAGAGTGGATATAACCGCTTCTTGAGAGAGCTTTAATGATCTTTACATTCATAAATTTATTCTTACATTTATTATGGTTTAAAAACAGTCTGGATTAAATAAACTCAATAATCTGAAAAACGCAATAACCGAATTATATGTCGAATCAATTTATTTTAATAAAGCTTAGGGCAAACCGAATACTTTATCAGGATCTGGATGCTTTTTTGTTCTTTTTCAATTGAACGCTTTTAGTCGGTTCCTGAGTGTCATTTTTCCTGGGATTGGAGATGCTCAGGATAAACCCCGCGCAGAGAAGGCAGACAATCATATTGCTACCTCCGTAACTTACAAAAGGCGCAGGCATCCCTTTGGTCGGGAAAGCTCCACTAACCACCCCTATATTAATGATAGACTGAAGAGCTAGCATGACTGAACATCCAAAACCAAGCAGCATTCCTTCCTTATCTTTAGCTTTGATACTTATATAAACTGAGAGGCATAGAAAAGCTATATAACCGCAAATTAATAAGAGCAAAGCTATATACCCAAGTTCTTCTCCGACTATTGAAAGGATAAAATCGGTATGAGCTTCTGGCAGATACTGGGCTTTCATCCTGCTGTTTGTGAAACCCAGACCTGTCCATGACCCTGACCCGAGAGCAAGTAATGAAAACCATAACTGGTATCCAATCGTTTTCTGATAAATTTCTGGATTTAAGAAAGAAGTGACTCTTGCCCACCTCATTTTGTCAGCATATTTCAGAAAAAACGGCAAGAAAGCCAATAAGGCCAGAGGGGGAAGAAGCAACCTTAATTTGATTCCTGCTATCAATGCAAGTATCCATATTACTGATGCAATTAAAATTGTTGTTCCCAGATCGTGACCTGAAAGAACAAGCATTAGCGTAATTGCGCATACAATGCCTGGAAACAGCAAGGCTTTGAACGAAGATTTTAAATTTCGCTGGTTACGGGGTATAAAGTGTGCCAGAAACATTATAATTGCTATCTTTGCAAGCTCAGAAGGCTGGATATTGCCTATCCCCCCAGGAATGGGTATCCATCTGTATGCGCCATTCACCGGTTTGCAGAAAAGCGCAAAGATTAGCAGCAACCATGTAATAATAAGAATATATTTTGAATAGGGAAGCAGAGCGTTGTATCCGACCAGATTGATAAAAGTAATTGCGAATATCCCTACAATTATCCACATGACCTGTTTTATTAGCATTGATTCTCCTGACGCAGTGGAAGTAGTCGAATAGAGCATCAACAGCCCGAATATGGTTATTGCCATAACAAGGATTATCATGGCGATACCGCTTTTTTTCGCGGATGAAATTTCTTCTTTGCGGGCAAGGGATTTTATTCCTGCTGAACCGGAAAGTGAAGGAAGTTTTCTCATTTCAAAAATTAACGAATTAAAAGTGAGCATTCTATTTTGTATTCCATGTTATCAACCATGCTCTTCTTTGCAATAGCTGTTTGCAGATAAAAAAGAGACATGATGTCTCACTTTTTAATTGTGTTGGCTCAGATTATGGATAAAAAGCGAATGCTATATTTTACATAATAATGCATAAGTAATTAAATAATAAACGAATGACAAATATGAATAAATTCTGGCATGCTATCTGCTAAACATGCCACTTAGTAAAATTAACAATTTAACCAGGAGGCAATAATGGGTAAAATTTTGGGCATAGACCTCGGAACAACTAACAGCTGCATGGCTGTTATGGAAAGAGGCGAGGTCATTATCATCCCTAATTCCGAAGGTGCAAGAACGACACCTTCCATAGTAGCTTTCACTAAAACAGGTGAAAGGCTTGTAGGGCAGACAGCCAAAAGACAGGCTGTAACAAATCCAAGAAATACAGTTTTCTCTATCAAACGGTTCATGGGCAGGAAGTTTAACGAAGTAAAACATGAAACTACTCTTGTGCCATATGAAGTAGTTGAGGCTAAAAATGGCGATGCTCATGTAAAAGCTGGAGATAAAACATATTCTCCTCCGGAAATTTCAGCGATGATTCTGCAGAAGCTGAAAACTGACGCTGAGACATTCCTCGGCGAAAAAATTTCACAGGCAGTAATAACAGTTCCTGCTTACTTTAATGACAGTCAGAGACAGGCTACCAAAGATGCCGGAAAAATAGCCGGTTTGGAAGTCCTCAGAATTATTAATGAACCGACTGCGGCATCACTCGCTTACGGACTTGATAAGAAAAAAGATGAAAAGGTTGCAGTTTATGACCTTGGCGGCGGTACATTCGATATATCTGTTCTGGAACTCGGCGAAGGCGTATTTGAAGTTAATGCCACAAACGGCGATACTCACCTTGGCGGAGATGATTTTGATATTGAAGTGCTTAATTGGCTCGCTGAAGATTTCAGAAAAGAAAATAACATAGACCTCAGAAAGGATCCTCAGGCTCTCCAGAGACTCAGAGAAGCAGCTGAAAAGGCTAAGATTGAGCTTTCAAGCAGTATGTCTTCTGAAATCAATCTTCCTTTTATTACAGCAGACCAGTCAGGCCCCAAACACCTTACTGTAACTCTTACCAGAGCTAAACTAGAACAGCTTGTAGACACCCTTCTCAATAAGACAATCCCGCCTGTGAAAAATTGTCTCAAGGATTCCAAGCTGAGTGAAAAAGAGATTGATGAAGTCATCATGGTCGGCGGTATGACCAGAATGCCCAAAGTCAATGAAATAGTCAAAAAGTTCTTTGGAAAGGAACCTCATAAAGGCGTCAATCCGGATGAAGTTGTCGCTTACGGCGCAGCAGTTCAGGGCGGTGTACTGGGCGGACAGGTTCAGGATATCGTTCTTCTCGATGTAACTCCGCTTTCATTGGGCATAGAAACTCTTGGCGGTGTATTTACAAAGCTAATCGAAAGAAATACTACTATTCCAACCAAGAAAAAAGAAATATTCAGCACTGCTGCTGACAGTCAGCCATCGGTTGATATCCATGTGCTTCAGGGCGAAAGAGAGATGTCTTCCCATAATAAGACGATTGGCAGATTCCGTCTTGACGGTATTGCCCCGGCTCCGAGAGGAGTTCCTCAGATTGAAGTTACATTCGATATCGATGCAAATGGTATTCTTCATGTGACAGCCAAGGATTTGGGAACAGGCAAAGAGCAGAAAATTACTATCACCGCCAATTCCGGCTTGAGTGATGACGAAATTAAAAAGATGGTTGACGATGCCAAATCTTTCGAAGCTCAGGATAAGGAGGAAAGAGAAAAAGTAGAAATCAGAAACAAAGCTGATTCTATGATTTATCAGACCGAAAAACAGATTTCGGAATTTGGCGACAAAATGCCTGCTGATGTTAAAAATCCTGTTCAAAACCTGATTAATAAGCTTAAGGATGAACATAAATCTGACAATACAGAGGGTATGAAATCAACAATGGCCGAATTGGAAAAGACTCTTCAGAAGTTTGGAGAAGAAATTTACAAACACGCTCAGGCAGCTCAAGGACAGCAGGGCGGAGCAGGAGAGCAGCAACCTCATCAGGACAATCCTGAAAATCAGAGCTCAGAATCTTCTTCAAAGAAATCCGGCGACGGATTTGTAGATGCAGAGATTGTGGACGATGATAAGAAGTAAATAAACTCTAGAGGCAATTATATATTTGGTCTGAAGAAGGGGCTTTCTCACCCCCCTAACTTTAGAAAATCAAATTTAAACGCTTTTTGCGTATTCTAACAAATACTAAACAAAACCCTATCAAGGAGGAACAATGAACATTAAACCATTAGGCGATCGCGTATTGGTCGAAGCTTTGGAAGCAAAAGAACAAGTCAAAGGCGGAATTTTCATTCCTGACAGCGCCAAGGAAAAACCACAGGAAGCTAAAGTTGTAGCTCTCGGCACAGGTAAAAATGATGACAAGGGAAATAAGATTCCTTTCGAAGTCAAAGTTGGCGATATAGTGATTATCAGCAAATACGGCGGCACAGAAATCAAGTACGATGATAAAGAATACAAGATTCTGAATTCCGACGATATTCAGGCTGTAGTTTGTAAGTAATTAATAATTAATTAAGGAGAATATAAAAATGGCTGCAAAACAATTGCTGTTTGATGATAAAGCTCGTCGCGCTCTTCTAGCCGGCATAGAAAAACTGAGCAAAGCTGTAAAAGCTACACTCGGACCAAAGGGACGCAATGTGGTTCTGGATAAAAAATTCGGTTCACCGACTGTAACAAAAGACGGCGTTTCGGTTGCCAAGGAAATAGAACTCGAATGCCCTTTCGAAAATATGGGCGCTCAGATGGTTCGCGAAGTTGCCAGCAAAACTTCAGATATCGCTGGTGACGGAACAACTACAGCTACAGTTCTAGCCGAAGCTATTTATCGTCAGGGACTCAAGAATGTCACAGCAGGCGCAAATCCAATGAGCCTGAAACGCGGTATAGACAAGGCTGTTGAATCTATAGTAACAGAACTTGCAAAACTCAGCAAGAAAGTTGAAGACCGCGAGCAGATAGCTCAGGTTGCTACAATCTCTGCAAACGGCGACCGCACAATCGGTGAAACTATTGCCGATGCCATGGACAAAGTAGGCAAAGACGGCACAATCACTGTCGAAGAAGCAAAAACTATCGAAACAACTCTTGATGTAGTTGAAGGCATGCAGTTTGACAAGGGATATCTTTCTCCGTACTTTGTCACCAGCTCCGAGAATATGGAAGCTGTCCTTGAAGACGCGCTGATTCTAATATACGAAAAGAAGATCAGCAATCTGAATGATATGCTTCCTCTTCTTCAGTCAGTAGCTAAACAGGGCAAACCTTTCCTCCTCATTGCTGAAGATGTAGAAGGCGAAGCTCTCGCAACTTTAGTTGTAAACAAACTCCGCGGCACACTCAATGTATGCGCAGTTAAGGCTCCAGGCTTTGGAGACCGCAGAAAGGCTATGCTCGAAGATATTGCTATCCTCACAGGCGGCAAATGCGTCACAGAAGACATCGGTATCAAGCTCGAATCTGTCACAGTCGACATGCTTGGCAAAGCAAAGAGGATTACAGTTGACAAAGAAAACACAACAATCGTTGAAGGCGCTGGCAAACAATCTGATATTATTGCCAGAGTCAACCAGATCCGTAAGCAGATCGAAGAAACTACTTCTGATTACGACAGAGAAAAACTTCAGGAAAGACTTGCCAAACTCGCAGGTGGCGTAGCTGTAATTAATGTAGGCGCTGCTACTGAAACAGAAATGAAGGAAAAGAAAGCAAGAGTTGAAGACGCTCTCCATGCTACAAGAGCAGCTGTAGAAGAAGGTATTGTTCCTGGCGGCGGTGTAGCCCTGCTAAGAGCTTTAAAGGCTCTTGACAGTGTAAAAACTGAAAACGAAGATGAAGTAATCGGCCTTGAAATAATCAAGCGCGCTGTTGAAGAACCTGTTCGTCAGCTTGCTGCTAACGGCGGATATGAAGGTTCAGTAGTTGTTCAGGAACTTATGAAGAGGAAAGGCAACGAAGGTTTTGATGTTGCAAAAGGTACTTATACTGACATGGTTAAGTCTGGTATCATCGATCCTACTAAAGTTTCAAGAACAGCTCTCCAGAATGCTGCTTCAATCGCTGGTCTCCTGCTTACCACAGAATGCCTTGTGACTGAAGTTCCTGAAAAGGACAAAGCCCCAATGCCAGGACATGGCGGAATGGGCGGAATGGGCGGAATGGACGGAATGATGTAATTCTTCCATAAAACCATTTAATAAATTAAAGGGCGGAGAAATCCGCCTTTTTTGTTTTTTAAAATCGATTTTATATATCAGGAACAAAAGGGATTTGTGTGATTTCAGGAAGACGGGAAAAAGCATCAATTTCTATGTCTTTTTCTTTACAATTCAGATAGTGAAAACCCAGACCTGCAATCATCGCGGCATTGTCTCCGCAGAATTCCTTAGGCGTAAGAATAAACTTAACATTCTTTGGAATTCTTGATTCCAGTTCTGTCCTCAGCAGGGAATTCTGGGCTACCCCGCCGCATAGAACTACAGAGCTGCATTTGAATTTCCTGCAGGCTCTGATGGTTTTTATGCATAGGACATCAATGACAGCATACTGATAGGAAGCGACTGTGTCTAGAAGAGTATGTTCTTTAAAATTCTCTAATTTGATTTTATCGATATGATAGAGCAATGCGGTTTTGAGCCCGCTAAAACTGAAATTGAAGATGTTTTCTTCTGCGAGGGGTTTTCCCGCTCCACCTGTTAGAGATCTGGGAAAATGATAGGCATTCCTATTGCCTGATTCTGAAAGTTTATCTATAACAGGTCCTCCAGGATATCCCAGATTTAGTATTTTTGCTCCTTTGTCCAAAGCTTCTCCTGCGGCATCGTCAATAGTCGTTCCTATGATTTTTGCAGTTTTATCTTTATCAATAAGTACCAGCGCGGTATGCCCGCCTGAAACTACAAGTGCCATTACCGGATAAGAATCCGCATTGGCAAGAAGTTTATTTGATTCGTTGAGGAATGCCGCATAAATATGGGCAATAAAGTGGTTGACCCCGAGTAGAGGCAATTTGTGTTCAGTACAAATGCCTTTCGCAAATGATAGCCCTACAAGAAGAGCAGGTATAAGTCCGGGGCCATTTGTAACTGCAAGAGCTTCTATATCCTTCAATGATATATCTGCCTCTTTAAAAGCTTGATTAGTAACAGGTATAAGAGCAGTTAAATGTTCTCTTGCAGCAAGTTCAGGGACTACCCCGCCGTAGACGGCATGTTTTGATATCTGCGAAGATATCACATTGGAAAGAACCAGATAGCCATCTTTAACGATTGAAACAGAAGTTTCGTCACAACTTGTTTCAATACCAAGAATGTACATTTCTATTCAATGGCAGAAAGAATAACGCAGGAGTTTGTTCCTCCAAATCCGAAACAATTCTTTAAAGCGTGCTTTATTTTCACACCTTTTACTATTTCTCTTGGCAAGTTAGCCCAGGCACATTCGTCTTCAATATTTTCCAGATTAATATTTGGAGAAATAAATTCTTTTTCCATCATTAAGCTTGTGAATATGATTTCAGCTGCGCCTGTAGCTCCAATCATATGTCCTGTCATACATTTGGTGCTGTTAATCAGAACATCTTTATTGGTATCGTAAAAAACCGATTTTATGGAATTTGTTTCAATCGGATCTCCAACAGGAGTCGATGTGCCGTGTGTATTTATGTAGTTTATATCAGCGGGAGTTAATCCGGCATCATTCAGAGCATCATTCATTACCTGAGAACAGGAAGGAGCATCTGGAAATACCATGTCTGTAGCATTGCTGTTCCCTGCCATACCTGATACCTGGCAGAAGATTTTAGCATTTCTTTTCCTGGCATGTTCTTCAGTTTCCAAAACCATCATTCCGGAACCACATGCTATTACGAAACCGTCTCTGGCTTTATCAAATGGACGGCTGGCTCTTTCAGGAGTATCGTTAAATGATCTTGACAAAGCTCTCATAGCATCAAAACCAAGTCCATGGATCCAGTTTAATTCTTCGGTTCCCCCAGTTAGTACTATGTCATATAATCCTGCCTGGAGTAATCTTGAAGCTACTGTTATGGCATGAGCGCTGCTCGCGCAAGCAGAACTTATTGAATAACTTTCTCCTTTGATTCCAAAGACCAGAGATATGTTTGCTACAGCGGAAGAAGGCATAACTTTTGGAACTGTAAACGGAGAGATTCTTTTTGATTTATGAGTCATCATCAAAGTTTCTGCGCCATCGAGAATATGAGTATGGGCGCTGCCCCCATGGCCTAAAACCACAGCCATCCTTCTGTGCCTGAGAGAATTTGTTTCAAGTCCTGCCTCCTGTAAGGCTTCATAAGCAGCTACGATGCCAAACATTGCGTGGACAGGAGTGTATCTCAATGTTCTTTTATCGAGAAGAGGGCAGACAAGTTTCTTTTCATCAATAAGTCCGCCAACATTACTTTCTATTCCCAGATCACGCCATTCAGGAACGAATACAATTCCGCTTTTTCCGGTTCTAAGAGCATTTTCGTTGGGCTCCAAACCAACGCCAAGTGGAGTTACTAGTCCTCTTCCGGTGACAACTACTTTATTTCTCATTAGAAAGTAACCTCTTTCTTTTTTGAATTATAATTAAAAATTTAATATACATTGTATCATGAAAAAATAAATCTCAAGCCTACAGCATTAACTAAGTATCGTATTTTTAGATTTATAAGAACCTTTATTACGCAATAGTTATTTCACTTGAGAGATAAACATCCTGAACTGCCTGGATAAGTTTGATTCCTTCTTCCATAGGCTTCTGGAAAGCTTTTCTTCCCATTATCAGCCCCATTCCCCCTGCGCGTTTGTTTATGACAGCAGTTTTCACTGCATCCTGCAAATCGTTTTTGCCTGACGCTCCCCCTGAATTAATCAGGCCTGATCTGCCCATATAACAGTTTGCCACCTGATATCTTGTCAGGTCAATCGGGTGTTCCGTAGTGAGTTTTGAATATACCAGGGGACTTGTTTTTCCGAATTTTATTGCATTATAACCTCCATTGCAGTCAGGAAGTTTCTGCTTGATTATATCTGCTTTGATAGTTACGCCCAGATGATTCCCTTGTCCGGTCAAGTCAGCTGAAGCTTCATAATTCACTGTGTCTTTTGTGAATGCGTTGTTTCTCAGGTAACACCAGAGAACAGTAAACATTCCGAGTTCATGAGCTCTTTCAAAGGCAGGTGATATTTCTTCTATTTGCCTTCTGGATTCAGGCGAACCAAAATAGATTGTTGCTCCTACAGCCGCAGCTCCCATATTCCATGCCTGTTCTACCGAAGCGAAAAGTCTTTGGTCGTATGTATTGGGGTAAGAAAGAATTTCATTATGGTTGAGTTTAAGGAGAAACGGGATTTTATGAGCATATTTTCTGGAAACTGAGGATAGTACGCCAAGGGTTGAGGCTACAGCATTGCAGCCGGCTTCAATTGCCAGTTTAACTATATTTTCAGGATCGAAATAAATCGGGTTTGGCGCGAATGAGGCTCCAGCAGAGTGTTCTATTCCCTGATCTACGGGAAGTATGGATATGTATCCTGTGCCGGCGAGTCTGCCGCTATTATACATGCCTTGAAGATTTCTCAAGACATTAATAGGCCTGTCAGAGGATGAGAATATGTCATCCACAAAAGTTTTTGAAGGAACATGGAGCATGTTCTTTGGGATAGTGCTGCATTGATGATTGAGAAGATAATCTCTTTCGCTTCCTAAAATTTCCTGAATGTTTATTGACATAAATTTTTCTCCTGAATGGATTGAGGGGGTAACTATATTATTAATAGTGGATAATTATATCTGAGCGTTTCGTAAAAAAAACAAGCTAGCTATAAAGAAATAAAGGTTTTATATTTTAGTTTATTAAGCTTCGGGTTCTTTTATCAATCCGGCTAGATAATAAAGAAGCAACATGGAAAGCGGAAATACAGAAAAAGCGAAATAGTAGCTGAAGAGTTCCGCACTTTTATCAAATCCTGAAAAATCGTTAATGATATGCATTATAAATCCTGTAAGAGGTTGGAAGATCAATGCTCCGATAGCTCCTCCAAGGACATTGGTTAAAGCTAATGCTGTTGCGCTTACTTTCTGTTTTACTATTTTTTTTGCTATAGCAAAAGGAATTACATAAGAACATGTTATAGCTCCCATCAGAAAAAAGACTAAAGCGTTTATGAATTCATTATTTATTGGAAAGTAGATAATAATAATTAATATGAAAAACATAATTAGAGAAAATACTCTGATAATACCTGCTTTCTTTTTGAGTTTGTTGGACAAGACGGCCATAATAGGGCTGAAAATTGCCGCGCCAAGATAAGAAAGAGATACGATCCGGCCAGCCTCTACAAGATCCATATTGTATTTGGCTCTGAGAAAAGGAACAGCCCATAAGCCGGAAAGAGAACTTAATGGGGCGAAAAGCAGACCTATGCATAGACCGCAAATCCAAACATGTTTATTTCTAAGAACTATGCCCATTATAGAATATATACTGGGGCCAGTCTTAATGGTGCTGACGGCTGTTTGGCAACTATCTTCTGCTTTATCTTTCACATTATAAACAGAAAGGACTAAAATTAAAACAGCAAGTGCCGCTAAGAAGAGGGAGGTATATCTCCATCCAATATTTATAATTAAATACGCCAAAACGCTTGTTCCGATTACTCCGCCAAGATTAGCCAGACTTTCGGTTGTGGCTACAAGGATTGAAAAAGTTTTAAATTCAAACCATTTTCCAGCCGCATAAAAAGCGCAGGTAAAAGAAGAAGCAGTGAAGAATCCCATTCCAAGTCTGCAGATAAGAGCAGTTTCAAGGTTATGAGAAAACGAAAAAAGCATTGTGCAAAATGCGCAGCCAGTAAGAGATATTAATGTTATTTTTCTTGTACCGAATTTATCAACGAGAGTCCCCAGAGGGATTTGCATAATCGTATAGAAAATACTATAACTTGCGCCTAAAATTCCAATCCAGATATCGTTTAGGTTGAATTCTGATTTCATGGGTTCAATCATAAGTGTGATTGAAAACTGAAGAATGAATGCGAAAAAGGGGAAAATAGCTAAAGTTCCCCAAGTTCTCCATCCCGTCCAGGAAGTTCTAAAATGTTTATCAACGAGTTTATCTTTCTTTTCGGATGCCAGGATAATCATCGTGTATTATTCTTTAGAAGCTTCCCTGATAATGATATTGGCTTCAGAAAACAGGCTTCTTACTATATCTTCAAACTTGTATATCTCACGATATATTACTTCTTTAATTCCCGCATTAATAATCATTTTTGTACATATAAGGCATGGACTGTAGGTCGTATATATAGAGGAATCTTTAACTGATACTCCGTGATAGGCAGCCTGGACTATGGCATTTTCTTCAGCATGAGAGCATAGGCACTGATCGAGTTTTTCGCCGGTTACAGCCTCTGAATTACATCTTGGACAACCTCCGTCTGAGCAATTCTTTATTCCCCTAGGGGTGCCGTTATACCCTGTGGAAATTATTCTTTTATCTTTAACAATGACTGCGCCAACATGTCTGCGGCAGCAATTGCTTCTTGTAGCTGTAGTTTCAGCTATGTTCATGAAATATTCATCCCAACCTGGTCTTTTCTTCATCTTAAGAGCCTTTTATTACTATATTATAGATGTCTGGTACTATTGTTTTGAGGTATTCGAGAGAATAACTCAAAGCCTCGTCAGCAGTAGATGAATTAAGCGCGCACTGAACAATTCTTTCAGCTTCATGCATTTTTGCGTTTCTTATAATTTTTCTTATTATATTTATAGAGCCGGGGCTCATGCTTAATTCATTTATTCCTAAGCCCAAGAGAAGAATCGTATATTGAGGATCGCTAGCCATTTCTCCGCAAATTCCTACCCAGATGCCTTTTCTGCGCGCAGCCTCGACTACCATTTTTATTAAGGTCAGCACAGAGGGGTGGGACGGCTGATAAAGATAAGCGACTTTTTCACTGTTGCGGTCAACGACCATCGTGTACTGTACCAAATCATTTGTCCCAAGGCTAAAAAATTTAACTTTTTCTGCAAGTTTATCGGCCATTAGAGCCGCGGAAGGGGTTTCGATCATTATTCCTACATCAATATTGTTATTGAATGGAATTTCTTTTCTAGTTAGCTCTGCTTTCACTTCATTAAGATACTGGAGCGCTTTAGTAACTTCTTCCAGGCAGCTTATCATAGGAAACATGACTTTAACATCGCCATAGACACTTGCTCTGAGAATAGCTCTTAACTGTGTTTTAAATAGTTCGGGATAGGCTAGGCAGTATCTGATAGCTCTAAAGCCCAGAAATGGATTTTTTTCGGAGTACGAGTTTAAATTTGGTTTCATCTTATCTCCGCCCAAGTCCAGAGTCCTTATTATGAGATGTTTGCCATGCAGAGATTGAGCCGCTTGCTTGTATGTTTCGAATTGAATCTGCTCGCTTGGCAGTGAATTGCGTGATATATAAAGATATTCAGTTCTGTAAAGGCCGATTCCGGCGGCCTTGTTTGCTTCAGCTTCTTTGATATCTTCAAGTAGTTCAATGTTTGCGCTTATTTGAACTTTATGAGAATCAAGTGTTTCGGATTTCAAGTCTGACTCTTCCATCAGTTCTACGAGAAGTTTTCCGCCTATAATTTCTTTTTGGGCGTAGAAATTCAACGAATCAATAGACGGATTAATTATTACGACTCCTTTATATCCGTCAACAATTATAATGTCTCCAGTATGTATTTGTGACAGGTTAGGTTTTACTCCTACGACGGCAGGTATTTTCATTGAGCGCGCTATAATTGTCGCATGAGATGTCCTGCTGCCTGTTTCTGTGGCAAAAGCCTGAACATTCTCCCTGTCCATTGTTACAGTATCTGATGGTGAAAGTTCGGAACTTATTATTATGCGTTGTCCCGGAAGGTTTTTTATTTCTTCAAACTCTTTGCCGTAAATATTCAGTACGATTCTTGAAGCTACATCCATGATATCAGCGCTTCGTTCTTTAATATAGGGATCATTTATTTTATTTATGATTTTAATATAAGACTGTATTTTACAGAAGAAGGCGTAGTCAGCCGATATCAATTCTCTTTTGATTTCTTCTTTTACAGAGCTTATTAGTGTGTAATCATCAAGTAAAAGAATGTGAGCGTCAAATATTTTTGCATCCTGATCATTGAGTTCGGCATTAACCTTTTCCTGAAGAGCGGTTATCTGTTTTTTGGTAAGCTCTATCGCATCATCAAGCAGAGAGAATTCCGAGTCAATTTCAGATGGCAGAATATCGCGTCTGTCAACAGTTGAAATTCTATTGCCAATAACCAAAGCCGTACCAATCGCAATGCCTGGAGAAGCTGGAATGCCATTCAATCGTATTTCTGGAATTGTAATTTTAGAGTCATTCATATTTCATTGAATTCGCAATCTTGTTCAACTAGTTTAACAAGCGCTGATACTGCTGATTGGGCATCGTCAGCCCCTGATGCGGAAATTTTTATAATACTTCCTTGTCCTGCAGCAAGCATCAGAAGTCCTAGAATACTTTTACCATTGACTATATCACCATTTTTTTCTATGCATATATCGGATTTGAATTTTGAGGCAGTCTGAACAAAGACAGCAGAAGGGCGCGCGTGCAAGCCAAGGCAGTTCTTTATTTTTACTTCGACCGAATAAGCTTCCACTTCTTTTTCCTTAAGTTTATCCAATAATAGAAACTATTTTTCTTATATTATATTTAATCTGTGAAGAAATTGATATATTTATAAAATATTTATTCTTTTAAGAAAATTTGAGAAAAGCAGGTTTATAATGCATTGTTTAATTACCGGAGGAGCTGGTTTTATTGGTTCGTATCTGGCAGAAGAACTTATCAACAGAGGAAATAGAGTAACGGTTATTGATAATCTTTCTACTGGAAATATCCATAATCTCAGCTCAATAATACGAAATCCGTTACTGAACTTTCTACATTCTGACATTCTGAATATGCAGAATTTAAAAGATCTGGTATCCGAAAGCGATATAGTTTATCATCTGGCGGCTGCCGTAGGGGTGGACATAGTAGTAAAAGATCCTGTTTATACTATTACAACAAATGTTAAAGGCACGGAGAGGGTTCTTGAGGCTGCTCTTGAAAATAAAACAAAAATTCTTGTTGCTTCTACCAGTGAAGTTTATGGAAAATCAAATAAAAATTTCTTTTCAGAAGAAGACGATCTTCTAATTGGCCCTCCGACTCACTCCAGATGGTCTTATGCTTGCAGCAAGCTTCTCGATGAATTTTACTGTTCCGCTTTTTACAAAGAATATAAATTGCCAGTAAATATCGTGAGGCTTTTTAACACTGTTGGTCCCAGGCAGACCGGCAAGTACGGCATGGTTCTCCCCAGATTTGTGCAAGCGGCTCTTGAAGGAAAAGACCTTAATGTTTTTGGAACTGGAAAACAGACTAGATGTTTCTGTCATGTAAGAGATGTTGTCCGTTGCGTCCTTGCCCTGTCAGAAAAGGAATTCAATGGACAGGTTTACAATATAGGCAGCAACGAAATTTGCAGTATAGAGGCTCTTGCAAGAAGAGTAATTTCCATTTCCGGTTCGACTTCAGGAATAGTTTATAAGTCATATAATGAAGCGTATGCTCCGGGATTTGAAGATATGCTTCACAGAGCGCCTGATATATCTAAAATTAAAAAATTGACGGGATGGGAACCTCACTACTCTCTGGATAATATTATTGCAGATGTTGTTGACTATTATAGAAATAAAAAAGGCCGAATTTCTCCGGCCTTCTAATGCTTTATAAGGACTTATTCTGTTAAGGATTAGGCCCTATTTCAACAGTTACTACATCTCCTTCCATGAAAGTGTATCTTGGGGTAAAGAGACAAACTTTATCTCCGTCTTTAAGTGTTTCAGGAAGATAATCGTTATTCAGAAAAACATCACCCTCGGATATATCGGAATTCATGATTTGGATCATCGGAGTATTATTATCAAAATATTTCTTGAAGTTGCCTACGGTAATTGGAACAAGTTTAACTGAGGATATGTTGTTCATCCCTGCTTTAGGAGCTATTTCTTTAGCGCCCTCAACTTTCCAGGCAAAATAGCTGTCGCCCTTCTTGATTAGGCATTTTTCCATTATCATCATGCAGGATTTACTGTAGTATATTGAATTTGTCTCATCAAATCCCAAGTTTGCCGCAAAGCCCCATCTTTCGAAAATTGGAAGTCCTTCAGCTTCTTTAGGGGGCGGCAATAATTTATTTAAAACTTGAAAAGTAACACCGGTTTGACCTGCGGCGCTGAAAAGAGTCCCGTTTCTTATGATTCCGACAGGCTCTGAACCAGGCCTGTAAGAAGTAATAGTTATGGGAGTATTATAATTCATTTGTCCTACAAGTTTACTGTTAAGTGCTACATTAATGCCGATAGGGTTCATTTCGTATAGCTTCATAACAGGTTCTTCTCCAGCAAGATATCCGGCAGGAACCATTACAGTGTCGACAATGCCGTCATATTGAGCTCTCATTGTGCATACTTCTAGAAGTTGCTGAGCCTGGATGAGCTGCGCTTTAGCCCCTTCAAGAGCAGCAATAGCAGCGAAATAGGTTTCTTCTGCCTGTTTTACCTGCATTTCGGAAAGCGAGTTGGTTGGTTCCAGTTTTTTTGCCATTTCATATAGCCATTTATTGTAGTTCAGATTAACTTCGGCAGATCTAAATGCTGCTGTAAACTGTTCCACAAGGGCGACTCTATAAGTGTCGGTAATGTGCATCAATAAATCTCCCTCGCGAATAATTGTCCCGTTGACATCTTTAATTGGTCCCCGGAAAATAAAACCTGGCCTTGCAGAATAGTCAACCCATCCACGGTGAGCATCATTGAATCCAAACTGAATTTGGCCGCCGGCTGTATATACTACAGTTCCGGTAAAAGTTCTTTTTTCCTTAAGATCTGTGGGAGCAGTATCTGATGCGAATGTGCCTGTACATAAAATTGTTCCTGTTACTGCCATCAATGTTATTTTCTTCCAATTCATTATTCATCTCCAACAGGTTAAATTCTGTTTTTCAAAAAAAAACCCGGCTTTAAAAATGCCGGGTTTAAACTGGTAGCTTTGTTATTAATTGGATGGTTCTGGCCCAATTACGACTCTTACATTGTCGCCAGGCATAAATATAAATCTTGGATCCTGGAATGTAACGAGATCTCCATCTTTTATTCCTTCCGGTACATCACCTATTACAGTGTCATATAGGTTTAAGTTTGGATTAGATTTAATAGCATAATATTCAGTAAATGTCATGTCGCAGGTAACTGGACCTGGCAATTCGACATAAACTTTTTTAACTGGGAAAGACTTGTCAAATCCTTTTGAAGTCATGTCTCTTTGACCTACGGCTTGCCATACAAAAGTACCTTTGTCATCTTTGAATATGCAGATGGATTCAATAGATAATGTATTAGCATCTTCATAACTGAAAGGGAGTATAGGGCTAGCATAAGTAACAATAGGTAAAGATTTGCCATCGGACTTTATGGTTTTTGCAACTTCAATATTACCTACTAAGAAGGTTATGCCTGTAGGAGTTAGAATGGACCACCCTCTTGCTATTCCCCAAGGTTCTTTGCTTATGCTAGGGTCAGGATATATTGTTATAGGAGTAGAAGGAGTGATTTTATTAGCTAAAGTTCTGTCCATTGTTACTGCAATTCCCATTGGCACTAATTGGGAAATATTCATGACTGCAGGTTCACCTGATAGCCAGCCTACATTATTTATGCTATTGACTATTCCGTCAAACGGGGCACGGATTTCGCAAAGATTCAAGAGATATATCTGCTGATCGACCTGAGCTTTTGCCGCGAAATAAGCAGACTCGTCTTCCTGTAGCTGCTGTCTGGATACTGCGTTGTTTTTAATAAGTTGTTTATCTCTTTCGTAATTGTCTTTAGCAACGGCAAGCTGTGCCACAAATTGGTCAACAAGTATTTGTCTTCCAACTTTATCTATTGTGAAGAGCACTGTGCCTTTATCGAGTGTTTTTCCATCCTTGTTCTTTGTCGGGCCATGGAAAATATCGCCAGGGTAAGCTGTATGAGTTATCATGCCGCGCCAGTCATCATTGAATCCGGAAAGCAGATTGCATGTAATCAATGCAGTAGCTGTCCCCTGGAATTCTCTAGTCGTCTTAAAATCGGTTATTGGTGCATCTGCAAACGCGCTACATGTAATCATGCCCGTAAAAGCGATAGTAGCACATGTTTTTGTTAAAAGTCCCATTTTTTGATTCATGAAAAGTCTCCTTATAATTTTTTGGTGAGATTATTAAAATGAACATCATGTATTTTACATTCTAGGATTTTCTTAAGAACAGTCAATATCGAAATATACTTTTTTTATTTCTTCTTTTTTATATAGTTTTTTATTTGTTTTATTATGCGTATAATTCTTTAAAATGAATAAAAATCAGGAGGGTTGTATGTCATTGTTAACTCTAAAAGAAATTCTTGCTCCTGCGTACCAGAAAGGATATGCAATAGGAGCTTTTAATGCAATTGATTCGCATTTTTAAAGGCGGTAATAGGCGCAGCGTCAGAAAAAAGATCGCCCGTTATTCTTAATATTGCAGAGGTGCATTATCCTTATTGCATTACTCGTATCTTCTTGCGTCGGATTACAGATCATTTCTGAGTTTATAACCTAATTTCCAAAACACATTCAGTTACTTGCCGCAAGAACTGGCAAGTATGAACTTAGTATAAGGTAATCTTGAGGAGAAATATCTTCCGGTCTGGCATTTGGGTTTAATCCCATTTCAGAGAAAGCTTTTTCTATTGCCCTTTCTCCGAAAAGAGGGGCAATTGTATTTTTCAGTTTTTTTCTGCGTTTTAGAAAAGCTGTCTTAACAATAGCATCAACTTTTTTTCGCGCGGATATGTCTGGGTAAACTGTTTTTCTTGTCAGCTTTAAAATTGCAGATTGAACATCAGGTTTAGGGAAAAAGACATTTGGCGAAACGGTTCTTACAAGTTCTCCCTGATAGAGAAGCTGCAGTCTGATAGTGATACTTCCGTAATCTTTAGTATTTGGAGTTGCTATAAATCTTAAGGCAGTTTCCTTTTGAAGAAGCAGCAACATTCCAGCAGGTGGATTTTCAAGGTCGGCAAATTTGGCCATAAGCGGAGTTGAGATGGAATAGGGGAGGTTGGAGATAAGCCTGTATTCGGGAATATTCGCAGTAAGTTTCGTATAATCGGTTCGGCACGCGTCTTCATTTATAAGGGTAATATTTTCACGGGACTTATATTTAAATTTCAGATAATCAAAAAGCTTATGATCAAACTCAATAGCAGTAAGCATAGCTTCTGATTCGAGAATTCTTTCTGTGAGTGAACCTAATCCAGGGCCAATTTCTATGATATTTTCATCCTTCTTTACATCAGCTGTTTTTGCTATGAAGTTGAGTAAGTTCTCATCAATCAGGAAGTTCTGTCCCAGCTTTTTTGAAGGATATATTCCTGTTTGCTCTATTATGGATAGAAGGTCATTTATTTTCATAACAAAAAAATATCCACTCCGTTAAAAAATTGGAGTGGATATTAGTAATAACTTTTGCGTTAGTTAGTTTTTACCGGAGCTTTCGGCGCAGTTACCGGTGCAACTGGTTTAACAACTGGTTTAACAACTGGTTTAACAACTGGTTTAACAACTGGAGCGTTAGTGGCTAATGAAGTATCTGGAGCTAATATCTCTTCAGTAATTACTTCTTCAGTTACAACAGGCTGCTGCTGTATTTGTGAAGCACTCTTTTCCATCATGTTTTTGAGAGCTTCTTTTGAAAGTTTTATACTTATATCAAGGTTGTTCTTATCAGCTTTTATAGAAAGATCTTCCGGTTTGATAGTGTTATTAGAAGTCATAACAGCCATAGATGTAAGTATTTGAGCAGGCATCAAGATTTTCTGGGCATCCTGGTCAGTAGCGCAAACGATCTTACCGTTTATCGTGAGGATTTCATTGATATAGTTTGCGGATATGAATAGATCGTTGATATCCGGAGAATTAGGATCATTTTCTTTATTCACTTCAGGAGGAACTGAAGCGGCAAACCATACCATATCTTTGCTCTGCCCATTGTCGGCAGTTTTCATCAGGCCTGCATTATCAAGGACAGATTTTCCGCCTTTTTCAAAAAGTGTGACTGTATTTGTTATCTCAGCTTTAGTTCCTATAGCTATAAGTTTATCATTAAGTTGAATGATATATGTAGGAGGTGTGTCGGCGGTGCTGTCATTAGAAAGGATGTAAGCTTGTTTAGCACCTATTGTTTCAGTTTTAAATTTAATATTATTATTCTTTTCTGCAAGAGATATGAATTCAGGAAGGTTAATTTCTGATTTAGCCTCAAGGAGGAAAACTCCTTCAGATTGGATGCTAGCCTGATCTACGCTTGCGGGAATTTCTGCTCCAAAATAGAGGCAGTTCAAGTTATCCAAACCAAGCCCGGAAGCTTTGATTTCCTTGTAATAAGGAATTGTCTGATCCTCCTGAAGCATTTTCTGAACATTTTCCATTTTTGCAATTTCTTTAATATCAATTGCTCCAATTACCTGACATTTATCAGAAATGTATGAGAATTTGGAGTAAGATTTTGCTGTAGCTTTGTTGTTGTCGCATCCTGCAATGGCAAGAGTGCATAGTGTAATTAGGATGAGCTTTGAGAATGATTTCATTATAATCTCCTTAGTTTATTTATTAAAAAGACGAAGTTCTTAACAATACAAGCGTACAGGCATGTATTACTTCTATTCCTTTTTGTGAACAGATATTTTCAAGAGAAGGGTTCTCTGTCCCTGGATTGAATATGATTCTTCTTGGGTTTAGCTTGAGAATTGCCTCTGATTCCCTGGAGGAGAGAGACGAATTTACATAGATAGATAGTGTATCGATGCTTGCGTTTATTTCCAAAAGAGATCTTTTGGTATCAAGATTGCATACACTGATTCCTGAAGGATGAACCGGAATAACATTAAAACCATGAGATTTCAGCATATCCACAGCCATATAAGAATATTTTTCCGGCTTGTTTGATGCTCCGAGAACTACGATATTAGAGTTTTTTCCGGCATTCATGTTTAATTATGCTTCGTTGATAGCGGCTAAAAGGGTTTCTTTGTCTTGAAGCCCTATCATTGAAGAAATTTGTTTGCCTTCTTTCATCAGAAATATTGCAGGGATGCTCATTACATTAAATTTTTGAGCAAGTGCAGGGCTTTCATCGACATTTACTTTTGCAATTAGAGCTTTTGAACCTACTTCCTCTGCTAATTCATCAAGCACCGGGCCGAGCATTTTGCAGGGGCCGCACCAAGGAGCCCAGAAATCTACCAGGGCTATTCCTTTAGCTGTTTGACCTTCAAAATTGGATTCATCTAGGTGAGCAACTTTGGACATACTACAGTCTCCTTATAAATATTGAATTTAATTTTTATGTAAAAAAGAAAATTATTAGTGAGATTCGACTTTACAATAAATCTAAGAGTGAAATGCTTCAAAATCTTTTTTGCATTTTTTGGAAAATGGAATAGATAATTTATTTTCTTTATCCGTGTTTTCTGGTGTCTCATGACTCAACGGAATATTTCAATTTTTTATATTTAAAATAAAACTAGTTCTTTTATCAGGTTGAGAACTCTTTTTTTTAGTTTAGAATTAGGCTTGGAACCTCAAATAGGAAAACTCCCGCAGAAATACGACATGAATAATGTGGAATAGAATTTTAAGGTTAACAAAAAGTTTTTTTTTAAAAATACTAAGATCCAACCATTCGATAAATAGAGTTTCACTTGCTGTAGCAATTGGAATTTTTGTAGGATGTTTTGTTCCGCCAGGACTGCATACTGCAGTTGTACTTGCACTTGCATTTATTTTTAGGTTAGACAAGTTAATTTCATTTGCAACTACTTGGATAGTTAATCCTTACACAATGCCTATTTTGTATCCTTCTTTTTGTTACCTGGGATCTAGATTTATCGATCCTAGTCTGACTTTTAAGCATATAGAGCATCTCTTGCTAAAATCAATAAAAGACAGTTCATGGGACAGTTTTAAAATTATCGGGGAAGAACTTTTTTTCAGTTTCCTTATAGGAGGATTAGCCTTCGGATTAGTTTTAGGACTTGCCGGATATCTTATAACATATTTTTCTCTCCGGGTCTATAGGAATCGAAAAATTGAGAAACAGGAAGAACGCAAAGAGTTTTATAGAGAGAAGTTTCTGCCTCAATTGCTTCGAAGGAAGAAGAAATCAAAAGAACTTCCAACAAATAAACATCAGTGAAATTCCTGCGAAAATTCCGAGAATATTATATTAAGGTAATTAATTCCAATGATACACCTCATGGTATCGCTCTTGCGGTGGCAATAGGTATTTTTATAGGCTGCTTTTTGCCTATAGGCACTCAGACTATACCGGCTATTCTTGCAGCTATAATTTTTAGAGTTGATAAGCTTTTGACTTTTGCCTCTACATGGATATGCAATCCTTACACAGTGCCCTTTATGTATCCAATATTTTGTCTTACCGGTTCAAAAATAATGGGATTCGGGCTGACTCTGCCTCAGATAGAAAGAGATATAGTTTTGATCTGTAAGGATTTTACCTGGCTGGAACTAAAGGAGATTGGATTTGAATTAGGCGTCTCATTTTTTGCAGGAGGGCTTATTTATGGTGCAGTGCTTGGTGCTGGTGGATATTTTTCAGTCAGATATTTTGTATCGAAATACAGAAAAAGGAAAAAACCGTCTTAATAGGCTAGACATTGAGTTAATTCCCATGATAATATCTTATTTACTTTCTAATATAATTTCTTAAGGAGTTTTTATATGACTTTAACGCATTATGGCAGACGCGAATGGCTTGGAACTTTGATAATAGCACTGATCTTATCTGCGCTTTCGATATGGATTGGCTGCCTGACAAACTCGAATGTTTTTTATTTTATTCCGATATTATTTCTTTTTATATGGCTGGTTATAGCTGGGTTCTTCCGCGATCCTGAAAGAACTCTTCCTTCTGAGGAAAACGCTTTTTTATCTCCTGCTGATGGTACTGTGAGAGATATAACAATATTAGATAACGCAGAAGAGTATAAGGAACTCTTTAATGGTCAGGGCGTATTGAAAATCGGCATATTTCTTTCTGTCTTTAATGTCCATTTAAATAGAGTTCCATGTGATATTACTGTAAAAAATGTTATTTATAAGGAAGGAAAATTTTACGACGCCAGGGACATAAGAGCGACAAAAGAAAATGAATCCAACGCTCTTTTGGCTGAAGCTCATATATCCGGAAGGAATTTTCCAATTGTTGTAAAACAGATATCAGGAGCGATAGCTAAGCGAATCGTATGTCCCGTAAATGTGGGTGACACTTTCAAGAGAGGACAGAGGTACGGAATGATTAAGTTTGGTTCGAGAACCGAGATTTATATGCCTAATGCCCAATGGATCAAAATTAGAATAAAAATCGGTGACAAACTAAAAGCTGCTCAGAGCATAGTAGCTGAAATAGATAAATAAGAGGGGGGGGAAACTGATATGAGAAAAAATTTTAAAGGTTTTGTCGAAAGGAATAAATGGCTTAAGGCAGTACCTAATACTCTTACAGTGTGTAACTCTCTTTGCGGATTTCTGGCAATTGTAAATACTTTGCAGGTATATAACAAGCATACTAAACCTGAATATGTCTTTATAGTCAGCTCAATAATGATATTGGGAGCAATGATTTTTGATGCCTTAGACGGTTTTGCGGCAAGGATTTTTAATGCCGCAAGCCTCAAGGGAATTCAGATGGACTCCCTGGCTGATATGGTTACTTTCGGCGTGGCTCCTGCAGTTCTTGTATGTGTGATGGCTCATAAATATTCCCTAACAATATATGGTTACCCCATGGCCTGGGCTTTTTGCGCGGTTTATCTGGCTGGAGCTGCTCATAGGCTGGCTAGATATAATGTTTCGACTATGATAGAAAAGAAAAGCAGCCATGGTTTTACAGGTTTACCCACTCCCGGAGGAGCTGCCGCGATATGCTCTCTGGTTTTTCTCTTTTGTTCAAACAAAATAGACCCCCATCATCAGTATGTAAGAATACTGCCGTTTTACTCCTGTATTTTAGGTTTGCTTTTTGTAAGCAACATCAAATATGCCCACTTCGCTAAATGGCTTCCGACTGTCAAACGAAATAAATTCAGAATGGTTCTTGTTATACTGATTTTGATAATAATACTTCTTCGTCCGTCCGTCGGAGTAGCAGTAGTAGTAAACGGGTATGTTATTATTCATATACTTATGGGAGCTTTCAGGACTCTGAAGTTTGCTGTTGTAAAAAGATCTTAATAATTACTGTTCGCTTTATTGCAAAATGATTCAGTGACAACATAGATTATTTTTGATAAAAAATGCTTTTACGGTTACTCTTTGAGTGCCAAAGCTGTTCTTTTTAGATATAATGACAATTATTAATATATTATAAATTATTCAGGAGGTCTTAATTATGTCTGTAGAATGTACCAGACACCATAATGGTAAAGTTGTATGTAAATTTTTGGGAAGAATAGATACAACAAAGTGCATAGACGCGGAAAAAGTTGTGATGGAATCCATTGAAGGAGCTGAAGTAATAGTCTTTGATTTAGATGGTGTTGAATATGTTGCATCCTCATTTTTAAGGTTATGCGGAAAGGCATCTCACAAAGTTGATACTAATAATTTTTCTATCGTCAATGTAGTGCCTTCAGTTAAAAAGGTATTTAAGGTCTCAGGTCTTTCAGAGAAACTAAATGTTCAATAATTAATTATGTCTATAATAATATTCTGAAGTTATGTTTCAGGTGATAAGGGAAAAAGCTGAACTTGTCCATTTGAATTTCTTTTTAAAGTCTATTAGGGATTTTATAGAGAAAGCAGGCGCTTCAGAAGAAAAAATTTTTGATGTGATACTGACTGCTGAAGAGATTCTTGTCAATATAATGAGTTATGCCTATCCTGAGAACCAAAAGGGAGAAATCGAAATTCATTGCCAAATACTTGAAGCAGATGGCGAAAAGAAACTTAAATGCGTGTTCATAGATGAAGGGAAATTTTTTGATATACTTCAAAAAGAGTCCCCTGATCTTTCAGCTCCAATAGAGACCCGCAGTGTGGGAGGTTTAGGCATACACCTCGTAAAAACACTTATGGATGAAGTTTCTTACATGAGACAAGTTGATAAAAACATACTCTCAGTAGTGAAAACTATTTGATGAAAACCCGCTACCCTTCAAAGTTGAGCACTAGGGTGGCCATCAGTTTTGCCGCTTCGATATTCCTTTCAGGAGTGATTTTTTGCGTTATACAATTCACCGTTTCACTAGCCCAGTTAAACAATCTCGAAAAAAAAGCATATGTTTCACTGAATGAACTTTCTGATGTAAATTATGATCTCCAGCTCAAAGCGATTGCTCCGTTCGCCCGTGATCTTCTGAAGAGTCTGGCAGAGCGCTACTCTATTCAGATAACTGAAAAACTTCAAAAATTTAAGGCTGTTCCCATAAGAGAGATTCCGGGAATATATGAGCTTTCCACTGCTGATATTAAACCTGACGGAAACCATGTCGGGTATTTTACCCTGGTGGATAAAACAGGCAAAATCATATTCAGCCACAATAAAGAAAAATACGAAGGAAAGAATGTCAGGGATTTTCAAGGAAGTGAATTTTTCGATACCAGTTCTGTTTTTTTTGGAAAAGGGAACCTGGAAGATAAGATTTTAACTAAATCTGAATATGAAATAGAATCAACTCGAAAAGATTACTATATCGTTTCAGAAAAAATTCCTGATACTGACTATATTTTGCTTGGTTTCGTAGATATGAAAAAGGCCATAAGGCCAATATTTGCAAACTATACAAATGAGCAGAAAAAGGTAATAGATTCACTTGACCGTAATCTTACTGATGAATTCAATAAGTCATGGCTTCTGGGTTTCGGCATGTTTTTTGGTGTAATAGCTGTTCTTTCAGCGGTTTTTGCATGTTCCGGCTTTTTACTGGCTAAATATATATCTAAGCCTATTGTTAAGCTCAGAGATGTTGTTCTGGCTTTTTCCTACGGGGATTTCGATGCTCATGTAAAAGAAGAAGGCACTGTCGAAACAGTTCATCTTGCAAGAAGCTTTAATCACCTTGGAAATAAACTCAAAAAATATATGCAGAGTTTGAAAGACGAAACCAGAAGGCTGGAAGCTGTTCAAAGTGAGCTAAGAATAGCGCGCAAAATCCAAATGTCCCTCCTTCCTGATCTAAGTAAGGATTTTAGGAGAGATAATTTTTTTATATCAAAAGTTTTCAAACCAGCCAGGGAAGTCGGCGGGGATTTTTATGACTTCTTTTATATTGATGATTCCAGAGAAACGCTTGCTGTTATTCTTGGGGATATTTCAGGAAAAGGAGTTCCGGCCGCATTGCTTATGGGAGTTATTAAGACAACGCTAAGAAATTTCTGTATAAACTTTAATCTGCTTCTGCCCGGCAAAGTTCTTTCTAAAGTCAATGCCGATTTATTTTCGAATAACAAAGAAAACATGTTTGCTTCAGTTTTTCTAATGTATTATGACATTCGGACAGGGGTGCTTTCCTTTGCCAATGCCGGGCATCATTCATCAATATTTATTCACGCGTCTGAAAAAAGGATGTCATATTTTGGAGCCTTCGATCAGCCTGTGCTTGGAATATTTAATGATTCCGAATATGAAACAGGCACATTACAGCTTCAAAAAACCGACAGCGTAATATGCTATACAGATGGTCTGACTGACTCAACATCTCCCGAAGGTTTAAGATTTGGGGAAAAGAGACTTGTTAATCTAGTCGACAATAACATCACCAAGAGAGCAGATGAGATAATTCAAATTATTTCCAAAGAGGCAATAGACTTCCAGAAGGATAATCTATTTGACGATTTGACAATGCTTTCGCTTATAAGGAATAGCTGAAATCAGCTTTTTCCTTTGGATTTGGCTATTTTCTGTTTCCAGTGTTCCCTCTTCAAGTGTCTGATATGGGCGTTGATTTTGGTTACTAAAAGGTCGATTCCTATGTAATTTTCTGTATTTCCGGAAATGATCAGATCAGCGTGATGTTTGCTGGGGGCTACAAACTGATTATGCATGGGTCTGACTGCTTCCAGATATTGATGGATAACGGAATCTACAGACCTTCCTCTTTCTTTGGTATCTCTAAGAACCCTTCTTGCGAGCCTTATATCATCAGAAGTATCGATATATACTTTTATGTCGCAGATTTTTCTAAGTTCTTCTATAGAAAAGATAAGAATTCCTTCCACCAGTATTATCGGCTTTGGTCTTATGAGCGTAGTTTCTTCTTTTCTGCTGTCTGTAGTAAAATCATAAATTGGCTGATGAATGGACTCGTTTTTCTGAAGGGCTTTTATATGATTGACAAAAAGTTCATTATCCAGAGATTCAGGATGATCGAAATTTCTTATTTTTTTTAAAAAGTCAGGGAGATTTTTTCTGTTGAAGTAATAGAAGTCATGTTCCATGTGTACAATAAAACTTGGATTGACCTCTGTTAGAAGCTTTTTTGTGAAAGTTGTTTTTCCTGAAGCTGTCCCGCCGCAAATTCCTATGATCACAAGAAACTCTCCTGAAGTAACTTTTTTAATATTTTTTTCTGGAAGCAAATACTGTGATTATTCCAAGAATAATTCCGAGAATGAAAGAGCCAAGTATAATATATGTTTTCTGAAGTTCAAAGGACCAGATAATAAAAATGATATCGGTTTTGCTCAGATTCTGAAGGAGGAAAACTGCCAGCACTATTAAGATTATGAGCACTACTATAAACTTGAATTTTTTCATAAAAAGCTCCTGTTTTTGTTGTTTTTATCAAATTTTAAAGCAAGAAGTAACCTTATGCCATAATTTATTTGGCGATATATACAAATTTAAAGATGACATTGAGTTTGACTTTTGCTCCTTATTATAATATAAATTTATTCCATATTGTAATAAAACTTTTGAAATCCCGAACAGTTATCTATTTTGTGAGGAAATTATGCAATTGAAACACACAGAACATGCCCCGAAAAAGATAAAAGGCGCTATCGTTGCCATTAAATGCCTGGAGCATGAAGGTGTAAAAGTCTTATTTGCTTATCCAGGCGGAGCTTCGATGGAGTTTCATCAGGCTCTCTGTAAAAGCAAAATTGAAGTTATACTGCCAAGACATGAACAAGGTGGGGCTTTTGCAGCAGGCGGGTATGCCAGATCTACTGGAAAAGTAGGCGTATGCATGGCTACAAGCGGCCCAGGGGCAACCAACCTGATTTCAGGCATTGCTGATGCCTATATGGATTCTGTTCCTCTGGTAGTTCTCACAGGACAGATCCCTAAAGCATTAATAGGGAAAACTGCATTTCAGGAAACTGATATGATAGGGATGACCAGACCGATTGTCAAACATAGTTATCTTGTTATGGATGCTTACGATCTGCCGACAATAATAAAAGAAGCTTTCTATGTAGCAAGCACCGGAAGACCTGGCCCAGTGGTTATTGATGTACCCAAAGATGTTCAGCAGCAGCTTATTGAGATGCCGCCTTATCCTGAAAGTGTTTCAATGAGAGGGTACAAGCCTAATCCTAAGGCGACTGAGAAAGAGATAGAAATGATCCGTGAAGCTATTTCAGAGTGCAGTAAACCTTGCCTCTATGTAGGGGGAGGAATAATACGAGGAAATGCGGCAGAAGAACTAACGAAATTTGCTATCAAATATAATATTCCTGTTACGACAACTCTTATGGGGATAGGCTCGTTTCCGGAGAATCACCCAATTTCTCTGAAGTGGTTGGGAATGCACGGAACGGTTTATGCAAACAATGCAGCTAATGAATCTGATCTTCTTTTGGCTTTCGGGGCTAGATTTGATGACAGAGTTACAGGGCCTCTTCCTACATTTGCGGCTCATGCGAAAATCATTCATGTCGATATTGACCGTTCGGAAATTAATAAGAATAAAAGAGCCAATATAGGCATAGTCAGTGATATAAAATATGTTTTACAGAAGTTGAATCAGAATCCCATTTATAAGGATTATGCTGACTGGTTCAGGCAAATAAACGAATGGAAAGCAAAATATCCCCTTAAGTACGAGAAGAATTCTTCTCAACTACTTCCTCAGGAAGTAATTGAAGCTGTATATAATGTAACTAAAGGTAACGCGATAATAGTTCCGTGCGTAGGACAGCATCAGATGTGGTCTGCCCAGTATTTCACATATACTAAACCCCGGCAGTTAATTACTTCAGGAGGCCTGGGATGCATGGGGTTTGGTTTTCCAACCTCGATCGGCGCAAAAGTGGCTAACCCTGACTCAACTGTTATATGTATTTCCGGTGACGGCAGCATGCAAATGAATATACAAGAGCTTGGAACTGCTCATGCTTACGAGATCGGAGTAAAGATTATTGTCATGAATAATCAGCATCTCGGAATGGTAGCACAGTGGGAAGATCGTTTTTATGGAAGTCAGCGTGGAAATACGGTTCTTGTCAATGAGCGCGCCCAGAGACCTTATCCTGATTTTGTGACTATTGCCAAAGGATATATGATTCCGGGAAAGGAAGTTTATACAAAAGATGAACTATATGAGGCTCTTAAGGAGATGCTTGCTACTCCCGGTCCATATCTTCTTGATGTTCATATTGAATATCAGGAACATGTTCTTCCTATGATACCGCCAGGAAAATCGTATAAAGATATAATAATTAAATAAATATATTGCGGAGTTTTTGAATGAAGCCATTGAAGGAGTATCCTAATTTTAATGTTGTGGATCATCCACTGGTCAAACATAAGATTACTTATGTTAGAGATAAATATACATGCAAGAAAGTATTTAAGGAACTTGTGGACGAGATAGGAATATTTCTTGCATATGAATTGACACAGGATTTTCCCCTTCAGGAAGTTGAGGTAGAAACTCCATTATGCAAAACCCGTACACAGATTCTTGGAGGAAAAAAACCTGTCCTTGTTCCAATATTAAGAGCAGGGGTAGGAATGCTTGATGGTTTTTTGAAAATTATGCCCTCAGCAAGAATAGGGCACATAGGTATAAGCAGAGACGAGGAAACTCTTCTTCCCAATGCCTATTACTGCAAACTGCCTGTGGATAGCTATCAGAGGACAATCGTACTTATAGATCCCATGTTGGCTACAGGCGGTTCAGCTGTCGCTGCTGCTGCCAAGATAAAGGAAGTAGGATGCAAACGAATAAAATTTATGTGCCTTATAGCTGCTCCTGAGGGAGTGAAAGCTTTCTGCGAAGCTCATCCTGATATTGAAGTTTATGCGGGTTGCCTTGATGAGAAGCTGAATGAAAAAGGTTATATCCTGCCGGGACTCGGTGACGCAGGAGACAGGCTTTGCGGAACTAAGCCAAATCCATATATGCCTCCAATGGGCGTTCGCTTTTTCTGAACTTAAGGCTGGTTATCAGGAAGGCCACTTCCTTCAATCTGCATGTCAGAGTCAAGGCTATCTTCATTTTTCGATAGATATTTTGCTTCCTGGCTCGGCGTTTCATTTTGGGATGGCAAACAACTATTAAGTGAAGTTTCATCAGAATAGAGTCGTTTTTGTATTCCAGTCAGAGAATTTGCGTTAGAGTTTACAATATTGGCTGCATTTGTCCCGCTCAACTGTTCTCCATTGCTGTAATATGATTGTGAAGAGTGTTGGAGAATTGGATCCTGTGCATAAGATTGCAGCAGCTCATTGTTATTTATATTTATCGGATTGGGTAATACTTTCTGCAGATTCATTATCGAAGGGCGCGATGCGTTTTGCCAAACATTTGTATCGACTTGTGAATTGGTAATGACCGGTTCATTGTCGCTATTATTGAAATTTAATTCTCTTGAATTCTGGAGAACAGGATCCTGCTCATAAGATTGCGTTAAGTTGTTAATATTTACATCTATCGGATTTGGAAGCATTTTTTGCAGATTCATTACTGCTGGGCGCAGGGAGTCTTGCCCAGTGCCTGAGTCAATTTTAGTTTCTGCATCTGACGCAAATAGAGGTACAAAGTAGAAAAGGAAATACAAAATTGATACAATGTGTTTCATTTCAATAATTGAGATTTGCTCCGAACTTTATAGAGTTATTGTGATTAAGTCTAGTTGATGCAGTTGTATTTTCAACTTCCAAATTTGTTAACATTATGGACAAATTAAGACCAATGATTATCATTATCTTTTAAAGTTATCAAAACGCTTTCGAGAACTGCATGGTGAAGAATAAGTTAATCCTGACAATAATATCGTTTACTGCAATTTGTTTCTCTCTTACTGGAAAGCAGTATAATGGAACTGTAATCCCGCTAGATGTTTCTACAAGCAGTCATGGTACAGATATGGCCTTTTACGGATATATCTCCCGTGTAGCCAGGCTAGGACAGATTATTTATCCTCCGCTTCTTGACGGAAAAGGCAATATTCTTTCAGCGCGTGACGGCAATATTGTCCTTGGAATAAATACCAGATATTTTCTCGCTCAGGTCAGCGCTACTGCTGCTGATGTCCAGAATGATATAGTACAGTTTAAAATAGCCGAATGCGATATAAAGAGATACAAAAGCTTGTATCGTTCGAATGCCGTGAGTCAGGAATCGTATGAGAATATGATAACTTCCTTTTATAACGGTTATTATAGTTATACTAACGATATTGCTACTACAAAAATGAACCAGGGATTTGTTGATGCGTGTATGAATTACGCCCCTTTCGAAGGCTATGTTTCGAATGTATATGTCATTGAAGGAGATGCTGTTTGGCAGAATATTATTGAAATAACGCAGTTGAACCCTATTGGAATACAAGTAAATATGAACAGGGAAGAGGCACGATTAATTGGTTCGACAGACCCTGTAAAAATTGTATTACCAAATGGCTATACTCAAGGTGTTTTCAGCGCTGACAACATGTTAAATGATAATGGAATTTTGTTTTTTACTGAAAATTATCCTGTGCTTAAGAGGTATGAGCTTATCCCTGATGATGGAATAAGCGTCTACAGAAACCTGATGCCGGTAATTAACTTTAATATTGATTCTGAAGAAATATCACTTGCTGTTCATCTCGATTCACTTAATAAAGATGGAAATGGATATTATGTCTGGAAAGGTTTGGGACAGAAAACTATGGATCCTGATCACGGCATAGATTCCAAATTTAAAATACAGAAAGTTTATGTAAAACCCTCCGGACTGAAAAGATCCGTTTTCGGTTATGATCATTTTGCTGAACTGGAGGACGCAGGTACTTTGGAACTAAATGACATTACAATCATAGATGCAGAAGATGACTTAAAGGACGGACAGGAAATATATTTTGCTGATCAGAGATACCTGCTTATGCCCGGAGATCAGGTGAAAGTAATAGTCGGGGAGCAATGATTATGAGATTTTTTCCATTTAAAATTATAATCCTTAATATCCTATCTCTATTAATCGTATCCATATGTCATGAGCTTGAAGCCGCCCGTGTATACAAAGGAAAAATTGTTTCTATCAATACAGAGACATTCATGTTCGGTACGGATGCTCCTTTGTCTGGTTATATACAGTACGCGCCCAGACTTGGACAGATAATTAAACCTTCTATCGCTGGCTCTGGCGGAAAAACCATAGAAATGGGAACCATCCTGTCAATAATGGATATTACTCCATGGGCAGCAGCTTATTATGCTAGTGAGTCTGACTCAAGTATAGACAAAGATTTGGTTCTTCTTGCCTACAGGAATCAAAACAGGTACAAATTTCTAGCACAGAGAAATGCGGTCAGTTACAAGGCTCTAACTGATATGGATATATCTTTGTATAATATCATAGGTCAGTATATGAATAATGTAGAAAGTGTTATGATGAACAAAGAGGTACTGGATAGCTGCTATGCCGTTGCTCCATTTGAGGGAATAATTACGAAATTGTATTTTGCTCAGGGGCAGGCCACTAACAGGCCTCCTATTGCGGATCTTATTCAGTTACGAGAAAATTACGGCTGTAAAAAATTCAGGAAAACTGGAACTTGATGACTTACTCGTAAGAAATCCCGATGAGTCTTATGAAGAAGGGCTGAAAGTTTATTATCCTATTGAAAGATATTATTTTATGCCTGGTGATGAAGTTGAGGTAATTGTAGGAACAGGCGAAATTGAAAATAATATAAAAACTGAGAAAGATAAGCAAAAATGAGTAATTGTAAAAAATCCATTAAGATTATTTTATTATTATTGATGCTTCTTGCATATTCCCTTCCAGTTTTAGCCTCAGAAGAGTTTAAAGGGAATGTTACATCGTTATTTGTAACGCAGTACAGAACTGGAACTGACGCTTACTATTATGGTTCTCTTGTTTATGTGGCAAGACTTGGAGGTATTACCCGACCGGCAGTGAAAAATTCTGAAAATAAGACCGTAAAAAGAGGAACTCTGCTTTACAGTTTGAATCAGAACTATTGGAAGAAGCAGATGATTGGCAGCAGAGATCTTATGGTTTATGCAAAAAAAACTTTTGAAGAAACGGTAATTAATTTTAAAAGATACAAGTATCTCGTTGTTCCTGGGGCTGTAAGCTGGCTAGACTTTGAAAACTATTTATCTACTATGAGTACTGCCTATACAAATTATCTTAATGATAAAGCTTCGTTTATTGAGAATCAGGAGTTTCTGAAAATTTCATATCAAGTGGCATCTTTTGAAGGAATCGTAGATAAAGTTCTCTATAATCAGGGTCTTACTGATTCAAATATCGCACCTCTGGAGGTAACAATGCTTAATCCCATAGGCATCCATGTAAAAATACCAAGAGATAAAGCAAGATTAATCGGTACTGATACACCTGTAAAAATATATCCTCTTTATTCAGATAAACCTCAAGGTATATATTATGGATATTCAATGCTTAATCCTGACGGGATAACTTTTGTCACTTTCAATAAACCTTCTCTTCCGCCTGATGCCAGAGGACACAAGATATTAAGAAATACATTCGCTGTTACGGATTTTTATATTAATACCAAAGATAGTACGCTGTCTGTTCCGTTTTTTTCTCTGGGAAGTGATCTTGAAGGGGAATATATTTTTAAACTTGAAAAATTTGATGATACTAAGGAGTCTTCTCTTCATAAAGTCAGGAAAATGTATGTTAAGTGTTCTGGAAAGAGCAGGCTTTTAAACGGTAATGTGGATCTTCAGGAACTCTCTGATTCCGGGACTTTGAAATCTGGGGATCTTATATCTGATGACTCAGCCGCTATTCTTGCTGACGGAGAAGTTGTCTGCATACCTCCTCCATTATATACTTTTATGCCTGGTGACGAAGTCAGAGTCGTAATAGGAAGGAAGTGATTAATGCGATTCGATAAATTTGTCAATTTCTGAGTGCCATGAATCGGGATCCAGAGTGCCAGAAGTGGTCTCTTCGTTAAAAAGCAGGTCAATCAAGTAGTGAGGTTTTTTCCCTCCGTTAAACATGGACTTTATGCAGGAAACACAGTATACCACAACATCTTCAGACGGCATTTGATCTGCGCGCTTCTTCATCTGCTCAATAAGTTTATCTTTACTGACTTTGCCGTAAAAATCATCACCGCAGCACACGCTCTTGTCTTTTGTGAGTTTAGGCTCAATAAGTTCTATATTCATCCGCTTTAGAAGTTTCCTTACTGATTCTTGAACTCTTGGTTCCGTTCTTGTAGGGCACGCATCATGGATTGTCATAGTTTTGCCTTTGTAGTCGGGAAAAGGGAAATCTTTGGTTTCGGATAATATTTCCCAGAGGGAAGTCGTCGAAATGCCTTTGTAAAGTTCACGATAACGCCTGTCACAACCAGGACAGACATTTATTACTTGTGTGCCTTCCGGGAGAAACACAGGCTCATGATGGCAGCAGGTCATATATTCAGGTATATTAGAGTCCCCATAGTTCAAATAGGAAAGATTTTTTTCCCAAGCAGAGGTTTATAAAGCACTGGCGCGCAGCCAGGGGCAAAAACTTGTTTCATATTTACTCCATACAAGAATGTTGTTTTCTGAGAATATTCTATCATAGTAAGATTACTTAACAAAGATGAAACACTTAAAATTAATCACTTAAACGGGGCGAAAATGATTGCATTGAGAAAGAGTAGTTATGATAAGGTTTTGAGTTTAGAGGCAAAGGATATGGCATTTATCCTGTTTACGCTATGAAAAGAAATGAATCATCAGACGGAGTTTTATACCTGATAGCTACGCCTATCGGAAACCTTGAAGATATAACCTATCGGGCTGTAAGGATATTAGGCGAAGCTGATATGATTGCTTCGGAAGATACCCGCAAAGCAAAAATTCTTTTGGACAGATATTCAATAGGCAATAAAAAAATAATCAGCCATCATGTTCAGAACGAACATAAAACTCTTGAGTATATCATTAAAGAAGTAAAAAATGGAAAGAAAGTAGCTCTGATAACAGAAGCAGGCTCACCGAGTATTTCCGATCCGGGTTTTCTCCTGGTGCGCGAAGCAGTCAAAAATGAAATTAAAATTGAAATTATTCCCGGAGTTTCTGCTTTGATCTTTGCGGCGGTAGCTTGTGCGCTTCCTGTAGAGAAATTTGCCTTCTATGGTTTTCTTCCTCCAAAACAGGGCGCAAGAATGAGAATTCTTTCTGAAATAGGCAATGACGAGAAAACTGCTTTTATTTTTGAATCGCCTTACAGGATAATTAAACTTTTGACTGAGATTATAGAAGCAATAGGGCCCGAAACGGATCTTGTTTTAGTTCGCGAGGCTACGAAGATGCACGAAGAAATCATAAGAGGAAAAGCCGCAGAACTCCATGATATTCTCGAAAAGAGAGTTATTAAAGGCGAATTCGTTGTTTGTATATCGAATAGAAGCAAACTGAAAGAAAAATAATATTTGTCAGAAATCCATATGTCCGGACAATGATGCAGTTAGATCAGAAAGTTTGTTAGGATTATATATCAAAGTTACTGAATCTTTATGCACTTCTAATTTCTTTATCGCACTTAATAGCAGCTTTACCTCTTGAATGTCATTGATTTTTTCTTTGTTTAGAATGTAGTCAATTACAAAAGCAGGAACACTTACCGAGCCGAAATTGAGAGAAGATATTTTTATATCCGGATAGTTGTCCTTAATCGACGGAACAGCTTCAAATCTAATGTTCAGATATTTTCCAAAAGGTGTAGAGAAAGAAAGCTTTTTAGTTAAGGAGATGATGAATTTTCCATCATCAAACCTTCCTCCTTTTAATTGAATTGAATCTTCCGGAAAGGAGTTCCTATGACCTAAAAAAGAATTAATCTGGCTGGCGCTTAAATATATATTGAATGCGCTGTTAATATCCTGTGTGCTAAAAATTATTTTTCTCTCCTTGTCTGTGTTGGTAGAATTAATGGACTTAGTCTCATTATCCATATTTTCTTTCAAGTTGAGCATAGCTGATACCGAGGTGTCATTCAAAGTAACAGGGAAGGGGGAGCTTGAAAGAGTAAGATAAACTATAAGAGCGCATAAAGCAATTATCAGGATAAAAGATAATAAACTCCAGATAAACAATCTGAACAGGAATCTCATACAATAAGCTCCATTTCCTTAAGAGTTATCATAAATAGTGTTTTGCTTTTGACTTGTGCGATGATAGAATACTCGAAAGCAAATCAGTAAACAACACTAAAGACAATCAAATAATGGATTTCTTATATAAAATAGTTCTTGATACCGGCACTTTCTATGAAGCCTGCGCTCCCGAATCATTTGACATTAAAGAAGGTGATTTTTGCATAATTATAAAAAAAGACAAGATTTTGGATTACGGTCAGATTGTTAACAATCTTGGATCCCTTCCGCCTGATATGGAAAAATCAGAACTGGGCACGATTGATAGAAAAGCCACAATAAGTGACAAGAGCAAGGCCACTGAAAACCAGATGCTGGCCAAGTCAGCTATCAGAACAGCTATTTCGCATATACAGAGACTTAAACTGGAAATGAAGCTCCTTAGCGCTCACTACAGTTTTGATAAAAAAATGGTACTTTTCATATTCACTGCCGAAGGGAGGGTTGATTTCAGGCAACTTGTCAAAGACCTCGCCCAGTCACTTAATACCAAAATTGAATTGAGACAAATAGGAGTAAGAGACGAGACATCCATAATAGGCGGATTTGGAGTCTGTGGACAAGTGCTCTGCTGCAAAAAATACCTTCGCCATTTTGAGTCAATGAATGTAAAAATGGCAAAAGAACAGGATCTATCGCTCAATCCTGTCAATATCTCAGGGATTTGTGACAGGCTTAAATGCTGCCTGAAATATGAACATGAAGGGTATTTAGAGATGGAAAGAGATATGCCTCGACGCGGCTCTTACTGCGAATGTTCTGAGGGAATAGGAAAAGTAGTCGACAGAAACCTTCTTACCCAGACTGTTAAAGTTCAAATAGAAGATTCGGGAAAATGCCTTTACTGCTCTAAATCGGAAGTAAGACCCTTCTATCCTGATAAACATAAGTCACCTCAATATCAGATAAAAGACAGTAAGGAAGACGATATCCCGTCTGAACTAAAAGCTCTGAACGACAAATAACTGAAACAATACTGCAATATAAGTGGAAGATAGAATCTTTAATTTCAGAAAGTCATTAACCTGCTTTTGCGATACTATTTCCTATGCGCTTATACTTATTTTCATATTTCTTCTTCCAATAAAATTTACTGTCCCTGCGATGCTCCCGAATTCAGGAGTTTTCCCTTTGTCATTAAATGAGTGGATTTTTGAACCCTGGAGTACATCTCTCTTTCCTGTTATATCATCTATACTTCTTGTATTCATTTATTTACGACTGTTTGTAACAAAATCCAACTTCCAAGGAAATTTGATTCCAGTTCCGTTATTGTGGCTATTGCTTGGCGGCTTTTCGTTTCTTGGATTTATTCACGCTTCATGTTTTGATTTCCCTGTGCTTGAATGCACATATATTTTCGGCATTGCATCCTTTGCTCTTCTAGTTTTCCTCTTTATTTTCCATGACGCAAACAATCAAACAAAACTTATCAATACTCTTGTTATCTGCTCGCTTATTCTCTGTTTATATGGACTTTATCAGTATTTTTTCGGCTTTGACGATACCAGAACCTATGTGGCAAACTTCTTAAAATCAAATCCTTCCATCCTATCTAAAGCCATGATTAACAGACTCAAACAGAATCAGATTTTCTCTACCTTTGCCATTTCTAATAACTTTGCCGGATACCTTATTCTTATAATTCCATTAACCATTTTTAGTCTGCTAAAATCCAAATCGAATTCTTCGATAATGCTTAAGTACCTTATAATAATATTACTAACACTTATTATGATTCTCTCGCTTCTCCTGACAGGCAGCAGAAGCGCAATCCTCTCTCTATTAATAACAATAGTTCTTTTTATGCTTCTGATTCTTAAACTTCGGAAAATCTTCATCGGAGCTTTTATCTTGGCTGCGGCTGTATTCATATCCGGAATATTCTTCGCTTTTTCAAAAGGTCTGCCTTCAATAATAGTCCGTTTCGACTATTTTTACACATCGTTTATACTTCTGAAGAATCACATCTTCGCCGGCTCAGGATGGGGTTCTTTTTCCTTTGCTTACCCGTATATGAAAAAGTACATGACAGGAGAATCACCAGTTGATCCGCACAATTTTCTGCTAAGTATAGGCTCTCAAGCTGGCATTTTAGCCATGTTTATAACTCTGACAATATTCCTTATTCCTATATTTTTTGCTTTAAAATCAATAGCTGCTCTCTCTATCAGAGAAAAACTCAGCTCAATTGAGTTCCCTCTTCTGCTTGGTTATTGCGCTTGGTTAATTCACTCACTGACAGATACGAACTTTCAGATTCCAGGCAGTGTAACAATAGCTATAATATTTTCTGCCATAATGATTAAAGAATCATCATGTAAGTATTATTTCCCTCTTAAATATTACAAACTGCTGCTGCTGCTAATGGTTATTTCCTCTTGCCTTGCTATATTCGGGTTAGGATCGAATCGCCTGATAGGAGAATATTATTACGCCAGACTAAACTCTGCTTGCATTAATAATCCTTTATTCGATTCTGACTCTCAGAAAGCTGATCCTGAAGAAGTTAATTTACTTCTGGCTAAAGCTCAAAGGTATATGCCATACTCTCCATTTCCACTTGCAACTGTTGCTCATTACGAAGCAGACAATAATAATTTGCTTTTAGCAGAACAATACATGGAAAAAGCCGTATCACTAGCTCCCGAAAAAGCCTCTTATTATCACGATTTAGCCGTAATCCTAATAAAAGAAGGGAAAAAACTCCAGGCACTCTATTGCATCAAAAAGGCCTATGAACTATTTCCTTATAAGTACAAGTACGCTTACAAGAAAATCAGGAAATATACAATCAATGAATAAAGAACTTGGAATTGTCATAGTTGCGGGTGGCTCAAGCTCCAGATACGGTGAGAAAAATAAACTCCTGGAGCTAATCGGCAATATGCCTATTATAGCTCATTCTCCTATGAAATTCAGAAATCTTTCTCCTGATAATCATATTGTCATTGTCAGCAACAAGGAAAATTTGAACCTTTATGAACTAATACTTTCTAAATTTATTATGAATAATTCATTCTCTTTTGCCATCGGGGGAAATACCCGCGGAGATTCCGTTTATAATGGTCTGCAATATTTAAAAAATTTTGATATCAAATATGTTGCTATTCATGATGCCGCAAGACCTCTTGCTTCATCAAAACTCATGGTGTCATGTCTTGATCAGTGCATTCGTAAAGGAAGCGCTGTAGCAGCAAAAAAAATAACAGATACAATAAAATCCGCTGATGAAAAATTAAAGATAGTTTCAACAATTGACCGTTCCACTCTCTGGGCTATGGAAACCCCTCAGGTATTCAATTTTGCAGACATACTGACTGCCTATGAGCTTGTCAGAAAGAATAAGTTAAGCGTAACAGATGACGCGTCAGCTATGGAAGCAAGCGGCAAAGAGGTTTATTTGGTTGAAAACAAAGAATATAACCAGAAAATCACCTACCCGTGGGATTTGCCACTGGCAAATTTTATCTACAATTCAAAATAATGATTACAGTAAATATCTAAAATCCGGGTTTTATTATTTCAACTTTCCCCATATAATAGTGTTTTTGTTCATATTCTAAAGAACCCTAATTGATGGAATTATTATGATTGCTGGAATTTTCTTGCGGAAACAGAAAAAAATTGATCTGACGCCATTAAAAGATATAATCCTGAACACTCTTAATCAGTTTAATACTGCTGATAAGATTGGGGGGTATCAAAATGAGAATGTCCTACTTGTTCAGACGACAAGGTTCAATACCCCTGAATCCTTTTTCGATCCTACTCCATACATTGACCAGGCATCGGGCAATGTGATTGTTTCATGGGGAATTCTTACTAACAGGGATGAGTTGGCAAAGGAAATCAATCTTCCTACTAAAGAATTAAAGGAAACCAGCGACGCAGAATTTATCCTCAAAAGTTACCTTAAATGGGGAGAAAACTGCCCGTCTCATATATACGGAGACTTCTCTTTTGTCATTTATAGCAAAAAGGACAATTCTCTCTTCTGCTGCATTGACCACATGGGAGTAAAACCCTTCTACTACTATCTGTGTGAAGATTATTTCGCCTTTGCTTCGACTGTATCGGTATTTCACAATTTGAGAATTATTCCAATGAAACCCGATATAGAATGGGCTGCAAAGTATTTGCTCCATCTCTCTATGGATTTTGTGAAAACCGCTTACCATGACATCTTCAAATTGAGACCCGCTAATTGTCTCACAGTAGCCAGAGATAATCACACCATAAGAGAATATTTTACTTTTAACCCTGAGGAGGACCCTTCACTTGGTAATATTGAAAACTATCTGCAAATTTACAGGGAGCTTCTGAATAAGGCAGTTTCTTCGAGAATAAGGACTAAGTATAATCTCGGCTCAGAGACGAGCGGCGGGATTGATTCTTCTACAGTTACAGCTCTTGCAGCCAAACTGTTTAATCAGCCGATTGATAACCTTTATGCTTTTGGTTTTGCATATCTTGAGCATGAACCGCAATACATTCTTCAGGTAAGCCAGAGATATGGCATAATAAATAACTTCATCTGCTGCGGGATAGAAAATAACATAGAAGATGTAAAAGAAAGAGCTCTAAAGATTTTGGGTTCTCCTGTAGAACACGGCAATGCGACCTTTCATACCATATTTTACAAGAAAGCTCAATCTGTCAATATAAGAACTCTGCTATCAGGATTCGGCGGAGATGAATTCGTAACGACTCTTCACGGGAATCTGGCTTTAGAACAATTGATGGAAGAAAAAAAATATTTTGACCTCTTCAGAATGTTGCATGGTAACAGTATTACCAGACCGTTGAGATTCATAAAGAAGTATTGCAAACAAAAATTTCAATTTAAAAAAGCAGAATTCAATCAGAGGTTTTTAAATGCCTGGAATCAAAGATGGCCGTATTGCGTTATCAAAGACGAAATAATCGATGCTTACGATTTGAAAAATAAATATTTTGATACGGCAAAGTTTGACGCAGGTTATACCAATATTAACAAGTTTACTTTGGAAAACCGCTTTGCGCCGTTTGTGCCCACCAGAATGGGCAACTGCTCTCTACTAGCCGAATCCTATGGTATAGACTATCATTGGCCTCTTCTAGATGTCCGGATGATACAGTTTTTCCTATCCATCCCTTCCTCTATGAAGTATCACAGGGGAACAGGACGCTATTTCCACCGTAAGGCTGTTGATGATTTCTTGCCTAAAGGGTTAAACTGGAAGCCAAATAAATACATGGGAGAAAATGTCAGAGAAAATGTCAGAGAAGATTTCAGAGAAAATGAGGCAAATATTATCTTTAATACTTCTGGACTCCATGACTCTCTAAACCAAATTGTCGACACTAGAAAACTGGATAAATTAAACTCTTTGCGCGACAGCAGGAATAATAAAGAGATTAATTACAGCTATTCCATGAATGTCTGTTCTGTTTCTGCCATTAATCACTGGCTCAAAACTTTTCATTGATTATCATTATTGGCATGATACAAAAATTCTTGAAACAGCTCACTCTTTTTTTCCAGTCCGGAAAACCCTCCTGTGTAATCAGTTTCCGTCTATTCAAACGCAATAATGAATCTATTACAATCCATAGAGAAATTTTTTTGATGGCGTTCTTTCACTCTGGATTTATTGCCTTTTGCAAGGAGTCTTACTCAACCTTGAGATGGTATTTCTATTATGGATGGAAAATGTCCGCAATATGTCTTTACCATAAAGGCAGGGAAACTCAAAAAAAATATGGCATCTCGCTATTCAAACAGTTTACCAGCCTGATAAATCTATCCCTGCTTCACAATATAACCCCTGTCAAATATTATAAGTATAGGTTCTATCTTACTGAAAACAGGGGAAAGGAATTAGACTATTTCTATACCTTCGAACTGCCTCATTTCCATATAGTCTCTAATAAGGGGAATCAGCATTTGGACAAAGCCCGAAAGTTTATTGCTGACAAAACCAGCTTTACCGAAGCTCTGAAAAAATTCGACATTCCGCATGTGCCAACAATTTTGAATACCTCTAATGTCAAGAATCCTGATATCAGTATATTTTTCAGAGAAGAAGATATATTCTGTAAACCTAACAACGGCTCGCAGAGCAAAGATGCCTTTCGCGTAAGATACATCAGGGAAGAGAATCGTTATGAACTCCATCCTATCAATGGTAATCCTGTAACCTGCAGCACCGAAGTTGCTGCCTTTTTAAAAGAAAAGCTTAAGTCTTGCAACGACTTGATTCTTCAGCACTTTATCAGAGACCACAGCGAAATAAAGGCTCTTGCGGATTCTGAACAATCAATCACGCTAAGGATCATAACAGCACAGTTTAATGACCGCTCAGTCAAACCTGTCTACATGCAGTTGGAAATCCCTGACATTCAAAAGAATTCCAAACAGTTCTATAAAATTTATCCCCTTACCCTCAAAACCTTTGAAGTAACTCCTATCTTCAAATCCATGGGGTTGACAGAAAATATTAAAGACCCTCATTTGTCTGATTCTATCAAGCTCATGCTTTCCCAATCTCTGGATTTATGTGTGTATGCTCATTCAAAATTGATTGCTTTGAAGTCTGTCGCCTTCGATCTCTTTATAACAAATGAAGGGCCATTAATCATAGAAGCTAACTTCAACTGGGATATCGAGATGCTCTATAATCATCCTCATAAAAACATTCGCGAATTGCTTCCTGAAGAGTGGCTAAAAAATAAAAACAATGCAAACACTACTCTGACGAAAAAAATTGAAAATTGAAAATGGAAAGTGGAAAATTGAAGAGGTGACTTTGTCACCACGGTCATGACGGAGCGTCGGAAAGAGAGAATGTGATAATGTGTGTAATAATAAATAAAAAAAATATGGCCGTGCCCACCGATACAAATTCCCTTGGAGTGCGGTGATTTATCGCCGCTTTTTCAGTAATCGGCGGCATGCCGCCGAAAAACAAAGCTATGACGAGTCATAGCACTCCAAAGAGTCTGGCGCTCGTGCTGGACAGGGAGGCAATTCAGTTGAAAATTGAAAATGGAAAGTTGAAAATGGGAAGAGGGAAGTGGAAAATTGAAAATGATCCTGATATAGGTTGACAGAATAACAACCTAAAAACAGGAATAATAAATATGACAAGAAGTGTAGTTCGTTACAGCGAAGCCT
>MHBE01000039.1 GCA_001803205.1 Lentisphaerae bacterium GWF2_38_69 | reverse complement strand
CGGCGATTTTGGAGCTCAAGGCACATTCAACGCTACTGGAGGGACGATAGACTTTACCGGAGCAGGAAGACTGTTGCTATCAGGAAGTACAGTGACAAGCCTAGGTAGTCTAGACACTGCGATGGGGGCAGTATGGTATTGTGCAAGTGGGAGCCAGACAATTCTGACAGACACTTACAGCTCACTTGTAGTAAAATACGGAGGGACCAAGACACTGGGCGGAACTGTGACAGTAAACAATGCACTGAATGTCTATGCAGGATCAACATTGGCGGTTGGAGCGAACACTCTGACAGTGAACGGGACTTCAAATATAATAGGCACCCTTACAATAGGAACAGGAACCATAGATGCGAATAGTAAATTCAATGCCACAGGAGGGACTGTAACCTTTACCGGAGCAGGGAACCTGAGTCTGGGAGGAGCAACGATAACAAGCCTTGGAACGCTTACAGACAATTCAATGGGCACAGTGTGGTATGACAGAGCAGGGAGCCAGACAATAAATGCGGCAGGAATAATATACAACAACATTACTGCAGCTGGTTCAGGGACAAAAACCTTCAATGGAGGTTTATCTCAGTATAGAGGAACATACTCAGTAGCAGCGGGAGTGTCAGTAGTTAATCCTCCGCTCCACGCAATGCTGCCTATAACATTGTTGGCACTGCCATTTGCAAGAAGAGTCAGGAAAGGTTCAGAGGAAGTGCTTTCATCCCTTGGAAAAGGAATCAGCGCTAAATTACACAAACATGACCTCTTCAAAACAGAAATAGATCACCTCATAGAAGCTATAGCATAATAGATAACTCAACAATTTGAACTTCCGGCATTGTGTATTATCCCAATAACGAAATGGTTTTCGAATTTTAGCATACTGCCTTCATCTTAGAATTTATCCCATCCAGAACATTGAAGTTCAATGTAATCAGAGAAGCTAATTTTTCTGAGTATTCATCAAGTCTTTCAAAAAACATAAGGCATTCCAACCTGAACGCTGCAAAGGTCGCATGATACTTGTTGTAATGGATTTGTTTATGAAAGAACTTCCATAATCGTTCAATTGGATTCAAATTCGGAGAATACGGCGGAATTTTCTCCAGCATTATTCCGGATGTTCTCAAGTAGTTTAGCACCTCTTCAGATTGATAGTATCTGGCATTGTCTGAAAACAAATAAACATGAGGAGCTGTCGGATAATGTTCTTCTATTTTTTTCAAGAGGAGTATAGTTGACTCGGCATTGATCATATCTGCTTCAACCACTACGGCTTCTCTTGTTTCAGCATTAAGAGCTCCATTGATATTGAGCCTTTCTCTGCCTGTGTTGGATTGTATCTCTTTTCTTTCGCCCTTTTTATCCAGCCATAGGCAGGAATGGAATTATCCAGCGGATGAGTCGCATCCATAAAGAGAACAGGGACATCAGGCGACTTGTTCTTCAAAAACTCTTTGAAGCCGTCAATAAACTTTTGCTGTCTGTCAGGATCGGCTTTACCAGGAGCATGAGATGTTTTTTTGTATGTAAAACAGAGCCTATGTAGTAAGTCACGCATTCCGCTCCTGGTATATTCTTTTCCAAAAGTAAACTCCACATAGGCTATGATAGGATTAACATCAGGATATGTAAACTCTTCAAGATGTGCTGAAAGTTTGCTCTCTTCATCCTTGCTAAGGCATCCGCTATATCCTGTGTATTTGTTAGATAAAAGCTCTTTTGTTTCGCCTTTTTCAAACTTGTTCAGCAATTATTGCTGTTCGTTGATTTGTGCTTAAGAATCCTTTATACTTTGACATAATGAGTGACATTCTAAACTGTCAGCTTAAGTTTGCAATACTTTTTCTATTTTTAATTCGCTCGGGGTATAACTCCAAAAGACGCATATATGAATACAAAACTTCTGGGAAAGTAGAATATGATGAGTTTTATCCAAAAATGTCCAACTCTATCATAGATCAGATAGATTCTGTTTTAGCAGAACATTATGGTTTTACTCAGGAAGAGCTGGATTTCATCATCAACTATGACATCAAATACCGTATGGGCAAAGAACTCGACACCGAGACGGAGGCAGCGAATGAGTAAACTAATACAATTGCGAACGCACTGCGTTCGCAATTAAAAAGGAAATAGTAATGTTAGATAATAAATTAGCCGTTTTTGAGAGTAAGAAAATTTGCAGGCACTATGACGAATCTAGCGAAACATGGTATTTCCCGATTATGGATGTTGTAGAAGCACTTACAATGTCCTAAAATCCAACAGATTATCTTAAAAAACTAAGGAAAAGAGATTCTGAACTGGGTTCTTACCTGGGGACAAATTGTCCCCAGATAGAGATGATGACAGATACAGGCAAAAAGAGAAAAACGCTTGCAGGTTCGGTTCAGCAAATTTTGCGTCTTATTCAATCTATTCCGTCGCCTAAGGCAGAACCTTTTAAACAATGGCTTGCGAAAGTTGGCTATGAGCGGATTCAGGACATGAATGACCCGTCGCTTTTTCTGGACAGAGCTAGGGCATATTGGCAGAAACTGGGCAGAAGCGAGAAATGGATTCAGCAACGCATGATGGGGCAGGAAACCCGTAATAAACTTACCGATTACCGGAAAGATCATGAAGTTACGAAAGAAGAAGAATATGCTATTCTCACCAATATTATTCATCAGGAATGGTCGGGAGTTTCAGTAAAAAAACATAAAGAGATAAAGAAGCTTAAATCTCAGAACCTCAGAGACCACATGAACGAGGCAGAGCTAATCTTTACTGCTCTTGCCGAACTTTCCACGAGGCAGATAGCCGAAAGCGTCGAGGCTACCGGTATTGCTGAAAATGCCCATGCAGGTATAAAGGGCGGAAGGATAGCCAAAAAAGCGCGGCTTGAATTGGAGGAAAAAGCGTCGTAACATCTGAAAACTATCTTCCTCCTTCCAGGAAACAAAAGCCGTTAGGACAAAAACCAGACAATAGAGAGAACGAAGAATGATCGTCTCATCGCTCGGGAATATAGAGTTATTGAAACTGCATAAAACAGCCTTTCTTTGCAGTCGGAAGATTCCTGCTTCTGTAGTCCTGAAATGCTATGATTGGGCAATAGAACAGCGAAATATGGGAAACTGCGTTATAAGCGGCTTTCATTCAAAAATAGAAAAGGATGTGTTTTATTATCTTCTTGCTGGAAAACAGCTAATTATAATGGTTTTAGCGAGAGGGATGAAAAAGAGATTAGAACCAGAAATAAAAAAGGCAATAGACTCAGCAGACCGACTGCTTATTGTAACACCCTTTGAAAGCTCGATAAAAAGAGTCAGCTCTAAAACATCCGCAAAACGAAACCAATTCATGATAGAATTGACCGATGAAATAGTCATTGGGCATTTCAGGGAAGATGGTATTCTCTCAAAATCCTTAGAAGGCTATCCCAAATCAAAAACAGTCAGATTTATTTGAGAGTATCAGATAGTGATACCGCTCACTTATACCACTTGGGGATGCCTTTTAAGCGGAGTTTGCGGATTAATTTTTCGTGCCTTACGAGTATTTCGTTGTTTGATGATTTTAATGATGTATCTCTGTAAGGAGTTCCAGCTGTAGATTTAAGTATGATATTCATATCTTTTTCTGAGAGAGGGGATTCAATAATTTCTTTGTTGAAAGAAGCAATTGTTCCGCCGTTTTTCCTTCCGAAGGGCTCAGTGGTTCCGACAAACATTCCGCATCTGATAAAGGCTCCTCTGACGGCAAAGCTTGCCGAATAAGTGATGATTGCGCCGTCAGCATACAAAAGGGACGATAGTCCCCTGATAAAATCATAGGTCCAGAGTTCTGAATTCTTCTGAGTTGAGAAAGCATCCAGATAAATGAGATCGAATTTAATAGTGGACGGCAGACTTGCCGTTCTGGCATCGCCGAGGATAAGTTCTATAGAGCTTCTGGTATCTGAATAGCGATTTTGTTTTCTGAGAGATTCAAGAATCTTATATTCACAACTACTTGTTTGAAAAAGAGATTGGGCTAGTTTTAGAGAGGATTCATCAAGTTCAAGAGATGTAATGCGGACAGTCCCACCGAGTTTATTAATTTCGTTAAGAGCCGTTAAGGCATTGTATCCAAGCCCAAATCCTACATCCAAGAGAGTTAACTCTCTTTTGATAGCCAACCTCTTCGGAAGGTTGGATGGAGAAACAAATTTATAAAGAGCTTCGGAAAGACCTCCTGAGGTTGAGTGATAATTTTCCTTGAACAAAGGATTATAGAAGGTAAAACTGCTGTCGGAAGTCTTTATTTTCAGAAAAGAGTCATCCGACTCTATTTTTTGTCCGACAGAATCGCCCTGGGCGAGGTTCCTCTCCTCCATTATAGAAAAAAGCGTTTCAAGTATTTTGGGTTTGGGTATATGCCATTTCGGGAAAAGGATATTCTTTTCTTCGGCATCTGCCGTCAGGCGCATAATGACTTTATCCTCAGGTATGATGCGCAGGAGTTTAATCAACAGATCTATGTACTCATATTCGTTGAATTTAGGTATTGAGAATATCCCTTTTATTTCTACAGAGTCAGGAGTTATAACTGAGCTGGTATTAAAGAGTTTGCCTAGATAAGAGTTTTTCAGGATAAGAGTGTTATGGAGTTTGATTCCGGTAAAACCTAAAGAACAGACATCATTGACAGTTTGAATATAGTCAGACATTGTTTCTCCTGGAAGTCCGATCATTATGTGGGCGGAGGATTTAACTCCGGCTAGATTTAGTTTTGCTGATGCGTTTATTACAGACTGGAAGTCATGTTGTCTGTTTATCATAGACAAGGTTCTGTTATTTGAGGTCTGAACACCTATTTCTACCCATGTTTCAATGCTCTTATTCAATTCAGATATATATTCTAGAATCTCTTCGTTGAGGCAGTCAGGGCGTGTTGAAAGCATCAGCATTGTGAAATTTGCAGAAGAGAGGACTGTTTCATAGAGAGACTTGAGTTTATCGATGTTCCCGTAGGTATTCGTATAGGTTTGAAGATAGGCTATATAATTGCCTTGAGAGTCTGAGTATCGGTTATTGACATATTTTATTCCTTCTCTTACTTGCTCTCTAATATCCAGAACTCTTTGCAAGTGTATAGCTCTTGCCCCATCTTCAGCGCAGTAGATGCATCCATGATTATTTATATTTTTATGAGGGCAGCCCAGGCCGAGATCTATTGGAATCCTGTAAAGAGCGTGTCCGAACCTTTCGGTCAGATAATCTTTAAAGAAATTAATGCGTCTCTTCATCTTTTTTTAAAAAATAAAATTTAAGAAAACCTATTGTTAAACAGATTCAAATTAGATAGAATCAAGCTAGATTTAGTCTATTCCTTAATAATTTTGAAAGTAAATGAATGCCTTTTTTGTAATAAGTCAATTTCATGTAAAGTATTTAATCATTCTGATTTTAAATTCATTTGTGCATTTTTACTCATTTGAAGAGTTTATAAAAAACAAACCTAATATTGTCATGCAAACCTAAAGGATTAATTATGCCCGGTAATTTTAAAAATAACCCGTTCAAACTTGCTTCTGTTGTTCTTGTCTTAATTGTACTGTTTTTGATTATTTTTGGAGTATACCTGACAAAAAAAACCGATTCTCTGTCTACGAAGCTAAATGAAAAAGATAAATTGCAAACAGCGCAACAAGCCGAACTCAGCAGTTCGTCAGAGAAAATTGAAGCTCTTTCAGCGCAGATTGATGAGAGAAATAAATTGTACAATGACAAACTTGCTGAATTTAATCAGGTAAAGAATGAAGTTGACGCGTTAGCAGCGCAGTTGAACGAAAAGAACGAAGTGCTAAATCCTAACTGGACTCAATTTAAACAAATAAAAGAAGAAGTGGATGCACTTTCAAAACAATTGAATGAAAAAGATAAATTGTATAGCTCCAAGTTGACTGAACTGGACAGCGCAAAGAAAAAAATTACGGATCTTACTAATAAACTCGTAAATACTAATACTTCTTCTGTAAAACAAAACAATCAACTGGCGGATGACGAAATTATGGGGGCAAAAATTCTTAATGCATGGCTTGATGATTATAATAAAATAACAATCAAACTTCCCTCTGAAATCAAATTTGACAGCAAGACCCAAAACCGTTTCGAAGTAATAGATTTTGATAAAAATAGTTACGCTATAGCGTCAGTATCTCCGAAATCAGGGGAAAAAACTGACAAATCTGATACGGCTGTAATCACATTAACTAATAAACTGCCCGATATTATCTCCAGATATTTTGTAGTCGTGGATAAAAAAGACACTTATCTGATAATAGCGCGCAATGTGCTGAACAATCAGGATTTTCAATATAAGGGGGAAGATCTTGGCTTCATCTACAAACCTATAGGAACAGAATTCAGAATATGGGCTCCTCTGGCATTGGGGGTGAGTGTAAAAATATATGATTATTACAATAGCGGAAATGACAAGTTTTCAGAAAAACAGGCTATGTTCATATTAGAAAAAGGTGTATGGAAGGGTTTTATCAGCGGAGATCTCAAAGGAAAATATTATCTATATGAAATAACTCAGAGATATGACGGAAAGATAAGAACTCTTCTTGTGCAGGATCCATATTCCAGAGCTTCAGCTGTTAATTCAGGTAAATCTCTTATTTTTGATATGGAAGAAGTAAATAAAAGTGTATTGGGATGGAATTCAGACAGATATGTTCGTCTTAACAACAATGTAGATGCTGTTATCAACGAGCTGCATTTGAGGGATTATACGATATCTCCAACTTCTGGAATAGATCTTCCTCTTAGAGGCAAATACCTTGGATTGGCTCAATACAATTCACAGAACAACGCAAGAAGCTCGACAGGATTGGATAATCTGATTGAGTTGGGCGTGACGCATGTCCAGATACTGCCGACATTTGATTACGGGACAGGAGATGAGGCTGAAATGAATAATTGTTATACCTGGTATAATTGGGGTTACGATCCCGTTCTATACAACTCCCCGGAGGGTTCATATGCCCGCAACCCTAATGATATATTCAGGCTTATTGAGTACAAAACACTTATTCAGACTCTACATTCCAACTCAATAGGAGTAATTTTTGACGGTGTTTATAATCATACATTCAAAACAGGCTTTAAAAGCAGATTTTCTGTGTTTGATAAAATTGTTCCCTACTATTTCTACAGGGTAGGAGACGACGGAAAGTACTATAATGGCTCGTCTTGCAGGAACGATATAGCTACTGAGCGTCCGATGGTCAGAAAATTCATATTGGATTCGACCAAATACTGGGTAAAAGAATTTCATGTGGATGGTTTCAGATTTGACCTGATGGGGTTAATGGACAAGGAAACGGTAGTCGATGTACATAATATGATAAAAGCGATGAATCCCAATGCTATTATATACGGAGAGGGCTGGAATATCCCGACAGGAATAGACGAAAGCCAGAGAATGATACAGGAAAATGTTCAGAAAACCGGAGTAGGAGCATTCAATGACGGAATTAGAAACTGTCTTGTAGGCAACATACTTATAAATAAATCATTAGGCTATGTTCAGGGCGCTGATACGCAAAGAGTCTTGGAAAAGCTCAAAAAGCAGATACAGGGAGCTATTACAGGTGGAAATGAAAAAAAACAGATTCCTGTAGCTACTCCGAATGAAAGTATAAACTATGCAGGATGCCACGACAATCTCTGCCTTTGGGATAAGATTAAAGCTTCATTACCTAAGGATCCTGACGACAAGACTCTAAAAAGAGCCATGCTGGCTCTGGGATGTGTAATAACCTCTCAAGGGATCCCGTTATTCTACGAAGGAGATGAATTCGGCAGGTCAAAACAGGGAAATGATAATAGCTTCAACTGCAATGAACCTTTTGTCAATCCCATCAATTGGGATATCAAGACAAAAAACATGAAGATGTTTGATTTTGTCAAAGGATTAATTGCCATAAGAAAAGCACATCCGGCTTTCAGAATGACAGACACTATGATGATTCAGTCCAGCATGAGATTTTTTACCATGCCTAAAAGCGACTCTATTATAGCCTATGCTCTTATAAACAATGCAAATGGCGATAGTTGGAAAACTATAATAGTAGCTTTCAACAATACTGATTCTGAATTTATTCTCAATGTCGTAGGCAAGTGGTTTGTAGTTGTAAAGGGACACAGGGCATCTAATGAATACTTTGATGTAGTCATGAACAGCATAGCTATTCCGCCGCTTGGCATGACAATAGTTTATGGCAATGATTCAATTGCAAATTTTGAATTTTAGTTAAAGTATTTGGGACTCTTTTTCACCACTGATCTTCGCTGATGGGCACTAATTGAATAAATATACAAACTCGAAACTTTAGGTATAAGTAATCGCATAGCTCTTCCTGCCGAAATTTCGTCACCTGACGAGATTTCGGCAGTTTCTTTTTTATCCATCTTCCTTTATACAAATTATTTATATGGGCTCATTAGCAAGTATTTTTACAGTTATTTACTGTTCTGGCACGCCTTCTGCTCTATATAAACATGCGAACCATAAATCAAAACATTCAGAGGAGAAAGAGAGTATGAAAAAGAAACTAATTACAATAATCGGGAAAATGCCAATATCGGTAAAAACAGCAAGCGAAATAGCACTGGCCTCACTAGGCTGGGGCTTTACCAGTTGGGGCGTTCAGAAGGACAATAACAAATAAGTAAAACAAGGAGAAAAGAAAATGAAGAATAGAATTAAGAAGATAATCGAAATGATCAAAGAATTCCATATGCAGGTAGAGGCATGTCACAAAGCCATGTACGCAATAGAATATTTATCGGAAAAGAAGCTTAGAAAGTGACTTTGAAATATAAGAGTGTCAGAAAAAAAAGAATATGAAATAGCCCCCCGAAAGTTTAGAATCATTATAACCTAGAGTTTTGGAGTTTTATTTTAACAACTGATGTTCGCTGATTGACTCTAAATTGAATACATTTTAAGAGAGAGATAGAAAGAAGATTTTAAGTCAAATTACTAATAAGAGATATTGGTAAAGTCGGAACTATGACAATAATGTATTTATGGACATTTGTATTTTCACAATGAATAAATTAAAAACACTCACTAAAAAAAGGAGAATTTTATGGCACAGGCTGGCGTAGTAATGTCAGGTGAAAGAAAAATGATTTTCACGACAAAGGTGGATTCCACCAAAGCAGTTTTATTAACATTTGTAGCTTTTCTTTTTGGCGGTTTCCAATGCGCTATTTATGGAATGCTCACAGTACCTATCGCGGAACATTTTAAGATTACTTCATCAATGATAGTGTTCTTTGATTCTTTCGGGCTTTGGGGACAGATTATTGCGATGGCTATCGGCGGATTTATTATTTCAAGAATCAAAGGTAAGAATACCTTGATGCTTGCGGCCATAATAATGATAATAGGATCTATTGTTTCTGTTATTTCTCCAAATATTTATATATATACATCGATGTCATTTCTTTGCAATATGGCAATAGGATTCATCCTTGTTTCCTGTAATTACATGATTATGGGTACAGTTACAGAAGAAGGAAAGAGCGCAGGGACACTTAGTATTCTTAATGTATTTTTCAGTGCTGGATTTATGATATGCCCGATAATTATTGGGGTATTGATTGCTAATTTATCATGGAAGGCTGTGTTCATTTTAATTGCCGTATTGTTTGCAATATTTATAGCTTTTATGCTTCTTCTTAATGTCCATGAGTTGATTGATTCTGCTAGAGCTGACAAACTGGAAAGAAAAAAGCAAAATATAGAAGAAAAGAAAAAAGAAAGTTTTCTTACTCTTCCATTGATTCTAACAGCAATAGCTTTCTTCCTTATAGTTTATGTTGAGCAGATAATGAACTACTTCAATCAGCCGCACATGATGGAAGATTTGAAATTTAAAATTGAAGTGGTTGGAGCAATAGTTACAACATACGCCTTCTGTCAGATGATCGGCAGAGTAGTGTTCGGAAAATTTCTTATTCCAAATGTCAAAGTGCATAAATATTTAATGATAAGCGCTGTTATCTATGCTATTCTCATAGTAGCGTTCCTGCAAATATCTACAGTTGCAGCCGCTCTTGTAATTATCGCTTGTCTTGGTCTCACCGATTCCTGTATGTATCCTTCACTTCTCGGCCACGGTCTTGACCAGATTGGAAGAGTCAGTCCGGCCGCTACATCCTTTATGATTACAATAGGCTCTTTAGGTATACCATTAGGTACAGCCGGATGCGGACTTATAGGAGAAGCTTTCGGTAGATATGCTGCTATGTATCTGGGACCTGTATTCCTGATTATAATAGTGATACTGGTTGCTGTAGTCAGGGTAATACATGTCAAAAGAACAGCCTGATATACATGAAGATATTTTATAATTTCTGAAAATTGAATGTTAGATTTATAGAGATTAGGGGAGTTTCCCTAATCTTTTTTCTATTTGGAGGATAATAAAAATGAACTTAAAATTTTCTATCACATATAATTCAACCTTGGGAAGATGCCTTTTTATTTGCGGAGCAGGAGAGAGATTTGGCGAATGGAATACTCTGAAAGCTCATAAAATGAAATATAAAGGTGAAAGCAAATGGATAGCAGAAATGGAATTTGCGGATTCAAGCGCGAGAATTGAATATAAATATGTGGAGTGCAATGATGATGGAACAGCTCCGAACTGGGAGCTTGGAAAAAACAGAGTTATCGAAATTGCGCCGCCGGTAGAGTTTGCGGAAATAGCTGATACATGGCAAGCGAAAGATAATAACGCGATGGTGATTTCTTCGTCTGCTTTTAAAAAAGTGGTTTTTAAAAGAGATGTTGATGCCAAGAAGTTCGCAATACCTGCACTGAAATCCAAAAAATCCAAAATGGTTATTTTTGAGGTTGCCACTCCTAAAATTATGCCTGGACATACTATAGTGCTAGTAGGAAGTTGCCCTGAACTAGGGAGTTGGGATACTGATAAGTCAGTTGCCATGACAGAAGTAAATCCTTATGTCTGGAGAGTTGCCGTAGAAATAGATTCTGCCTGGAAAGTTGAGTACAAGTATGCTGTTCTGGAGCCTAGAAAAATGACTGTTATGGAGACAGGCGATAACAGAAGCATTAATCTGAGAGAAATGAAGTACTCTTTTATTTTGAAAAAAGATCAGAATTTTAATTATGGCAGCCTGGAGTACAGAGGTGCGGGACTGGCTATTCCTGTTTTTTCCATAAGGACGCAAAAAAGTTGCGGAGTAGGGGATTTTGCTGACATAAAGCTACTAGTTGACTGGTGCAAGAAAGTAGGGATCAATATGCTCCAGCTTCTTCCTGTTAATGATACAGTTTCTACACACACATGGGTGGATTCGTATCCTTACGGTGGAATATCGGTTTTTGCATTACATCCTATGTATATAAATATCGATGCATTGGGAAATCTCCCGTTCGGCGCAGCAAGTAAAGAATTCCAGGAAAGAAGGAAAATACTCAATAGCCTTCCCAGTGTCGACTATGAAGCTGTAATGAAAGAGAAATCTATAATTTACAAAAAGGCCTACGACTATCAGAAAGAAAAATTTCTGGCAGACTCAGGCTACCAGAAGTTCTTTAAGGAGAATGAAGATTGGCTGGTTCCTTATGCTGCTTTTAGCTATCTCAGAGATCTTTATAAGACGCCAGATTATACAAAATGGGGTACTTATGCTGTATATGACAAGAGGAAGATAGAAGAGCTTGTCAGCCCCAAAGCCAATCAATACGATGACATTGCTGTTCACTATTATATACAGTATCAGCTGCATAAACAGCTTCTCGACGCGTCATGCTATGCAAGAGAGAACGGAGTTTTCCTTAAAGGAGACCTTCCGATAGGAATAATCAGAAATAGTATTGATGCATGGGTTGCTCCTCATCTTTATAATATGGGTTCACAGGCAGGAGCTCCTCCTGATGATTATGCTGCTGACGGTCAGAACTGGGGTTTCCCAACCTACAACTGGGATGAAATGGCAAAGGATAATTACAAATGGTGGAGAAACCGTTTGACTCATATGGCCAAATATTTTGATGCTTACAGAATAGACCATCTGCTCGGATTTTTCAGAATATGGCAAATGCCTTATGAAGCTATCAGCGGTTTGCTAGGCAACTTCTATCCTGCTTTACCTATTTCTAAAGAAGAAATTATAGCTGCCGGTCTTCCTTTCGATGATAAAATCTTGTGTAATCCCCTAATAACAAAAGAGATAATTTCAAATAGATTCAAAGGTTCGGAAGATGCTATTATCAAAACTTATCTTAAAGAAATATCGCCTGACAGATATGCTCTTAAAGACGAATTTAAAACTCAAAGACTTATAGACGAAAATATAAAAATAACTTCCGGAATAAGCGAAAAAGAAAAGGCAGAACTTCTTGTAACTAAGAAAGCCTTATCTAATCTGCTTGTGGATGTCCTTTTCATAAAAGATAAATCTGGAGCATATCATCCTAGAATAGAGATAAATAAAACCGAATCTTTCAAGGCATTGAAAGATGAGACCGGAAAAAAAGTATATGATCTTTATCTGGACTACTTCTATAAGAGACAGGAAGGCCTTTGGCGCGAACAGGCAATGGTTAAACTTCCTGCTTTGGCTAAATCTACCGATATGCTTGTTTGCGGAGAAGACCTTGGAATGGTTCCCAACTGTGTTCCTGGTGTAATGGATGAATTAGGCCTGCTTAGTTTGAAGATTCAGAGAATGCCAAAGGAAGGAACTTTTGGAGTGACTCAAAATTATCCTTATCTGTCAGTTTGTACACCATCATGCCATGATATGTCCACTGTAAGAGGCTGGTGGGAAGAAGACAGGGGCAAAACACAGAGATTCTATAATGAAATTCTTCATTGCGAAGGCAATCCTCCTTACTACTGCGAACCATGGGTAGTGGAAAGAATCATTTCAGACCACTTGAACTCTTCATGCATGTGGGCTGTATTCCCGATTCAGGATTTAATTGGCATTGACGAGAAGTTAAGATTGGAAAACCCCAATGATGAAAGGATTAATGTTCCTAGTATTCCGCATCACTATTGGAGATATCGTCTCCATCTTACTCTGGAAGATTTGATGAACGAAAAAGAGTTTAATAGTAAACTCAGATTGCTTATAACAACTTCCGGCAGGAATACAATAAGATACTAAATGTGACATAGGACTATTAAGACCGGTTCGCAATAGCCGGTCTTTTTATTTTTATCGGAAGCTTATTTTAGTAAATCTGTGTAAAATATCAAAAGTCATTGCCTTATGACAACGAAAAAAATATTCCACGGAAGAATAGAAGGGAAAATAGCATTTATGGTAGCCGGTCTTACTAGCGGATCAGGCAAGACTACCATAACACAAGGGATTTTATCCATTCTTGTTACAAAAGGACTCAGGGTAAGAAGTTTTAAATTGGGTCCTGACTACATAGACAGCGCATATCATGCTAAACTCACAGGCAATCCTTGCATAAACCTTGATAAGTTTCTGATGACGCCATATGGAAAAGAAGATAAAGGATCAAATATTTTAAAGGATGTCTTCTCTTCATACTTGCATGAGTCTGACGCATTGGTGGTTGAGGCTGTTGGCGGCATTTTTGATGACTGGAATAACGACGGTAATAATCCTGCACAGATTGCTATTGACATAGAATTGCCAGTCATTCTTGTAGCTGACGGCTACTCCTATTGCCAGACTTTGGGGATAATGCTAAATTCAGTACTGGAGTATAATAAAAAACTTCAAATTGAAGGGGTTTTGATAAATAGGATTGCATGCGAAAAACAGTTTTATAAAATCCTTGAAACAATGCGTCCTGAAATAAAATCCAAGGTAATAGGCTTTGTTCCAAATGATAATAACCTTTTTATTGAAGAACGGCATCTGGGTCTTATTACTGAAAGAGAATCGGATTGCCCGTCGGCAAGGGTGGAATATCTGGCTAAAAAGTTTTTAAACACTATTTCTGAAGAGTTTTTAACAGGTCTCAAATTTAAATGCCATGTTAATCCAAATCCCATTTTGACTTTGCCGTCAGCAAAGAAGTTATGCAAAATTGCTGTAGGAAGAGATAAAGCCTTTTCTTTCTATTATCAATACAATCTGGATTTTCTTGAAAAACTCGGAGCTGATTTATTTTTCTTCAGTCCTTTGAAAGATAAGAATTTGCCTGATGATATAGATGCTCTTTATCTGGGAGGAGGTTTTCCTGAAGTATATGCTTCGTCGCTAGAGAATAACAGTAGTCTTGCTTTACAAATTAAGACTATGGCTCTAAATGGAATGCCTATCTATGCCGAGTGTGGGGGATTAATCTATTTATCAGAGAAAATTCAAGAGTATCAATCTGACAAAATGGCTATGGGCGTGGGAATATTGCCTTTGAAAATATTTATGGGAAATAAACTTACATTAAGTTATGCTACAGGAAAGTTACTTAAAGACTCTTTTATTGGAGAAAAGGGAGATGTTATTAAAGGGCATCTGTTTCACCAGTCTGATGCGGTTGAGCTCAGAAAGATTGACAAAGTCTGTGAGATGCAGAGTCCGGACGGACAAATAAAAATAATTGAAGGATTCTGTCTTAGAAATGTTTACGCATCATATCTTCATATTCATTTTATGGGTTGCCCAAAGGTTGCCGAAATGATTGTGAGAAAAGCGTCAGAATATCACTCAAGAAATCACTAGATTTTGTGCCTTTAATGAAATCGAGATTCTATCTTTCAGAAGAGCAGCATTATACCTGAAACTATTTTAATAATTTATTAATATAAGTATTTAAGGCAGATTAACTGTCGCTTATAATTTTAGACAGGAAAAAAGATCTCTCTCAAAGTATTACCTATGTCGTTTTTGATTTCGAGGCGGCTTTAGCTTTCAAACAAAAGGAGTGAAATAGATGCAGTGTAAATTATATTCATGGGGCGGAGCACAGGAAGTAACAGGTTCTAAGCATTTTCTCGAAACAGAAAATGGCACACTGATGATTGATTGCGGCGCTTTTCAGGGAAGGAGAGATGAATGCGACAGGAAAAACAGAAACTGGGCTTTTAATCCGGAAAGTGTTACTGCGGCAATTCTCACTCACGCTCACTACGATCATTGTGGACTGCTTCCCAGATTTATAGCCGAAGGATACAAGAATTCTGTTTATTGCACTTCGGCTACAATGGATCTTGCAAAACTTGTTATGATGGATTCTGCCCGAATTCAGAAACATGACTTCGAATACATGCACAAGAAGAATAAGAAGTTCGGGACATCTCATAAGCCCAAAGAACCTCTCTATACAGAAGACGAAGTTTTTAATTGCATGGGACATTTCTCTACAGTAGCCTATCATAAGCAGTTTGCTCCATTGCAGGGAGTTAATGCAACCCTTTACGATGCAGGGCATATTTTAGGATCATCAATGGCTTTTCTTGAGGTAAAGAATAGCTCGGAGAGTTTTCGTATTGGTTTCAGCGGAGACCTTGGAAGAAATGGTTTGCCTATTATTCGCAATCCGGAAGTTCTTCCTCCTCTCGATTACCTTGTTCTTGAAAGTACATATGGCAACAGACTCCATGACCCTATGAACTTTACACTTGATAAACTTGCGAACATAATTAACAGAGTTGCTGACCGTAGAGGCAAAATAATTATTCCGGCATTTGCTATTGAAAGAACACAGGAGCTGGTTTTCTTTATCCATCTTCTTCATGACCAGAAGCGCATTCCCAAAATACCAGTTTATATTGATAGCCCTATGTCAGCAGATGCTACTACCATATTCAAGATGCATGAAGAGTGCTATGATCAGAAGACAGTTCAGGCATTTATAGATCATCATGAAAATCCATTTGGGTTCAGTGATTTGATTTATCTAACAACCAAAGAAGAGAGCCAGGCGCTGAATGAGCAGGAAGGACCGATGATTATCATTTCTTCTTCCGGGATGTGTGAACACGGAAGAATTTTACATCACCTTGCGCACAGCGTAAGAGATCCAAGAAATGCTTTGCTTATCGTAGGGTATATGGCTGAAAATACTTTAGGGCGGAGAATTGTAGAAAGGATAAACCCGATAAGGATTTTCGGAGAAGAATACTATGTTAAATGCGAAGTAACCAAGCTCAATAGTTTCAGCGGGCACGCTGATTATCAGGAGATTCTGGACTATCTTGCTTCAATGGATACTTCCTCTCTTAGAAAGATATTCCTTATACATGGGGAAAAGGAAGCTCAGGCAAACCTTAAAATGTTACTGGAAGCCAAAGGGCATAAAACAGATATAATAGTACCAGGTGTTGATTATCAACTTTGATAAACTTGTAAATAAACTTAGGAAAAAACTATGGCATAAACAGTTACAAAACCTCATATCGGAGTAGAAAAACCAACAAAAGCTTTTGCAACCATTTTTATAATCGAATTTTGGGAAAGATTCGGGTTCTATGGACTGCAGGCTCTACTAGTAGTCTATCTGATAAAAGAGCTGGGTTTTACCGATGAGATGTCCGATACGCTATAAGCCGGGAGACCATAGGGTAGACAGTGCTTTTACTTTCTATTACTTGTCTATTAACTGCGGCGCATTTATTTCTATGATTATTTGTCCGATAGCCAAATCTATTTTCGGCTGGAGCGTGGCTCTATGGATTTCTGCTGCAGGCCTGCTTATTTCTATTTTCGTTTATCTGGCTACGAAGCATCTAATAAAAGATATAGGTTCAGAAACTGATTTCCAAAAGATGGGAACAAAGAAATTTGTACTTACTGTCATATTTATAATTGTTTCTATTTGTGTTTCAGCATGGCTTCTTAAGAATCTCTCAGTGACGAAATGGCTTCTCAGTGCATCTTTTCTAGTCGTTCTGGCTGTCATGGTCAAAATCCTTCTTACCATCAAAGAAAAAGAGTCGAAAATAAGATTTCTGGTTTGCGTGGTATTGATGTTTGAAGCTATCTTTTTTTATGTGCTTTATCAGCAAATGCCTACATCTCTTAATCTCTTTGCGATAAGAAATGTTTATCACTCTATTGCAGGAATTCCAGTAGAAGGTGAATCATTTCAGGCGTTAAATCCTTTTTGGGTGATAGTATCAGGTTTAATATTGGCAAAATTTTTGCTTCTCTTGGCAGAAAAGGTAAAGATTTTACAATGCCTGTGAAATTTTCTTTCGCTATGTTTTTATGTTCCCTTGGGTTTCTTATACTTCCGATTGGAGCAAAATATTTTGCTGATGCCCATTCGATGATTAGAGTCAACTGGCTTGTCGGGACATATTTCTTTCAAAGTACTGCGGAAGTCCTGATTGGAGGATTGGGTCTTTCAATGATTTCTAAACTGGTTCCCCATAAAGAAGTGGGTTTTATGATAGGAGCCTGGTACATGGTTTCAGCCGTTGCAAGATTTCTGGGCGGATATGTGGTAGCATGGGCAAGTATTCCAAAACACATTACAGATCCCTCGGTAACACTTGGGATTTATTCCGGTCTATTCCTTAAACTTGGCATTACCGCCTTTATTATCTGCCTTATAATGTTTGCTCTCGCCCCTAAACTGAAGATATATATATGATTAGCAAAATATTAAGGGCTCTGGAAGAGTGATTTTAGAGAATATCACATACCGATGAGCTAATTCCAATAAATATTTATCTAATTGCAGCATTGCGCCTGTCTTAAGAAGGTTCGTATGAAGTTCAAAGCATTTTTCAATATTGTGCCTGGAGTGAGCTGGTTTTGATGATTTTAAATAATTAGTCAGATATTCATGATATTTCTGATGAACGCAGTTTTTTAAGATAATTTCAGCTTTTTCAAAAGGCGACTTGCCTCTGAGATCAGCGATTCCATTCATTAATTTTGTTCCTGTTACATGAGTTGAATTCACATTGCCGTAAATGTCAGCTTCCAATGCAGTGTTTATAGAAATTACTCCGAGTTGGGATGATGCGATGATATTATTTGATACTTCCTGTGAGGACGAAGGACAATTCTCTTAGCGAAATAATCCATATTGGAATAGACTTCATTTAAGCTTTTTGTCGTAACAGTTAAAGCACATGTGATTGCTCCGAGTAATTTTCCGCAATGCATGATTGGAATCAGGGAATCCTGAAGAACATCAGTATACATGTAGAAAGGAGGAATCTCTTTGCTTTCGCCGAGCTGTTTCATAACAGCGTTGCCTATGTTGCCTACTCCGCTTTGGGTGGGGAGGAATGTCTTAGGTATAGAACCTTTAATCATTTCATCAAGAAGGAATTTTTCTACATTCTGCGCGATTTTAACGCATGTTTCATCTGAATCTGAGAATTCAGCTACTTCGTCAGGTTCATTATTTTTTACGACACCAATA
>MHBE01000038.1 GCA_001803205.1 Lentisphaerae bacterium GWF2_38_69 | reverse complement strand
TATTCGGTCTGCCCAGTTTATCTATGTAATGCCAATGGACAGGATGGCGCCTGTCAGGTAATTTGTTTTCATTCGATTCCATATCATCCTTTTATTCACGAACTGCGTGGAGGGACGAGCTTTGTCTCGTCCGCATATTTTCGGTCATGACGAAGCATGACCCTCCACATTTTCTGTACATCACGCGGCGAAGCGTGCCCATCCATTTTTTATTCCCTACCTTTTTTTGTTAAGCTCATCATTTAATCTTTTGAGTTCTAGTTCCAGCTTCTTGGATACTGTTATATCGCTGAATGTCATTACAAGCCCGTCTATGCGGTCATCAAGAGTGCGGTATGGCATAATCTTGACATTGAACCATCTTCCGTCATTTGTGGCAATTGCAGTTTCGTTAGAGATCAGGGTATTGAGCACCTGCAATGCATTGTTCTCGATTTCAGGGTACTGCAGATCGCTGACAAGGTCGGAAAAGGGTCTGCCTATGTCTGTACTTCTAACCTTAATTATTTTTGCTATCTTATCGGTAAATCTCTGGATATTTAATTGCCTGTCGAGGAAAAGAGTCGCTATTTCTGTGCTGTTAAGGAGATTTTTCATATCGTCGCTCATGCGGGTGAAATCGTTTACCTTAGTCTGAAGCTCGGTGTTTAGCGTCTGAAGTTCTTCGTTCAGGCTCTGCAGCTCTTCTTTGGATGTGGTCAGTTCCTCGTTAGTTGATTGGAGTTCTTCATTCGTGGACTGAAGTTCTTCATTGCTGGACTTAAGCTCCTCCTGCGATGTTTGCATTTCTTCACGGAGGCTTTGCGCCTCTTCCTGACTGCGCTTGAGTTCAAGTTCCAGTTCCTCACTATGAGAAGGAGCTTTTCGTTTTTTTCCCTTAGTTGCTTTATCCTCTGGCATGTCCGGCAGATCATTAAAGACTACAATGATCATGTCTTTGACAGCGTCGGGTTTCTCTATTCTCTGGACAGTGACATCCACATACTGAGTGCCGCCGTTAGTTCCTATTTTTATCTTGCGCAGAATCACAGGCGCATAATCGTGCATGGCTTTGCGGTAGGCGCCAGGCAGTTCGTTCGATAAGCCTTCTCTAGCCATAGCATAGATATTCCAGTTCGACTTGCCTGCCACAGGTTCAAGGTATTTTCCTGTTCGGCCCGTGATGTAAATAATGTCTCCTTCGGAATTCGTAAGGACACTTGCCGGAGCGAAGCGCTGAAGCATAAGCTGATCTGCGAGAGTCTGTATGTTTTCAACAGGTTTAACCGATGTCTTCTGTTCAGTTTCTGGCAGTTTTCTATTTGAAAAAGCGCTAGGGAAATCGTTTAGCTCAATTTTCTTTTCTGTTCTGATGCGTTTGTAAATCTTTAGTTTTGAATCAAGCTCTTCAAAACCTTCTTTGCTTACGCCAAGAGTCTCAGCTGTGCCAAGCAGCAAAATTCCATTGGGTTTCAGACTGTAATTGAAGAGAGAGATAACCTTTTTCTGCAAATTACTTTCCATGTAAATAAGGAGATTACGGCAGGAAAGGAATTCGAGTTTGGTAAAAGGAGGGTCTTTGATAACATTTTGGGTAGCAAATACCACCAGTTCTCTTATTGACAGATTTATGCGGTAACCTTCGCCTTCAGGAGTAAAAAATTTGTTCAGTCGTTCAGGTGATACATCCGCTTCAATATTCTTAAGAAAAATGCCTTTGCGAGCCTTATCGATAGCATCACCGTCAAGGTCTGTGGCAAAAATCTGTAAAGTAAGTTTCTTGCTCTTTTTGATTTTCTCCAAAGCTTCTCTAAAGACAATGGCAAGGGAATAAGCCTCCTCTCCAGTCGAACAACCTGGAATCCATGCGCGCAAGACATGGCCGTCGGGCAATTTGACCAGAAGGTCAGGTAGAACTTTTTCCTTGAGCATTTCCCATACGGCGCTGTCGCGGAAAAAGCTTGTGACACCAATTAGGAGTTCCTTGAAAAGTATCTCGATTTCTTTTGGATTTTCCTGCAGGAAACGAACATAGTTAGCTATCTTGTCAATCTGATGGATGCCTTTGCGCCTCTCGATGCGGCGGAAAAGAGTCGTTTTTTTATACATTGAAAAGTCGTGGCCTGTCTGTTCCCTAATAAGAATGACAATCTTTTCAAGGTTGCTTTTTTCTTTTTCGTCTATTCTTATGTCTGTTTTGAACTTAGTTGTAAATTTGAGCAAAGTAAGGAGTTTCGCAGGAAGTTCATTGACCGGAGCTACAATATCGGCATTTACTGCATCCACGGCGCTGCGGGGCATCCCGTCGAATTTTGCGTTCGAGGGTTCCTGCACAAGCACCAAACCATTCTTTTCTTTAATGGTTTTTACTCCCGAGCTGCCGTCGGATCCCATACCCGAAAGGATAATGCTAATGCTCTTTTCCTGCTGATCTTCGGCCAGTGAATGGAAAAAATAATCTATAGGCAGCCGCAGACCACGCGTTTCTATAGGATCGAACAAGTGAAGAGAACCGTTCAGGATTGACATGCTCTTATTCGGCGGAATCACATATACGCAGTCAGGTTTTACATTTAGCCGGTCAGTCGCCTGAAATACTTTCATGGCCGTAGTCCTCTGCAGCAGCTCGGGCATGACTCCCACATAGTTCGGGTCTAAGTGCTGGATAACAACAAAAGCCATTCCATTATCTGGCGGCATATTCTCGAAGAACGACGCCAGTGCTTCAAGTCCTCCTGCCGAAGCACCTATCCCAACTATTGGAAACGGAGAGCGTTTAACTGAATCGCCATCTAAGCTATTATCTATTTTCTTGTTTTGTTTAGCTGCCATTATATGTGTTTATCCTTTATGTCAATAATCCCATAAAAACATTTAAATTAATTGCGATTATATATGTTAATCGGCAATTGTCAAATAATTAACGGACGCCTCGGAGATGCGTCCTTACCTTTTATGGGAAGTAATATATGCACTGGATGGTAGGGCGTGTCTCTCCGAGAGCGCCGGGGACGGCTGTCCCCCTTATATGCGGACACCTGCGACAGTCACTCATCAGTCCAGAGAATTGGATTTGGGAGTAATAATTCCTATAAGATGTGTTTCATCAAATTTATAAACTATTTCTTCGACTCCCATTTCTTTATTGTCATGGGTAAACATGGTATATGAATAGTAGGCTGGAAATTTTCTTGTTCTTCTTGATAATTTCCTTTTTTCAATATCAGCAGGTTTCATTGACTTTTCCCATATACTGCTGTCCTTGAAGAATCTATCCCTTTCCAGCCCAAGGTAGGTTTCAAAGAATTTGTTAATGTATATGAACTTAAGTTTAAAAGGTTCTACATTTGTGATTTCTGCTATCCATACCCCCTGATTCACGCTTTCAAGTGCATTTTCGAGGGCTATTCTTCGCTGTTCTGATTTTCGTTTTTCAGTAGTGTCTTTGAAAACACTGATCAGGCCAATGATATCTTTGTTCTTGTCAAAAATCGGAAGCTTGCTTGTTAATCCCCATCTGCTTTTTCTTGTTCCGGGCAGAAAATTTTCTTTGTCTATTACTGAGATGCCGTTGCTAATTACATATTCGTCCTGTGAAGAGTTAAAAGAAGCTTCATTGCCGGGGAAGAGATTTGTATCTTTTTTGCCAAATACGGAAAACTCTTCATCAAGGTTCAGCATTTTGATGAACGCCTTGTTTGCAAGAATGTATTTCTGGTTGACATCCTTGACATAAAATCCAAAATCCAACGAAGAGATAAGCGAATTAATGATTATCGAGGAATTAAAAAGCTCTTCTTCAATCAAGTTCACCATGCTTTTCAAAGTGTTTAATTTTTCCGGGTTTAACTTCCTGGTTATCGAAGAGAGTTCCTGAAGAGACTGGAGAGATTTTGAATAAGTCTTATAAACAATGTTTTTAATCCCTTTCAAGTCTGAAATTTCTGATACATCAATTTCGAGAGCTGAGGCCAATGCCCTTACATTAGTCGGAGACGGAACTCTTTTTTCTGTTTCCCATGCCCATAAACTGCTCCTGCTTATACCCGTTTCGAATGAAAGACTGCTCATTGAGACTTTTTTGTGCTCTCTTATCTGAATAAGTTTGTCAGGGTAGAACTTCATATTTACTTCCTTCATGTTGAATTTTATATGGATATTATACGACTATGTACAACTATTCGTAAAAAGCAATAAAAACAACTTTTTACTACTAGTAGACGTTACCCGTTTACTGTTATCAGTTTACTGTTAATACAATCGATTAAGTTTATTTCAATTGCAATAGCGGTTAACTGTGAACTGTCAACGGTAAACCATATAATTTGGTTGCGGCTCTCCTGCTATATGTTCTATATGAAACAATAAAATGTCAAATAAAGTATAAGATGTTTAAATATGAAATTTTCAAGCCAGTAAATTTTAAAAAATATATTATAAGCTGTTATTTTATTTGGTGGTTAATTTGTAATTAATTGACTATAATCGGGAAATACGAAGGAAATGTGGTGGGATAATCACACTGAGACAGTGTTATTTCGTAGAACACTTTCAATCTACTTGAAATTACAACATAAAAAGGAGGAGCATGTGAAAATTAGAAACTTAGTCTTTTGCTCGGTTCTGGCATCTGCATCGCTTTTGTCGTCCGCAGCAGCAAGAGGGGCTCAGGAATACACGGGGACTGTAGTACCTGAAGCTACATCAACTTATGCCTTTATTACCTTTACAGACATTTATGGTAATTATGCATATATAGCCCGTCCCGGAGAGATTATTGCCCCGCCGGTCTATGATATGGACGGCAAAGTTATTAAGCCTGGCAATCTGCTATTGATGTACGACTTGCGCTACTGGCAGGCAGTTTTAGACCAGTACCAGGCTAACTATGAAGCCGCAAGGGATATCGCGAATGTAAACGAAGTTAATATGCACAGATTCGATAAACTGAGCAAACTTAATGCTGAGAGCCAGATAGCTTCATATCAGGCTTCTTATACATATTATACTTCTCTTATTAGTATGATGAATACCAAAGCAGCCTACGATCAATATAAAATCCAGGTCGATAAGTATAAGGACTGGGCTCCTTATGAAGGAATGGTCGTTGAAAATTATACAACCACAGGTCAGACCACAGGAGCTTACAAAGCTCTCAAGGTCGCGCAGCTAAACCCAATTGGCGTAAGTGTCAAAATGGATAGGGAAACTGCTAAAGCAATAGGAAATAATGTACCGGTAAAAATATATCCGTTAAATTCCGATGATTCGCAAGGAATAATTTACGGAAGAACAGTTTTGACAGACGACGGAATAGAGTTTATAACTGAAAATTCTCCTGTAATCGAAGGGGCGAAGGTAATTGAAGATGACTCAACGCTTGTAATCAGAAGTTGGGCTCCTGTAAGGAAGTTCTATATAGATCAGAAATCCGATACTCTAGCTGTTCCAGATAAATCTATAGTAAAAGACAATGATTCTTATTATGTCTGGAGAGCCAAAGGGCAGAAAACAATGCAGCCCGGCAAGAGTATAGACAGATATCTTGAAATAGAAAAAGTGAAAATACAGCCCGATAACCTGGTGAGAGTTATTGATAATTTTGAGAAAAAAGTCGCTCTCAAGCACAAAGGTTCTCTCGAGATGTACGACCTTGTGATTGAAAATCCTCCAGAGGGTCTTACGGAAGGTCAGAAAGTACTCTATCCTGAGAACGCATATCTTCTTATGCCGGGCGACCAGGTAAAAGTAGTAATCGGCAATTAATTGAGGTAAAAATATGAAAAATTTATCTATTACAGGAAAATTCCTGCTTGCGGCTTCCTTTATGATATCATTGTCATCTTTTGCTGCGGAAGAATACAAAGGAACGGTAGTACCTCTTACTACTGAGAATTATTCTACTACTACCAATGCTTATGACCGCGGATGGATCCTTACTCTGGCCAGGCTTGGGCAGATATTTCAACCGGATGTAGTCAACGAAAAAGGCGATGTTGTTTCCATCGGAAGCGCTCTTATTTACGGTGACCCTGCCACATGGAAGTGCTATCTTGATGCTTATGTAAATCAGTTTAAATACACTACAGAGAACAAGAAGCTTACATATATTGTTTATGAAATGTTCAAAAAATTAGTCGAGAAAAATGCCCGTTCTCAGCAGGATTTTACAAGGGCAAGATCTGCCTATGAAGGTGCGGCAGGACAATATGACAATACAAAGTGTCTGATAGAACAGACACAAATAACAGTGGACAGAATGACCACAAGACCGGTTTTTGAAGGCATGGTTAAAACTGTTAAGCAGGCCAGCGGAAGCGATGTAGGCAATGCTATAGCGCTTGAAGTTGTTCAGCTTAATCCGATTGGCATAAATATTCCGATTCCAATGGATAAACAGCTCAAAATTACTACTGCTACGCCTATAAAAATTTATGTCAACGGCATTGAAAAACCTTTTGGATGTTCCCGCATATTTTTCGGAGTGTCCTCTGAAGGATACATTGTAAGTACTGGCAATTATCAGATAATTGGAAAAAACACAATACTTGAAAACAACGGAACTCCTATTCTGAGAGAATGGGTGCCTGTTTCGAATTTTAACTTCACTTCAGCGTCATCTGATGTTCTTGGAGTACCTCCTGCAGCAATACTCAAGGATGATAAAGGCTCATTTGTATGGAGGGCAAAAGGACAGAAGGTCATGGATACTGATAAGGGAATAGATTATAAATTCCCTCTAGAAAAAGTTTATATTCAGCAAGGAGAAAGTATTCGCTATCAGACAGGATATAATCAGCTTGTTTCTTTAAAAGACAAAGGCACCTTGGCAAAGAATGAACTTATTCTCAATTATCCACCTGAAAACTTACAGGACGCTCAGGAAGTTATTTATCCCCAGAATGCTTATCTGCTGATGCCTGGTGATGAGGTAAGAGTTGTAATCGGAGATGGTCCGATAACTAATTCCGGCGAATCTAAAAACTAAGCGAGGTAATCGATATGAATAAAATTGTTAAGAGTTCTTTATTGTTGCTGTTTGTGTCGTCTCTTGCGTCCTATACTGCTTTTGCTTCCCAGGAGCTGACAGGGACAGTAACTTCGTTAGATGTAACCACACACGGAGCAAATTACGATGCTGCTATGGAAGGGCAGTTGGGCTATGTAGCCAGATTGGGATCAATTGGTAAACCCTATATTACTCATTGGGATAATGATGATATAGTAGTGCAGGGCATTCCTCTTTTTCAGTACAATCTTGAGTATTGGAACTCAATGGTAAAAGGGTATGAAGCTCTTACACTGGCTTCTGAACTTCAGATGTATGAAGCAAAAGCAAACTTTCTGAGGTATGATAAACTGGCGGAACAGAAAGCTGAATCTGAATTAACAAGAGAAGGATATCTGAATGCCTATGTTAGCGCGTTAAATCTTTACGAATCGAATAAGGCCATGATTCAGAATAAATACGAGAATGTCCGCGAAGCTACTTTTCGGGCGCCGTTTGAAGGTATTATGACAGGAGTTTTTCAGTCCACCGGCATTGCCGCGGGAGGAAATGTCATTGAGTTTACCCAGCTCAATCCCATCGGCATTACAATAAAAATGGATAGAGCCCAGGCCAGAAAACTCTCCAATAAACCTGTTACTATCTATCCTAATTCAATAAAAGACGCTCAGGGGATTTTGTATGGACGTACTCTATTGACAGATGACGGAGTGATGTTTGTAACGGATAATTGTCCGGTTAGCAACTATGACAACCCAGATCCAGATCCAAATGCTATTGTGCTGAGAGAATTTTCACTTGTCAATCCGTTTGAAATCGGCAATATGAATACCTTAGGTATCCGTAAGGATTCTATTTGTAAAGATGACAAGGGCTCATTTGTATGGGCAGCTGTAGGCCAGTCTGATATGATTAATCCTGATGCTCACTCAAGCCTAACTTTCCCTGTCAAGAAAGTCTATATAACTCCAGGCAAACTTGAAAGGAGAAATTCAGGCTTTGGAGATATTCAGCAGATTGAAGCTAATAAAAACCTTAAAGTAGGCGATGTCCTGCTTGCCGGAGCCATCCCAGGAGGTTTAAAAGAAGGCGATAAGGTATATATGGCCAGAAGCCAGTATGTTCTTATGCCGGGAGAACAGGTAAAAGTAGTTATCGGCGATTAATATAAAAGTTTATATAAACTCAAAAAGCGGACAAGTTTGTCCGCTTTTTTTTCTGCAAAAAAAAGACCGGAAATTTTCCGGCCTTCCTGAAATTCAAAACTCAAATTAATATCTGCGCTTCGGAGCTTTCTGCAATTTTCTTTTTTTCTCGCTAGGCTTTTCAAAGTGTCTTCTATTGCGAACCTCCTTCAGTGTTCCTTCTCTATCCAGTTTCTTCTTGAGTCTTCTTAGTGCCTTATCGATTGGTTCGCCTTTTTTCAACTTCACTTCTGACATGTTTTAAAATCAACTCCGTTGTTTTTTTATTTTTATGTAAGACTAAATAATGGTTAATAATAAAAGACTTTTAAAACAAAAAATAACAAATAATAAAACTTAAAAAGGAAAAAAATTATTCTGCAGAAAAGCCTGCTTCATCAAATAGCATGCTTTTGAGCTTTGTAAGAGCCTGATTCTGTATCTGTCTGACTCTTTCTCTTGTTCTTCCTATTTCCTGACTGACTTCTTCCAGCGTCCTTGGCTTTTCTCCATCAAGCCCGAATCTCATTCTCAAAATTTTCTTTTCTCTCTCATCGAGCTCTTTAATGAGATCTTTTAATCTGTCAACTGATTCCATATCTCCCAAAATTCTTTCGGGAGTTTGCGTGGCGCTATCGGGAATTATATCCTGGAACTCGCCATCCTCTCCTTGCTGAATCGGGTCGTGTAAAGAAAATGTTCGAAGGTCAGCAAGCCTTAAACCTGAAACTGTCCGCCTGCTGAATTCGAGCCTTTCGGCAATCTCAGCATCTGTCGGTTCTCTTCCGAGTTCTTCGGTGAGTTTAAGCCTCATTGATTTGATCTTATTGATTTTTCCTGCAGATTGTACGGGAATCCTGATTGTCCTTGATTGATTTGCAAGAGCTCTTCTCATGGATTGTTTTATCCACCATGCGGCATAAGAACTGAATTTAGCTCCCTTTGCAGGGTCAAATTTTTCTACGGCTCTCATAAGCCCGATATTGCCTTCTGATATCAGGTCTAGTAACGGAAGTCCCAATCCTTTGAAGTCATGAGCTATTTTTACAACAAGTCTAAGGTTAGCCTTAATCAGAATTGCTCTGGCTCTTTCGCTTGCATGAGGATCATCTCCGTGTATGTCTGCAGCCAGTTCAACTTCTTCATCTTTGGTAACTAGTGATATTTTTCCAATATCCTGCATGTAGACTTTCATTGTGTCATTCTTGCCAGCACTTGAGGAAGAACTTTCAGATGATAAAAGTTTTTCTCTGTCTTTCCTTACATCAGATCTGGTTGGGACATTAACAGAATCTACAGACTTATGAGCCTTGGGTTTCCGGCCTCTTTTTTTAGCTATTGCAAGAGGTTCATTAATTGATTTCAGCGAAAGCTTAGTTATAGATTTGGCTTCAGAGAATAACTCAGCTCTCTTTGAAGAAGCTTTCTTCTTGTCTGATAGAGCACTTTTAACAGGTGTAAGGTTAAATGTTTTACTAGGTTGAACCGTCTTTTTTTTAAGCTCAGTTTTCGGCTCTATCGGTAAAGTTACCTTTACTTTAGATTTGTTTACTGGTTTTTCATTTTTAACAGATTCAGATTTGGTGATAACCATATCAGGTTTAAGCTTTTCAGCTACATTAGCCTTTTTAGCTATTGTTTGCACTTTGTTTTTTGATTTGGCAATAATTTCACCTTTGGCTTTTGGATCAGCCTTTGTACTTTTTTTATCTGTTTTATTTACAACCTTGGTTGCCACAGTAGATTTAGCTTTCATAGTATTCCAGCCTTTTTTAGGCTTCCATCATAATTCAATATTCCTATACATAACAGCGACAAAAAAAGAACTAAAAACTCTTAATCGTTAAGAATGATTAGTTCCAAATTTATTTCTAGCAATAAGTGATTATATTATAATCGAATCCTTTGTCTATAAAAATTTGAATAAAAGTTCCAAATATATTTCTCATTAATATTAAATCAAGCAAAAACTTCAAATATGACGCATGAAAAAAATCCGATAAAATCTATTCTGTCTGATTTTAAAGATCTACAAAAAAAAGTCCTGTCTGACACTAAGACAATAGGTGCTGCATGCTTTCGTTTATTCTGCCGAAACTGTAATCAGACTTTAATATTAACTCCTGATTCTGTTTCAGCTGAATATGTGTATTATTCCATTCTCGAACTTTCTTCTATCGCAGGAGAGAACTTTCAGCTTGAATTTTATGATAAATATTCGGGAAACAGCAAACAAATCAATCCTAATGAAAATAGATTATTGAAATTCCTCCAGGACATACAAAATGGAAAGAGTTCAGTTATCAGTTCAGTAGATACATTCGTTAAGAATCTTCCGACTGTTGAGGAGTTTCTTTCAAGTAAATCCAAAATACGGGTTGGCGACAAAGTTGAATTCGGGAAATTTTCTCAATACCTTGCTGATATTGATTACGACAATGAATATCAGGTGAACGCGGCCTGCGAATTTGCGCTCAGGGGAGGGCTTATTGATGTATTTTCTCCAGTTGAAGAATATCCGGCAAGAATAGAGTTTTTTGGTGATGAGATAGAAAGCATCAGGCTCTTTTCATATGAAACCCAGAAAACACTCGAAAGAGTCGATTCTTATTCTATAGCTCCCAGAAGCTATACTGAGAAAAGTACAGCTACCCTTAAAGATTATTTCCCTGCCAATGTCAGAATTATTCTTCTTTATCCAGCTGAATGCCGTAAGAGATTCCAGGACTCGGGATACGGATGGGACAGTTTTTTTGATTTAGCAGCCGGAGAAGGCCGTGTTTTTGAAATATTAAGGACAATAGACGCAGGCTTTAGTAACGATTCTTCCGAACCATTGAAAGAAATAGCTCTTCCGATTCCAGATATTTTTGAAGGTGAAGACACTACGCATATAGGCGATATCGGAAGGGAGCTGTATTCTCATCTTATGTGCAATAAGATTTCTTACTGGAGCAAAGGAAAATACAGGATTTTTATTTTTGTCGAAACCCCGTCAGGTAAGAACGCTCTGACGCAATGGTTGAAAAATAACTCTATGCTTAATGAGAATATTAATTTTATTGAACATTCCCTGCATACTGGTTTTATTGTTCCCGATTCGAAATCTGTTTTTCTGTCAGAAAAAGAAATTTACTTTCTGCCTCATAAAAAGCACTTTAATTTTAAGAATTTTGCTGCCGTCAAATCAAAGAGTTCAGAAAAAATAGCATTGATTGAACTTCAGCCTGGTGATTATGTTGTTCATCTATTGCACGGAATAGGGCTTTTTCACGGTATGACTCAAGTAGAATCTGCAGGTGTTCAAAAAGAAGTTTTTGAAGTAGAGTATGAAGATGGAATAATGCTCTATGTCCCGGTTTGGCAGGCTTACCTTCTTACCAGATATGTTGGCACGAAAAAGGAACTTCCGACTCTTAGCAGAATAGGTTCCGGAAGATGGTCTACAGTCAAAGAAGCAGCGATGGTTTCTGCCAAAAGTCTTGCAGCCGAACTCCTGAGAATCCAGGCTGTGAGGTTTTCCGGCCAGGGTTATGGTTTCCCCGATGACAATGATGAGATGCAGAACTTTGAAAGGACATTCCCTTTCCCTGAAACTCCTGACCAGCTGAAAGCTATTGCCGATGTTAAGAAGGATTTAATATCGCCAAAACCTATGGATCGCTTAATTTGCGGGGATGTAGGATTTGGAAAAACTGAAGTGGCCATGCGTGCCGCGTTCAGAGCCGTAATGGATGGAAAACAGGTTGCAGTCCTGACCCCCACTACAATTCTTGCGCAACAGCACTATTATACTTTTACAGACAGATTTTCTGAACATCCTGTCATCATAGAAGTAATAAGCCGTTTTAAAACTCAGGCAGAACAGAAGAAAATTCTCTCTGACCTTACAGAGAAAAAGATTGATATCCTTATAGGAACTCACAGGCTATTGCAAAGCGATGTCAATTTCCCTGAACTGGGTCTGCTCATCATCGATGAGGAACAGAAGTTCGGGGTTCAGCATAAGGAAAAACTAAAACACCTTCGGGCTACTATTGATATTCTTACCATGACGGCTACTCCGATTCCGAGAACTTTGCATCTTGCATTGTCAGGGCTGAGAGACCTCAGTACTATTGAAAGCGCTCCTGTCAACAGGCTGCCGATTCAAACTGTCCTGTGCAAATTTGATAAGAGTATAATATTCAATGCAGTAATGAATGAAGTTAAAAGGGGAGGCCAGGTATTTTTCCTTCATAACAGAGTGAAAACTATTGAAGAGAGAGCCGTTTGGCTGAAAAATATTCTGCCAGGAGTGAGAATAGCCGTGGGACACGGTCAGATGGATTCTGAATCTCTTGAGAAGGTTATGTCCGATTTCATAGATGGCAAACTTGATGTTTTACTGTGTTCGACGATTATTGAATCAGGAGTAGATATACCTAATGCCAATACCATCATTATTGAGAGAGCAGATATGTTTGGTCTGGCGGAACTGTATCAGCTGCGGGGAAGGGTAGGGCGTTGGACCAGGCAGGCTTTTGCATATTTGACCATTCCTGATTCTGCTTTGATGTCGAATACTGCCAGAGAAAGGCTCTCTGCTATAAAGAAATACACTCAGCTTGGAGCAGGTTTCAGATTGGCTCTGAAAGATTTGGAAATCAGGGGAACCGGAAATATTCTTGGCGCTCAGCAGAGCGGCCATGTTAACGCTGTTGGATTTAATCTCTATTGTCAGCTACTTAAATCTTCTGTAAATGCGCTTAAAAACAATAAGGAACTGACTGTCTTTTATGTAGACATTTTCCTGGATTTCGTAGATTTCAGCCTTACATTTGCCAAAGGAAAGATTAATGCGTGTTTTCCTGTGGAATATATTCCTTCAGAAGAGCTCAGGATTAATTTTTATATCAGGGCTTCCCAGCTGTCTACTGTCGATGATGCGGAAGAACTAAGACTCGAACTTGTTGATAGGTTCGGTAAGCTGCCAATTGAGGCGGATAGATTTCTAGATATAATGCAGATTAGGGCAATGGTGGGGACGGCAGGATACAATTCTCTGGCAGTAAAAGAGTGTCATATCTATATTGAAGGACCAAATTCAAGACAGTTTCTGTCGAATAACAAGATTCCCAAACTTAAATGTGCTGAAGGAGATTTGAAACTCTCTGAACTGAAGAAGTATACTAAAGGCATTCTTGCTAATAATTAGTCATCTGAACTTATAGAATGAGCAGTTACAGAAATATTATAGAGAAGATTGAAAGATTTATGATCGATGTCATAAATGAGAAAAGTTATTCTACGCTCGGAATATTTATTAGAGGTATTCTTTTCTGGATATCCAGAATTTACAGGAATGTTGTTCAATTCAGGCTATGGGCATATGAAAAAGGAATAATAAAGAGATCTTCATTAGGGTGCCTCGTTGTCAGCATCGGAAATTTGACTTGCGGGGGTACTGGAAAAACACCGGTTGTTGAAGTGTTTGCAAAAACTCTCTCAAAAAAGGGTAGGAGAGTTGCAATCCTTAGCCGTGGATATAAGAGCAGGGATAGAACCATTTATGAAAAGTTTATAGCGCTTATTACTTCCAAGGAAAATAAAATTCCTCCCCGTATCGTTTCGGATGGAGAAAATCTTCTGCTTAATCCCTCTGCTGCCGGAGATGAACCCTATATGCTCGCTTCAAATCTTAAAAATGTGGTTGTTCTGGTCGATAAGGACAGAGTCAAGTCTGGCCGTTATGCGATAAGGGAATTTGAGTCAGATGTCCTGATCCTAGACGATGGATTCCAATACCTCAACCTTAAACCTCATGTTAACATCGTTCTTGTCGATTCAACCTTTCCTTTCCATAATCACCATGTTCTTCCCAGAGGCCTTTTGCGTGAACCCATAAAAAACCTTCGTCGAGCCGATTATGTATTCCTGACCAAATCCAACGGGGGAAACCATATCAGGCATCTCAAGAAATTTGTCGTACACCATAATAGAAAAGCTGAAATAATAGAATGCTGTCACAAACCTCTTTATCTGGAAAGAGTTTTTGAAAGAGGAGAGAGAATGAACCTTTATGAGCTTAGAAAGAGAAATATTGCGGCTCTTTGCGGCATAGCAGCGCCTGAAAGTTTTGAAAAATTCCTGACTGATTTTGGAGCTAACATCGTTTATAAGAGAAGTTATGCCGATCATCATAATTATACCCAGCAGGAGATAATTGACTTTATCGTAGGAGCGAAAAAAAATAAAGCCGATATGATTGTAACTACAGAAAAAGACGCTGTTAGAATTCCTCTCTTTGCCAGAAGAGATATAGAATTTTATTTCCTCCGCGTGGAAATTGATATTATTAGCGGTTTGGAAAGTTTCGAACAGTGTATTTCCCGTATCTGCTTTAATTAAATATGAATAATAAACCTAAATCAAAATTATTAGAGGTCTCAAATCTATCTGTAGATTTTATCTCTTCAAAAGGCTCAATCTCAGCGGTGGACAATGTTTCTTTCACTATAGGCAGAGGGGAAATTGCCGCCATTGTAGGAGAGAGCGGCTGCGGCAAAAGTGTCACTTGTTTGTCTTTGGCGGCGCTTGTTGATGATACAGTTTCAAAGACTAAGGGTGGTATATATCTCTATGATGAAAAGAATAATATAAAAAGGAACATTCTTTCAGCCTCCAAAAAAGAGTTACGCTTTCTCAGAGGCGGCAAAATAGCCTATGTTTTTCAAGATCCGTCGAGCTCTCTAAACCCTGTTTTTAAGATTAGAGATCAGATTTGCGAAGCAATACTTGAGCATAACCCTGATATTGACGATCCTGAAGCAAAAGCTGAAGAGCTGCTTGCTCAGGTAGGCCTTTCTGATCCTGGATACCGCTTGAATTCATATCCCTGTCAATTGAGCGGAGGCATGCAGCAAAGAGTGATGATTGCTATGGCTCTTGCAGGGAATCCTGAATTACTAGTTGCCGATGAGCCTACTACGGCTCTTGATGTAACTGTTCAGTCTCAGATACTGAATTTGCTGAAAGAACTCAATTTGAAAACAACTATGTCTATTTTGCTTGTTACTCATAATCTGGGGATAATTGCTCAACTGGCTAATAAAGTAATGGTTATGTACGCAGGACATATAGTAGAATCTGCCCCGACTTCTATGATATTTGAGAACTCGCGGCATCCTTACACTAAAGCATTGTTGTCTTCAGTGCCTGTCCTGGGCAGAGGAAAGACTAAACTGCAGACGATCAAAGGGAGCGTACACTCTTTTGATAAAGAATATAAAGGCTGCCGTTTTGCTCACAGGTGTTATTTGAGGGAACAACTGGGAGAAAAAGCACAGAAATGTTTTTCTTCAGTCCCTGATGAATTTTTTGTGGATGAATCTCATTATTCCAGGTGCCATTATTGCAATTGATTGAATTCTCAAATACCATACGGCTTCTTTCCCCTCTTGATTCTTAAAAGATTAAAGTTATAATTCTAGCCAGGATTTGAACTATTTATGCGTAAAAAAACTATAAAACAGATTAAAACAGCCGGTGTCCCTTCGACCGTGAAAGTTGTATTTTTCGGTTTGGGGGCAGTGGGATCAAGCATGTTGATATGCCTGAGTGAACTAGCCGAAAGAGACGGAGTTAATATTCGATTCCTTGTGTTTACCATTGATCCGATAGCAGCTCAGGAATCCCTTTATCACGCAGAAAATTTTATGAATAGAGTTGAGATGATAGGCGTAAAAAGCTTTGATCCGATTTTTTCATATGAAGAGCCTTACGCCGATATGCTCGCCGATTCTGTTCTTCTGATAAATGCGGCCTTGCCTAATTTCAACGAACCTATTATTGAACTTGGTTTACATATTGGCGCACATACGGCGGACCTTGCTGCTGACATGTATAACAAAGAAACATCTCATAGTAATGTTTTTACTCAGTATGCTTATGATTATCCACTGAAAAAGAAAGGTCTTGCTTCAATGATAAACATGGGTATATCTCCAGGAATCACAAATTTCCTTATCGGCGAACATATCAGATATTTGACAAGCTCAGATAGAAAGGAATTGGAAATTGAATCCATAGACCTTTACCTGCTTGAAGATATAGATGCCGACACTGTGGTGTTTTCCTGGTCTCCTGCCGTAGCACTTGAAGAGCTGTCTCAGCATCCTAAACAGCTTTGCGATGGAAAAATGGTTACATTCCCTCCGTTTACCTTCGCCCTCAACTACACCTTTCCACATGAACAGCATTCTTGCAGGCAGTATCCTCTCTATCAGGAAGAGCTGCTTTCGCTCCATAGAACATATCCTGACATAAAAACAATACGCGTTTTTACCGGAGGTTATGAGGTTGAACTTGTAAAGATACTCTACCAGCTGAATTTGCTGTCAAAAGCCAGCGTAGGAAATAATTCCAAACTTACCGTTGAAGCCATGGTCAGAGAGGTTATGCCTGGTATGAAGAAACCGCGCAGGATTGAAGACTTTTTGCGTTCAGGAGTAATAAGACGCGCGCATTTTTGCGCCGCCGCTGAAATTAGAGTCAGCGAGTTTGTGCGTAATGAACGCCAGACCAGCATACAGACGGTGGGCTTAAGTTTCTTGCGATATCAGGGGCTTTTAAATACTCCATATGCCGGTGCTACATATATTGCATATCCCACGGCTGTAGGCGCGGCCATTCTTGTCTGGCATACCCTTGGACACATATGGGAGTATCCTGATTCCATTTCCGGAGTTGTAACTGGCGAAGAGCTGGCATCATTGCTGCCGCATTCCCGAATTGATGCAGTAAGAAGGGATCTGGTAGGCTGGGACATCAACATATTTGAAAGTGTGCGCGACGCGGAGAACATGTGAGGTAAAATTACCTGATTCTATAAATCTTGCAAAAAACTTCACAAAAGCATTTGCGTTCTGTATGTGGACGGATAGTTTAATGGCCTTCTGCAACGAGACACCCGAATGGGTTCTCCGGATGCGGGAGAGGCTAATTAGACAAGATGAGATGCGGTCAAAAAAACTTCAAAAAATAAATTGGAGTGAGATTGACAAAGTAATTTAATGGTTTAATTTAAAAGCCTTGTCCGGAAAAAACCGGATATGCTGATTGAACAAAATGAGAATTGAATTATGCGGGTAACCCCCGCAAAAAATTTATTGAGACTCTATATAAGTCATATAGAGTAGTAGTTCTTTGTACTATGAAAGAACTCGCGTAAAAAACAGCTTTAGTCAGACTTGTCTGACAAGAGTTTAAAATTTTTTATGGAGAGTTTGATCCTGGCTCAGAACGAACGCTGGCGGCATGGATTAGGCATGCAAGTCGAACGCCTGTAGCAATA
>MHBE01000037.1 GCA_001803205.1 Lentisphaerae bacterium GWF2_38_69 | reverse complement strand
AGGCAAACTTAGAATTGGGAAAACCAAGCTATCCGAACGAAAGAAAAAGGAACTTTTTAAGTTCATGAAATCCCTTATTGCCAAAGGCTGCCCTTATACGAGAACTGACGATAAAAAGCTAGAAAAAAGTGCTGTAGCTCAATCGGTGAAGAAATTTAGGATCAGCAGAAGAACTGTTCAAGAACTTTATCCTTTGAAATCCTTCAAATAACCTACCATACAATCAGGTTATTGACATTGAGGCGAGAATAATATTCGCCTTTTTTATTTTACACTCATTCTCTTAATGCAAAATGCTCTAAGCATACTACATTGAAGACAATGCATTACAACAACTTACACTATTTACATATCCATTACTCCAAGCTATTTTGTGGTTAACCAAAAGCTCTAACCACAGGAGGCAAAGCAATGGAAAAACTCAATAACACACAGGCTGCCGAATATCTCGGCATCGAACCACGAACGCTTCATAATTGGCGCTGTCTGAGACGGTACAAAATCCCTTATCTCAAACTAGGCTCCAAGGTTATCTATCGCAAGTCTGATCTTGATGCTTGGCTTGCCACGAAGGAGGTGCACGAATGAGAAGTAAATCCTACCTCGATCAGGTTCAATGGATCGTCCAAGAAGGTAAGCGTATTGATAACTTCATTGTACCGGCTTCAACGATTATCGAATCAATTAACCTCGTCAAATCCCTGCGCAAGAGACTTGATACCCAGAAAGATTCTAAGTGCCAGACTTGCTTGGATATGGAAGGCAGACTGGCGGAATTGGATCAGCAGTTAGCTCATTTCTACGAACAGCCAAAACTTTATTACCATGAGGAAGCGCCATTATGAAAAAAGTAAAAGCATATCAATGTGAGTTTTGTAATAAAACTTCTATGCACGAAAGCACAATCAGAGGTCACGAAAAGCGGTGTTTTGATAATCCAGAAAGGCGAGCCTGTCAGACATGTGCAAATAATGATATATGCCCTGAAAAGGCAGCGGACTGTGCAGAATGGAAACTCCATCCGGATTTTATTGAAAAAAACGAGCCAAATGTAAGTCAATTATCACTTATTCCAAATAGTATTTTTGGTAAATGTGATCCCAAAGAGATTGTTATTATAGCTTTTCTTGCCTCAAAAAAATCAGGGTGGGAATTTAATACCCTCGATATTGCTAAAGTTCTTCAATCTAGCGTGCTTGAGGCTAATGAAATAATAAAAAGCATTCAGAAAAAAGGATACTTAGAAATAGAAAAAACTAAGGATTCTTTGAACTATACGCTGAGGTTAATATGACTACAGCTATAAGCCCTAATTATTATTCAATAATTCCTGCAAAAGTTAGATATGACAAAGATTTAAAGGCTCACGAAAAATTGCTGTATGGCGAAATATCTTCTTTAGCTCAAAAAGACGGAATATGCTACGCTACGAATAACTATTTCGCAGAGCTTTACGATGTCGATAAAACTACGATATCAAAGTGGATAAATAAACTGGCACAAAAAAAGTTTATCAAAATTAAAATAATTTACAGGGAAGGTACTCGGGAAATCATTAATAGATTTTGTTCCATTTGTTTTGATGAAAAAACTACCCCCCTACCTATTGCTGAAATCAATACCCCTATTGGCGAAATTACCAATACCCCTATTGGCGAAAAAGCCAAAGGTAATAATACAAGAAAAGAATATATATACCCCGAACAAGTCCGGGGCGTATGTGACAAGTTCTTTCAAGAGAAAATCAGCATTGACAATGCGAGGTATAAAAATCAATTGCTGAAAATAAAAATTGAGACTTGGTACTATGCAGTTTTGAAACTCAATACTCTTGATGGCGAGCCAGTAGAAATGATTGAAGCTATTTTGATATGGAGTATCAGTGATAGCTTCTGGGGGGGTAATGTTGTTAGTCTGGCAGGATTAAGACAAAAATCAAAGAACGGACTCAGTAAATATTTCAATTTGAAGAACGCCTGGGAACGCAGCAAGCCAAAGAAAAAATCCAATGATGATAATTATACCGTCTGTCCGGTAAGCACTGTATCAGAGCCCTTAATTCCCTACTGGGAAAGAGAGGCGGATCATGAATAGGCGAAAAGCAATAAAAGCAAGATGTTTAGATTGTTCAGGTGGAGAGATCGCAGATGTTTGGAATTGTAAGTGTCCTGATTGCAAGCTTTATCCGTATAGGGCTGAATGCAAAATGCCAAGTGGAAGATTGTCTATTGCAAAAATTATAAAAGAATATTGCCAATGGAGTCAACAGTCCGCAAAAGGGCAAAAACTTTGCACAGAGCCGTATTGCGCTTTTAACAAGATAGGTAGGCTGAAGCGTGTTTTTAAAGGCAAGATTGAAAAAAGTAGCATCGCTCCGTGTTCCGGTGTGAGTCAATCAACAAAAAGCGTTTTTAGTGCGCCAGAAGGGGGTTCTCGTGAAAACTGATATAGAACTTGCCAGAGAATGTTTGCCTTATGTGAAAGCCAATGGTTATGAAGAATGGCTTCGGATATTAGCTGCAATGCGGAGCGCAGGACTTAGCTGTGAAGAGGCTGATTCATGGAGCCAGACACAACCAAAATATAAAGACGGTGAGGTTCAAAAGAAATGGCGCTCTCTGGAAAATACTAAAGCAGGGCTTGGCACTCTAATATTCCTGGCAAAACAGAACGGTTTTAAGCCTTCTGGAGAGTATAATTTTTCAATTCAAAATAGAAGCCTTCCGGAAATTAAGGAGAAGTCAAAAAGATTCACAGTTGAAAACGAAACGGCAAATTTAACAGACTTAATGGAGCTGTCGCCTATAAATCTTATAGATGATCCGGCAAATGATGGGCGGTTACTTCTCGAAAGTCTCTACTCTCCTGAAGAGTTTTTATTCCTGGGCGACAACTACGGCACCACGGTGAAGCAAGTTCGTGAATGGCTCAAAGAAGAGATTACCAAATATCCTTTTTTTATCCCAAATCCTTTTGACGGCAAAGCTTATGAGAGCAGCACAGGCAAGATGTCTTTCAGGTGTGATGCCGCTATAGCAGCCGGACGGTTCGCAGTCTGTGAAATGGATAACTTACCAATTGAGAATCAAGCCGCCTTCTGGTTAAAACTCCGGACTAAACTTCCGATAACAGCAATAAGCCATTCAGGTTCAAAATCTTTACATGCGCTAATCAAGGTTAATTTGAGCGCAGACAAAGCGGAATGGGAACGAGTCGTAAAGAGAGAACTCTTTGAAAATTTCCTCGTTCCTTTCGGAGTAGATCGGGCTTGCAGTAACATCAGCAGACTATCAAGGCTGCCAGGTCATCTTCGGGACAAAGGGCTTCAGCGATTAATCTATTTGAATCCGGAGGCATGATATGAATATTCTAGACAAGATTAATGAGGCTAAAACTTCAATGTTATCAGATGGAAAAATTGAGTTTCAAACAAAGGATATAATTCAGGCTCAGGCATTTACTTCACAGCTTAAACAAAGTCGGGCGCAGGGCTTCAGTACAGGTCTCTCTTTAGGCTGGAATAATTTTAAAATCAATGGCAGGGAAATTTACACTTTGTCAGAAAATGAAGTTGATCTGATTACTGGAATTCCTAACCGGGGCAAAACAACATTTACGAATAATATCGTTTTCCGGACTGCATCTATGCATCACTGGAAATGGGCTATATTCAGTCCGGAGAGCTATCCGGCCGAAGAATACCTTCAGGAATTATGTGCTGTTTTCATGGGTAGAGAAAGTTTTTATTGCATGGCAGATTCTGAGATTGAAACGGCTCTGACACTAATTAATAAACATTGTTATCTTATTGACACTAATGAAGTTTCTATCGGAAATATTCTTAGCTTGATAAAAACAATTCATCGCACCGTTAAAATAAACGCTTTTGTCCTAGATCCGTACAACGAATTCAGTTACACCAGACCAAAAGAATTGAGCGAGACTGAATACATTTCCTTGTTTATGAGCCAGGTTAAGAAGTTCTGCAGAGATGAAAACTTGCATGGTTTTATTGTAGCACATCCAACTAAGCCGCCAAAAGATGCAGATGCTGAAGAGTCCAGGCCAACACCTTATAGCATTTCAGGGAGTGCAAGCTGGTATTCAAAGGCGGACAATATTCTATGTGTGCATCGAAGCAAAATGGATGTTAGCTCCAATGAGACTCAAATACATATCGATAAAATTCGCCGGAGAAAATATGGCGTTACTAAATCTAAGGCAAGTTTATTTTTCAATTATAAGACTCAACGCCTTGAGGATGTTCCTGTCGTCAACGCTCTGGACTATGGCCGGAATATAAAAAAATCAAATAAGGAGCAAATATATGAATGATATTGATTTATACATTGATAACAAAGAAGAGCTTCGGGCTGTTATTGAGCAGATCGGGGCGGAATATCCGGAAGGACACAGGCTCCGGAAAATGGTCGAGAAGATAATCAAGCGATACAGAAGTGAAATGTCTCTAATAACTTTTCGAGCAGGGAACAAAGCAGACGAACTAACTGTTGATCAATTGGAGTTATATCAAATACCATTTGCGCTTTCGCATGAAGCTAGGTGTCTAAACGAAAAATACGGATATTTAGGTTATCACTTAATGAAATTTCATAAAATGGCAATGACTCCTGCATCGGTAAAAAGTCTGATAGAGATTTTACTCAAATCTGCCTGGGAAGCGGCGCATGAGGTATTCAGGCAAACAAAGGAATTTCACGGCAAACTTGATGTCGAAAGAGATCCAATGACAGGCAAAATCCGCAACAAGCTTCCAGATGATAAATTTACTAATTTCGGGACATTGATAAATATTAAAAAAGTGAGGTGAAAACAATATGAAACTAAGTCAATTTATTGGGCATTTCGATAAGGCAGTTTTAAAAACTAAAGCAGAAAGAAGAGCCTTATCATTGGAGCGTAAAAAAGCATATGAATTTTTGCAAACTGAAGCGGGGCGTAAGCAAATCAGCGAAATACAAAAAAGGGCTTTTGCGAGCATAGAATTTATTAAAAGAATCAGGGGTTGTTTATGAATGAAACTAGGCAGCTAGAAGATTCTGAGGTATTACAGTTAATCGCTTCATGCAAGGGTAAATGGCGAATTAGAAATCAAGCGCTTCTTCTCCTCCTGATATATTCCGGCGGCAGAATTTCTGAAGTGGTTACCTTGCGAAGAAAAGATTTACTTGATGCAGATGGAAAGTTAAAAGGGATATTAAACTTCATAAAGCTTAAGTCTTTCAAGCGTAAAAAGAAAGGAAAAATGATCAACAAGAAAAAAGGAAACAAGACACGAGCTGTTATAATTCCTGAACCCAAAGTAGTAAAACTGTTAGAGAAGTATCTTCACAGTAGAGTTTTAAGAGCTTTTAAGTCTCCTGATGCTTTTATTTTTCCAGGGAGAAAGATAGCAGGAAAGGAAAGAAAACATATTAGTCGCATTTCAGTTTGGTTCATAATAAGGCGTCTCTCAAAATTAAATAATATAACTGGGGCGGTATCTCCTCATTCATTTAGAAAATGTTTTGGACAAATGTGTTTTAAATATGCTATCTCAGAGAGGCTAAAAGGCCGAGAGATAAATGAATGGGAATATACACGAGAAGCTTTAGGTCATAGCGATATAAAAGCTACGATGTGTTACTTAAAATTTATGAAGTTTGATGTGGCAAAAGACATGCCTAAAATCTTCGGTGAATTTTCTAAAAAACTTAATGAAATTATTTAACAGTATTGTGACAAGTTTGCAAATGAGTTCAAAAGACGGCAAAAAATGGTTTTCGCAAAGCGTTGAGGCTAAAAAAAAGGGGGTGTGAGACAAAATTGCGGAAAATACGGGGCGAAGTTGAGACAGTTTTGCGGAAATTGTCAAAACTGGACACTTGGTCAAAATTGGTGTACCAAAAAAATAGGAAAAATCTATCAAGAAAAAGGCCGCCATCTAAGCGGTATAAATCTAAATTAAAAAAATTAAAAAAACAGGAGGCAAATATATGTTTGTACATGCACGAAAAAATATGTTTAAAAAGCATTTTAATGGAAACATTTCTCAAAAAAAAATGAGGTGAAAAATGGATAAACAGAATGAAATGCTTGATAAGCGGAAAAAACTTTTTATAAAATACTGGAAAGGAAATGTGGCCGGAACCATATATGAGATGAATCGCAACAAAATATTTATTAGCGTAAAAACTGGGTATCGTTATTACAAAGATTCGTTAGTAAAAGCTGCTATTGATGCAAAAATGGGGGTTATGAGTAAAGATGAATTTTTATCTAAGGCTAGTCACATGGCTCGGCACACAGACAGTCCCAAAGTGCTTTCTGATCTTGGAGGATTCATGGCTAAAATTTGCGGATGGAATACTCCTGATAAGGTTGAACATTCAGGGCAGTTGAGCGTAGTTACATTGTTTGAACAGATTGAAGCAAATCGTAAAAAAGCGGGCGCAATTTAAAAACTGAACTGGAACGAGGCAAAAGGTGATAGCAAACTGGAATTTATAATAAAGAAAGATTATTAGAATGTAGTCATTTGAATAAAATCTTCACTTGACTACATATTATTTTTCAATTATTAAGCTGCTTTTTTCTTTCTACACAAAAAAAGCCCGACACCGATTAATGCCAGGCTCGTGGGTTATTTTTCTTCAGCTCTCAAATATCGGTATATTGATTCTTTGGAAAGATTATATTTCTCCATTAGTTCTCTGATTTTTATTCCGGCTTTCCTTTCAGATTTCAAACCTTTGATTTGTTCTGAGGATAGTAGCTTTTTTTTGCCGAAGTGAACGCCTTTATCAAGGGCTTTAGCAATGCCTTCAGTTTGCCTTTCTCTTCTTAGATCGGTTTCAAATTCAGCAATACATCCAAGCATATTGAGGAGCAATCTGCCCGATGAGGTAGTTGTATCAACATTTTGCTCCAGAGCTATAAACTTCACATTTTTACTTTCAAGCTCTTTTAGAATTACTCTGAGATCGCCTATAGACCTTGCTAGTCTATCTAGTCTAGTAATTACGAGTGTATCGCCTTCCCTACAAAAAGAAATACATTCTTTCAATTGCAACCGTTTGGCCGTGCTTGTCCCGGAAAGTTTTTCTGAAAAGATTCTTTCACATCCTGCCTTGGTTAATTGCTCCATTTGAATTTCTAAACTTTGCCCATAGCTGCTAACTCTTCCATATCCGATTCTCATTTGTCCCTCTTTGCTTTTTTATTAATAGTCTTGAATACTCTTAGAGATATTGACAATATAATAATAGTACACTATTTGACACATTCAAAGAGTTTTTTAAAAAAATAGTCAACATTTTTATACTTTATGAGACATCTTGAAGAGTAAGAACTTCAGCTTGGGAATTTCCCAACCTGACATTTTCCTTAGTATGGTTCTTCCCTATCTGCCCATTCTTAGCCAGGTACGGCAGAACCTTTGCAATAAATTCCTTGAACTCTTCTCAGCTTTAGATTGCTCCACTACCGGAATATCCTCTTCTTCTACTTCCGGCTCTGGATTCTGCTCTTCTTTGACTTGCTTAATGGCATACTTAACTTGGTCAACAGTCTTACCTTGAGATTCTGCTATGTCGGAAAGTGTGAGAGTGCTTTCAGGGTTGGGAATTTCCCTACCCTCTTTTTTGTGCTGATTGCTCCCATTCTTCGCCAGGTACGGCAGAACCTTTGCAATAAAGTCCTTGAACTCTTCTTTGGTTAGATTGCTCCACTACCGGAATATCCGGCTCTGGGTTCCTCTGCCTGGCGATTTCTCGGTCGATAGTCCTTAAAGGTTTTCCTGTAGCATTTGAAATATCTTGTCGAGTCAGGACTTTCTCAGGTTCGCCATTTGGCAAAGCTGAAACTTGTTCTTTAGTATGGTTCTTCCCTATCTGTCCATTCTTTGCCAGGTACGGCATGACCTCTGCAATTAAGTCCTTGAACTCTTCTCAGCTTTAGATTGCTCCACTACCGGAATATCCGGCTCCGGATTCTGCCCTTCTTGGACTTGTTTAATGGCATACCTAACTTGGTCAACAGTCTTCCCTTGTGAGGCATCAGCGACATCTTGAAGAGTAAGAACTTTGTTAGGGTGTGGAATTTCAACACCCTCTTTTTTGTGCTGATTGCTCCCATTCTTCGCCAGGTACGGCATAACCGTTGCAAGTATTTAGCAATCAACCAATACACACTTTTCACGAGGACTGTGCTAGCTTGTTCTACTGTCCTTTCCCCAAGTACGGCATGACCTTTGTGAACAAGTCGCCACTTTTGGCGTGTTGATACTTTTCCGGCAAAAATAGCGAAATGGTATGTCAGCTCAGTTTTAAGCCGATGGTCGGTGGAAAGAGATTCTTCCGCATTATTGTACAATTATTGTACAGAGCTAAGTAATGGAGTTTAAAAATTCTTTGTAAGTATTTGATGATAAATGGCGCACCCATAGGGATTCGAACCCCAAACCTTCTGATCCGTAGTCAGATGCTCTATCCAATTGAGCTATGGGTGCAAAAAATATTGAACCGAGCACTTAAGCTACATTGGATTTTGATTCCGTCAAGATTGAAGAGATTTTTTTAACTTCAAATTTTCAGAATTCAGAAAAATTTATTGGAACTTATTGATTTGCCTTATTTGAAAAGTAAGGGAGTAGTTTTAGTTTAAAGCTCTTTGTATTTCTATTTTGAATAACAAAGGTGTTCATTATAAAACAAAGGTTAGGAAAAATCCTAAGAGCAAAACATTTAACTATGATGTCTTCCCTGTTATAAATCTAAAAAATAAAACCAAAAAATAATAACAGCGGAAAAGGCATTACCAACAAAAAAAGGAAGAGAATGTCACAAAAAATCTCAGTGCAGGATCTTTTGGAAGCTGGAGTTCATTTTGGTCATCAGCTCAAAAGATGGAATCCAAAAATGAAAGAATTCGTGTATGGCGTCCGCAACGGAATCCATATAATAGATTTGACCAAAACCATGTATCAGCTTGCTGATGCAGCAAGGTTTCTTCAATCGGTTGCTATGGATGGAGGGGACATTCTATTTGTTGGTACAAAGAGACAAGCTCAGGAAATTATTAAACAAGCAGCACAGAATGCAGGGATGTTTCACATTTCTGAGCGTTGGCTAGGCGGGACTCTTACAAATAATGCGACTATCCGCAAAAGCATAAACAGAATGCTGACTATGCAGAAAGAACTGGAAAATGAAGATGCGAGCCTGAGCAAAAAAGAACTTTCTTCATTATCAAAAAAACTTGAAAAACTTCATAAGAATCTAGATGGTATCAGCGAAATGAAAAAACTTCCTGCTGCTGTCGTAGTTGTAGATATTTGTAATGAAGATATCGCTGTTAAAGAAGCGAAAAAACTGAAAATTCCGATAGTTGGAATTGTAGATACAAACGGTAATCCCGGAAGAGTAGAATATCCGATTCCTGGAAATGATGATGCCATTAGATCAATTAGAATACTTGTAAGCGTTTTAAGTGACGCAGTTGCTGCAGCGGCCGAAGTCTATCGCAAGAAATCGGCTGAAGAGAGAGCAGAAAAAGCAAAGAAAAAAGCTGAAGAAGATGTGCAAAAAGAAAAGTTAAAAGAAGAGAAAAAATCTTCCAGAGATTTTGATCCTTCCAAGAGGAAACCTGCGATTAGAAGGCTCCCAGCTGTAAGAAAAGCACCTCTAAAGGCACCGGCTGACACTAAGGAAGAAACAAAAGAAGAAGTTAAAGCTTAACTTTCTGGAACTTTTTTAATTATATCTATTTTTCGGAGATTTTAATATGTCAGAAATTAGCCCTCAATTAGTTAGGGATTTGCGTGATAAAACAGGCGCAGGAATGATGGACTGCAAAAAAGCTTTGACAGAAGCTAAAGGCGATCTGGAAGCAGCAGTTGACATTTTGAGAAAATCAGGAATCGCCAAGGCTGAAAAGAAATCCGGGCGTACAGTTAAGGAAGGTCTTATAAGCTCAAAGATTTCAGGAGAAGCCGGAGTTCTTGTAGAAGTTCTTTGCGAAACTGATTTTGTCGCCAAGAATGAAAAATTCAAAGCTTACGCTGCAGAAATGGCAGAGAAAGTATTGGCTTTGAAAGCTACTAACGATGTAAGCGAAGCTATCAATGAAAGCGAAAAGCAAAACCTTGTTTCAATGGTTGCTACGATAGGTGAAAACCTGCAAATAAGAAGAGCGGTTCGTTGGGGAGGCAAATGTGCTTCTTATCTTCATATGGGCGGAAGAATCGGCGTAATGATTCAATTTGAAGGAGAAGGTCCTCAGACAGAACTAAATGATATATGCATGCATATAGCAGCTTTCAATCCTACTTATGTTTCTTCAGAAGACATTCCATCTGAAGTTATTGCCAGAGAAAAAGAAATCCATACAGCTCAGCTTGCAGGAAAGCCAGCTCAGATGATAGAAGGAATTCTCAAAGGCAAACTTGCCAAATGGTATAAAGAAGTCTGCCTGAATGACCAGGCATGGATGAGAGACGATAAGCTTACTGTAAAACAGGCCAATCCAAAGATCAGCGTAAAGAAATTTGTTCGCTGGCAGGTGGGCGAAGCTTAATATAAAGCGAATTTTTATAAGCCGGAATTATCCGGCTTTTTTTGTCTATGGATGATGAGAATATAGATAGAGTTTATGTTCATATTCCATTTTGTGGCACAAAATGCGGATATTGCGCGTTTCATTCCCTTGCATCGCCAAATGAATCATTAATAATGTCATATCTGGAAAGGCTAAGAGAAGAGATTTCTTGCTGTGCATATAAATTAATGCCTTTAAAAAGCCTCTATATTGGTGGAGGCACTCCTTCATTCCTTCAAGAAATCTACCTGGAGAAACTTTTTGATATTCTTGGAAATTTTAAGTTTGCTAAGGATGTTGAGATAAGCATTGAGTGTAATCCTGAATCTCTTACAGAAAGTAAAATTAAACTGATATCATCTTTTGCCAACAGAGTTTCCATAGGCGTTCAATCTTTTAATAAAGCTCATAGAAAAACTATTGATAGGAGAGGGGAGGCAGACAATCTAGAAACAATTTTGGCTTTATTTGTAGAGAATAGAATTTCAAATATATCATGCGATTTGATTTATGGTATTCCTTCGCAGAGCCTGGAAAGTTTTAAATCTGATTTGACTAGACTCATATCTTTGCCAATTAAACATTTTTCCGCGTATTCTATGATAATTGAAGAGAATAGCCGGTTAAACAGTGTTTTTTCAGATCGAGAAATTGAAGAAGCCGATGAGGTATCTGCTGAAATATGGGACACTATTCCTGCATTAGCTAAAGCTGCAGGATTCAGCAGGTATGAGATATCAAATTATTCCAAAACATCTTTCGAGTGTCTGCATAATTATGCTATATGGTTTGGAGCTAAATATATTGGTTTTGGTCCTTCAGCTTCCTCCTTTGACGGAAAAATCAGATGGACTAATCCTGAATTTAATGAATGGCTCATAAGAAGGCAGCCTCTTATAGATGATATATCTTATCCCCAGAGAGTTTTCGAAATTATGGCTATGGGATTAAGAACTGCTGAGGCCTGGCATTTTAAGATAAGAGCAGACGGAAAAGTCGAGATTGAATCAAGATTTGGTATTGTCTTTTGCCTTGATGAATTCTATTGGCGAAGGCTTTTAGAAAAAATTAATAGCTTATCAGATAAGAAACTACTTATTTTAGAAGGTTCTTTGCAAGAAGGACTGACTGTAAAAAGTTCTGAAATGGGGTTGAACTTTTGGAATGACTTGGCTATTGAGATTATATGATATGGAAAAGAAATGAATATCCAAGTTAGTTATTTATACTCAAAATAGATACATCTTGAGTAGATAATGGCGTTTAGATTGTTGTTTTCGTGATTCTTTCTTTATTTCCTCAGAGATTATCTCTTAATTGGATCCTACAGAAAATTCCATGTTAACTTTTCGGTTGGCGCATGAAAAGCATAGAGTTATATTGCCTCAAATGTAATTCAAATTAAAAAAGAGGAATAATGAAAAGCAGGACATTAAATCAGGCCGCGATGTACGAGGCTTTAGTTAACAAAGACAACTCTTATGAAGGATCATTCATTGCAGCTGTTAAAACAACAGGCATTTTCTGCCGCCCAAGCTGCACTTGCCAGGAAACCCAAGGAAAATAATGTTGTGTTCTTTAAAATACCAAAGGAGGCACTAGCTAACGGCTATAGGCCATGTAATATTTCCCATTCTATGGAACAGCATGGAGCCGCCCCTGATTGGGTTCAAGGATTACTAAAAGAAGTTGAAGATAAACCAAATATCAGCTTAATTTGTATTGATTAAAAAGTTATCTGCAAATATCTATAGCCAATGCTAATTCATCGCAGGTATCAAATTTAGAACACTTTGAACAATCGTCCCATATTTTCTTCGGGAACTGTTTTTTTGAAGCCATTTTAAATCCGGCTTTAAGGAAAACTTCAGGGCGAAGAGTCAGGGCGAAGATCTGTTTCGGGCTTTTACGAGCTATTATATTTTCAACTGCCATGGATATTAGTTTTTTGCCGATGCCCTGATTATTAAATTCTTTTTCAACGGCCAGAGATCTGATTTCGAAAAGGCCTTCACTGTAGTCTTTAATGGCAACGCAGCCAATAATTTTGCTATTTAATTCAGCAACAAAAAAACTATTAATACCCTTGATTATTTCAGTCTTATTTCTGGGTAAAACCACCCCTGATATAATAAACGGATCAAGAATTCTTAATATATCGTCAGCATGTATTACTGATGCGGGTCTTAACTTCATTGAACAGGAATTGAAGGAATCTCTTCTTTTATTATCTTTTCTTCAGTAAATTTGCCTATATGGCGAAATCTTTGATATCTTTCTTCTTTGAGAGTTTCCTGCGTTTTAGATGACAAATCTTTTAAGTTTTTTATTATAGCTTTTTTAACAAGTTCGGCAGCTTTGTCATAATTGTAATGGGCTCCGCCAATTGGTTCAGGAATTATATCGTCAACAAGTCCCATTTTGAAAAGCTCTGAACTGATTAGTTTTAAAGCTTCTGCAGCTTTTGGAGAAAAAGTTCTGTCTTTCCAGAGAATAGCTGCACATCCTTCAGGTGTAATTACCGAATAGTACGCATGTTCCATAATGAGAACTTTGTTTCCAACGCCAATTCCCAAAGCACCGCCGCTTCCGCCTTCTCCAATGACTATTGCCAGAACAGGCACATTTAAACTGAACATATCCCTGAGATTAACAGCTATGGCTTCGCCTACATGTCTTTCTTCAGATGCGACACCTGGAAATGCTCCGGGAGTATCAATGAAAGTTATAATAGGAATATGAGCCAGATCTGCCAGTGCCATTAACCTGATAGCTTTTCTATAGCCTTCAGGATGCGGACAACCGAAATTTCTGTAAACATTTTCTTTTATATTCCGACCTTTTTGAGTTCCAATAAGCATTACAGGCATACCGTCTAATTTGGCAAAGCCTCCTACTATTGCAGGATCTTCGGCAAATCTTCTGTCTCCATGCAGCTCAATGAAATCAGTAAAAATTCTTTCTATGTAATCAAGAGTATATGGACGGTTGGGATGTCTGGCCAGCTGAACTCTTTGCCATGGGGTCAGATCGCTATAAACTTTCTTTTTTGTTTCTTCAAGTTTTTTGGAAAGGACAGTTATTTCTTCGCTTACATCGATATGATTTGATTCGCTGAGACTTTCCAGCTCTTTTATCTTGATTTCAAGTTCGCTTATGGGTTTTTCAAATTCAAGTACTGTGGTGAGCATAAAATAAAAATCCTAATTTCTGGTTTGATTTTAAGTTCAGTTTCAATAAGCCTCAATGAGATTTAAAATGTACTTATTCCCCCACTATTATATAATTTAGGAAACATGTTACAAGTGCGATTTAAAAAACTTTTACTCAACGGTTGAAACAAAAAAAAGTTTATTTTTTCAATAATTCTTCGGCGCAATAGGAACTCCTTACAAGAGGCGCACTTGCGACAGTTGTGAATCCAAGGCTATATGCAATCTTTTTCCATTCATCAAAAAGTTCAGGATGCACATACCTTGCAAGAGGCCAGTTATTATTTGATGGAGGAAGATATTGCCCTATGGTAAGAATTGTCGCTCCGGTATCCCGTATGTCTCTGATACACTGTTCTACTTCAGAATTGGTTTCTCCAAGCCCTACCATGAGCCCTGATTTAATTGGGATTTTGCCAGAAGAAAGTTCAAAGGCTTTTTTTAAGATATAGAGGGAATTGTCATAAGTCGCTCTGAAACGAATATCCGAAGTTAACCTTCTTACCGTTTCAATATTATGGTTAAAGACAGTAGGTTTTGCTGACAAAACTGTTTGTAACGCATTCAAATTACAGTTGAAGTCAGGAGTTAAAACTTCTATTTTTATATTTGAACCATTTAATTCTCGTATTTGTTTTATGGTGTCAGCGAAAATTTGCGCCCCGCCATCGGAAAGATCATCTCTTGTCACGCTTGTGATAACTACATATTTTAAATTTATTTCCTTAACAGCTTGAGCCACATGCATAGGTTCCAAATAGTCAGGTTTGTCAGGGATGCCATGGCAGACTGAACAGAAACGGCATTTTCTCGTGCAGATTTTTCCGAGAATCATGAAGGTAGCGGTATGTTTGTGCCAGCATTCATTGAGATTCGGGCATTTAGCGCTTTGGCAGACAGTATTTAAACTATTGTTATTTATTACGGAAGATACATGATTTCTGCCTGTTCCTATCAATGGTTTTATTCTTATCCAGTCAGGAAGTCTTGGGCGTTTCGGCAATATTCTTTTATTTTGTTCTTTCATATCGATAAATTTTCTTATTTTAAATTTTTGAAATGTAGGGTTTGTAAGAGACTGGACTTTAGTTTATAATCAAAACAAATAAATATGTACCAATATCCAGATATTCTATAATAGACTAATGAAAAAATATCTATCTCGATCATTTTTACTCTCAATTGTATTTCTTTTTTGTGTTACTCTTAATTTAAATGCTGCGTTTGAACCTGAATACAGATTTGGAATTATTTCCAGAATAGTATGCGCTGTTCTTGCAAGTGAGCATTTTAACAGACAACCCGATGCAGTAAAGCTGTCTTCAGAACTTTTTGATGAATATATGAAGACGCTGGATCCTAATAAACTGTATTTTACCCAAATAGATATTGATGAATTCAAAAAAGGAATATCAGGGGATTTATATACAAATCTTACTAGGGGAGATGTGACATTTGCGTTCATCGTTTATAACAAACTCCTGGAAAAAAATCATGCAAGGGATGAGTTTGCAAAAAACAGGATTGCTAAAGGATTTGATTTTGCAGATAATGAAGAATTCCTGTTTGATAGAACAGATATTCAATGGGCTAAATCAGAATCTGATTTGGATGCAGTTTGGGATAAAAAGTTGAAAAATGACATCCTGACTTTCAGAATGATGGACAGAATACTCCTGGCAGATACCTCTAAATCTTCAGATACTTCAAAAATACAAGATATCGCTAAAACGTCTTCAAAGCTTACACCTGAAGAAAGAACACTCAAGAGGCTCAGGACATATCGCATGTATCTTGATGAAAATGAACCTATCGAAGTTCTTGAAATCTATCTGTCTTCTCTTTCAAGATTATATGATCCTCATTCATCCTATATGTCTCCTAAAACAGAAGATGATTTTAATGTCCAGATGCAATTGTCATTCGTAGGCATAGGAGCTTTTCTTTCTAACGAAGACGGTTATGTAAAAGTGGAAAAAATAATTCCTGGCGGCCCTGCTGAGAAAAGCGGTAATTTAAAAGCAACAGATAAAATAATAGCTGTTGGAGAAGAAGGAACAGTTCCTGTAGATGTAGTTGATATGCCCATTAATAAAGTAGTTGACAAGATCAGAGGAGCAAGAGGAACAAAAGTATATTTGACTATTTTGCCTGGAGTAGAAGGAGCAATGGCTGTTCCAAAGGTAATTTCGATAATGAGAGATACTGTTGAGCTCAAAGACTCTGAAGCTTCATCAGAAATAAAGGAAATTAAAAGTCCTTCAGGGAAAATGAAGCGCATAGGGATAATAACATTGCCTTCTTTCTATCTTGACTTTCAGGGGGCTTACAATGGAGAAAAAGACTACAAGAGTTCAACCAGGGATGTCAAAAAGATTTTAGAGACCTTTAAAAAAGACAAAGTTGACGGCATTATCGTAGATATAAGATCTAATGGAGGCGGCAGCCTAAAAGAGGCTATAGATCTGACCGGATTATTTATCGGCAAAAAACCAATCGTACAAACAAAAGACTCAAGAAGTAATATCAGAATAGAGGAAGATGAAGACGAGCCAATGATATATGAAGGACCGTTAATGGTTTTGACTAACCGTTTAAGCGCGTCGGCATCCGAAATATTTGCAGGAGCTATCCAGGATTACGGAAGAGGCCTCGTGATTGGAGATAAAAGCACTCATGGCAAAGGAACTGTCCAGACGGTTCTTGATTTATCAAATTTGCTGTCAAGATTCAATATGGATTTAAATGCAGGTGCCATTAAGCTTACAAATGCAAAATTCTACAGAGTAAGCGGCAGTTCGACTCAAAATAAAGGAGTTACTCCAGATATAGAATTTGAATCGTTTTTAGACTATATGGAACTGGGAGAAAACAATCTGGACAAAGCCCTTCCCTGGGATTCAGTTAATCCAGTAGAGCATGAAGTATTCAACGATAAAATAAAAGACTCTCTGCCTTATTTGCAGAAAAGGACAGAAGAAAGACAGAAACAAAGTGCAGATTTCAACAAATTAGACAAAGCTATAGATCTCTATGCTAAAGTATCAGAAAGAAAAACTGTTCCTTTGAATGAGGAAAAGCGCTGGCAGATGTATCAGGATGAAAAGAGAATTCTTGATGAGCAAAAAGATTTTGCTGAATCCCTTATTCCTGAAGGAATGAGTGCTGATACTGATAAATCAAAAGGGAAGGATATTTATCTTGGAGAGAGTATCAATATCTTTATTGATTACTTAGATTTCCTTAACGAATATAAAGCTTCCGTGAAAGAGTTAGCCAATAATTAGGAATCTTTTATTTTTCTTCTTGACAAATACTCTCTGAAAGTTATTTTTTGAATCTTGTTGATTGAATTGCGGGTGTAGCATAATGGTAATGCTCCAGCCTTCCAAGCTGGTCACGAGGGTTCGATTCCCTTCACCCGCTCCAATTTAAATCACTTAGGTGGGATTGCGGAGCGGCCAAACGCAGCAGACTGTAAATCTGCCCTCTACGAGTTCGATGGTTCAAATCCATCTCCCACCACCACCTTTCATAATCAAGCACTTACAAAGAATAAAGCCCTCTAAATTCAAAAGACTAAGTAACCTTCTGAAATGCTTAAAATTGTACTAAAGTATTTTCAGAACTCCTTACCCGGTAAAACTAGATTTGTCAACAGAAGTATATAGCAAATAGAGTGATAGTATAAATTTTGCAAAGAAAGAATGAAAAGCG
>MHBE01000036.1 GCA_001803205.1 Lentisphaerae bacterium GWF2_38_69 | reverse complement strand
AATTCCCAGGAACCAGTATGCTCTTATGCTATACGAGAATCGGCTCTTCATAAAAGAGGTGCCATCCTTATTTCCATCGGATCAAGATTTCTGAAAATAGGCCCATTTATGTAGAGCTTTTTGATCTTGCAAACTAATCATATATTTATATCTAACATTATGTTATATACTTACATCTCATATACTAAAAAAGAGAAACAGGCACTTAAAAATGCCGCAGACTTCCGAAGAGAAAATCAAAATATCATAAATGCTCAAACTAAGGAAGAACTCGCCGTACAAATACAAAAAGCCAGAACCGAAGTAAATGCAAGTAAAGGCATTCTAGTCGATGACGGATATAGCTTTTTCTATGAAAGCCCTGCCAGAAAACAAAATACTGCGGATGGTACTCTTAAGAATTATGAAAGGATTTATAATCTGTTTATATCATGGCTAAGGCCTAACTATCCGAATATTACTAAAGTTGAAATAATCAATAAAGAAATAGCTCATGAATACGCCCAGTATTTATGGGGTTCCTATCGGACATATAAAGGACAGCAAATGTCAGAGAATACCTATAATTATCATATCGGGGCGCTGCAAACAATATTTGATATCCTTTCTGAAAACAAGAATGTTTGGAAGTCTATTGAAAGAAAAGATGAAAACAAGAAAAAACACAAACTTCTATCAAAAGAAGAGATACGGAGTATTCAGCAGGTTTTCGCTAATGAAGAGTTTTATCTGCTTCATAAGAATGAAATGGAGATTCTAATTAATCTTGGGATATATACAGGCCTTAGGCTAATTGACTGCGTACATTTGAAATTTGAAAATATTAACAGTGTCATAAAAACGATTCCCTTTAAAACAAAAGGATTTAAAAAGACTGTTACTATCCCAATTTCTTCTCAACTCGAATCTAAGATCAGTGGGATAGAGAAAAAGGATGACAGCCCTTACCTATTGCCCCAAATACAGGAGAGATATTCCAGAAACCAGGATGGTATTAAAAACGATATAAAGAAAGTATTTATCAAAGCAGGAATAAAGCCTGATCTTGAAGGACGACAAAACAAACATTTGAAATATACAGACCAGGAAGACGAAATTACCGGATTCCATTGCTTCAGACACACATTTATAACAGAATGCGTTAAAAATAACATGGATATCGTTCGTTTATCAACAATAACCGGGGATTCAATAAAAACTCTCCAGAAGTATTATATACATTTAAAGGATGATGTTATTAGAAAAGAAGCAGATAAACTTCCTACTTTTTAAACTAATAAAGCATTTGTTTATGAAAAAATGGACATGTAATTTAATAAGAAGTTGATACTATTTAGCAAGATAGCAGAAAAGCTTAATCTCAAAAAGAATGTAATTAAATGAACAAAAACGAATTACTGGAAAAATTAACTGATATTGAATGGCAAGATTTTGAAGTAAAAGCGGCGAAATCTGAGTTGCCTAAAAACTGTTGGGAAACGGTTTCAGCTTTCGCTAATACAAATGGTGGATGGCTTGTTCTTGGCATTAGGCAAGATAACAAGATGTTTGAAATAATTGGAGTAGATAATCCCGAGAAGCTTGAGAACGATTTTTTAACTGTTCTTAGGGGAGAAAAATTTAATCAGAAAATAATAGCAAAACCTTATAAATATCATATTGATGGTAAGAAAGTTATTTCCTTTTTTATCCCAGAGGTAGAACATAAACCTTTGTATTTTAATTCAAGGCAAAACACTTTTATAAGATCAGGGAGCGGCGACCAGCGAGCTACCGATTATGAAATTGATGCAATGTACAGAAATTCGGCATTTGGGGCCAAAGATAAGGAGTTAACTGAGTATGAGTTTGAAAATCTTGACCAAAACACAATTCGAGTATACAGAGATTATTTAAAATCATATAATCCCGAGCATAGATATAATAAACTTTCGGATAAAGAGTTACTGGAAAAACTTCAAGCTATCAAAGAGAATAAAGTTACTGTAGGAGGATTGCTTTTCTTTGGGAAACAGGATGATATCACTAAACTATTAACAGACTTCAGGATTGATTATTTTGAAATCCCCGGAACTTCTTATTCTGAATCTCCAGTACGTTATAGTTACAGATTAAGTGAAGAAGAAAATCTATTTATGTTTTATTTTGCAATAATAGAACGCTTAACTAAAAAAATTGACTTGCCTTTTAAAATACAGTCGGATGGCTTTGCGACAGATAATCAGCCTCAGTTCATTGCAATACGAGAAGCATTGGTTAACCTTCTTATGCATTCAGATTATTTCAGCCCCATGAAACCTCGAATTAGAGTATTCAGCAACAGAATTGAATTTATGAATCCCGGAGGCTTACCAAGGGATATAACTGCAATTATGAGAGAGGATTTTTCAAAACCTAGAAATCCTATAATTGCCAGAATCTTCAGGGCTATTAAACTTGCAGAAAATGCAGGATCAGGTTTTGATAAAATGTTCTCAGGATGGAAATCATATTATAATATTACACCGGAAATCTCTGGTGATTTTTCATACTATAAGATTGAATTCCCTGTAAATGAGCCTGTAAATGAGCCTGTAAATGAGCCTGTAAATGAGCCTGTAAATGAGCCTGTAAATGAGCCTGTAAATCTTAATAAGACTTTACAAGACTTACTATCTCAAATAGCAAATAATCCTTATATAACCAAAGATGAACTTACTAAATTATTAGTCAAAAGCCGGGCAACAATAACCAGGCATCTAAATACACTCAAAACTATAGGTTATATTGAACGTGAAGGTTCTGACAAAAAAGGCTACTGGAAGGTAATAAAGAAATAGTAACACGCGGTTTTCCAGAAAAATTGGTTAAGTCAATTTATTTATCTAAATTACTTTGACATTGGCTACTATCGATGTCGAGTCGATGCCTCCTGCCTCTGGCACAGAAGGTTAAATAATTCAGTAGAATTGAATATATTTTGAGGTATTCTAAATAACATAAGGACATAGCGGTATAACTATGGACATCGCCCAAAAATTTATTGACGGAATAACTTCGGAACAGCTGACAGAATTTATTAATTCTGTATTTAGTACAGTTGATGAGAAAATGCGAAAAGCAATTTTCGATAAAATAGATAAAAATATTGAAGCTCTTTATCGCCAAATAGCTTCTGACAAAAAAAACAACACTCCTCCTGTGATAGGGGTTGCATCAACTGATGAAAAATTTAAGGAAAATTTCGAGGATATACAGTCTGAACTAAACTCATCTATTATGGAACTCGGCAACGAAGAAGGAAAATATGTTCTACAAGAACACCATTGGGAAACTCCAGAGTTTTACGCAAGCGAATTTGCAGACGATATTGATAAAGTGTTTACAAAAATGCTACCACTACTGAATAAGGTTTATGATCTTAAGCTCATAGAAAATAACTATTTTACAGATTTACTGGACGAAATTAAGGATGGAATAAACGAATATCCTGAATGGATGGGTGCTGAATATTCAGAGTTTGTATTAGAGAAAAAAGGCCTGGAATGTATCTTAAAATGGAACTGGTTAAAGAAAAATTCCATTAAGGATTTTATCACTGACACCCAAAAAGACTTAAGTAACAAGTTTTGCACATTACGTTTTTCTCAATCTTTTCTTTCAGGTGAATCTGAAGAGGACTTGAAGAAATTATATGCTGAACTCTGCACCTTTAAGCAAAGTTCTTCTGACTGGCAAAAAAAATTTGAAGATGCCAATTCAATATGGCACGATATACTCCACACAACTGAGAAGGCTGCAAATAAAGAGGCTTTTCTAAAGACTTCGGTCGATATGATCTCACAAAAATGGGAATATGGAATCCCTGTCTATGAGAATCACCTTGAACTTCAACAATACAAAGAAGCAGAACAATACTGTGAGAAAACAATAATCGAATTCTTTAGACAAGGAACAACATATAACAGACCTAATTATACAATAGAAAAAACACTTTTTGCTACTCATATAAAGGAAAAGGACGAGAGGATTAATAAATTATTTACTGACTGGGAAATACTATGCAATAAGCTTAATTTGCCATTAAAACTAAAAGCAATTAAGATTCAACATCAATTTTATTTAACTCCTGCTAATTGGCCCAAGCTCAAAAATGTTTTTTTAGAAAATAAAGAAACCCCCTATTTCGAAGCCTATGTAAATGAATGGAAAAATCATGTTGTTAAAAATTTACTCCAAATTTATACCTCCTCATTAATAACAGAAAACTGGCTTGGCTGGCTAATAGATTTTATTCTGTCAGAAAACAGCAATGAGTTTATCTCAATGACTACAGAATGGTTAAATACCCCTTTCACCAAAAAAACGAAGAATGAAAAATACAGCGAAAATTATTTTTTGCTGTTATTGCTTACAAGAGACATCTTCATAGATACAACAGAACTTGCTTCTTATCCGGTATTTACAAAGCTAATTATCTCTTCATCCATGGATAGTCTATCATTTTTTGAATTGCAAGAAAACATGTTTAAACAATACAGACTCTCAGCTCTCAAACAGGCCAATGCCGCTTTACTGAAAGATACAATAACTGAGTCATGGAAGAAAAACATACACTGCTTTATTCCACACCCTGAAAATGTTTGTAAAGCTGACTATTTTGAACACGCCAAATGGCTTGCCATAGCAAGAGAACTAAACGGCAAAACGTATGAACAATATTATAACAACTGGAAAATAGCACATAGACAAAGAATAAATCTATGGAGAGAACTGGGTAAATATAGCATTTATAAGTAGTAAGTTTATCATCTTAATGTTCTATATCTTGCCTGCTCTCAATATAGGCAAGAGTTCAGACCTGACTAACAATTGGATGGAGCGTGGTTGTCTAGGAATGCGAGTAATGAAACCTTTGTTTTCCAGTGTCAGAATCATCTGGTGAATCGTCGGCGGTGTTGTTCCAAAGAAGCGTTCCATCTCCTTCTCTGCAGGCGCCTTGCCGTGATTTGTTAAATATTTATGAATGTAAGCAAGGTATTGCCCTTGCTTATCTGTGAATTGCAACTGTTTTTTATCATTCATTTATCCAAGTTATTCCTTACTTATATGAAAATTAATTCCATCAGATTCAAATATCTTCTTTGCTCCATATTGTTGCCTCAAGATATGGTCTTATAATATTTTCTACACGGCAGATCCTGGCATATTCCAGTAGTATATTAATATCGAATTTATATTTAGTTTTATAGAGTTTTAGCGCTTCTATTGCTACATCCATTCCGATCTTATTGCGAAATTTGAAACAGTCTATAATCGTCTTTTCAGGACTGTAAAATTTAACTTTTATTCCATCTATATCATGCTCCTGAATACCTTTACTAAAACTATCTTCCGAAAATCTATGTATAGATACAGGCGGGTAGTTAATCCGTGGTGTTTCGGAACCTTTTGAAAGTGCGATAAATATCATATGCGGTATCTGAGTGGTAATGTTATAGTATGACAGTGCTGATATAAGACAAATAACAGCGTTTGGGATTCTTAGTGCAACAGTTACAATATCAGGGTTAGAGATCGGCTTGGTATTAGCTAGTCTAAATATCCCTCTGGATATTTCTTCTATCACACATTCATCACGGAGCTTATATATGGTTCTTGAATGTATCCCTGCATTAATGGCTTCTTTAGTCCTAATAATGCCATTATGTTGATTGATAATTCCTATGGCTTTAGTCAGAGCTGTTTCTTCTTTGTTGTACATGGTTAAATATACCTATACTTGTTTATATCTATAGGTAATACTATCCATTTTTAGTAAAACAACAATACTACATGGTTTATTATTTCCATTTTCGGGAAAAATTAAAATGAATTTCCTAAAGGATGTTTTATAGGCGAGTGAACGAGCTTAATAGAACTAATAATTAAGCAAACTCTTCTTTGATTATATCCTCAATTTCAGATACCTCTTTATTACTCAATTCATTAAATTCTTTTTCTCTTCTTTTTTTGCTCAATGTCCCTTTATTCTGAAGTATAAATACAATAAGTTTCTTGATCGTATTATCTGGCATATCAAACATATTTCCTATCCTTTTCATAGCTTTATCATGCCCCATTAGGAATTTCAGCTCTTCAGGAAAGTCGACATCGATCGTTTCTTTAACGCAAGAATATATAAATTCACAAGCTTCAGTACAGTCAAAATAACTATATAGGTCAGAAGTATCATTTGTAACTTCAACATTCATTTTTTCTGTATTACGCCATTCGATAAAATCTAATAAAGGCAAACTATGATTCCGAAGAACATTCCTGTATTTCTCTATATGTTTCAGCATTGAGCTTGAAACTGGAAAAATTAATCCTGCCGGAGAAAATCCACTTTCAGACAATATATGGTGAATTAAATAGCGATGAATGCGCCCATTTCCATCTTCAAGAGGATGAATGTAGACAAATCCAAAAGCTATTGCCGCAGCATGAAGAACCGGATCAAGATTTATGCTGCTGATACTTTTACTAGCTTCTATCATTCCTTCTATCAGCATTAATAAATCATAAGGTCTGGCGCCTATAAATTCGGGCAAGGGATTTCCATCTTTATCTCTTTCTCCAAGAAAAACACCTTCATTCCTGAGTCCAATATGAATAAAGCGAATATCTTTTATAAGAATATTCTGTAATCTAATAATCTCACTAATTGTAAGAGGAAATTTTCCTGCTTGTGCTATCGCTTTACCCCAACGTTCAAGTCTACTTACAGGAACTCTTTCCCCTTCTATCTCAAAACTAGCCTTACTATCAGAAAGAAGCATAAAGCTGGCTGCTCTTGCGACAAGGCTCTTAGATACTTTACCTATTTTAGAAGCAGCTTGTTCCTTTAAGTTCAGACTAATAAATTCTTTCAGTTTTGGTGTTTTACGAATTATAGGCGAAAATAGTCTATTTCCTAAAATATTATTTTTCAGCCTGTATCGTTTAAAGTAGATACCATCAGATACAAAATATTGTTCTTCATTAAGAAAATTTATTATTTTACATTTAGGGCAATCAGTGATACTTAATTGATTCCCAATAAGCCATTCATAAAGAAACCATATTTTTCTGGCATATATACCTGTAGTCTTCTCATTTACATAATCTTCAATATTCTTAACCGGCATTTTCGCAAGTATTCGCTTTAAACATAATAAATCAAGATTTTCATGTTTAAGAGAAAACACTAAATGGTCTATATCAAACTCTCCCGGCCAATACCTCTTGTCATAAATATACCAATCGTCTAATTCAGTTACATTTCCTCTTATATAATTATTAGATACACACGAAGGATATCTTACATATGCTTGGATATTATACTTATGAACCAAATATGAATAACCAGCAGTTGAAGTATTTTCTGGAATTTTACTATCTTGAAACATTTTAGCCAATTTTATTATTAGTAGTTTATGTCGAAAAACTATTCTTTAAGTCGAATAGTATATATTATATTGCTATTATGTCGAAATATGCAAACTTATTATATTAAGATCAGTAACTAAATAAAAATTAAATCGTAAAAGTTATGAAGCAACAACCGCATTTAAATAAAATTATTTCTAAAATACTTATCAAGAAATAATTATGGGTGGGTGAAAGGGTTTGCGAAGCAAAGGGTTGATTTAAAGAGTCCTGCTTGTTTCAGGACTCTTAGATGTGCTTGTTTATTCCAATTATAAATCAAGTAGCCTGTATATAAATTAAGATTTATCGTTATACTTTCTTCTTAGAAACCATTATTAAGATATAAGGAAAGAAGAAAGATGAAGAGGCAAGGCAAACATGCAGTTGTTGAAGAAGTAGAGCATCAATAGGGCAAAACAACTTATATCAAACCTTAAGTATGGAGATCAAACAATTGCGGCTATTTCGATTTTGCTTTCTGGTTTGCTGCATCTTTCGAGCGAGCAAATCGGCATGGTCATAGGAGTTGCTCCGTCAACTGTAATTCGCATGAATGGACGATTTCGTAGGGCAAAACAAAACGCTACGACTTCTTGGGGCGGCGACCGCCGATCAATCATGAAGGTTGATGAAACGGCAGAAGTTTTGAAAACATTGGAAACTCAAGCCTCCAAGGGAGAAGTCGTTGTAGTTAATCAGGTGAAGGTTGCGTTAGAAGAAAAAAGAGGAAAGCACATAAGCCTTCAAACGGCTTATAATATTTTGTATCGGCATGGGTGGAGGAAGGTGAAACCCGACAAGGAGCATCCAAAAAGTGATCCTGAAAAACAGGAAGAATTTAAAAAAAAACATTTCCCGAGGCGTTACATATGGCAGTCTATAAAGCATCAGAAGAAGGGCGACAAGTGAGGATTATGTTCCAGGACGAAGCGCGTTTCGGAAGACTTCCGGTAATTCGTTCAGCTTGGGCTCCTCCTGGAGTTCGCCCAAATGTAAAAGCTGCCATAGAGAGGGAATTTCGATATGTATATGGAGCTATCAGTCCTATAGAAGGAGAACTTGACTGGATGACTTCGGAGGCCATGAACACAGAAAATATGTCCCGGTTTCTTGAATTGGTAAAAAACGCCCATCCAGATGATCACATCTTGATGATTGTTGACGGAGCGTCTTCTCATAAGAGTGCAAAATTAGTGGTGCCGGAAAATATAACATTACTTGGGATGCCTCCATATTCCCCTGAGTTAAATCCTGTCGAACATCTATGGGATCATGTACGGGAAAAAGGATGTGCAAATATCTTTTTCAACAAACTTGACGCAGTAGTTCAGAAAGTAAATGCAGAACTTACTTTATTAGCCTCTCAAGCTGTGACAGTAGCATCCATGTTTTGCTGGCCATGGATAACAGTAGCAATTTGATTTATAAATGGAATTAGCAATTTGATTGACTCCTAACTTCCCTTCTTTGTATAAAGTTTCAGCAGCACAGGCAGTTGATTGAGCTTGCTGCGATAGGCCTTTTGGTTTACCACCTTTTCTTCTTCTGGCACGAGCAGATTCCAACCCAGCCTTGGTTTTTTCACTAATTAAATCGCGTTCAAACGATATACTGCTAATCCCCGTTTCGATCCAGTCTCAAAGCGTCAGAATAGATATTACCATCCGGAAACATGTCTTAAATAAAGCAGACTCTCTTTGCAGGAATAGGCATCTTTCCCGCTCAAGATATATCGAAAAACTTATCCTGTCCGACTCCAAAAACTCAAAAAAACGCCGTAATGAACTAACCGTCTCTTTCAGATTTTCAGAATTGGGCGGTATAGTACAAGGGTGTTTCCTGGAATGGCTCAAAAGGTAACCTACCTAAGCGTGTTTAAAATGATATTTTATATCAATTTCGGCTCCACAAGCGTTAGCAATATCTGCCAGGGTGTTTATTGATACATTCTGTCCTCGCTCGATCCGTGCGTAATTTGGCTGCCTTATGTGAAGTATTTTTGCTATTTCAGCTTGGGTCAAGCCTGCTTTCTTCCTCATTTCATATGCTATTTGAGCAGCTTTCAGGGATGCTTTAATTTTAGCAATACATTCTTGATTCTCAGGAGCATTTAAAAAAGCTTCTCTTTCGGCGCTTTGCTTTTGATAAATGGTTTCACTGTTATTTTCCAAATTTTGAATATTCGCTCTTAATTCTTTCATTTCTTTATCATTCATCTCTTCACCATATTATACGAGGTTAACTCTTTTTAATTCCTTGCAAACCTTAATAGCCATATCTAATTCATTTTTAGGTATTTCTCTTGTCTTTTTTACATAACCGTGAATACCATAAATTTTGTTTTCTTCTCCATAAACATAGAAAACTCTTACATTTCCTGCTGATATTATTCGCATAGCAAAAAGCGATTTGTTTACTTTCTCGCCAAGAGGGGCATTTAATTTCCCTTCAACCTCCAAAACATTAACTATTACAATATATTCATTATTAATGTCTTTGCTTTGAGTTGCAAAGAATTTCGTTACTCTATCAAGTTCTATATATTTCTTTTTCTTCATATTATTACTATTATGAATAATATATCATTATTGATATATTTCAACTAATACTCAATATATTTGGATTAGCTTACAAATCTATTTTCCCGATTTTCTGCGGTTGTCGTCTTTGCACAACATCTGGCAATTATCGTCTGAAGTTTTTCCGCCTTCGTCCAAGGGTGTTTCCTGGAATGGCTCAAAAAGTAAAAAAGAGGCTATACCCAGTTTTCATATTTGAGAGTTTGAACGCGCTTAAATTCTTCAGTATTATTTGTTACTAATATAAGCTTTCTAGTAAGAGCCTGAGTAGCTATTGGTATATCATAAGGGCGAATAATTTGACCTTATCTTTTCCAAATCTGCTCTAATGAGGGCATATAGCTCGGGCTCCCGGTTGTTGTATTGCACTAAATCAAAGGTTATCCTACTATTATCGGCGAACAAAAGGCAGCATGGGTAAGATATTGGCGCGCTCGGGAGGCGGTGGTTTGCTGCGGTGTTTGTGTTAAAGGTTTTGCGCGAGACTCCACTGAGTTGGGGCGTACCTGGGACGATCATTAGTGGTTTGTTCGGGTGGGGGGGAGGGGGAATGGTGGGCGGGGCATGTCGGTGGCACGGGGTCGGAACGCGGCACGCGGGCGTTACGACGACCCGAGGTCCGGGTGGTCAAATAGGTCGATCTCCGAAAAGAACTCATCTTTACCGCCCGTCGCGGCCGAGCGGGGCAGGGATCCTGGCGGCGTGACCCTGGTCTTCAGATTTTTGTTTTCAGTGGAATGGGGTTCGGGAAAAGTAGTGTCAGGCATGATGTCGTCTCCATTTGGGTGATTAGTTTTTCTTTTCCTATATTGCCCAACCCTCCAAGAACCCAGGACTTCCACCGCGCAACATATTGAGAAACAACCTCTTGTGTCTTTATGCTGTGTTGTTTTGGCTCATAAAGCCTCTTCGATATGTTTGCTTTGAAATTATCAATTGTCTTCTTTGCTATTTCCAACCCTGCTCGGGTGAATTTATATCCAAGAAACTCGAAACCTCTCTCGAGACGCCCGATGAAGGTCTTGTCCTTCGCAAGCTTGAGCTTTAAATTTTCTATTAAATTATAGAGTTTCCTGACATATCTGTCAATCTGAAAACGATTTTTTGTAAAAATAATTATGTCATCCATGTAACGGCAGTACCAGGCACCTGTTTTAGCGCTGAAATATTCGTCAATGGATTTCAGGTACAATGAGCCCAGAAGGACAGACAGGGGATTGGACCTGCTTATGCCGCGATGCTCGTTATTCGCGATATAATAACCTTCAAAGTAGGTGGTTCTTTTCAGGAATTTATAAATCAGAGAAAGAAGGACTTTATCTTTGATATATACTCCAAGCATTTCCATGAGGATTTCATGGTTAATTGAGGCGTAATAACTCCTGATATCGGTTTTTATTACATATTTGTAAGAGGTTATCTTAAGGGCTACCTCCCTTACAGCCCCTTTCAAGCCACCATGCCCCTTGAAGTTAGCGCAGCTTTTTGAGATTGTTCCCCTGAAGAAGCCCCTCAGGGCTATGTAAAGCGCTGTGAGCACTATGGAATCCCTTGCGCTCCACGATTCAATGTTCTCACCGTCTTTTTGGAATTTTCTTACCACATCAAATGTATATGCGCCCGAGGTGATATGGCGTTTGATCCTTTCCTTTTCGTTTCCCCAGTTAGCTCTTAAATCCCAAATGTCGTTATTGCAGGAGAATTTCTCCCTCTTTCGGCACAGGAGGCGGTAGGCAAAGTCGAGAGTTTCATCCGAATAAATTTGCGAAAGCAGATCCATCTCAGGTGTAATACGAGACCTCCTTGTAGTTATGCCGGCAATCGCCGCCAGTTACGATTATGTCCCCGCACTGTAGCCATGCATGGGCGATCAGTTTCTTTTTGTCATCTTTTCCCACACCGAAATAGAGGGTAGTTTGGATTTTTCTTCTCTTGAGGAGCTGCTTGGCTGTTATCGCATCGACATAGCAGGTGCATTTCCATGGGACGAACTTACCGATCTTAAGCACATAATTTCTTGTCTTTCTGAGCTGTGAGAGTGTTTTTCTGTCAGTAAGGGCTGAATTCTTCATGTGTTCTCCGAGGAAAGGTTTGATGGCCTTAAATGGAAGGAACCATATCATAAGCCTTGAAGTAAAAAGCCAGAGAAGTGTTTCGGCAAGAAATACTTTGTCAGCTCTTTTTATCTTTCCGGGAATTTTGAGTAATTTATTCATTGGAGGCAAAGGAAGTTAGTCAGTCACATAGTTATCAGGTTAATTGTTAATTCTCTTCCATAGTAAATACATTCTCCTGTACCATTTTAGTAATGAAAATTGCTGATTCCTTTTCACATGTTTTCATGGGAACATCGTATTCGCTTTTCAGAATAGCGCAAATGTCCGCGAAGGTGATTTCCTTCCTCTCTTCCATTATCTGCCATATCCTGCTGGCGGTGTCATTATAAGCCTTGTACTCCCCCGTCTTTTCATCCATTATGACTATTTCGCCGTCGAGGCATGCCGACAATACATTCTCATTCTTTGTTATCAGACTATTGGGTGTGAGTTCCATCATCTTTCCTCTTTAAATATGTTATGAGTAAATTAATTTCCCCTGAGCGTCAAAATACCCGAATTCAAGCATGACTTCATAATGATTTTGGATCAGTGTAGAGACATGTCCTTCTGTCAGGTGCTTTTTCACAATTCCAAATCTTTCTTACAATTACTATTTTTTTGTGTTAATTTAGATTCTTCCCGGACTAATTCAAAAATCAAACGGTAATCATGGAAAATAGTTCTCTTAAATTAATTCAGGCTCTTAAGCGAATTAAAGAAAAAGATAAAGAGGTTAATGTAACTTTTCCTGATTTCCCTGGCTGTGTGGCAGCAGGGAATGATTTTAAGGAAGCATTAAAAAGCGCTCAGGAACCACTTTTATTTAGTGAAACTTAACTATGAAGAATGACAAAATAATACTCTTAGACATTACTCCTCAAGTTGAAGAAGGCCGATTCCCAATCAAGCTTGCTGTTGATGAGCCCTTGGAAGTTCACACAAGATATATGGGAGATTATGCTAATTCACTTGTATTGAAGATTCGAAAAGAGCAATCATCAACTTGGATGAAAATACCGATGATTTCTTGTGACGATAACCTTTGGTTTGCCAAGCATTTCTTTACAGAATTGGGCATGTATCGTTATACGGTCGAAACTGATTCAGCACATCCTTATTGCTATCCAATAGAGATTCCTGTTTGGGTAGAACTTTCACGAATTAGATACAGTACCTGGTATCAGCGTTTTCCTCGCTCTTGTTCAGATATGCCTTGCAAGCATGCAACATTCAAAGAATTTCATAAGGAATTGCAAAGAATTGCAACTATGGGATTTGATACTATCTATATTCCTCCTATTCATCCAATAGGTGTAACTAATAGAAAAGGAAAGAATGGAACCTTGTCTTCAGATGAAAAAGACATAGGGAGTGTTTGGGCCGTTGGTAATCAACTAGGAGGGCATAAAGCTATTGATCCACTCTATGGTTCATTAGATGATTTTTCAGAATTGATCCTTCATTCCAAGAAAATGGGGGTTGAAATTGCTTTCGATATTACATTTCACTGCTCTCCAGATCACCCATATATCATGGATCATCCAGAATGGTTTTTGAAGGATTCAGATGGGCAATTTCTATATGTACAGGATGGTAATGTTGACTATCGCGATGTAGTTCCTTTTGATTTCAATAGCTTCAATAAACAGGATCTGTGGAATGAACTCAAGAGCGTTGTAGAATTCTGGATTAACCTCGGTATTTCAGTCTTCCGAATAGATAATCCACATACAAAACCAGTTTCATTTTGGGAATGGCTCTTGTACCAGATAAAACTCATACATCCAGAAGTTATATTCTTGTCAGAAGCGTTGACAACTCCAGATAGAATGTACCAATTGGCGAAGATAGGAATGTCGCAATCATACGATTACTTTCAATGGAAAACAAGCAAAACTGAAATTGAATCGTACTATTCTGAAATTTACTCGAGAAATATATCTTCTTATTTTATGCCCGTCCTTTGGACAAATACACCGCAGAATCTTCCCTTGTATCTACAAAATAGAGATAAGGATGCCTTTTTAGTTCGGCTCATATTGGCATGTACGCTAGGTGCCAGTTATGGAATTTATGGCCCCCCTTTTGAGTACTGCATGAATGAATCACTTGAAAATGGTTCTATTGAATACAAAGATTCTGAGCAGTTTGAAATCCCAGATTGGAATACGAATAGGAAGTATCCAATTTCAGATATTATCCAGAAACTGAATCTGATTAGACTTCAAAACAGCGCGTTGCAAAACAACTGGTCCTTAAAATTCCATAACACCGACAATGCCAATGTAATCGCATACAGTAAGCACTCTGCCGATTTCATGAATATCATAATCGTCATAGTTAATCTTACACCAGAGATTCCCCAAAATGGGTTTGTCTACTTAGATACTATGGCAATCAAACTTGCAGACTGTAGTAGCTTTTCAGTATATGACTTGCTATATGATAATGGTTACCTGTGGAATAACTCAAAAAATTACTTTGAATTTACACCAGATAGGTATGTTACGCATGTATTGCTAGTTGGCAAATAAAACAAAAGAGAAATGGCATATAATTCGAAGAGGAACGAGATATGATACCCATCGATCTTTCCGGAAAAGTGGCGCTCGTGACAGGAGCACCAGGCCACTTTAGATTGACCTTATATTTGAAAACACACAGGGGCAAAAAACCTAACGATTTTTCTTTATTTGAGCGGTTTGCAGGTTACAGAGGTGAAAATCCTAAATTCACTTGAGGCTAAGTGTTTGCCTAGTGTCGCATAATCGCCAGTATGAATAATTGCTTAGCCCCATTCTAAAAACAGCGTTTTGAAAAAATCCTCCCCTATTCCAAGCGTTTAGAGATATTTTCAACGACTTAGGAAAATATTTTCCTTAGTGAACCTTCTGCAAGAGGAAGGTCTTTTTAGGTCTTCCTCCTTTTCTGCCGTTGGCTCTTGCTGCTTTTAATTTTGCATTAGTTCTTGCGCTTCCCCCTATGCTTCCATATTTTCTGGAAGGGTTTTTCATGCGATGTTCAAGCCACTTTTCCAAGCTTAATATATTCGCCTCTTTATCAGGATTATTGAGCATCTCAAGCTCTAATTCAATGTCAGCTTCGCCCCAATAAATGCCAATTCCGTCTGTGCTGACTTTCATAAGTTCATCAACTGAGCAGTATTTAAACCAGGGATATCTTAAGAAAGGCAGAAAATAGTTTTTATCATTTATATTTACAGTTATGCCTTCGGAATTTATTAAACTAACAAAGGCTTTATTTTCCAAAGAAATCATTCCAAACCTCCATACATTGACTCTTATTTTTTTCCACTTCTGAAAGTATTTCGTTTACCATATCCTCATTAACACCTTTGATTTTAGCTATTTTAATATGAGGAGTTAACCAGATTTTTACCTCTCCACCATCTTTAGATACAGCATGAACATGCGCCCTCTTCTCTTCATTCGAGAAAAATCTTATTGAGTAATTCTTATATTTAAAAACAATTGGCATTAAATCAGACTCCAATATTTATTATAACCCAAGGCTTTTGGTTTGCAACACTATAAATTAAAACCCCTCTTCTGCGTCCTGGAGCTGTTCTTTAAGATCTAATATTTCCTTGTCTTTAGCTTCAAGTTTTTTATTATAATTCTCTCTTAGATCATCGAACTTTTTCAGGCTCTCCCTATATTTTGCCCTGGAGCTGTCTAGTTATGCTTTTATCTCTTATTTAAGCATTCATGTTGATATTCAAATAAAACATAATATTGTAAAAAATAGAACTTGTCATCAAATAAAATATAGATTAAACTTGAAATAAAACAAATAATTGTCAAAATCCTATTATGATAACAAAACTAAGAATATATAATTGTGCCTCTATAGGCGAAGAAATAGAGTTAGACTTCTTGAAGGGCGGAGCAAAGGAAGAAGCTGGCTATTTCTCTTATAAAAAAGGCGAAAAGATATCGCTGATAAATGGGTTTTACGGCGCAAATGCCAGCGGAAAGAGCAACATCTTAGGAATAATGGTGTCTTTGTTTAGATTGATATACACCCTTCATTTGCCACAAAATATTCTATCACAACATATTCCTGGCGGGATTGTATTATGCCAGCCCAATATGCACAAAGATTTTGATAGTAAACCTACAAAACTAGGTATTGATCTGTTGTTTGGAAACAATTACTATTCATACGATATAGAGATTAAAGAAGGGAATAATATAACGAATGAAACCTTATTCCTTACTACTCTGAATATAAAATCGGCAAAACCAAAAGAAATATTTACAAGGAAAGACGCTGTTGTTACATTTGGTCCTGAATATATAGAGTATAGAAGCTATTCAGACAAAATAGTTCTTCAGAGTCACCAAACATTTATTTCGCATCTAATTAATATTGGAGCAAAAGCTTTAATTGATTTCATAAATAGTAGAGATTCTTATTTTTTAAAGGTTGATGGAATGGATTCGATATTGTCTCCTTTTGTCGCAATAATGAATAGAGCTATAAGGCTTAACTCTTGCACAAAAGATCAAAAAGATAAATTCTTGAGAATTACAAAAGAAGTTATGAGCTGCTTTGATAACTCTATAGATGGATTGGAGATAGATACTGCGAATAATAATATTTCCATAAAAGTAAATCACAAGGACTTTAAAAGTAGTATCGATATAAGGCAGGAGGCAGCAGGCACAAGAGAACTATTCTGCTATATATACGATATATTGGAGGCCTTTAAAAGAGGTGGTATCATTATTTATGATGAAACAAATAGATACTACCATCCAGATATAGAGCTTACCCTGCTCTCCATTTTTAAGAATGCAGAGTATAATATAAAAAATTCTCAACTGTTTTTCGCTTCCCATAATCCTGAAACTTTTGATCTTTTAGATTTAGATCAAGTATATATTGTGGAAAGACCTGATTCCTATTCTTCTGTTTACAAATTATCGGAAATAGAAGATATAAACAAGCGAGATAATCTGAAAAAGAAATACCGTCTTGGACTGTTCGGCGGCACTCCCGATGTAGTAGATTTTGATTATAAGATAAAACAGCTACTATGAAAAAGCCGATGCAGCTCAGAAAACAAAGAGAGATAGTAATCTCTTTTTGTGAAGAAGAAACAGAAATAGAACTATTTGGTTTCTTGAAACATCAATACTCAAATAAGAAAATAGGATTCAGAAAACCAATTGACCTAGCTGGAGTTAGTGATTTTATCACTTTTGAGAAAAAATATAAAGAGGAAATAAAAGGGCTAGGTTTTAAGCCAAAAAAAGATTACGAGAAGATAAAACTCTTATTTATAATCGACAATGATATAGCTGATTCAGCTAAAATTAAAAAATTTATAGACGCAGAAAAGCATTTCGTTCAATTATGTGACCCAAATACGGAAGGAATGATACTTAATATCATAGGAAAACCTCAGGCTAAAACTGTAGGTGATAAAGATTATCGTAAAAAATGTAAGGATGCTTTCGAGAATCACTTTGGCTGCAAAGCCCATAAACTGAAAGAGAAAATCTTGAAAGAAATCTTTACTGATGAAGTTTTTAAAAATTCGCTACCCGTTTTGTATAGCTTATTTAAGAAAGATTAGAATCCCTCTTCTGCGTCTTGGAGCTGTTCTTTAAGATCGGCGATTTCCTTGTCCCTGAAAATGAATTAATAGATATATAGCAATATCTATTAATTAAGATTCAATCTTTTCTGCTTTAATCCCGTGATAGGTCACTTTTACTGATAGCACTTTTTTCCTGTCTTTATCCTGTTCATTAATACTTAAGTTATAATCCTGCATAAGCTTATCAAGGACATTAAGTTTAAGCATATGGAAGTTATCATTATACTTATTTCTGCAATGTAACACTTTATGGATTTCATCTATTGAGAATATCCAGGATGCCGGACTCAATATTTTGCTGCATTGAAACTCTTTTTCTTCGTCTGGTAAATGCAGGAAATAATAGAAGTAAAAGCTATATTTCGAGGTAAATTTATAGTTCAAAGATTCTAACAGGATCAAACATTTTTTCTTTTCAAGGGCTGTTGCTGCCCTCTTTAGATCCGCTGTTATTCTGCTGATTATTTCATGTTCTGTCTTATTCATGATATCACCTAATTAATAGTTAATTCTGGTTTACTATTAATTATAGCATTGATAGCAATAAAACAAAAACTATTAATAAGATTTTATCTAAAAACATTTTGCTGTTTTTTAATATTGTAAAGTATTACACAAAAACGCATTAAAATAGGCATGGGATATGAAGACAGCTCTTTTTAAAAGCAAGATATTAATAGATATTTCGTTACTGTTCAGTCATTCCTAGTGAGACATACTAAAGTCGACAGGGTTACCTTTGACGGCTGCCAATATTGACTCCCATACATTCATCTTTTGTT
>MHBE01000035.1 GCA_001803205.1 Lentisphaerae bacterium GWF2_38_69 | reverse complement strand
ACCCTGGTACCAATCTGGTATTAAGATATGAGAGAATCGGCGAAACATGATTGCATGTGTCATCCTTTTGTCCCCCAGATCAAGATTCCTGAATTTATGACATATGTCAAATCATTTAAACCGCTAATAAATGAGAATGCCAGAGTCTTGATTCTTGGTTCTATGCCAGGGGTACAGTCTTTAAAATTACAGCAGTATTATGCTCATCCTCAGAATAATTTCTGGCGTATAATGTTTGCTTTGTTCAAACACCCTCAGGAAAGTGACTATAAGAGAAAGCTTGCTTTTCTCCAGGAGAGGGGAATAGCTCTTTGGGATACACTGGAATCCTGCTATCGCCCAGGGAGTTCGGATTCGGATATAACCAATGAGAAAGCCAACAATTTCCAAAGACTTTTTAAAACATATCCAGATATCCGTGCTCTTTTTTTTAATGGTGTCAAGTCATATGAAGCATTCAGGAAAAAAGTCGGCTTCGAATTGACTGGAGACAGGTTCTGTCTGAAACTTCCTTCCAGCAGCCCGGCAAATAATGCTATTCCTTTTGATGAGAAATTAAGGCAATGGAGCATTGTTTTGGAATACTTGTTTTAAGTGATTGCCAAGTTAACTCCAATAATCTGATAAGATATTTGAGGTTAAATGTTATACTGTCGTTATCGAAATAAATTTCAAACAGCCCAAAGCACAGATTATAAAGACTATTATGCCAATAATAAGCATAAGGCAAAGCCCTGTTTTTCCTCCTGGAACTTCATAACCTTTGGCAATTTTAAGTATATATCTTCCTTTCCAGATAATTATGGATGGCAGGATTATCTGTTGGATTATCACAAATAACCCGGCATAGGAAAGAGCTATTACGAAAATTCTGGGAAAGAATATGACGATGAGCAGCGGCGGAACAAAAGTAAAGAGGCACTTTTTAAATCTTCCAGGCCTGGTTTTAGGCAGTTTAAGGGCGTCAACGAAAAAATCTGATAGCGCTAGTGATACCCCAAGAAAAGAAGTCAGAACGCAAATTGAAACGAAGAAACTGCTGATACTGGTAATTGAGTTTATATTAAGATATTTCTGTATTGATTGAATAAGTCCGCTGGTGGCTTCACCTGATTTTAAAATACTTATGAGTCCGTAATCTCCTTCGGCAGGGATAGAACCCATTATCACGAACATCCAGAGGATATAACAGCAAAGAGGTATCAGGCTGCCTATATAGATTATTCTTCTAACGATTCTTACATTGCCCTTAAAATAGTCATACAGACTTGGCACAACCAGTGAAAAACCGAAAGATGTGATAGTTATGCTTATGGCCGAAGTAACATATTTCGGACTTCCGCTTAAGAGGTTTTTCATCTCAACATGGGGAGAAATCATGTAAATAATAGCGAAGAGAGCTATGAATTTAAGTGTCATGAGCCATCTGTTGATAATATCGATGGACTTTACTCCTTTATAGACGACTGATCCAAGAATAAGCACAAAGATTATTGCTGATATGGAGCCTGCTAGATTAAATCCCATTTTCCCTGAAAATAGTTTAATTATATCTCCGCCCCCGGCTACATAAGCGCTGATCAGCGAATAGCATAAAAAGATATAGATAATCCATGCGACAATTTCTCCAAATCTGCCCAGTGTGCCGTGGGAGATGGAAATGATATTTGATCCGGTGGGAAACCACTGAGTCATTTCAAGGAAGAGCAAAGCTCCGAGAACCATAAAGAACCAGACAAAAAACAGGACTATCACAGATGTTACAAATCCGTCCGGAGATGTGCCTACGGGCAGAGCAAGTATTCCGCCCCCTATGCATGTTCCTATTATTATCAGTATCCCTCCGATAAATCTAAAACTTACGTGCATGATCCAGTCTCCATTCCCGATTCCTTTGAAAAGCTAATACAAAAATCATTCATCTTTTTTATCATCAATAATAGTATTTATAATATTGGTTTTCTTCAATATATAGCAGAAAGAGAGAGCCAGAATCCATAGGGGAGTAATGTAGACGCTCGTCTTCATGTCTTCCATCTGAGTCATAATTCCTAGCACCAGGAAGAGTATAATGCACGCGAAAATATTCGTATAAGGGAAAAAGCGAAGCCTGAACTTGATAGGAAATTTCTTGAGAACCTGTCTTTTGCGAAAGTACATCTGAGTAATTAAAATAATAAACCATGTTACAAGGATGGAACATGTGGCGACTGTCAATAGATACATTATAGCTTTCTGGGGAAAGATAAAATTGACAATGACCGCTACCATTACGCACAATGAAGTAAAAATAACAGAGCGCTTTGGGATTCCATTCTTACTTAGTGTGGACAGTCTTTTTGGGGCATTGCCGTTTTCAGCGAGGTTGGCAAGCAGTCTGGAAGCACTAAAAAGAGAGCTGTTAAAAGAAGATAATGCCGCAGTTATGGCAACAATGTTCATTACAAGTGCTGCGGAAGAGAGACCCACCTTGAGAAACACATCTACAAACGGGCTGATATCTCCAGAAAGCTGCTCATATGGATAAAGCATCATGATAGCAATCATAGTAAAAACATAGAAAAGAAGTATTCTTACAACTACTCCATTGATTGCGCTTGGGATGGTTTTGTCCGGATTTTCCGCGTTTCCTGCGGCTATGCTGACAAACTCAGTTCCTCCGAAAGAGAACATCACTATCACAAGAGAGAAAGCAAAACCCTCCAGACCGTGTGAAAACAATATCTTTTCGGAGAAGTATGTACCGAATTCAGGATTCAGGCCGTGTTTGAATATAACCAGATATGCTGTAAATGCCAGCATCGCTATTATGGCAAAAATTTTTATTCCTGCAAACCAGAATTCAAATTCTCCGAATAGTCTTACACTCATCAGGTTAATAGCTGCAAAGATTAACAGAAGCACAAGGCAGATTAACCAATGAGGCACTGAAGTAACCCATAAATCCAGAAAGAATGTTATAGCAGTAAGTTCCACCATACATACTACTGTGTACTCAAACCATGCGTTCCATCCTGAAATAAAGCCGGCATAAGGCCCGATATAGGCATGAGCATATTGCGTATATGCTCCGGTATTGGGTCTGTGCACTGTCATTTCCCCGAGTGCTTTCATGATGATAAAAAGGACAATCCCCCCGAAAATATAAGAGAGGACTATTGAGGGGCCTGTCATCTGAATGGACTTGGCGCTGCCGAAAAAGAGCCCGGTACCTATTGCCCCGCCAAGGGCTATCATCTGGATGTGGCGTTTTTTGAGTTGTTTATTCATTTAATTTTCTGTGTATAATATAACGAAACAGTCAGGAGTAATTCTAATTGAATATTTTGTTTATTACACTAGGAAAAGTTTAATATTTTTGTTTAAAGCAGCTTTTACTTTTTCCGGGTCGAGCAGCGCTGATTTTCCAGAGTGTTCGATTTTGACATAGATATACTCTGCTTCTGTGACAAGCACATGATCTTCATCTGATAATCTGCTTTTTGCCCAGACATTTATATGGAAAGATACAGAAGATTTTCCTATAGAGCTTAGTTTGCAGTAAACGCATACCACATCGCCGGTATGGACAGGATTCCAGAATCTCATGCTTTTGACTGCTACGGTAACAAACCTTGACCTTTCTACATCCAGACAGGCAATGGCGCCAGCAAGATCCATCTGAGACATTATCCATCCGCCAAAGATGTCACCGTTGTAGTTTGTATCAGCAGGCATTGCGGTGGTTCTAAGTGTGAGTGCTCCTATAGGTTTGTCCAATTTAGCAGTATCACTGTTATCCATATTTATCACTTCCATTAAATTATTTTGAGATCAAAACTATAATGCTTCTTGCAGGTACTGAGACATTTTTTGAGGTTAAAGGTTTCTCTTTTCCTTCAGGATAGATGCTATCAATACTGGCTATTGATGTGTTTATTGCATAATGCCATTTTCTTCCCTTAACAGCGGGAACTTCGAAGTCGAGATTATCCCAATACATATTGAACAATGCATATATGTCAGATTCTTCTTCCATTCCTCCTCTGAGATAGGCCAGCGCGCGTGCGGAAGGATCATATTTTTCGGCTTTAAGAACATCGCTTAGTCTGGTTCCGTAGAAAACAGGTTTGTGCGAAAATCCCCGGTTATTGAAAGATTCTTCAAAAGTATAATTTCTTGAAGTAATGGAAGGATGTCTCTTCCTGAAACGGATAAGTTCTTTCCAGAAATGAAAAAGCTCACTGTTTTCTTTAACTAATGACCAGTCAAAATAAGTTTGGCCGTTATTCTGGCAGTAAGAATTGTTATTTCCGTTCTGGGTTCTTCTGATTTCATCACCGAAAAGTATCATGGGAATTCCTCTTGAAAGCATGAGGACGGTTGCAAAGTTTCGGATTTGTTTTTTTCTGAGCAATTCAATTTCCAGATTGACAGTTGAGCCCTCTGTACCGCAGTTCCAGCTGAAATTGTCATTCGAGCCGTCTCTATTGTCTTCTCCGTTCTCAAGGTTATGTTTTTCGTTGTAAGAAACGAGGTCATTTAAAGTAAATCCATCGTGTGCAGTCACAAAGTTTATGGTATTTGTTGGCGTTTGTCCTCTGTCTGCATAAAGATCAAAACTTCCGCAAAGACGGTAGGCAAAGTTCTTTACTGTGTCTTCTTCGCTTCTCATAAATTTTCTTACATCATCTCTGTATTTTCCGTTCCATTCCGCCCATCTGAACCCTGGAAAATCTCCGACCTGATAGAGGCCTGCAGCATCCCAAGCTTCGGCAATAATTTTAGTATCAATAAGTCTGTCGCTGAGTTCTATGGTCCAGAGGATTGGCGGATATTTGAGCACATCTCCTCCTTCTCCTCTTGCCATAACTGAGGCTAGGTCAAATCTGAAACCGTCCACATGCATTTCTTCAACCCAGTATCTAAGGCAGTCTATAATGAATTTTGATACAATCGGATGATTGCAGCTAAGAGAGTTTCCGCAGCCTGAATAATCAGCGTATTTGGATTTGTCCTGAGAAAGATGATAATAGATACTGTTGTCCAAACCTCTGAAACAATATGTCGGGCCGGTTTCATTTCCTTCGTATGTGTGGTTGAACACGACATCTAGGATTACGCCGATACCTGCTTTGTGAAGGGCTCTGATCATGTCACGGAATTCAGTTATTCTTTCTGAAGGGCTGCTGCTGACACAGTAAGAAGAGTGTGGAACAAAGAATCCAATCGGATTATAGCCCCAGAAATCGGTTAATTTCCTGTCTTTAACATGGGGTAATATGGAGGTATCGTCAAAATCAAAAACAGGCTGAAGTTCCACAGCTGTAACCCCAAGTTCCAGCAGATAAGGAATTTTTTCTATAACGCCCAGGAAAGTGCCCTGATATTTTACTTTTGAAGACGGTGATTTTGTGAAAGCACCTACATGAAGTTCATATATTATTGTATGATGCATAGGGCGGTTTATCGGTTTATCTTCCTGCCAGTCATAGCGGTCAACATCTACAACTGCGCTTCTCATTGAAGTGGCGATGTTATCTTCTTGAGAAGAAGCATCTTTTAAACTGAAGAGCTTTCGGCTTAATCCTCTGCCGTAAGGATCTATTAATAATTTATTCCTATTGAAACGGTGTCCGTTCTGAGGATCATCAGGACCATCTACTCTATACGCGTAAAATGCGCAGGGCTTTAATCTTTTTACGAAGACATGCCAGAAGTTAAAAGTCTTATTGAATTCATTGTCAAGAGTTATTGTAAAACAAGGCTCTTTGTCTATTTCTTTATTAAAAATCAGAAGTTCAACTTTTGCAGCAAATCTGGAAAAAATAGAAAAATTGACTCCGTTTTTTGTTACAGTAGCGCCAAGAGGATGGGGTTTTCCTCTTTCTGTCTCAAAAGCACATAATGTTTTTGACATGGCAGCAATCCTTATATCAGATTATTTGAATGGATCTCATAAGTCTTCCAGGACTTATGGGACTCATAATTACCATTATTTCCAAGGTTTTTCATAGTGTTTTATTTCTTAAAGTATTCCAATATCACATTATACACATCTGTGATTGATAATGGAAGAGGATCAGGTTTTTCCATATTGACAAGGAGCAGGGGAACTTTATTGAGTGTATGCTGTTTCGAAAAAATATTTTCACAGTTGCCGTGGTCACTGCAGAGAAGCAGCCCGGTATCTGGAGGAAGATTTTTATAAATTTCGAGCAGGAAAGTCGAGAATTTTTTCAAGACAATTCGGAGCTCTTCTTCATCTCCAGAGTGCCCCGCCATGTCAGTTCTGAAATATTCGAAAAGTATAAAGTCATATTTGAGTGAAACATTTAAAAGATGTCCGGCTCCTTCAGTAGGAGTAATGGTCGGTATATCGAACTGTTCAGCGATAGATTCCCTTGTAATGTCATGGAAGACGGCATGCCCGCTTAATAATTCTTCTGAAGCCAGCGCTTTTTGCGCAAAAGTAGAGAGCATTACGCTGGTGACTGAAGCAAAGCGGGTGTTTATAACTAAATCCAACGGGTATCGTGCATAGGAATTTGCAAACATGGCGCTATGTCCGCGCTTTATAAGTTCGAGGAAAATATTGTTTTCTTTCAATAAAGCTTTCAATCTTGGACCAGGAAAACCAGAAAGGTGGGATCCAATGATTTGAGATGCGTTTCTGCCTGTGAAAAGAGCTGTCTGTCCTGTAGCGCTCTGAGGAAGGCCTTCTACGCCCAAAGCAGCATCCAGAGGTATGGAGTTATCAATGAAAAGATTAACGAATTCGGAAGGACAGAATTTTGCAAAAACAGATTTTTCCCAGCTTTCAGGAGGGATCCCTAACCCGTCAACCATTATCATTATGAGCTTTCGGGTTTTGCCGGACATAACTCAAATCTGAGAAATTATATACATTCCTACGCCTGCAGCCACTGATGCATTCAGAGAATTGATTCTGCCTTTTTGGGGTATGCCGAACACAAAGTCCGATTCGTTCAGGATAAACTGCCCTACAGATTTATCCTCACCGCCGATTACAAGAAGTATTTTTTCAGGTTTTGCGGCTTTGATCTCTTCTATAGTGTTTTTGCCGTTTTCATCAAGTGAAATGAGCGTATATCCATTTTCTTTAGCCTTTTTGGCGTAAGAGTTGGCATTGTGATCATTTGCTATCTGCAGATGTTCAGTAGCTCCCGAGGAGACTTTTACTACCGAGGAATACACTTCAGGAGTCCCGCGCATGGAGAGAAGCACAGCTTTGAACCCGAAAACTTCAGAGCTCCTGAGGATTGCTCCAAGATTCTGAGGATCTTCTATATTGTCCAGAAGGAGCAATTTATCATATTTCCCAAGCATAGAATCAAATGGCACATACGGGTATTCGGATACTTTAAGGACGACTCCCTGATGGTATTTATTGCCAGTCATATTTATAAGCTGACCCTTGTCAACATTCTGAACTTCGATTCCTCTTGACTGCAGAAGATTACTGATTTTTCTGATTTTGGGTTTTCCTGTGTCGCATATGAAAGCTCCGAAAATCTTTCTTCTATTTGACATTATAACTTCAAAAGCCGGATTTATTCCGTAAACAAATTCCATAATAATTCCTAATCTAAAATTTCTATTTTTTTAATAAACGCCTTGGCAGGCCCGGTGCTGGAAGTTTCAACTTCAAGAGCTACGCCTGAAACGAATGGGACAGGAGTGACATCAGGAAAAGCCTTTTTGAAGGCGTCATAAATGTTGTACTCGGAAACGACTGTTTCTCCTAGTTTAGGATGACCCACGCACACAAAACGCCCGCCTTCAGTAAAATGTCTTCCTGTAAAGAATTTGTCGATTGTATCAGCCTTTGATAAATATAGTCCTATAAAATACGGACAGTTTGGTATAAAAAAACTTCCGCTGTCCTGATCTTTATCGCCAAAATAAACATAAACCATCAAAGCTTCATTTCTTACACCCTCATCATAGCTTGCTCCATCTGGAAACTGATTGACTCCCCATGTGATTCTTATTTTTTTAGCTGTATCTAAATGCAAAGTGGGGTTAAGCATGAATGCGAATAAATCTGTTTTTGTATCGAAAACAAGAGAGTTATTCTGAAAATAGAGGCCGAGTTTGTCAGGGTCTTTTGCAGCTGACTCGATTTTGCTGAAACCGTTTTCTTTGAGCCAAGCTCTTGCATCTGCTGATGTAACATTGGAAAAATCAATAGAGTAGAGCACTTTGCCCTCGGCGAACATTGAAAGTGAAATTATAAAGGACAAGACTATACCAATAGATTTAAAGAGAGGTTTTTTCATTGTTAATCCTTATTGTTTTTTTTAGTATTATTGCATAGCTGCATTAAATCACACATTCAGGGCGAAATCTATCCTAAAGTCAAATTAAGGAGTATAAAATTAGAGCCTTCCTGTGATATAAAAAGAGAGAATCAAGTGTTATTCACGACTGCATTTTCCCTCGAAACAGTCCGAATAACTTTTTGATTTTACCTGAATTGAATTAATAGAGAGGCTGTTGGATTCAATTTTTTCCGGAGTTTTGATAAAATGCCAGTGTCCTTCTTCCATGAAAGAACAAATATTGAAGTAGTCTCTGGAATGTTGAGGTTTTCTGTCAGAAGAAATGATATTCTGTTCGAAAAGTACTGAGGTTCTTAAAAGATCCATTTCAGCCATTGAGGATGAAGACGGGAGGGGATGATCGAACTCTGAAGAAGGAACTTTTTTAAAATCCCTATTTCTGCTTTCAATCCATTTATCTCCTTCACGGTATTCAATGAGCTTGGTTTTGAGGAGTGATATTATTTCTCTGCAGTTTCCCTTTTCCTCCTCAATATAGGTAGCAAACAGCATAAGAGAAGAGATATCTTCAAGAAATTCCTGTTCCTGATTAATGAGATTCAGAGAGCTGTGGGAAAGTATTGAGTTTTTTAGGTGTTTTTCAACAAGGTTATTAAATAGAAGTATAGCTTTATCAAGAAGCTCTTTAGTTCCTGAGGCTCTGTAGGCCATTATAAGACCAATCCCAACCAGGGCATTCCATGAGGTAATTATCTTCCTGTCAGCAAAAGGCTGGGGTTTGCTTTTTCTGATGGTAAGGAGTTCCTTTTCAAGGTTGTCTTTTTTACAGTAATTTCTTCCTGTTAAATGTATTTTTCCTTCAAAGTTCCCGTCAGGAGCAATAAAATATCTTTCCTGAAGAGAAGAGAATTTTTTCTTTGTTAATGCTTTTTCTAATTCATCATAACTCCAGAGATAGGTATCTCCTTCCTTGTGATTAGTATCCGCATCATGTGCTGAAATAAAGAGGTTATTTTCCATGAAAGTTTCTTCCAGGCACCTGATTATCCCTCTAATAACATCCAGATAGTCTTCTGTTTTAAATACACTGTACGCCCATGAGTAAGTCCAGAGCAGCATTGCCTGATCGTACAGCATTTTTTCAAAATGGGGAATATTCCATTGGGGGTCAACGCAGTATCTGAAGAATCCTCCTTGTAAATGATCGTGCAATCCTCCAGTCATTATAGCATTAAGAGTCTTTATGAGATGATTTCCGATTTGAGGGTTTTTGTATCTTTCATAATAACTTAACAGAAATAAAAGAGTTGAGCATTGAGGAAATTTATGTCCTTTGCCGAATCCGCCATTTTGAGTGTCAGCTCCGGAGATAATCATCGAAACAGCATCGTCAAAGGATTCGGATTTGAAATCTGTGCGCCATTCATTCATCGAGAATTGTGCCGCAATACCTCTCTCCCTGACGGCTTTAATGATATCCATCATTGAAGGTATTCCATAACAGCTCTGAACAGGAATATAGGTAAAAGCAGCTATCGGTTCAGCATCAGGAGTAAGAAAAGCGTTCAGCGGCCATCCGCCGCTTCCCGTCGTTTTCACAAGGAAAGACATGAAATACTGATCAATGTCAGGGCGCTGTTCCCTGTCAACTTTTATTGAGATAAAGTTCTTGTTCAGATAATCTGCGATTTCGCTGTTTGAAAAAGCTTCGGAAGCCATTACATGACACCAGTGGCAGGTGGAGTAGCCAATCGAAACTAATATGTTTTTCCCGGTTCTTCTTGCTTCTGCCAAAGATTGCGGATTCCATTCTTGCCACCAAATCGGGTTATTTGAATGCTGGCGCAGATAAGGAGACAAGGATTTGTCGAGATTGTTTTTAAGATAATCAATATTCATGTCATACTTTTCCTGTCGGAGCTAAATATATTACGAACTCATCACTGCTGTCAACACCTATAAGTTCATCCATTAAGCTCTGATTATATGCTGCAATCGCACATGTTCCTGCAGAGATTGCCTGTGCTGCCAGATAGAGATTCTGACAGACATGGCCAGCATCAAAAGCTATTGCTCTGTGAGCTGCAGGACCATAACGCCATTCCATTCTGTAAGGGATGCATGACCATATAAAAACAGCGCCTGCTTCGCCTGTAAAACTCTGTCCGAGAGTTGCCTGAATGACTTTTTCAGGAAGTTCCTCAACTTCTTTTTCCAATACTAAAGCATGTTCTATTGGAAGATAACGGTAGATGCCCTGAACAAGTCCGGAAACTTCTATTGCGGCAATGTAAGTTTCAAAACTGTGTCTGCATCCTGCGGAAGGAACAACCCGGAAAGCGTGGCCGTTATGAATGCTGCTTCTTAATCCCTGAGTGGCCCATAGAAGGAAAGAGAGTTCTTCGAGAGTTAAAGATTCCAATGTGAATTTGCGTTTGCTCTTCCTGTAACGGATAGCGTTGACAATATTTTTATCTTTTCCAAAGTCAAAGATTTTTTCTTTAGGCAGAGAAATAACAGTTTGATTTTCAAGAATAGGTTTTTGAATGGGCGGAGCAGGGATTCCCCTGTTTTGATCTGTCTGGCTGAAATCATACTTAAGTCTAAGAGTATCTTTCAGGAATTCCCTGTTCTGCGTAATAATATCTCTCATTTATACTCCTCCTTAAAAAAGATTTTTAATTTCTTCCTATTTTAATATATTGCAAAAAGATTATAATTGTTTAATAATCAAGTTTAAACTTGCTAACTTTAACTCTTCATAAAAAACTATGAGAAAAGTTTTCAACTGCCTGTTAATTGTCCTGACTGCTTTACTGATTTTCAATATTTACGCGACTGATGAGATATCCAAAGATTATGAACTTGAAAACTGGAAAGCGCTTATTGGTGTTAAAAAACAGGAACTTGCTCACTTTAAGGAGTATGCCAATTCAACATACGGCGATATAGGAAAAGTCCTCTCTACACTTGCAAGGACTAAAGATGATACAGACCTCAAGCTTAGCCAACTGAGATTTGACCTGGTTTCAGCGCAAAGTAAAAGTCCTTATGAATACAGACAGGTTCTGAGACAGATCTTCTATGTTGCTTATAAATATCAGAAAATTTTCAACGCTGACAAAGATGACCTGGCTGCAATTTCCAATTATCTTGAACTTTCAGGTGAAGCTCTGGCCTCATTGAATGATCTTAAAAAAGTAAAAAATATACCTTCTGATACCGTTCCTATGGTAGATAAGATGATAACTGATCTGAAAGAGGTACAAAGCAAATTTACATCATATAAGGATTCACTTGATGCGGAATTATCTAAGATGGACTCATATCAGGGGATTACCTTTAATAATCCTTCGAAGTTTAACGAGATAGTTTTTAAACAGTTAAAGGCTTTTTATATTTATCCTAACATGGATCTTTACTCTCGAAATACATGGGAAATATCCAGATTGCTGCGGAAAGATTGGGTAGATGGGCTCAAACTTAAAGTTGTACAGAATTTTCCAAATACAATGAGCGAATTCCAATCTTTGGGGCTTTGTATTTTTGGTGCAATCATAGCTTATTTCATTGTAAGCATTCTTCTAAAGAAAATTTCAAGCTTGTCAAAGGAGAGCCTGCGGCCTTTTAGGGAAAGCGCATTCTGGTTTATCATGGCTTTCATATTTATTATTTATAGCTATAGCTTGGATTTTATACCCAAAGATTCGATAATTCATAGTTTAGGTATTTTGTTTTTGATCAGGTCTATGATGCTTTTGGGATGGGGACTCAGGACTCGAGCCTTTAAGGATATTGATCTCAAATCAGCGCCATTTATTCCGCTCTTCTGGCTCTATTTTTATGGGGTGATCCTGCAGTTTACTGATCAGTATTTTGTTTTTATTTCCATATTATGGTTTATCGGGCTTGTTGTTTTTTACTTCTGGACAAAAAAAAGAGTCAGAAAGAACTCTTTAAAATTTGAAAGGAGTTTGCAGTTTCTTTCGATGTTTCTTGGCCTGATAGCGATGCTTATAACCTGTATTGGGATGGTTTATCTGAGTATACTAATGATGATGGCCTGGTTCCTGATATGTATAGGCATCCAGCTGGCTAGATATATCAACTACTCTTTCCATGATCTTGCGGAATATATAGAAGGCAACTATGTGATATTCAAGGTACTTCTTATAGGTTTAAGCGTGCCTGTTCTTTGGCTTTTTATAATGTTCTGCATTTTTATTTGGGGAATAGGGCAGGTCTTCGGAAGTTATTTCTTTGTACCTTTCGTGAATATGAATTTTGCTATTCATAACTATACTCTCAATGTTGGAAATCTGATATTTGTAGTTTACCTATATTTCGTTTTCAAAACTATTTCCCATATTCTGAAAATTACAATTACAAGACTTTCCAGTACCAGGAAAATTGAGTCTGGAGCAGCACCATCCATAAGTATTCTTGTCAGATACGCTCTCTGGGCTATCTATATTGTTATTATGCTTAAGCTAATAGGAGTAGATATGACCAGTTTGACGGTTATCTCCGGAGGGCTTAGCGTAGGCATCGGCTTTGGACTGAAAGAAATACTCAACAATTTTGTCTCAGGAATAATAATTCTGGGGAGCCATTCCATTAAACACGGAGATATTATTGAGGCAGGGGGAGTTACAGGAAAAGTTATTGAAATTACTATAAGGTCCACAGTTGTAAAAACTGCTGATAATGCAATAGTCTGCATTCCTAATTCGACAGTTATTTCAGACAAACTTATAAACTGGACAAATCAGGATCTGATTGTCAGAAAGGATATTACAGTAGGAATATCCTACGGCACTGATATTCAGAAAGTAAGAGATATAGTCCTGAGGATAGCAAAAGAAGCAGAGTATGTTCTTAATGAACCCGAACCGATTATGATGCTGGAAGACTTTGCGGACAGTTCAATAACTGTCGTTCTGAGAGTCTGGATTTCCGATATAGCATATGCTTTGATAGTAATGAGCAGAATAAGAGAGAGAATTTATAATGAATTTAAAGCTAACTCTATTGAGATACCTTTTCCTCAACTGGACATTCATTCTATACCGTCAGAACAAGTGGCTGTTAAAACATAGTAGTCAGGAATTATGGATATTAATAACAGCGAGACTAAAAGAAAATTTGGAGTCATAGGCAATCCTATCTCGCATTCTCTTTCTCCATATATGCAGAATGCCGCGTTTAAGCATTATAACCTTGATTGCAGTTATGAGAGGATTCTCATTCCTTCGGAAAAAGACTTGGAACTATTTCTTCTCAAGGCCAAGAGAAGTTATACCGGTTTGAATGTGACTCTGCCTTATAAAGGAAGTGTAATTAAATATTTGGATTCGATAGAAGAAAGTGCTAGACTGGCTTCAAGCGTAAATGTCATTTCCATTGATTCTTCTGGCAGCCTTAACGGTTTTTCTACTGACGGATATGGAATGGAAATGGCTCTAAGGCTGAATTTCAATTCAGAACCTCAAAAAGAGAAATATCTTTTTCTGGGCTGCGGGGGGGCGGCTAATTCATGCATCGTTCATCTTCTTTGCAGAGGAGCCAGGGATATTGCAATTGCCAATAGAACTCTATCCAAAGCAGATGAGTTAATAAAACATCTTCATAATACTTTTCCTGAGGCAAAACTATCTGCCTTTTCATTGTATGATATTAATTCAATGAAGAAGCTTCTCAAGAATAATTATCTTCTAATCCAATCTACCAGTTTGGGTTTAAAAGATGAGGACGAGCTTCCTTTACAGGAAGAGCTAATCACATACAATCTCAGAATTTTTGATATGATCTACAAGGATACCAGATTTCAGAAATACGCCAGAGAAAAGGGTTGCAGATGTATAGGCGGAATCGATATGCTTCTGTATCAGGGAACTAAAGCTTTCGAAATATGGACAGGACTGAAGGCGCCTGTGGAAATTATGAAAAAGGCATTACTCGAAAAAAGGATTTCAATATTATGAAAATACTTGTTTTGGGCGGAACTACATTTGATCACATTGTTACTCTTCCGCATTTTCCCGAACCTGTTCCAAAAACAATCCATATAGCACCATTTCATGAGGCGGCAGGTTCTACAGGCGCAGGCAAAGCACTATGCCTAACTAAATTATCTGTCTCTAACACGCTGTATTCTGTTGTCGGTAACGACTATTGGGGAAAGAAGATAATTGATTATTTGTTCTCTCAGAAAGTTGATTTTATTTATGATTTTGACTCGGCAGGAACAGAGCGCCATTTCAATATTATGAACTCTGAGGGCGATCGTATTTCAATGTTTATTACGCAATCGTCTGAAAAGCTAAAACTCAATACAGATTTAATCGAAACTAAGATTAAGGAGTCAGATATTGTGATCCTTAATATAATTCCTTATTGTAAAGAACTTATACCTTTACTTAAAAAGTATGATAAGCCTGTATGGACAGATCTCCATGATTATACTGAAAACAATCCCTATCATGAACCTTTTATTGAAGCATCTGAATATGTCTTTCTAAGTTCAGATAATCTCTCCGATTATAGGAATTGCATGCTGAAACTTATTAAAAATGATAAGGAGTTAGTTGTTTGCACACATGGAAGAAACGGAGCTACTGCCCTGGATAAGAACGGCAAATGGTATGAGCAGCCGGCTCTGAGCTCTTTTAAAATGATAGATGCCAACGGGGCAGGAGACAATTTCTTTTCAGGCTTTCTTTATGCTTATCTTAAATCTGAACCAATTGAAACCTCGCTCAAATACGGAACAATTTGCGCCGCGTACTGTATTAATTCTAAGCAGCTTGTATATGAAAATCTTTCATCTGATTTGATTGAAAAGGAATACAGCCGTTTGTTTGTGTAGAAGATTATTTCATCTGATTATCTTAACAATTACTCGCACAGGCGCGGCCTCGCAGTCGTATTTAGCCGGAAGAGCAATAACATCGAATTCCTTATACACTAAAAGCGCTTCGAGACCAGTCAGATTTTCAATTATAAGGATATCATTTCCCATCAAAATCTTGTGGATGGGAAAAGGATAGCCATCTGGGCTGGGCGTATCCATGCCGACTATGCTTATTTCCAGGTCTGATATTTTTTGAGCGAACTCTTCACTCATTTGTGGAAATGACATGTAGTAGCTATCCTGTCCAAAGTTTTTGTCAAATCCTGTAAATATCAGAATAATATCTCCTTTTACTATGTTTTTTTCATAAAGGAGCTCTCCCGTTATCGGCTTATTCCTGGCGTCAATCAGATGACCTTTGCCAAAGAATCTTTCAGGAGGATAATCCGTTAGTTTCTTTCCGTTCTGAAGCATATGCAAAGGTGCGTCCATGTGCGTGCCGACATGCATCCCTGTAGATATCTTAAAACAGTTGAATCCCTGTTTGTCAAAGAAAGTGGTCTGTCTGATTTCAGGTTTAGTATCGCCTGGGTAAACATGCATGTCATTCCTGAATGTATGCGTAAGGTCTAGGTATTTCATATTGTTATACTTAAAGCGAAATGATTTTCGAAAAATATTTACACAAAATGAGTTCATATGTGCGAAATAAAACCAATATTAAAATACCCTTTGGGTATAAATTGTTGAGATTTTTTAATATTAGCCTTTAATATTATAAGCTTAACAAGTGTTTTAGTCACGAATTTATTACAAGAGGAAAAGGATATTATGAAAAACACTATAAATTTGGTTGAATTCTATGCTATTTAAATCCTTTTTATAACCCATCGCCAGTTGCCGGAGGAAAAATCTATCCGGAAGGAGCAGAAAAATATTTGGACAGAACTTTGGATAATAAGGCTATGATACATGAAAATGACAAAGTTTTCAAAATAATGACAAAGCACGGCTGGGCATGGGGCGGCTTCTTCAAACAGGGCAAAGACCCGATGTCTTTTGAAAAAATCGTTAACAGGCAATATATAATCCAATCACTAGAATACTGCCCTAACAGCTGGGGACTGGATGAAGCTTTGTAAGGAAAAAAATAAATTGGTTTCTAAGCACTTGGGACAGATCTCCGACTTGCTATTGGGCATGGTAGTAAAGCTGTCCGCAATGTAGAGCCGCAACATTTTGCGGCTGGTTTTGATGAGACGCTAGATATTGCGTCTACTCTGTTTACGGAGCCATGCTAAGGCGCATGGTTAAAAAAAACACGCACTACTAGCACCAGGGAATCAATTATATCCAACTCATATCATTTCGTTTCAGATTAATTTAAATATGTTATTCTGTTACAGCTCCTTAATATTCTAGCCACGGGTGTAAGCCCGTGGTTAATAATTTGCAATTCATTTAAGCTCTCTCACAGGGAATTCCCTGCAAGGGAGCGGCGACACATTATGAATCATAAAAATGCTAATAGCTTATATGTTAGTTGATTATAAATAATTCCCAAACCAGAAACTTGAGATTTTTAGAAGACTCTATAATCACCCACACAAAAACCTTCGTGAATTGCTTCCTGAAGAGTGGTTAAAAAATAAAAACAATGCAAACAACACTCAAACTAAACCGCTCTCTTATCGTTTCTGCTTTTCCACCGTACCATGGGCGTCTCGCCCATGGCATAACAGAGTGCCGATTGGCCCCCACGGGCGAGACGCCCGTGCTACGATTTAATAATATAGAAAATGGGCTCATTAATTGCATATCTTTGGAGTGCTGTGATTTATCGCCGCTTTTGTTTTTCTAACAGAAGCAGGTCTGGTTGTTGACGACGGACTGTTATCAACGAATTACACAAATTAAACGAATTAACTAAAAGCATCGAAATAACCTATTATATACCTAACTTCGACAAATTCGCTTAATTCGCTGACAGAAAAACTTTGTGTCTCAGTGCCTTTGTCTTTTTTAATATTATAGCCTGCTCAGGTCGTCGGAAATGAAATACTCAATTCTGCCTGCCGGGAAATCAGGCAGTTCGGTGGCAACATGTTCATTTATCTTATATTTTTCTGAACCTGAGTTATCTGTTTCCATTATATAAAGATGTACGGGATATCTTAAATAATTGCCTATTTTTAAATCGTCGGATACTCTCTTCTCAGGGGAATAAATTCCTGGCGTATTGCCGGCGAGAAACGGTGGAGCTGAAAGTATCAGTTTGTAAAAATATTTTTTTCCAGTGTTGGGAGAAATGCCGGATATTTCATACATTATTGAATTAGAAGTCCTTGTTTTTGTATTTGCTTGCTTGCTATTGGAAACTGTTTTTATGGCAATATCGTTCATTCTAACTATTGAGAATAGATTCTCTGCGTCGGATCCGGTGGGTATTCTTATCTGATTAACATAGTTGTCATTCTCCGGAAGAGTTATTTTGAATCCGGCGTTAACAGGAGTGAATTTAACCCTATAAACATACTCTTCGTAAGCTTCGATATTTACTCCGTTTTCCATTGAATAGCCGGCGTTAGCTGAGGCAGTAATCCTTACAGGAAGATATTCAAATGTATTTTCGGTGCCTTCCGATATTTTACCTATAAGCAAAACAAATTCATCTTTCTGAACAGAATCTTTGTCAGGATAAGTCTTAAGTTCGCCTGCCTCTGTTTTCCAGGCAGAAAACCTAAAACCAGGACCTCTCATCTGAGTAAATGGAGGATAAAATAAAACAGGTGCATTTTTTAAATTGTCTTTATAGGAGAAGGAAATGCAATCGGAATTGTATATCTGGACAAGAGAGTAAAGGAAATACGAATCAGGCGTAAAGTTATGAATGATGATATCAGCCCATCTTGATTCTTTATCTCCATCATGAAAAGAAACATTATTCAGTTTTGATTCGCCGGTAATACCCCATTTCTGAAGATTAAATTCTTTATCTTTTATATGGATTGAGTCAGAAGCAGAGCCGCTGTTTAAGGCTATTTCATCAGCATAATTACTTTCAGCTACTGCAAAGATCGGAAATTCCAGAGCATCATCATCCTTGGAAGATATCTTCGCTGGTTTGCCAATAACAATGTTAAGTGTGGCTTCATCATATGAACAAAATGGCAGCCATGAAAGGTTTCTGAAGCCCGAAATGTCAGATATCCTGACAGTGTTGGAACTGCTGAAATAGCAACCGAAGTTATCAAGTGAGCCTGACCCTGGAATATAATTATCATAGCTGTGCTCTAGTTGATAATTATTGACTACGGCAAAAGAGCTAATTGCTGTTTCATCAGAAGCGCAAATATTGAATTTTATGAAGTACCCATCAGCAAATCCCAAATTAAGAGAAGCAACTGAATTTGCGTCTATTCTATAGGGATCGAAACTGTTTATAAAGTTAGAGCCATCAAAAGTTGCATGTATATCTTCATTCCTTTCATTTTTAATTGTCAGAATAAGCCGGCCTGCATATATATCCAAAGAAAAAATAAGAAAAAACAGGAGACAGATATAAAATCTGATGCATGGCATAGAGTTTCTCATGGTATATCTCCAGCCTTATTTAAATGAGTAAATTCGCTTCCGGGTAAAACTTTATCCAGTTCCCCTTTGGCCAGCAAGGAACCGGAGACGATAAAGATATATAGATCTCCTTTGTTCGTCGTAAAAAACTGAAAAATGATGCTTTGAGGCTTAACATCATTGCCAAGATAAAAAGTTACTTGTCCATTTCTTTCATCTGCCTCAGCGGAATATGTAACATTGGTTTTTCTGTCTTTTATGAAGCAGTTAACCGGATTTATAATTACATCAAAAGGCGAAGAGAGCCAGGAATGACCTTTAGCTTCAGTATCGTATCTGTCCTGAAGATTATAGTGATCCATCATTGTTTGGACTGTGGCCTGAATTTCCCATGCTGCTCCTGATACTGTCGAGAAACTTCCTGAGAGAGGATTTGTAGGTATGGACAATATTCCTGCGGTAAGTGATGTAATAGCAGCAATATGAGAAGCAGTGTCATTAATAATAGTCAATCGTTTTATATACGCGGATACTTCATTGGTTTGAGAAGTTCTAATATGACTCTTTGCTGAAAATCTTAGTTCAAGGTTTAACTCCCTTATCTCATTTACCGAAGCATTGAATGAATATTTAAGAGTGTTAATTTCATCCATTGCATTTTTGTAGGCATGAAGTCCGTCATCAGATGTTTGAGTTCCGTTTGTCCACATATATGAACTGTAAGGACAGAACTTTCCTTCTGAGTTGTAGCTATAGTTTTTCTTTTGCTCAGAATAGGATGAGATATTGTTACAGACCATGATGCTCTGGATAAATTTTCTGACCACGAGTTTAGGCTTTCCTTTTAGTGTTGTAATAAGCGCTTTGTCAAGAGTTAAATCTAGAGGCATAAGTTTTTCTCCAGATGCCATTGTTGAATTAGGGATAAAGAGCAGATTCCTTTTATCTGGAGCAGGTATATCTTTTGAACTAGCTATCGAAGGAGTTATCTTCACTTCAGTATTAGTTATATTAACAAAGTGGATATCAAGGGTATTGCCTCTTAAAGGCACGATCAAAAACTCATTGGATGCTTCATTTCCAAAAGAAACAGAAGCTATTCCTGAGAATATCACAATAAAAAACAAGTTAAAAATCAGCGAAGTTTTCTGCAGAGGATTTCTTTTTAAAATTAAGTCGGACACTAGCTTCCCCAAAACGGTTTTCTTATTTAAATATTGATTTTCTATATAACTGATTTTCAATTGCGTTTATCTAATACTGTTAAGACCACCATCCACAATGATATTTGCAGCTGTAATATATTTTGATTTATCAGACAACAGAAAGAGTATAGTTTCAGCTAGAGTATTTAATGGTTCAGGATTTCTGCAAAAAGCAGTACAGTTGTTTCCCTCTTTCAAAAGTATTTTCAATGTCGAAAGCACTATGCCGCTGCTTCCTCCGGTAATAACATAAGTTTTTTTTATATTCATGTAGTTCCGTATATGATAATATTCTTGATAAATAGCATTAATTAATAGGTTATCTATGACTGCTGAAACTATCCATAATCAACTTTTTCATCCATGTGAAAGGTTTAGAGGCATTGTCTTCTCTCTTCCAATATAGGTAATAATTCATTATAGGCGTGTTGAAAGGAAGGTCTCTGTAATTCAAATCCAGAAGAGTTGAAAACTTCTCTGCAATATTTTTATGGGCAATGCACAGGCTGTTGGAATTTTTTAAAGAATGGAGAGCTGTCATTATATTGGGAATTGTTATTAATATTTTCCTGGAGCATTCAGTTGCCTTTCCGATAATCTCATCATAAGAGGTTTGAAACTCTTCTCTGTAAACAAGCTGCAGATGAGGGAATTCTAAAAACTTATCTAAGGTAAGCTTTTTGCTTTTGAACACTTCATGGGATTTGTCCGCGACACAGACCAGTTCTGTGGAGAATAAACTCTCAGACATTATATTTTGTGAGGAAATAGAAAAGTTCCCAATAGCCAGGTCAAGATTGTCATGTATCATGTCTTCATAACTTGTTATGTCAAGGATGTTTTTTATCTTGATCTTTACATTGCCGGAAAAGTTGCCTATAGCCGTATTTAATTTCGGGATTAAAAGGACAGATGCAATGTCTGGCATGCCCATAGTAAAGGTGAACTTATCATATTCGGGGTCAAAGTATTTTGTTTCCGTAAAAATACCGGATATGTCGTTTAGTACTTTCCTGACCGGCATTTTCATATCCTGAGCCTTTTTTGTCAGGATCATCTTGTTGAACGGGCCTCTTAGTATAAGATCATCATCAAGAATTGTCCTGAGATGTTTTAGCATGTGGCTGACAGCGGGCTGGGTCAGGTTCAGTCTTTTAGCTGCAAGAGAGATATTCTTTTCCTCTATGATAGCGTCAAGCACGACCAGTAAATTGAGATTTATTCTATTTAGATCCATTGTTATTAGTCCTTTAGTTTTAACCACCAGTTCTTTCTTAGATAAATAGATGTGATTATTATCTGAGCAAGCATAAAGGCATTCATGACGACATAAATACTATTAGGAAAACCTGGTTGAATACCGGTCATATCCAAGATTCCAATATGCATGATTTTAGCTTATCTTAATGGGCTTTGATTAAAAAATTATTTTACTATTATAACGAAACAACTCAAGTTAAAAAGACAGGGTCGGCAGGAATTGATTAATTGTCATAATATTTATATGTTAAAAGACTCTTAGCCGGTAGGATGAAATCTATATGAATCCGATTTAGAGGCAATAATTTAGTGCCCGTGTTGATTTGTACTTTAATATGCTTATTCTATAGAAACGATAAGAAGATTAGCTGCGACTGGAAGTGCAAAGACAATTTATTAGTATAAGGGGTCTTATATGGACAAAATTAAAACTGAATTGAAACAGAAAAAAGAATCACTGACCAAAGAGCATACAATCAGGAAGAAAGAATGGGTCAAACCTACTCTGGAAGATGTTTCAGAGCGCGTTATGGCACAGCCTTATATCAGGTTTACCTGATTTACACATTTGTAAATTTAATAATTTCCGGCAAATAGATTTTTTGCCGGATTTTTTTGCATATAAAAAATGAACTTTCAATTACCATCGGAGGTCTAGGGATGGAATTTAAAAGACATGTCAAGTGGCGTACTGAGAAGTTTGGCGCCGTGATATTCGAAACTCTTAAGGAGAAACTTTTTATTACCAATGATATCGGCGCTGATATCTTAAAAGGAATTGGCGAAGGCAAGGCTGCTGATGAGATAGTCAGAGAGCTTGCTGAAATATATAATTGCGATAAGGCAGTGATACAAAAAGATGTAAATGAATATATAGCATCTCTTACACAGAACGGTATTATTGCAGGAGAAACTGAATAATGATAGAAAATAAACTCCGCCCTACAAAAGAAGAAATCAATCTTACAGGATTTAATTTCGAAGATTACGATGCTCCTCTTTTTATTGCATGGCAATTGAATTCTATTTGCAATCTGGAATGCCTGCATTGCTGCGAAGAAGCAGGGCATACAATGGAAAATGAGCTCAATAAAGAAGAAGTTAAAGATTTCTGCAATCAGATTGCAGCTTTGAATATCCCTTATGTCGCTATATCCGGAGGCGAACCAATGCTTCATCCTGATTTCTTCGAGATATGCGAATTCTTCAGGAAAAATAATATAAGCCTGAAAGTCGAGACCAACGGCCATTTTATAGGCCCTGAAGAGGCCAGACGCTTTGCAGAACTAGGCTTCAGATCTGTTCAGATTAGTGTGGACGGTAGAACCCCACAGACTTTTGAAACAATGAGAGTCAACGGGGATTATGAAAAAACACTCAATGCATGCAGACTCCTTGTGGATGCCGGAGTGAATACTGAAATAGTTTTTGTTCCTACAAAATTCAATATTCATGAAACAGGCGATATGATCGAAATGGCCTATGAAATGGGCATATACGGTTTTTATACAGGGAAAATCATGCGTATCGGCCGCGCAGCCCAGAACTGGGATAAGCTCAACCCGTCCCAGGCTGAATATGAGGCTTTCTTCAAGGTGCTTCAGGAAAAACAGCTCAAATATGAAGGAAAGATGAAGATATACTATTATCCGTATGATGTTATCGAAGAGCTTAGGTACCGTTTGCATCATCCGGCGGCAAGCTTGCTTGTCATACCCAACGGCAATGTTAAACTCATCGGACCTCTTCCTTTTGTCTGTGGTAATTTGCGTGAGAATTCCCTTGCGGAACTTTGGGAAAAATATAAAAAAGCATGGAGAAAACCCGAAGTAGTCGAATTTACTAATAGGGTCATCGAAAACCCGGAGCTTCTCAAAGAAGCCAATACATGGAAACAAGTCTGATAAAGAATCTTATAAAGCTCTGCAGATACAGATTTATGCTTATCGCAGGGCTTTTCCCTTACCTGCTGGGGGCGGCTCTCGCTTTTTTTCTGCAGGGAGAGTTTCATTTTTATTTGTTCCTTGTCGGGTTTGTCGGTATTCTTTTTTGTTTGCTCGGAGTAGAAAGCTTTAACGAATATTTTGACTGGCAGCTTGGAACTGACAGAATTTTCCAATGCGAACCTAAGCCCATTACTCTCAAAACTTTTATTGTTGGGGTAGGGGCTTTTTTTATAGCTTTTCTGATAGGGCTATATCTTACCTATACAATAGGATTTGCGATAATTGCATTTGCCTTTTTCGGTTTTCTTGCGGCGCTCTTTTATCTGTGTCCTCCGATAAAGCTTACCTATAGGGGGCTTGGCGAACTTATAATCGCTCTTGCATATGGTCCTTTCATGGTTGGCGGGAGCTATTTTGTTCAAACCAGGCAATTAGAAGTTAAAGTGTTTTTTATTTCTTTAGTTCCGGCATTGCTTTTATTTGCGATTGCTGTTTTAAATGAGATTCCTGATTTCATTCAGGATTCATTAGTCGGAAAACGCAACATATGTGTCAGATTGGGGCAGAGGAGGGCGCTCATACTGGCTTTTACCATTAATATGATTAACTTCGTTATTTTGATTGTGTTCATATTGTCAGGAGATATACACTGGCTTAACTGTTTTTCCCTCCTATGTATTCCTGCCGCAGTTTTATCTTTCCTGAAAGGAATGAAAACCTATCAGAAGCCGGCCCTCTTTCTTCCAACAATAAGAAGTTTTCTCATCCAATATGTTGCTATACTCTCTTTGCTTATAATTAGTTGTATCATTTAATACTTTCATTTTTTAAAAGTATGGAAGATTCAAAAACAAGATTTTCAGCCAGAGCTGACGATTACAAAAAGTTCAGGCCTACTTATCCTCCTGATTTGATAGAATTCATTAGAGAAAATTGCCCTGTGAAAGAGAATTGGAGCATTGCTGACATAGGCTCCGGAACAGGAATATCAACAAAACTCCTCCTTGACGGATTCAAATGCAGTGTTTATGCAGTTGAGCCGAATTCCGATATGCAAAAAGCAGCCAAGGAGTCTCTTCAAGACAACCCGTTATTCCACTGTGTGAACGGATGTGCCGAGAGCACATGTTTGCCTGATAAAACCATAGATATAGTGACAGCTTTTCAGGCGTTTCACTGGTTTGATAAACCCAAGGCTAAAATTGAATTTTGGCGCATATTAAAGCAACCCAAATGGGTTCTATTTGTATGGAATGACAGGGCGACAAAAGGAAAACCCTTCCTCGAAGCTTATGAAGAACTTTTGCATTCAATGCCTGAGTACTGCAAGGTCAGCCATAAGAATATTTCTTCAGACTTGGTAGCAGGTTTTCTTGGCGATAAGGATATGAAAACCGCTCATTTTCCGCAATTTCAGGTTTTTAATTTCGAAGGCCTGAAAGGAAGACTCTTCTCCTCTTCATATACTCCAAAAGAAGGAACTGAAGATAGATTAAAAGTTACCGCGAAACTGAAAGAACTTTTCGATATATACAATACAGGAGGAATGGTGAGAATGGAATATCGGACAGATGTCTATATTGGCAGGCTGCATCTCTAACGACTATTTATAATTCAGTGATAATCCGACTCCAACATCTTTCAAATTTGCCGCTTTTGAGAGAGAGATTTTTGAAGTAAGATCAACGCAATGGCATGCGTGTATTTCTTTGGCTTTCAATTTTTTAAAATAATCGAGAGTTCCGCTAAGTTGTTTTTTCGAAGGCTTCATCAGATGAAAACCTCCTATCACATCAATGACTTTATCTTCATTGCAGACTTTTTTGGCGTATTGAATAATGTTGCATATTCCTGAGTGAGAGCATCCGGTGATGATTACTAGCCCGTTCTTCCCTTTATATGCTAAAGCCGAGTCGTCAAGTAAAAAATCATCTTCAGTCTTGCTATTGAAATGGACTTTTCCGACTGGTTCTTTGTTTTCAAAATCATTTAATCTTTCTATCTCTCCAAGAAAAATCAGTCTGTCTGTCAGATGGAAAGGTTTCTTTGATAGCTTCATTTCAAAATGCTGATGCAGCATCGATTCTGTAAGGATGCAGCCGATATCAATTCCATCTGCTGTTTTTGTTTGAAATGTTTCAGGATGAGTTACCAGAGTTGGCTTTTGGTAAGGCAGAGATTCTATCTTTGCTTCTGTATATAATTTGATAAGGCCGTCAAGTCCCCATGTATGATCCATATGTCCATGGGAAAGAACTATAAAATCGCTTTGCATGAGATTTAAATTTAACTTCCGGGCATTAGTGATGAAGGTATTGGAATATCCTGTATCGAATAATATCTGTTTGTCCTCGTCCTGAATCAGATATGATACACCTGGCTCACCAAGGAAATATCTGTCTATCAAAGTATTGTTGTCTATCAGTACATTTAATTTCATGTATTCCTCTTCTTCTATGCTTGTCAGGATGATTAAAAAAAGATCTTGCCGTGAAATGAAGCAAGGTTTCTGGTTCTATTTATTCCTTCGAATAAAAAAGTCTTTCCGTCTATTGTATTTCTTGTTATCTGAACTGTTTCATTAATCCTAGTTTCGTTCTGGTAGTTTATGGACACTTTCTTCGGATAATTGTTCTTATGGAATTCAACAGGAAATGTGTCCATCATCCAGTCGATATAACGAATTGATGTTACATGGCCGTTCAGATCGATGTCATAATAAGTGGTTTTCAGTTCCGAAATTTCTCCTTCTTTTACAGGAAAGAGCTTTTCGGGGAGGGCGTTTATGGCGTGTCTGTCTTTCAGTTCGCTGAAGATATCTGATAACTCTTGTTTTAATGTTTGCGGGCGTTTTGTTAACTTATCGATCGCGAGCCATCCTGATGTGGCTTTCGCAACTATGTTCTGTTCATTGTTTCTAACTAGAAAATCCCTCAGATAAAAAATCTTCTTTACATCTTTGGGCCAAGTTTCCACTTCTAAAGAGTCATTCCAGACCAGAGGTTTGTCTATCTCAATGGTCATTCTGCTAAGCACCCAGAACAAGTTTTGTTTTTCAAGGTCTAAAAATCCGGCTCGCAAAGTCTCAGCGGAATTTATGGCAGATTGTATAAGCAAGTTGGACAAGGCGCTCATCCTCAGACGCAAATTCATATCGGTGTCTGCCGAAGTGATTTTGTACGGTATGGAGAGGATAAGCCTAGTTTGCTTATCTTTTCTGTCTGAAGCGTTCTTCGTCATTATAAAGATGTTTTTAGCTTAATTTAATGTTCGAACTGCGTGGCTGTTTTTTCTTTCTTCTTATATGGAAAGAGTTTTTCGAATTCTTCGAGTTCTTCTTCCGTAGTTGTAAAGGAAGCATCTTCAATGAATCTTCCTTTTATATCTCTCAACGAGTTTTCATCAAGTTCCAATGCCATAAAAGGTTCGAAGTTTTGTCCGTCTTTTGTGGTGATTTCAAACTCTTTTGCATTCCTGAAACCGAAACGGTGATAGTAGTCAGGATTTCCGAAAAGTATCATGCCCTTATAACCCATTTCTTTAGCGATCAAAACCGAACTAACTATCAGCTTTGAACCGATGCCTTTTTTCTGAAGATCAGGCGATACGGAAATAGGCCCCATGCATAATATTTCCTTTTCGTTGTTTTCAGAAAAAATGACTTTTGCTTTGGTTGATATCAAGTGTCCTATGATTTTTTCTTTATCTACGGCCATTAGGTCAAGTTCCTGTATACAACTTGTACTCTTCCTTATTTTATTCAGCACCAGATGTTCAACACAACCCTGCCTGTATATATTCCAGAATGCTTCTCTTGTCAGGTTTTCCGTTTGGAAGAAATTTTTCTTATCTGTCTTTTTAATTATAAATTGCATAGTTGCTTATCTAACTGCGTTTATTTTCTCTCAAATTAAGATCGATCAAGTCGTCAAAGCGCTCTGCGCTGGATCTTGTTTCTCTGGTTCGTTTCCTATCATACGGCAGGAACTTGAATTTTCCCTCATTGAGTAGTTAATTTGAACCAAAAATCATTGAGTCCCACAATGTATGGCCTTGTTCGTTGATGAATTGGACTTTCATTGCCTGCAGATCAGAAGGCCGATTGGTGTCGCTGTTCAGTTCTACGAGCGATAAGTTAGATATAGCCACTCCAATACCTGGTGAGACATTCTTATACAATAATTGCCATCCACCTAGTTTAGCAAGAGAATAGATATTTACGGGAATATCTATAGGATTGCCTTTAATCGTGGCATTGGGCGTCCATGCTATACCGCCTAACATTGTATCTATTGCCTGTATCCTGTCCATATTCTCTCTGTCGGAAAACTTATCGTAACTGTAATTTTCCAGAGGGATTAATTGTATGGTAATATTATTATTGTCATCTAGTGTTAGCAGTGACACGTGATATATGCCTCCGGCATTTTCAGAAGCGTTTTTGATTGTCCCGCCTGTCGAACCTACAACGATATAGCGAATTGAGTCTGTATATCCTTCGTCCTGATTGTAGTGAAAATGGCCGGCAATAACTGCAAGCACATGATGTTTCCTGAGGAGATTATGAACTCGTTTCCATCCTGTAATATTATACCACATTGGCTGATGAATCAGGACAATTATGCCTTTAGCCGACGCGGAGTTATTCAAATCTTCTTCAAGCCAGCTGAATTGTTCATCAGAGATTTTATCCATGAAAATATTTCCCCAGCGAGGATCAGTTCTGAGATAATCTTCTGAGTATAAGCATATGAAATGATAGCCATGATAATCAAAGCTGTAATATAACTTTTCCGGGATTACACATAAAGCTCTTTTTGAGTATTCTTTTCTTAAGAGATTAAGGAATAAATCTGCTTTCTCTGTGTTTTTTGTTCCGGGAGTATAATCATTAGGAGGATTCACATCATGGTCTCCGGCAGTTATATACCATGGAATGTTCATAACGTTTAAATAACTTACAGCCTGCTCAAAAGAGTCCTTAATGTCACTGTCGCTCTGAGAGCTTTCAACAATATCGCCCACATGCAGCACAATATCAGGATTAGCCGCTGCAATGGCCTGGCAGCCTTCACTCAAAACAGTATAAGACTTGGCTAAATCAGTGGAACCTGTCTGGTCTCCGATAATTCCGATTCTTAATTGTGCAAAAGAAAATACCGGCAGTAAAAATAGAAAGAGCATTGAGAGATAAGTAGTTTTACGATTCATAAAATACCACTCCTATTGCTGTTGGTTGTAGCACTGAATAGAGCAGTGAGTTTCAAACATGAAAATAGTGACGGGATAAGATGGAAGTGTGCTTTTGTCATAGTTTCTCCTTTTTGTTAACGCGACAAAACACAGTTACTTATGGTTTTCGGACTTAGAGAAACGAGAGTTTTCAATACCGTAGCGCGACTGTGCCTGATTCTCACAGGTCTTACCCATATTAAAGCAACTGAGAGTTCGTAGACTATATAACGGCTTTATAATGTAATATCAAGATGATAAAATGTTTTTTATCCGAATTGGCTGTAGGATTTTGGTTTAACGCTGGCTAGTCATAGATTTCTATAGCGAGCCAGAGGCAGTCGGTGTCGGCGTAGTATTGATGGTAAGGATAAATTTTAGTTTCACTGCAAAGGGGATCATGTGTATATCCCGGACCCAGATAAATCTCCTGATGCAATGAAGAAAACTCTTTATTATGAAATATCTGAATCCGGCCCAGACCGAATATCTGTGCATGTATTTCACTGAAATCATGTTCGTTGTGGATTCCGCAGTTTGTTCCGGCAGATGCAAACCACAAATTAAGTTCGATCTTTCCTATCCTTTCTTTCTCCGACCTCCAGAGTTTTATATTCTTAAGACTTGGAACAGGGAAAACTTCATATACCTGCTTCCATGAACTCATGATTTCTTTTGAGAAAGGAAAACCTTTATTGGAGAACAATTCGGTTTTTAAGGTGATGAAAAGCAAGTTTTCAACATTTTTGAATTTTATGTTGGAATATACCGCTGACTTGAAGGGTTTTAATAGTTTACTATCATTTTTAGAGTCCCTGTCTCTCAGATTTACAACAATCGTCTGTTCAGTTAGGACGCAGGTTTCCGCGCTTTCTACATACTCCAGTCTTATAAAATCCTCAGAGAAGTTCAGTATTTTTGATTTTTGCTTCATATCTTAGTATTTTTCTGACAAGTTTGTAAGGCTCCAGAACCGTTATTTAGGTTTTTTAAAAGTATAGACTCTGCTGTATGTAAGAGGTTTTGTAAGCTTTTCAGAATGCATTAAAATAAACTCATTAAGGCGAAAAGAGTTGCATTTCGGCGCCGAGACTTTGCCTTTAAGTATCTCTTTCATTGTATCAACGCTGACTTCGTTTGGATTGAAATATCCTACACTGAAGTGAGGGTATATTTTTCCTCCTTCATTAAAGTCAGAATCTTTATAATATAATTTATTTTTCTTAAGGTCATTCAAAAGAATATTTACAAATTTAGTGAGAGTAACAGGTTCAGGGAATTCGTAAACGATAAAACCAGTATGAGTTACATTTAATCTTGCATCTCTTATTTTATTTGCGATGTTTCTGTCGGGAAGATACCTGGCATCATTTTTGAAGAGCTGGATATAATTCCTCAAGAGAGCGTCAGGATGTATTTCGTTAAATCGTATGAGGCTGATATGGATATTGTCAGGAGTGTGATAAAGAATTTTGTCCGTATATTCCGGCGCATTTTTCTTTATTAATTCCCTGATTTTTATCTGACAGTCATTTACTATGCTTTGATCTGTATCCTGCGGCAGATCCATGGCTAAAAAATAGATTTGCTCTGATGTATCGGCAAGAGCAGAAGTTATAAAACCAGTTAATAATATAAAAATGAAAAGTAAATATTTCTTCATTTATTCCTCCTTCATCGGTTTATTCTCGGCAGTTACCGTTAATACTTTATGTGCATCGCTATCCCATGTTATTTTTGTGCAGCCGACATTGCTTCCGTGGACACCGGATTTGATTAGGGTTTTTCCATTGTCCTTTTCATTTAGAAGTTTATGAGAGTGCCCGCCGATGATTGCGCATATTTTGTTACTCTTCAGAGCTGAAACAGAGTCTCTGTCAACATTATCCCAGTTATGGCTCAAGAGAATAATAAAGTCTGATTGTTTAGCAACTTCATCTATTATCTTATTTATGGTTGGATTGTAAACAGGATAAGTTTTTAATTTTTCCTTATCGGCTTTATTCGGGAAATGATAATCCTTCTGGTCTTGATCGGATATTCCTATTATTCCGACCCTGATAGAAACAGCTTTGCCTGTTTTAAGACGAAAGTTTAATTGCACTATTTTGTATCTAGAAAGGTACAGGCTGGGATGGCTAAGGTTAGCGGCTATTAAAGGAAGGTTATATCTGTTCAGGAGCTTCTGCAGAATATTTGCTCCAGCAATCATATCATGATTTCCTATGAGTATGGCGTCATATTTCATTGTTGATGCCCATTCGAGCATCTTTTCACCCTTTGGCGTAGTTGATGCCAAGTCACGGGTTTTACGATCCTGTGGTGAAACATATTTTGAAAAAGGGAATTGGGTAAGCATGTCTCCTGCATCGAGCAAAATCACACAACCAGGATGGTTGGTTCTCGTTATATCTACATAAGATTTTATTTTTTTTAGATATTTCGAAGATTCATGTATGTCTCCTGTGTTCAGAACATAGACATTTACCTGTTCGGAATAAGATAAGACACAGTAAAATGTCAGAATTAAAAAGAATAGAACCCTTACTACATTTCTCATTATCGCCTCCCCTTTCCTTGCGGATTATATCGTTAGATCCATTTTAGTACTATGAAAGATAATTTCAATAGAGATGCTATTTTCCAACAAGTTATGAATAGAAAAGATGAAAAAATTGATACGCTCAAACCGATCTATAATTTCAAAGCGCATCAATAGCTATTGGCAGTTGATAAGTTCAGTCTTTATTAAAAATGCATTTTAGCCTCATGCCTTTAAACACATGATTGAAGGCACACTGATTGCAGGAAGTGCATGCAGCTTTTGACATGTTTCCGCTTATCCACCTATTGACTATGCCCGGTTCCCTTATATACGGGCGGCACATGGAAACAAAATCAGCTTCGCCGTTTTCTATTATTTCTTCCATTAAAGATGGAGTTCTCAAACCGCCCTGCATTACAACAAGGGCATTATGCTTGATCCTTGATTTTACTCTTTTAGTCCAGTCTCGATAATATGCTTCTTTGTCTAAAGAATTGATGTTTGGTTTCATAGAGGTACTATTCATATCAGTTATATCCTGTAAACCCTGGCTTATTTCTATGATATCCGTATTGCCCTGTGATGCGATAATTGCTGAGGCTTCTATTCCCTCTTCAGCTTTCGTTCCGCCTGGCAAAGAATCTTCTATGCCGAGTTTGAGCACTGTCAGGAATTCATTACCTGTTTTATTCTTGATCTCTTTCAGAATTTCGCAGTGCAGTCTGCAGCGGTTTTTTACATTGCCTCCCCAGGAATCAGTGCGCAAATTGTATAAAGTTGAAAACCACTGGGATAGCAGTGAGTCATGTGCGGCATGGATCTGTATTCCGTCAAAGTTAGCTTTTTTTGCTCTTACAGCCGCATCGCCGAAAGCTGAAATCAACTCAAAAATTTCTTGCTCGGAAGCCTGGCAATTTTCGATGTTTTCTTTTTTGAAACCTTTTTTTTGATTTTTCATGTAGAACGAAGGACTTAAAGGCCTGTTGCCGATAGAGAACTGATAAGCTGCAGCACAGGCACCCCCATGAGTCATCTGAAGTATGGCCAAAGCTCCGCCTTTATGGATCTTGTCGGCAAATTTTTTAAATGAAGGTATCCGTTCATCAGAATTCAGCATGGGTCTGGTTGCATTGCTTCTACCTCTTGGATGAATTCCGCTTACTCCTCCTGTAGGGATCAAGGCGCAACCACCATTGGATATATCAAAGTGCAGAATTGGATCGCTATAGTCAATGTCTCCTTCAGTAGTTCCGTTATATGAAGCAGCAGCGGACATAAAGATTCTGTTTTTTAAAACAGTTTTTCCAATTCTGACTTTTTCAAAAAGGATGCTTTTCATGTTATTTACCTTTAAGATTAACTGATTCTGTGGATTAAGGATAACCTGCATGCCAAAGAAAAAGGAGCCTTAAATAATATATTTTGTGAGATGGCAAGTTTTATTTTAAATAGTTATATGTCTTATAATATGTCGTTGCTCTCATACAGGGGATTTCCTGCGAGAGAACTTCAATGTGTAGCTATATCTTTAACCACAGGCTCACCCCATGGCTAAAATATAATTGTTGGATTTTTAAAATAGCTTGATCCACGAAAGTGATGGAATTAAATATTAACTGACATGGAGATATGATATGCAGATTTTACGCAAAGGATCGTTATATGAATATCAGGAAAAGTAATATGACAGATTTTATCTTTAGGGAAATGCTTATAGAAGATTATTTAAAAGCGTTTGAGCTTTGGCAGAGAACTGAAGGAATGGCATTGAGCCTGGCCGATTCCAGAGAGAATATCAATAGATTCCTAGAGAGAAATGAACGCTTGAGTTTTGTTTGCATAAATGATGGAAATTTAATTGGAACTGTTCTTGCCGGACATGACGGACGCAGAGGCTATATTTATCACCTGGCTGTAGATAAAGAATTTAGAAAAAAAGCTATTGCCAGAGAACTTATTAAAAAATCTATAGAGGGATTGAGAAATTATGGAATAGAAAAATGCCATCTGTTTGTTCTGAATACGAATGTTTCAGGAGAAGATTTTTGGGCTCATGAAGGATGGGCGAAAAGAGATGATATAATCGTATTTTCATCAGACATTTGATTTGACGAAAGCGGTGACTGATAGATAAATAAGAGAAACGGTTATTCGCAGAATTACAGGAAGATATTTGTAAAAAAAAGAGAGGATGTCGTGAAAGTCAAGGAGGGAGTTAGCTGTGATTTAACAGTCTCTGCTCTTGGATCGGAGTTTAAGCTCATACTGTTTTACGCGGCGGTTTAATTGCGCATATCTTAGTATCAGCCCGATAGATATAATTTTTCGATGTTATCTCAAACTAATTCTATCTCAAACAGCGATTGCTGCTTCGTATATGACTACCTCATTATGCTCTTTGGGACTTAGTCCCGGGCGTGCCATTTTCCATTTGGCCGGCCATCGAACTTGTTTTCCGGCGGGTACCGGCATTTTAGTTCATTTTCTCAAACAAGTCAAAATTGTTTGAGCTGCTTTATGCATTCGTCATATACACTTCGAATTTTTACTGTCCTCTCGGACGATATCTCTTTCGGTAATTCCCATGACCGTCTTCAGCCGATATACCTCAGATCAGACCTAATCCGATCTCGGATAATCTTTCGATTATCACACCCTCAGGTGCTTTCCGCAGCCTTTGCTACTTCGATATGAAATATGAAGTTTTCTCTGCATTTTCATATAGGCTATTCGGCATAACCTTTTGGAGTTGGGATAATTCAAGGCCTCTGCCCTGATGCTGCGCCATTGTCCTGCGCATGACATAAATTTTACAACTTCGTATATTATGAAACCTCCCTTCAGGTTTCACGCGGGACAGCTCGTGTCCGCTATTGTCAGGGAATATCTCAGTGCTTATATTGGATATTTTTAGCGCTGAGTGTCTTTAGTCCTGAACGCTCCTGCTTCAGAAGACCTCGGCCTTCCTTCTGCTATCACAGCGTTTCCGCTGCATGGCGCTCTGCCTTTTCGAAAGGGCTGCTTTCTTTTCCCCCGGTGAACCGGGTTTCAGCGTTCGAACCTGGACTTTGCAATACGATACAAGCCTCAGCCTACCGTATTACCTTTCAGCTGTCGAATTACCCATGGGCAATTCGACGCTCTTTCCGATCTTACCGGATTGCTCCGGTATCTTTCACGACATCCTCAAGTTTTCAAAGAACTCTTTGATCCTGCCATTGCTACTACTGATATTTGACTATCAGTCGTTAATGAACAAGAGCTATTAAGATGCCAGCAATCGAAAAATTAGCAAATTGAAAATCCTGAATATTTTGAAATTATTTTTTGACAGCTACTAGTATGAGGCTAAATTCTCAATGAGATTTTTGTAGATATTATAATTCTCGTCGTCAAAGCAGACAAAAATTATTTCTTTTATTGAGTTATTGTCAGACAGAAATTCATTTACTGTTTCTAATGCTATTTTTGCAGCCAATTCTTTGGGAAACCTGTAAATCCCTGTACTAATATTCGGGAAGGCAATAGTGTGTATCCTTTTACCTGCAGCCAATTTTAAACTGTTTGAGTAACAGTTTGCCAGGAGCTGCTGTTCATTCCTATTACCCCCGTGCCAAACCGGCCCTACTGTATGTATTACATATTTAGCAGAAAGCTTTCCTCCTGATGTAATAACGGCTTCCCCAGTCGGGCAGCCGCCTATTCGTGTGCATTCCTCAAGTATCTGAGAGCCTCCTGAACGATGAATAGCTCCATCTACTCCTCCGCCGCCCAGAAGAGAAGAGTTTGCGGCATTTACTATTGCGTCAACCTTAAGTCCCGTTATGTCGCCTTTTATAAGTCTGATCTTGTTCTGCATAGCTTTATTAAATAAGTTAGTAGTTTATTTCTCTCAGTACAGAGATATTAATCTCAGAGTTTTCGAAATTATATAGAAAAATGAGAAATTTACTTGCCAAATTCCATAAGTTATGTAAATAGCAGAGAGTGATAATAAAAAATAAAAAGTTTGGAGTTTAAGTTTTATGGAAATGCTAGTTGCCGTGGTAATCATTGGAGTCTTAATAGTTGTAAATATTATCGTTACTTTGTTAAGCAGAAGAAAGGATATTTCGGAAGAATTAAAAAACTATCTGGTCAAAATTGAAGGCTGGCTCTCCAGATCTGATAATCAGTTCAGGGAAGAGTCCGCGAGGAACAGGGAGGAAAGTCAGAAAGCTTTCAGAGACAATAGAGACGAACAAACGAAATCTCTTAAGTCCTTTGAAGATAAGTTTTCACAAAATGTAAAAGAATTCAATGATCTGCAGAAACAGAAGTTTAATGATCTGTTGCTAAAACAGGAACAGATAAAAAAAGACACAGAGGAAAGGCTCAAAGAAATCAGAGAGACTATTGAGAAAAAACTTCAGACACTCAGGGAAGAGAATACTCTCAAGCTTGATGAAATGCGCAAGGTAGTTGATGAAAAACTCCAGGAATCTCTGGAAAAGAGATTTAATCAATCTTTTAAACTTATCAGCGAAAGGTTGGAACAGGTACATAAAGGATTGGGAGAAATGCAAACCCTTGCTTCAGGGGTAGGGGATCTTAAGAAGGTTCTGACAAATGTCAAAACAAGAGGAACCATGGGAGAAATTCAGCTCGGAGCAATACTTGAACAGATTCTATCCCCTGAACAGTATCAGCAGAATGCGACAATTAAAAAAGATAGCCAGGAAAGAGTTGAATATGTAATCAGACTGCCTGACAAGAATAGTGACGAAAAATCAGTTCTCTTGCCTATTGACTCGAAATTCCCGACAGAAGATTACCAGAGGCTTCTTGACGCTTATGAAAATATTGCCAATATGAGCCAGAAAGAGATAGACAATGTTTATAAACAATTTGAGAACTCTATAAAAAAGAATGCCAAGGATATAAGAGAAAAATATATCAATCCTCCTGTAACTACCGATTTTGCCATAATGTTTGTCCCTACTGAAGGACTTTATGCTGAAGTTCTAAGAAGGCCTGGACTTTTCGAGACTCTGCAGAGAGAATACAAGGTTACAGTTGTAGGGCCGACCAATCTTGTGGCATTCCTCAGCAGCCTGCAGATGGGATTCAGAACTCTTGCCATAGAAAAAAGATCAAGTGAAGTATGGGAAGTTCTAGGAGCTGTAAAAACAGAGTTTGGCCGTTTTGGTGAAGTGCTTGAAAAGACTCAGAAGAAACTTCAGGAAGCAGCAAACACAATAGAGAAAGCCGGAACCCGTTCAAGAGCCATAGAAAAGAAGCTCAAGAATGTTCAGAAGCTATCAAAAGAAGATGCTGCTGCTCTAATAGGAGAGGCCGTTGATATCGAAAAGGAAAATTAATTTATAGACAGGTACTTTTATTCTTGTTGAAATTTATCCTTAAAACTCGAAATAATATACTTTTCAACAAGAGGATGTTTTACTTCATCAGATGAGGGATCTACCAGCGTCCACTCCTGTGTAACATCCTTGTCTAAAAAATTGCCATCCTTATCAATCGCCTGCCAGTTCACAAGAACTTTGACAATGTACTTATGAGATCCATCAAAACTAACATTTACTCTGCTAATATAGTGGATGTTGCTCTTAATGTTCTTTCCGACACCGTCATACCACTCTTTATAATCTTTTAGATTCCTGACAGTTATTTCAGGGAACACCATATAAAGATTATTCTTGTCTAAAAACTCATATGATTCGTTTATGTCCACATGTCGGTCATGTAAAGAAAACCAGTAAAAAGCAAAAGATTTAATCTGATTCTTGTTAAATTGATGATCCTTTGAAGCATTCAAGTCTTTAAGATAAGCCTCTTTATCACTCTCTTGTGATGCAAGCGCCAAACTAATAAACATCAAGAATACTAAGGTAAGAATCCTCTTCATTTTTCAATATCTCCTGTCTTGGTTTATAAGATATAAACAATTTAACTTGGCTATCATCTAGAATAAAGGAAACATATAAAATGTCAACAAGTTATATTCAATTTTTTTTGAAGCTCAATCAATAATAATTTCTTTAGGGGGCAGGACTTGAAAATGTTCTATGAAAAGAATAAAATCTTAAGCCGTGGGCGTGAGCTCGTGGAAATTGAATCAAATAAGAACTAAAAGCCCTCCTGAATGGGAGTTGCGAAGGAATATTGAAATATAGATGCAATTATGAGTGTAAAATACAAAGACTATTACGCCTCTCTGGGAGTTAACAAAAGTGCTTCTCCTGAAGAAATAAAGAAAGCTTACAGGAAGCTGGCAAGGCAGCACCATCCGGATATAAACAAGGGGACAGGCGCTGAAGATAAATTCAAGGAAATAAGCGAAGCGTATGAAGTGTTGAGCGATCCAGAAAAGAGGAAGCGCTATAACCAGCTGGGGCAAAACTATAGAAGCGGACAGGATTTTCAGCCGCCGCCGGGAGCTGAAAACTTCCAATACGAATATAGCAGAGGGCCTGGTTCACATACTTATTCGTATCACGATTTTGGGGGTTCTGAAGGTTTCAGTGATTTCTTTGAAAGCTTGTTTGGAAAGGCGGCAGGGAGATCCGGATCTTTTCATTCCGGAAGAGAAAGAGGAAATTATCCAATTGACGGTCAGGATCATGACGCAGATATTGAAATTTCCCTTGAGGAGGCTTTCTCCGGAACAGAGGCGACAATAACCTATCAGGTTATGGGGATGGGGCATGATCGCAGAATCCAGCCGATAGAGAGCAAATTTAATGCGAGAATCCCTCCCGGCGTTACTGAAGGATCCAAGATAAGGCTAAAAGGCAAGGGAGACCAGGGAATAAATGGTGGGGAACCTGGAGATCTCTATCTAAGAATTCATTTAAGAAAGCATTCTGAATTTAAAGTTTACGGTTATAATCTTGAAGCTGATTTGAAACTTTCCCCATGGGAAGCTGCTTTGGGCGGTGTAATATCTGTAAAGACGCTGTCGGGAAGGACTTCAATACGAGTTGATAAGGGGATTCAGTCAGGACAGCATATAAGGCTTAAAGGAAAAGGTCTCCCCAGAGGCAAAGATAAGGAATATGGCGATATGCATCTGGTTGTAAGAATAGTTAATCCTGAGACGCTGACTCCTCAGGAAGAGAAACTATATGAAGAACTGTCAAAAATATCAACTTTCAAACCTTCTTGAAATTCTTATGAATAAACCTAATAAAAACATTATGGATAAATACAGCTTTTCATTTCAAATATCTGAATACCGCCGCCATTTCGGAGATCATTTAACCATCGAACAGGCAGCATATGCCACGGGATTAAAACCAATTATTCTTAAAAGGCTGGTTTCTCATGAACTCATTGAAATTATGACTTTTTCTCCCGAACCTCTGATTCATGTAGAAAGAGTCCCTGAAATAAAAAAGATTGCCCGTCTTCATTATGATCTTGGCATCGGCTGGAATTCCATGGGCGTAGTCCTCGACCTGCTAAAGAGAATAGATGAACTGGAAGGAAGATCTTCCTAGTATGAAACTGAAGAACTAACACTCAACAAGGAATGCCCAACTCTCAACGAAAATACAATGAGAAATGCATATACTTCGTTATTTGGATATTCCTTGTTGGATATTGAACATTCAAAAAGTTTCCCAAGGAAATTTCAAACTCCGCCGGTGGCTGAGCTGATATGAGATGCTTTTATTCGCTGGCATAATGAATATCTAAAATCCTCATTGTATCTCCATCCGAAGCCTTGTTGACTCTTGCAAAAAGCATCTGGCTCGCCAGTACTTCGTCGCCTTTGCTTTCATCGAAATCTTGAAAACTATTTCCATTTAAAGCATTGTCCCTGAGACTTTCACCTAATGCTATGATGTAAAATGTGTTTTGAGCTTCAATTGAATTTTCAGCGACCGTTGAGAGGTTGATGAATTTTCCGATTATCTCTTCTTTTTTCCTGTCATTAGTTTGCGTGCTCATAGTCGTTAATGCGTCGGCTATAGTGCTGACTTTCAGAAGTTCGGCTCTTGTCCTCAGAATATGATCGGGATCTTTGGTATAATTTCTTATCGCTTGCGAAAATGCTACTGCCTGAGCATTGTTAATAAGAGTTGTGGATCCAATGGAACCAGGGTCACTAATTTTACTACCTATTCTTATCCTTTCAAAGAGTGCTCTGAGAGTATAATCGTTCTGATTGTTGAGGTTGATTTTGCCATATGTAGACTCATCATCGCTCATGGTAATCTGATCGAGAATATTGGCATCGCCGTCAGAATAAGCATTTCCTCCTGCATTCGTGCCGGTTCCTTCTGAATCATTGTATTTTTTAAGATTTATTGTTCTCCATGGTTCCCCTCTATTTATTTTTGGTTGCAGAATCGGTAATCCCAAGAGCGTTGCATATTTCATCGACACTTACCCATTTTGTTCCTTTTGGCAGTTTTGGTTTAGAAGCAGCGCTTCCTATAGCGCTTATCATGTCAATATAGTTGGATTTGTACCAGTTGCCGTCACTGGTGATTGTTTCATAAACAGAGCTTAAGAAGATTTCATTAACATTTCTCCCCTGTCTTCCAATAATAGATGTAGCACCTTCGGTCATTGTTTGTTCATTAGTATTGTGTGTATTTTCAGAAGGAAAGGTGCCAGTAGCTTTGGAGCCGTTATCAACAATTGCCGAGGGGTCAAGGTCTCCGGCGCAGGTATCTACAAAAGCAAAGAGCTCATTGCTGAATTCATTCCAATTATTGAAATTATCTGGTGGGCACCAATGCCAAAAAGGAAGTTCAAGTTCATTGGAAAATTTTACTCCTGGTAACTTCCATATTATAAAATTTCTTCCCTATTCTCCGGATTTAATTCTTTGCAGATTCCCTTCTGAATTTTTCCTTTGTATATATACAAGAGGTAAGCTAATTGCAGAATTAGGTTTATGTTTATTAAAAAGTGATTCCAAAATACCATAAACACAAAAGAAATATCAGCTATTAGTCGGGTTTTATTATGCTATAATATAATAAATTCTATATTTCATATATTTTTAAGACAAGGGATAAAATAATGAAGTTTTATCATGAGAAATTTAAGGAATTACAAAAGAACAAAGGCAAATCTTTAACAGAGCTTGCAAACAGTTTGGAAATATCTCCTCAGTACATGAGTAATATAGCAACAGGCAGAAAAGTGCCTTCAAAATCGCAAGCCGTTCATCTCGCTATAGTTCTAGAGGTACCTGTTTCCAGTTTTACAGACTTGCCGAAATATATAAGAAAAGAAGATTCTAAGTATTATTCATTGAGCAAGCTGGAACTTATTGAGTATATACATAGTCTGAAAGATGTACATATACCGCAAAATGCAGATGTTATAAAAGAGATAAATTTTAGTTTATTTTTTAACAGGCTTATAAATACAGTCATTCTCATAAATGATAAATACAAGATAGAGCATTACAGTGATAAAATTCTTAAACTTTTAAACTCAAAAGAAAAAATTAACGGGTTAAAAGTGTCTAATGCTTTTCCCTTAAAACTAGCAAACGCTCTAATTCCTCAAATAAAGGCCGTCTTTGAAACTGGTCTTCCCGATGTACAAATTAAAAATATTAACGGTGAAAATAAAAAGGTTTATACCTCTCTTATGATCCAAGGCGTGAATAAATATTGCTTGCTTGAAATTGTCAATTTTACTACAGATAGCAAAATGCTTAGAGACGAAATAAAAGTCATACAATCGCAAAGTCAATTGCAGAAGTATATAGACAATATGGATGACTGCTGCACATGGTACGGAGGAAAAGCCGAAGATGGCAAAATACATTATTATCATCTTAGCTCTAATTTTGAATCTATGTTTGGAATTCCAAATGATGAATTAATGAAGGATTATAATAAGTGGAATAAAGGAATGAATAAGAAAGACTTGGAACTGATTCATAAACAGCTGGGGAATCAGAATAACTGCAGTGTCTATGCATATAGGTTCAAAGTGAAGGGCAAAGGAATACGAAGATTTATGGCATGGAATTATAACAGCATGATAGATGGAAAATTAGTTACTCATGGCATAACGAGGGATATAACAGACTGTATAATAGTTAAAAATCCCTATTTATTTGATTCTGCAGAATGACATGTTAACTACATTATGAATAGATAGAATCATGAATATGTCATAGAATGCAAGAGGATTATTCTTACTGCTGAAGAAAGGAATGATAAACAAAGAAGGAATAAGCCTGTTTTAAATTTTTTCATATTGATAAGATTTGAAAAATATCATAGAATCTATAATGCCGTGTATAAAATTTATATAAATCAAGAAAGGAGAAAGAGTATGGGTTGCTGCTGTTCTGCTGACCCTGAAAAAAAAGGGAATTCAGTCGTAATAAAAACATCTATAATTGCTGCACTGGCAGGGCTGCTGTTCGGTTTGGATATAGCCTATGTCAATGGTTCTCTGCAGTTTATAGTAAAGGATTTTAATGTTCTTCCGTCACATGAAGGATATGTGGCAGGATTTCTTCTTGCCGGTTGTGCTGTAGGAGCTCTGTTCAGTGGTTTTCTTACTAGAAAATTCGGCAGGAAGAAATGTTTGGTTCTTGCTGCGCTTATGTTCACTGTTTTCACTGTCGTGTGCGTTCTTTCTCCGAACTACCACTTTTTCCTTGGTGTAAGATTTATCCTTGGATTAGCTATAGGTATTGCCTCTTTCGTAGCACCTCTCTATCTAGCTGAAATTGCTCCTTACAAGATGAGAGGCGGTTTGATTGCCATGTATCAGTTGATGATAACAATTGGGATCTTTCTCATGTTCCTTTCCAATGCTGCACTTGAGTTTACTGAATCATGGAAGCTTATGATGCTGGTATTGGTAATTCCTTCTGCAATAATGCTTATCGGAGCATTAACTCTTCCGGAAAGTCCGAGATGGTTTGTTCTTGTCGGTAGAGATGAAGAGTCAAAAAAGGTTTTAACGAAAGTCAGAAATACTAAAGAAGAAGTAGATTTCGAATATAACGAAATCAGGACATCTATTGATGGATCTACAGGTGGTATTTTTGAACTGCTCAAGAAGCCTTTTTTCCTTAAAGTCGTATTTCTTGGCTTTATGCTGCAGACTCTCCAGCAGTTTACAGGTATGAATGCCTTTATGTATTACTCGGGTGATATTTTCAGAGAAGCCGGTTTTACAAATCCTTCAGTAGCTACTGTAATTGTTGGTCTTGTTAACATGCTTACCACCCTCTTAGCCATCAAATATGTTGACAAACTAGGCAGAAAGCCTCTTATGTATGGAGGTCTGGCCATACTTATAGTCTCTTGTGCTATTGCAGGCTACATATTCCATCTGAAGGAACTCGGACATGTACTTACTTCAGCCAATAAGATTGTCCTTCTTGTATTCTGTCTGCTCTTTATATTCGGGTTTGCAGTATCTCTAGGGCCAGTCGTTTGGATCCTCTGTTCTGAAATCCAGCCTCTCGAAGGCAGGGATTTCGGTATAACAATTTCCACTACAGCTAACTGGGTAATGAATACTATTATAGGAACATTCACTCCGATTTGGTTTGTCAGCCTCGGAATTGACGGAACCTTCTGGCTCTTCGGTTTCTGCTGTGTTCTGGGGGTATTCCTAATGAAGTTCTTTACTCCTGAGACCAAGGATGTGCCTCTGGAAGAAATAGAAATGAACCTCAAGAACGGTATGAAACTCAAAGATATAGGAAAGAGAGTTACCACTCACTAAAAACAATTTTATATTTTATTAGAATAGAGGGCATCGGCCCTCTTTTTTCTTTTGGGAAGCATAAATGAAAAAAAGAAAGATGCTAATAGGCACTGATACAGCTTCTTTAAAATCATTTTTAATTTTGATTTTGATGCTTTTTCTGCCCCTGTTATTGAGCAGTTGCGGAACAACTGAAAACAGTTCAGATAATCTGAGAGGTGAAGGTAGAAAGGACAAACTGTCAGAACTTGACTTTGAAGCAGATATGAATCATGCGCTTTTTTCATTTGGAAAAATGCTTGAAGCATACGATGTTGCTCCGCTTTCGATTCAAATCCAGAATACAGGAGATACCTTAACTGACAAAGTAATACAGAATAATGTCAGCATATTGATTTCAAATGCTGTGAAGAAGTTTGACCATACAATTACTCTAATCCCTGCATATCCTCAGAATAGTATAAATGAAAACGCCTCAGGAGATATAGAGAGAAAAACTTACCCCGATGTAATTATATCAGGCGGTTTTTCAGGTTTAGAAAATCAACTCAAAAGAATAGATAATCAGTCTACTTCCAAAGTATTTAGACTTGCTGGAAGTACTAAGGACTCTTCATCTTTAAGTACCGGGGAACAATCAGAAATTACTCTTGAGCTGAATTTGAAGGATTATAAAACTAACTCCTTTTTTCCCGGAGTATTTGTTTCTGACTACATTACTCCTCATGAGGATGGAGAAGGGTGGGATATTCATTCTTTTGATATGGACTATAACGCGTCTTTTTATTCTGTGGCAAATAATCGTGAAGGTGTCTGTTCTGCTGTTAAATACCTTTTGGATCTCGGCATTGTGGAATTACTGGGCAGATATTTTTCCGTTCCTTACTGGAAGTGTATAAAAGGAGCTTCGGTTGATACAAAAATGGTTCAGCTAGTAAATGACAGGGTCAAAGGCATGTCTGATGAAAATCTGATAGCAGGCATTAAAAAATATTTATATCTGAGCGGAATAAAAAATATTAACAGGTCAAGAAAAACTCTTTCTTTTTCGGAGAAAAAAATACTTGCGGAACAGATGAAAATTCATGCAGCGAAAGACTATCCTTCTCTTCTTGTGATTCTTTGGGAAAACCTGCCTGTAGAAAAAGCTCTGAAAGTAAGAACAAGAGAGAAACAGAATGAACTTAGGAAGCAGAAACAAATGGAGTTAGGTGATATAGGGAAAGCAATTCAGGAACAGCGCAAACTGCTAAAGAAAGAGATTGAACTTAATAACCTGAGCGCTGCTGCTCAAAAGAGATATGACGATTGTATCAGAGAAGCAGATAAACTTTATTCTGCTGGTGATCTGGTAAAAGCTTACAAAAAATACAATGAATCTCTTTCTTATATTCCCGATGATAAATATGCCACAAGCCAGATGGATAAAGCCAAGTCCTTTATGGAGTCTGCTGTCAAGACAGAAAATGATTATAAAGCCGCTATTGACACGGCTGATAATGCTTACAAAGCAAAAGACTATACGAAAGCTTTGCAGTTTTATAAACAGGCTTTAGTCGCAAAGCAAAGTGATATTTATGCTTTAAAAATGATCGCCAGGATCAATAATCTTTAATGCCAATTTTGCAGAGCCTGAATACTATGAGACTCTATAGTGTAGTGAATTGGAAAGAAGAAAATACTGCAGCAGTTTCAAAAACAGATTTTATACAATGCTGGTTATAAAAGGAAAAACTAAAATGGCAGCATTGGGAGCCGTAATGCGTAAAATGATCTGTGTCGGTCGTCAAAATAATGTAACTAGAATTAGTTTTTTTTCATTGTTTCTCTGCATAGAAGTCAAAGACATATTTATTAAGAAGGATGTTCCGTCTTTTTTCAATAGTTTGATTTTAGATTCATGATGCACTCCGTTTTCAAGAAGCTGCTTTGATGCAAGTAAGTATATTTCTTTGTACTCCTGAAGAAGGAATCGAGGAAGAGGCTTATTAATCAACAAGTCTCTTGGGTATGATAATAAACCGGAAGCCAGCAGATTAGCTTCAAGTATTAAGTTTGCTTCATCTATGATTAAATAACCTACGGGAGAGAGATTGAAAAGATCGAAATATTTTGAGCGAGCTGCTGTAACTTCGGCATTTGCAGTTTTTATCTCCTTATTCTGTCTCTCCAGTTCAATTTGCTGTTTTTCCCTCAGTTTTTCTGCCAGTTTGCGTTCTGTTATATCTATGTAATAGCATAATATTCCCTCAGTCTTTCCTTCAGAATCAAGAATTGGAATTTTTGAAATAATACCTTGTTTGGTTTTTCTGGAGCATGGGATAAAGCATTCTTTGTTCATAATGCTTTTTCCCGAAGAAAGAACATCTTTATCCATTTCTTCATTTATTTTGGCTTCATTAACAGGGAAAAAATCTGAATCTGTTTTCTCTATGACATCATAGTTTTTATTTAAAGAGAGATTCTTTAAGAATGCTTCATTGGCCGCCAAATATCTGAGATTAGGTCCTTTAATATATAGAGGCAACGGGAGAGATGATACCATGGCTTTTATAATCAGTTTAGCATCTGACAATTCCTTGTGCATAAACATAATTTTTGAACAGAGTTTATGAGTCTCATTTAAACTTTCATTTTTATTTTCCTCGAGAAGGGATTTAATGCTTGAACGCAAAGGCTCAAGATTGGTTTCCGATAGATGCTTTTCTGGGGGAAGGTCAGAAATTTCATTAATTGGAACATCAAGAATTTTTGCCAGCATTCTTATTTTAAATTCAGAAGGTACTATCTTGGAATTCTCCCAGAGACTCAGAGTTGATCTGGTTATTCCCATTTTTACAGCCAGTTCTTCAGATGTAGTTTTCTTCTTTTTCCGGCATGCTTTGAGCTTTTCAACATATAGTTTCATATGAAAAATTCCTTTTTATGTTTTATTATTATACAGCAAATGTCAGTAATCGCACTAATTATGTATGATATATAAAATATTTGTAAAAATATTTTTTATCTGGTTAAATATTGCGTCTATAATTTATGAAATTAGAAATAGTTTGGTTTCAAAGAACACGAAACTATTAAACCGCAAAAAGGAAGGGGGAGGAATCATGAAGAAATTAAATTGCTGGGAATTCAAGAAATGCGGAAGAGAACCCGAGGGAAAGAATTCAATCTTATTAGGAGTTTGTCCTGTCGCCACATTGCAGGTAACTGATGGTATCTGTGGCGGAGTAAACGGTGGGAGAGTTTGCGGTTGTGTTTCCAAGTTTCTTGATTTAGATACTAATGAGACAAGAAGGTTGTCAGGGTTGACTGCGCCAGTAGATAAGTGTTCTCACAGGTGCGAAAACTGTAGTTTTTATGAAATAATTAAAGATGAAGAAAAAGAGGAACAGCAGTTATTGGATATGGAAGATCAAAATTCCAAGCTCAAAAAATGGTTTTCGGTTTCGGCTTAAGAGACAAAGAACAGGGTAATAGCTACGTTGAGATGATAAATATAGTCGACAGAAGCTTATAATAACAGAAGTTATTTTATCCCAAATTGATGAATATCAGCCAGACCTGATAGTAATGGGAACTCAAAAGTCCTGTTGCTCTGCTGTGAGTGTTATTTACTTTCGTCCAATGGAATTTTTATGGTAAATTTCGTGCCGTCGCATGTCTCGATTTGCATTTGAGCATTAAGCTGTTCTATAAGGCTGTCTATAAGCTGTAACCCGAACCCTGCACCTTTAGCTTGAATAAGTTCGGATGGTATGCCTGATCCATTGTCTTTATAAACTATCAGAAGATCATTCCCTGAAGGTTTTACCTGTAGAGTTATATATCCTTTTGTTTTATCGACAAAAGCATATTTTATAGAATTTGTTATAAGCTCATTTATAATTATACCTATCTGGGATAGGACTTTTGGGTCTAGCTGTACATCGCTGATGTCATATTTAATTTGGATATCAGATTTTGCGTAAATCTCTGAAATTGACTTAAGCAATGCCAGCAAATAGTCTTTGCCAGATAATATGCTGAGGGTTTCAGAACGGTAAAGCCTGTCGTACAGATGCATCATTGTAAGAACTCTGCCAGAGGCTTCGTTCAGCGCATTTTTGACATCATCCCTGTTAGTCGAATAAGCTTGAAGGGAGAGCATAGCTACCACAGATGACATGTTGTTTTTGATTCTATGGTGCACTTCCTTTAGCAATAATTCTTTTTCTGTTAAGAGTTTTTCTATTTTGATATTGGCTTCATGGAGTTTCAGAGCCATTTTTATTGAAGTTATTAGTGCTGTGAAGTCTGTGCTTTTCAAGTGGTATCCGTATGATGCAAGATTTTCTGTTTTTCTGAGCGTATCGATATCAAGAGTGGACGAAAGGAATATTATTGGGATATTAACAATTTTTAGAATTTCCCTGGCGATTTCAATCCCATCCAGGCTTTCACCGAGATTTACATCCATGAGGATAATATCTACAATATTTTGTTCATTAATAACTTTCCTGATAGCTTCTTCGCCAGTTGAAGTTGTCGTTCCTTTGTAGCCTGCTTGTTCAAGTTTGAATATGGTTATTTCTGCTGAAGCCGTGTCATCTTCAACAAGGAGGATATGTTTTTGTTTAGTGGAAGTCATTGTTTCTATTCTATAAAGATATTCTAAGATTTCTTGTTATAATTATCTCGGCAAAAAGTGGATTTGCAAGATATTGATAGTTAAAATGCTAATTATTCAGTAATAAGTTTGTTTACAGTAAGTTGGAAAAAAATTAAATGAAAATAAAGACTACATTTTTTATCTCACTGACTCTATTGACATTAATTCCAATCATGCTGGAAGGTTATATTTCATTTTATAAATCAAAGTCATACATAATAGAGCAGAGCATAAAAAATTTGAATTCTCTTGCTGACATTAATGTAGAGAAAATGTCGATATATCTTGACGGTATTGAGAGAAGTGTTTTAGCTACGCAGAAATATTATAATATAGTTAAGAATCTTCCTCTGATATCAAAGCTTACTATAGACAAGAGCAGTCCTGGACTGAATGAAGCATATGAGCAGATAAACGAACAATTTAAAGGATTCGATAAGGCTCTTAATGTTTCAGATTTTATGCTGATTTCGCCTGAAGGCAGAGTCGTTTATTCTCCCAATGAAGAAAAGATGGTACTATATAATAAGCCTGCGCCTCTTGCTACGAAGAAAAATTTGGAAACATGGTCTAATGGATTATGGATATCTGAAGCAACAGATATTCAGGGTACTTATAAAATACTTATTGTAGTTCCTATTAAAAATGATAGAGGGAATCTAATCGGCTTTTCAATGGCTGAAATAAATGCAGATGTGCTCTATTCGGTTATCTCAAGTAGTATTGGCTTGGGGTATACTGGTGAGGTGGTACTTGCGGCTCTGAATAAAAACGATATTGTTTTTATCTCTCCTCTTAAATTTTCTCCTGGAAAAACGGGACACTTTAAATTTTCAATTCCGAACAAATCTTTTAATATACCAATGATCCAAGCTACAGAAGGAATGCCTGGAAGCGGCATTATAAACGATTATGTCGGTAATGAAATTATTGCTGCATGGAGACCTTTACAGGTAAAAAATATGGGAATGGTTCTAAAAATAAATACTTCAGAAGCCTTTGCAGAAGTTGATGACCGTATGTGTTTTACTATTTGGCTTACAATTTTGTTCTTTGTAATAGCAATATTTACCGCCTATATGATATCAAGAATTCTTTCTAGTCCGATAACATTGCTTAATGAAGGGATGAAAAAGATAGGAGCAGGAGATCTGGAGTATAGAGTAGGAACACTATCAAAGAATGAAATAGGACAGCTATCAAGGAGTTTTGACGAAATGACAGCAAAACTCAAGGAAACAATGACCTCAAAAGAAAATCTAGATAAAGAAGTTTTCGAGAGGATGCAAAAAGAAGCAGATTTAGTTGTGTCGGAAAACAAGCTGAAAAAAGCTGTTGAGGATTTAAAAAAATCAAACGCAGAACTTGAACAGTTTGCTTACGTGGCATCTCATGACCTCCAGGAACCTCTTCGAACTATCTCTTCGTCCGTAATGATTATAGAAGAAAAGTTCAAAGGGAAACTTGACGAAAAAACTACAATGTTTATGAACTTTGCCACAGGTGGATGCAGAAGGATGTCTGAGCTTATTTCATCGTTGTTAGAGCTCTCCAGGGTATCTACAAAAGCTGAGCCTTTCGCTGAGTTTGATGCAAATAAAGCTCTTTCTATAGCTATAGGAAATCTTATGGAATCGGTGAGGGTAAATAATGCTGTAATAACAAATGACAAACTTCCTGTAATAAAAGCTGATGAAATTCAAATAATCCAGCTTTTTCAGAATCTTCTTACAAACTCTCTAAAATTCAGAAGAAAAGAGGAAGCTCCTAAAATACATATTTCATGCAATAAGTCGCATGAAGGGAATATTTTTTCTGTTGAAGACAATGGAATAGGCATAGAATCTAAACACTATGAGAGAATATTCATAATGTTCAAGAGGTTAAACTCCAAAGAAGATTATCCGGGTTGTGGAATTGGTTTGTCTATATGCAAAAAAATAGTTGACAGGCACTACGGCAGAATATGGGTGGAGTCAGAAACAGGGAAAGGAACTAAATTTTACTTTCTCATTCCATGAATTTTAATTTTACTTAGGCAATGTTTGACTTTAGATACAACTAATAAAATAAAAAAGGACAATTTTGTATGGAAAGATTAAAGCCGGCAGAAATACTGCTAATAGAAGATAATATCTGTGATGTTGAAATTGCAAAAGAGGCATTGCTCAAATGCAAATTTAAAAATAATCTCCATGTTGTTATGAACGGAAGAGATGCTCTTGATTTTCTTTTTAAAAGAGGGCGTTTTTCTGAAGCGATTACACCTGAACTTATTCTGCTTGATCTTAATTTGCCTGATATTGACGGAAGAGACATCTTGAATGAAATAAAAAACAATAACAAACTCAAAGCAATTCCAGTGGTTGTGCTTACTTCTTCAAGAGCCGAAGAGGATATCATAAGAGCTTATACTTCTCATGCAAATTGCTATGTGACAAAACCTCTGGACTTTGAGCAATTCAAAAAAATAGTCCTCTCAATCGAATCTTTCTGGTTCTCAATAGTAACTCTGCCTAGAATTGATTGAAAGAATAAGGGGATCGGACAATTTCAGTTTTGAATGCAAGGGTATGCCCATATGCCTGCTGTTCTGAATAAGTCTCTGTAGATTATGGATAATTCTTTATTTGTCATTGCTGAAGCCTCTTCTATAGAAGGATAGTCTAGATAGACCAGATTGGTTAATTGAATCTGATTTCCACTCTGGATGCATGCCTGGTTAAAGAGGGCTAAGGCTCTTCTAATGTGGCTTGCGCTGGTAACAATTGAGGCATTTTCAAAACCGTTTTCTATTAAAATCTGTGTTGTATTAAGTGCGTTTCCGACAGTATCTTTCGACTGATCCTCGATAATTATCGAACTTTCAGGTACGCTGTTTTCAATAAGCCATTTTTTCATAACGAAAGATTCTGTAACACCGCCATGAGCCATCCCGCCGGTAACAATTATTTTGAAACTTCTGTTAAGTCTGAAAAGCACCAGGCCTTGTTTTAACCTTTCAATCAAAGTTGGCTGAGCCTTGCCCTCATTGTCCAGAGCATAACCAAGAATTACTATAGCGCCTTTCTTGAAAGGGTATTTTTCTGCTTTGACATTGAGACGCGATTTAATAATATTGTCTGCATTCAAAACTATCTTCAAGTACTTTTCAGTTTGTTCGGGATACTCTTTGCTCAACTGTTTAAGGCTGCTTTCATAATCTGCGCTATACCCGAGAGATTTTGAATAGAAACTGTAAAGAATTTCAGCATTAAAGGCAAAGTGGTCTGAATTGATTATTTCTTTATATGTGTTCAGGCCATTGCTATAATCTCCTTTAAGTATCTGCGTAGAGGCCAGGCAGTATTTGAGATCCACTCTTTCCGGAACAAGTTCTACTGCTTTGCTGAAAAGCAGCTCAACCGCGTCAAGGTTGCCGCTTAGAGTGATTCCTTTGAAGATTTCACTTTCAGCTTTTTTAATGTCCCCTCCGCTCCAATAATACTTGATAGCTTGCTGGACATAGTTATTTAGTTCCGGCTGGTCTTTTAGGTAGGATCTGTAACTTAATAAATATGGAAGATATCCTACAGCCAATCCTGCCAGAAAAGCTACTGCCACGCAGATTGATAAAACTAGATATTTATTGAATTTAAAAGATTTATTTTCAGGTTTTAAAGTTTCTAATGGCATAGTGATTACTTAAAATTAAAAGTTATTTGGTTTTTTGAGTATCGGGATTAGTAATTGATGGATTAGATTTTGCCGTGTCAGAATTTTTTCCAGTGTCAGTTTCTGGTTTTGCAGGGAGTTTCTTTATTATTATTGAACCATGAGTTGTTTTTATGTCAAAAATCGGAGAAGAAGGATCGGGTGTTTTTATTTTAGCTGATTCTGTTCCTTCATCTGTGCCGAACTGCTGAAACGCATCCTGAGGAGGATTTTCCGGAGGCTGAAAATTATTGTCTGATGGATGGTTCTGAACTTGTGCTCCGCCGGGAGCAGAAGGAGATTGCTGTATATCAGGGTTGGGATTTGTATTGATTCCCTGGTTAGCTGTGAGAGAGAGTGAAAGCGTAAACAGTAAGATAGTCAGGATTTTTTTGATCATAGGTATGAACTCCATAAAATTTAGAATAGAACGATAAGATAGAATTATCTGTAATAATTAGTAAAATTCAATAACTATTTAAATACTGCGCTAAGAGAAAATATAATTATTGCCGCGACAAATGTCAGAATGCTGGAATGTATCTTTATTTAAGTGTCTTTTTTTGAGCGATGCAGGAACCATTTATAAATCCGGCAAATAAAGTCAGAAGAAGTGCGTATAAAAGATTCATAAGGTTTCTTTGTCCAGTATCTGCCGGTATGCTGAAGCCCTCAGTGTGTACTTAATACTATTTGCCGGTATAAATCCAATTACGCTGATAAGAGAGACTATGTCTATTATCGTTGTCACAATGAACAGCACTCCTACTTTAATAAACAGCCCTTTTGTCAGAATTATGCTTTTAGTAATGGCTTTGAAGGGATTTACAGATTCTTCAGTAATTATGAATCCGGTAAAGTAGAGCCTGATATAAAGAACTATCCCTGAAACAAAAATAAGAAATGAGATAAAGAGGATCGATAACCATTGAATAACTACATATAGACCCGATACCTCTCCTGTCGAGGAAGATAGATTCAATATGAAAAAAAAGAACGGAATAAGAAATGAGATGCTGAAAGGAAGCACCTTGACTATGCAGAGCACAAAATAACTAAGAGACATGACAGGAGTATGCATAATTGTTTTCTTTATGTCTATCTTTTGGGTATTTTTGCTTACGGACATTTTGGAAATGATGATAGTAACAATATAAAGAAGGCAGAGGATAATAAAGATGAGTATAAAGGCGGTGCTGATTTTTCCTGCAAAAAGATGAAAGTCGTAAGAGCTTCCCATTTGAGCGCCCAGTTCTGCGATCTTATTTCTTAAGTTGACGAAAGCATAGCTGGCAGTTTCAATGCTTGTCATTTCAAGTTCAAATTCTTTAAACGCTTTATAGAAAGGAGACAGGTATTTTGCCGAATCAGAGTATTTCATTGCAATATTTGACAGCCATGACTGGCTTAATAGAATCACTAAAGATACCGAGCAGAGGGGTATCCACCATTTGCCAAAACCGCGAAAACCCTCTTTTATTGATAAACGGATAGAGAAATTTTTTGTCTTCATAGCTATGATTATTTAGAATGTGCTGTTTTTTGTATTTTATTTTGAATTGGCGCTAGCGCCAGCTCTAAAACTAAAAGTAATGGTTTTTAATTTAAAGTTTATATAACAAAACAAAAAGTTGGAGGGCAGCTAAATGAAAACTCAAAAAGATGTTCAACTAGATACGCGCCTTCTTGATTTCATTGAGGAATGGAAAGACAAGAAAGGCAAGGAGATAATGATTCTCCATAAGGTGCAGGAAGTTTATGGCTTTGTGCCCAGAGCCGTAGCAATAGAAGTTTCGAGAATGATCGATCTTCCTCTGGCAAAGATCTACGGCATAATCACCTTCTATCATATTTTCAAGCTGAAAAAACCTGGGAAATTCAAAGTTTCTGTGTGTATGGGTACAGCTTGTTACCTGAAGGGCGGTAATGACCTGATAGCCGAACTTGAAAGCATTCTGGGAATCGGAGTCAATGCTGTAACTGAAGATGGTAAATTTTCCATTGAGATTGTGCGCTGCGTAGGATGCTGCGGACTTGCTCCAGTTATCCTTGTCAATGGCAAAACATATGGTAATCTCAAAAAAGGTGATTTACCGAACATCCTAAACGAATACAGAGAAGAGCCAAAAAATTGAGGTAATATTTATGGAAAAGATGAAGAAAGGCGATTTGGCCGAGTTCAAAAAGAATTATAAGTCTCCTTACAAGGGTGAAATTATCATAAGCATGGGTACTTGCGGTATAGCAGCCGGAGGAGACGCAGTATACAAGCTCTTTGAATCAGAAATGAAAGAAAAGGGATTGGAAAATGTGAAACTCAAGAAAACCGGCTGTCTTGGAATGTGTTTTTGCGAACCTAATTTGATTGTAAAGCTTGATGGTATGCCTGATATCCTTTACGGGAATGTAGATGAAAGGTTGGCACGCCTCATAATGAACGAGCATCTCACTAAAAAGAGAATTATTAATTTTAATACTATTTTCATGCCGACTGATGATATCGGCAGGAAAATTTTTAAGGATTAGGGGGGGAATTTATGATAAAGCAGCATGTTTTTGTTTGGGATCCAACTCCTTCCAATAGCAGCGCGGTCTATAATTATCTAGTTAAAAAGGTTAATGAAAGAGATCTTGGAGAGAGCATAGAAGTCTATAGAAGTACTTATATAGGTCTTACGAGCGGAACTCCGATTATCAGAATCCTTCCTAAAAATATAATTTATACTAAATTCGAACAGGAAGATCTTGGTGAAATATTTGAATCTATTGTTTCTGATGAAGTTGTCGATAGATTCATCTGTGAGTATGATGCCAAACTTGCACCTGTTTCCGAAAGAGATAAACAAAGCAAGCAATTCAAGATTGTTTTGAGAAATGTAGGATATCTAGATCCTGAAAGCATTGAAGAATATATATCCCGCGGAGGATATAAGGCTCTGGAAAAAGCTATTTTTGAAATGGATCCGGATAGAGTAATTAAAGAGATAAAGGATTCCGGATTAAGAGGACGGGGAGGCGGAGGATTTTCTACTGGTTTAAAATGGGAACTTACCCGTAAAGAGCCCGGGGCTGAGAAGTTCGTAATTTGCAACGCTGACGAAGGCGACCCTGGCGCATATATGGACAGAGCTGTACTCGAAGGAGACCCTCATACAATTGTAGAAGGGATGGCTATTGGCGCTTATGCCGTGGGGTGTAAAGAAGGTTTTATTTATGTCAGAGCCGAATATCCCCTGGCTATTGAAAGGTTGGAAAAAGCAATTTCAGATGCTAAGAAATATGGTTTGCTTGGAGACAATATCCTTGGTTCTGAATTTAGTTTTAATCTTGAATTAAGATGGGGAGCAGGAGCATTTGTCTGCGGTGAGGAAACAGCGCTCATGGCTTCAATCGAAGGAAAGCGGGGAAATCCCAAACCAAGGCCTCCTTTCCCTTCTCAGTCCGGCCTTTGGAAAAAACCGTCATTTATAAATAATGTTGAAACTTGGGCTAACATCCCTCCTATTGTCGAAAAAGGTTCCGGCTGGTTCTCTTCAATTGGAGTGGGCAGGTCAAAAGGCACAAAGGTTTTTGCCGTAACAGGCAAGGTGAAAGACCCTGGGCTTATAGAAGTCCCGATGGGAACAACCTTTAGAGAGATAGTTTATGACCTTTGCGGAGGAATACTCGACAACAAGAAATTTAAAGCAGTCCAGACTGGCGGTCCCAGCGGAGGAGTGATCCCAGAGAAGTTCATAGATATGTCAGTAGACTACGAGACTCTTATGTCGATAGGTTCGATGATGGGTTCAGGCGGTCTTATCGTGATGGATCAGAGTGACTGCATGGTAGATGTGAATAAATTTTATCTGCAATTTTCAGTAGACGAGTCCTGCGGAAAATGCGCGCCCTGCAGGATAGGCGGCAAGCAGCTTCTAGACCTGATAAGTAAGATTACGGATGGAAAAGGAGATAAGAAAGATATTCAAAAAATTAAGAATATCAGCAATGCTATGCAGAAAGCTTCTCTCTGCGCGCTGGGGCAGACCACTCCAAACCCCGTGCTCTCCGCAATGCATTATTTTGAAGAAGAGTATATGGAGCACATTTCCGATAAGAAATGCAGGACAGGCAAATGCAGCAATCTCGTTCAATATATGATAATTCCTGAGAAATGCATAGGCTGTACAGCCTGTGCTCTAAAGTGTCCTGTAAAGTGCATTTCGGGCGAAAAGAAGAAGCCGCATATTATAGACCAGAAATTCTGCATCAAATGCGGAGAGTGTTTCAATGCATGTAAATTTAATGCGATTGTACGCGGTTAAGAGGAGAATTTGAATATGACTCAGACTAAAGATATAAAGGTTAATATTAAAATTAACAATAAAGATTACAGCGTAAGTTCCAGTCTTACCATTCTCGAGGCAGCAAAACTGGCACATATAAAAATACCGACACTGTGCAAACACGAAGATCTTCCTCCTACGGCAAATTGCGGGATATGTGTTGTTAAGGTTAAGAATAACAGAAAACTTATAAGGGCATGCTGTACACTCGTCGAAAAAGGTATGGACATTACAACACACGACGGGGAGCTTTATGAAGTAAGAAAAAATGTTCTCGAACTTATTCTCTCCACCCATCCTTTCCTTTGCCTTACATGTCTTAGAAATGGAAATTGCGAACTACAGAAATTAGCTGAAGAATTTGGAATAAGAGAGGTTCCTTACAACAATATAGTAAAAGGCGGCAAGACAGATACTTCAACAAAAGCTGTTGTTTTTGATGCGCAGAAGTGTATTGGCTGCGGCAGATGCGTTGAAGTTTGCCAGGAAATACAGCAAGTTCACGCCCTGGAGTTTCTGGACAGGGGATTTAATGCAAGAATAGCTCCGGCAGGCGACATTCAGCTTGCGGACAGTCCTTGTATAAAATGCGGTCAATGTTCCGCTCACTGCCCTGTGGGCGCTATAGTTGAATTCAGCCAGGCGACACAGGTATGGCTCACTCTTCGAGACGAAACACTTCATCCGGTTGTTCAGATAGCTCCTGCTGTAAGAGTAGCTCTCGGCGAAGGTTTTGGCCTTGAGCCCGGAGCCTTGCTTACCGGCCAGATTTACGCGTTTTTCAGAAGAATTGGTTTTAAGGCTATATTTGATACAAATTTCGGTGCTGATTTGACAATCATGGAAGAAGGTTCGGAGCTTATCGAAAGGCTTGTTCACGGCAAAGGGACTCTTCCTCTTATTACCAGCTGCTGCCCCGCATGGGTTGATTTTCTGGAAAAGTACTATCCTGATCTGATCGAGCATTTTTCCACTGCTAAATCCCCTCATGAAATGGTCGGAGCTCTTTCAAAAACCTATTATGCTGAAAAAATGGGCATAGACCCTGGAAAAATTTTTATGTTGTCTGTGATGCCATGCACTGCAAAGAAATTTGAGATTGCAAGAACTGCTGATATGCATTCGAGCGGCTATCAGGATGTGGATGTGTCGATAACTACTCGAGAACTTGTCAGGATGATTAAGACAAGCGGCGTAAATCTGCTTGACCTGGAAGACGAAAAGGCAGACAGTGTTCTTGGTTCATACACCGGAGCAGGCACGATTTTCGGAGCAACCGGGGGTGTAATGGAAGCAGCTATACGAACAGCTTATTTCCTTGTTACCGGAAAAGAACTCGAAAATCTGGATGTCGAAGATGTAAGAGGACTTAAAGGTGTCAAGAGAGCTACTGTCGATATGAACGGTAAAAAAATAAGAGTGGCAGTAGCCCACGGAATAGGAAATGTAAGAGAAGTTTGCGAAGAACTCAGGGAATGCAAAGCTTCTGGAAAACCGATGCCTTATGATTTTATAGAAGTTATGGCTTGTGAGGGTGGATGTATTGCAGGCGGTGGTCAGCCATACCAGGTTACAAACAAAATCAGGACGATGCGTTCAAAAGGTTTGTACAATGATGATGGGAAATGCGAACTCAGATGCTCTCATCACAATAAGGAAGTCCAGCAGCTTTATAAAGAATTTCTTGATAAACCTTTGAGCGATAAATCACATCACCTTCTTCACACTAAATATATTCCAAGGCCGATATATTATAAATAGACTTCTTCCTTCTTAAAATCTTAACCTCGCATAACTAAACTGTTATGTGAGGTTAATGTTTTTTTGCCATTGCTGTTGAAAAGAATTTAAATTTCGTGATACTTATATGAAAGGGATTTCATTTTTGTTTCTATAAAATAATCAAATCAATCACAAAAAAGGTAAAATTATGGCTAGCGGTCCAGCAGCAGTATCAGGCGCAATAGCATCATCAGGAGAGCAGAAAAATTATCCATTTGCTCTGTCGGTATTAATAACATTGTTTTTTATGTGGGGTTTTCTAACATGCCTCAATGACATTATTATTCCTCACCTAAAGACTCTTTTTACTCTAAACTATGCGCAGGCTATGCTGATACAGTTCGCTTTCTTTATGGCTTACTTTGTTGTTTCCATACCTGCTGGCTTCCTTATGAAGAAAGTGGGTTATAAAAATGGTATTGTGATTGGTTTGACAATCATGGCTATAGCATGCTTCATGTTTATTCCCTCGGCTAAATATCAGGTTTACGGAATGTTCCTGACTGCATTTTTCGTGCTCGCTGCCGGTATTACCATACTTCAGGTTGCAGCAAATCCATATGTTGCTGTTCTAGGGAAACCTGCGACTGCTTCCAGCCGTTTAACTTTAGCACAGGCTTTTAATTCACTTGGGACGACAATAGCTCCATACCTTGGCGCTATAGTAATTCTTGGCGTAGCCATGAAAGCTACAGAAAAGCTCAATGCCAGCGCAAAAGCAGCTTCAGATATTGCTGCCTACAATCAAACAATAGCCAGTTCTGTCCAGATTCCATATATAGTTCTTGGACTTATTCTCTTGGCGCTTGCTATATTTTTCATGATTGTAAAACTTCCTAAACTTCAGGGGCTTGCTACTCATCATGACCATGTGGCTGCTGCAGGTGAGAAAGCGAGCGCATGGGCTTATAAACATCTTACACTTGGCGCAGTCGGTATTTTTGTATATGTAGGAGCTGAAGTAGCAATAGGCAGTTTTCTTGTTAACTATCTTAGCCAGAATTATATAGCAGGATACACAGAAGCGAAGGCAGGTGGAATGGTCGCCCTTTACTGGGGTGGCGCTATGATAGGAAGATTTATAGGATCAGCTGTTCAGAAGAGCATTGCTCCAAATAAAGTTCTTGCTTTCAATGCTTTAGTAGCTATTATCCTTGTTCTTATATCTATGCTTACCTTCGGACACCTGGCAATGTTCGCTATCCTTGCGGTTGGTCTTTTTAACTCTGTAATGTTCCCGACGATTTTCTGTCTTGCCATTGAAGACCTTGGTGTGCATACCAATCAGGGTTCAGGTATACTTTGCGCCGCAATAGTCGGCGGAGCAATTATCCCGGTGGTTCAGGGCTTTATAGCAGATATAATTGGAATTCATCATTGTTTCATAATACCTGTTCTTTGCTATCTTTATATAGCCTATTATGGAATAAAAGGCTGCAAACACTAATTTAAATAATTTCACCAATCACAAAAAACAAAATAACAAAAGGAGATTATTATGGCAGGCGTAGTAATGCCAACAGGTAAAACTAATTCACAACCACCGGTTCATGAGGGCAGTTTTAAAGGAATTGTGTATGTCATTTGTATTATTGCTGCTACAGGCGGTCTTCTCTTCGGTCTTGACCAGGGGTTTATCGCTAACTCTCTTGATACAATTGATGGAGTTTATAAACTGGGAGTAAAAGGCGGCGAAAATTATGCTGCAGTTCTTGCATGGGGCGGTATTCTTGGCGCGCTCCTGTCAGGTCTTTTTGCCAGACTGCTGGGTCGTAAAAAAAGTTTGGTCATGGCCGGATTCCTTTTCAGTGCGTGCTCAGTAGGATCAGCTCTTCTTCCTCCTATTGGAGTATTGACAGTTCTTCGTTTTCTGCTTGGATTTGCTGTAGGTGTAGCTTCATTTATTGTTCCTCTCTATCTTTCTGAAACAGCTCCTGCGAAGATTCGCGGTGCTATGGGAACACTATTTCAGCTCCTTATTACAATCGGTATATTTTTGATTGCTCTTACAAATGTATTTATTGCAAGATTGGTTGAGAATCCTCAGGTGGCTCTTCCTCTGATGTTCCTTGTTATTGCTTTATTTGCGCTTGTAATGTTCTTCGGCAGTTTTATCCTGCCTGAAAGCCCGAGATGGCTGATGTTAAAAGGCAGAAAAGAACAGGCAATCAGGAACCTTCAGAGAACACTCAGCACTCAGGAAGAAGTTGATTTCGAAATTAAGGAAATAGAAACTACTCTCAGTGCCGGCAAAAGTGTCGGGGGAATTATTTTAAAAGGTTACTTCATTAAGATTCTTATCGTCGGTGTAGTTCTGCAGATGTTCCAGCAACTTGTGGGCATCAATATGATGATTTACTATGCGCCTACAATTTTCGGCTATGCCAGCATGACAGGGATTGTCGCGATGATGACTGTTCCTGTGGTAAATATGCTCTTCACATTTCCTGCTATTAAACTTGTTGAAAAGTGGGGAAGAAAGAAACTTCTATATGTAGGAGCAATCTGTATGCTTGTAACAATGGTTGCAGCCGGTCTTTCTTTCCATACAATTGGAACTGCGACTGATCCTTCTCAGGTAAGCAGCGGTGCTAAAGCTGTATTGCTTATTTCCGTAATTGTTTATATTTTCGGTTTCGCTGTTTCCTGGGGACCTGTAGCATGGCTCGTATGCTCAGAAATATTTCCGCTCGAAGGCCGTGAAGTTGGTATGACCGTTACTACAATGGTTAATTGGACATTTGCCGGACTTGTGATGGCTAATGCTCTTTCATTCATGAAGGCATTTGGTAATTCTTCAATATTCTATCTCTTTGGTGCATTTTGTATACTTGCAATAATCTTTGTCAAGTTCTTTGTTCCAGAAACAAGAGGTGTTACACTTGAAAAAATTGAAGCAGACCTTAGAGCCGGCAAACCGCTAAGAAGCCTTGGTTTAGACTAATATTCTGTTTTTTCTAAAATGATCCAAAGCTCGCTTGAGACGATTGTCTCGAGCGAGTTTTTTTTGTGCCCAGCATGGGCATAAGGTAGACGGTTAAAGTCCGTTAGGGGGAGACAGCCTCCAACTATTGGCTAAAGGCAAGTGTGTCTCTATAAATCCATACTTCTTCCAGTAGTTGAGTGTCCCCATAACTGAAACTGCAGATATGGTTTTATAGCCTTTTTCCCGGACAAACTGGATAAACTTTAAAACAACTTGCCTACCTATTCCTTTACCAGCTATTCTAGTTAAAATGCCTATATAATGAAAATGAATGCAATTAGGAGATTTAGGTAGGGATTCTAGGCGTTCTCCAAGTATTGGATGGGAATACAAAATCCAAGGATGACTTACAAGGTATCCAATAGATATCAATTATTGTACAACAAATAATACAGTAAATTGTAACTGATTACAATCTTCTTTTAAGCTAAGAATAAGTTCAGCAGCGAGCGATTAGCGCGTTAGCTGGAATGCTTGGTTATGGTTTACTTTCTATTTTTCTAATAGTTTGGCATACGATGTAAATTCATGACTGCCATTACGAGAATTTCATTATTTGAAATTCGGTACAAAATGTCAAATGGAAATTTATTGGTAAGACATCTTTTGGTATTTGAATCCATGCTTTCCCAAGCGTATGGAAACTCGCAGATCCTTTTAATGGTAGCATATATTTCTTCAGAAAATTTTAACCCTAGTCCCAATTCACATTCTTCGTAATATCCTATAGCGTCAAACAATTCCTGTTCGGCTTCTTCATGGAAGTGATATTTCATTTTGAAAATTTCTTCTTAATCTTTTCAAAAACTTTTTCTCCTGAGATAAGTTTAGATTTTCCTGCTTCGACAGATCTGAACCTTCTTTCGGCTTCAATTGCCCAGGCTTTGTCAATTTCTTGCTGGGTGGGAAGATTTGCGCTATGAAGTAATTTATCTATTAGAAGTAAGCGATCTTCGGTTGGTAAATCTAATGCCTGTTCATAAATTTTTTCAGCCAAAGCTATCATTTTTGTCTCCATAAATGCATTGTGAAGATATTGTATCTTTATTTTTTAAATATTGCAATTGGCTCTGATTTTCTTTAGGGTAACATTCAAATTCAGCTGCGTGCGATTAGCGCACTCGCTGGAATGATTAGTTATCCTTTATTATTTCATTAAGTGGAAGTATTTGTTTATAATTTCTAACTGTTAAGATATAAGAAATATCCTGCTCAACTCTATAGATAATTCTGTAATTGCCAAATATCAGCTCTCTTATCTCTTTTCTGCCGGAAAGTTCCGGGATATTTCTGCCGCTTTCAGGAAACATTTCTAATCTTTTGACATAATCGAAAATCCTACCTACCCATTTCTTTGCTTCTGTAAGGCTGTCTTGAGATATATAAGCTGCAATATCAAAAACTCTATCCTGAGCTAATTGAGTCCATTCAACTCTCATTTTTTTAACCTTGATAGGATATTAGCTTTTGCTTGATTATGCGAAACTGTTTCTCCTGTTTCAATTTGCCTTTCAGCGTTGTAAACATCTTGCAATAATTCTATTTTTTCCTGTAACGCTTCATAGTCTTTTATATCAAGTAGTACAGCCACTCCTTTTCCTCTTTGGGTTATTACAATAGGTCTTTTAGTATCATGAACATGTTTTATGCAAGAGGCTGCTTCGGCTCTGAAGTCTGATAATGGTCTAATGTCATTAGATAGATTTATTCTCTGCATTTTTGCTCTCCTGTATTATTTATTGTACAACTAATAATACAGTAAATTGTAACTGATTACAATCTTCTTTTAAGCTAAGAATAAGTTCAGCGGCGAGCGATTAGTTCGTTCGATGGAATGAGTTGTTAGCTTTTTCTGATTTTCAATTTTTTGTGGACCCAGGTAGGACTTCTACGCATATCCAAAACTGCAGTAACAATTGCATCTTTAATATTCATCTTCCGAACTGTTTCTTTAGCTCATCGAGGGTAATAAATTTAGCTTTGCCTGTTTTAATCCTTTGTTTTCTGGCATTAAGAATTTCCTCATGCCATGATGGAGATTCTAACTCATGCTTTTCATGGCATAGCGCATCCCAGAGTTCTTCCATTGCCTGAAGCCGATCGGTTGTTGACATCTTATCTATTTGCAATGTAATGCTCATTTTAATTTCCTTTTTACCATTTATTTTTTCTGCAAATTATATCATTAAAGATTCGTTCTATCAATATTGTTCTTAGCTAACAAAAAATTTAGCGGAGCACGATTAGTGCGTTCGCTGAAATGTTTGGTTAGCTTAATAAATATTTAATTGTATATCCGTTACTAAACTCTTTTCCATTTGCTTTACTTTGATTATTATAAGCATTCAAAAAAGTTGTTTCTAAATCAGCTCTTACTTTATTGTATTTTTTTGTGTTAAGATCAATTAATAAACCTAAATCTACATATTTTGCTCCGCAACCAGATACTAGTCTATCTCCAGGAAGATGATTTATATACTTCACTCCATTCCCAACCTCAATCGAAATTTCATGTAATTCATTTTTATTGATAAAGACATAAAAAGCTTTCTTATCAGGCTTACTCTTCATCTCTTCTTGAATTTGTTTGTATACTGGATTGTCTACTTCAGGAGTTAAATTCTTTGCTTGTAATTTCCAATCCTTATTATCAATCCGATTATAACCATGATTGTAAATTACATACTTTCCACAAATAAGCACTTTTATATATCCATCTTTATATCTTATATCTGTATCGTTTTTAATGTGCTGTCTAGAGTCAGATACTATAACACATCCATCGTAACATCTTGCTGCTATTATTAAAGTCATATTTCTTCTTTATAGCCAACGCTAAAGCTCTCTAGCCGGCGATTAACCGGTTTAGTAAGGCGGCTTGTTAAGATTTTTTTATTCAATCTCTTGGTAACCAGCCTTTTTTATTTTTCTTTGGTACTGATAATCCTTTTTCTTCTAAGTGATTCAGTATTTTTTCTTCATAATGTGGAGCCCATCCATCCCAATTGGACTTCCAACAAGTAGTGCATACAGTCATTTCATATCGTTTTATATAATGCTCATATACATGTGGACCATTTTGAAATTTATTTCCACATATTGGACAAATTTCCCTAAATTTATCTTTCGTCATTTTTCTATATCCTCGTAACATTAATGGTCACTTATCTGGGAAAAAGCGAAGCGTTTTCCAGATTAAGTGCACCTACAAGTTATACATTTTCTATTAATATCTCAAATTTAACCTTTGACTTGATACATTTTTTAAATTTAACATCAGGTAAATTTTCTGAAGCAATTTTTTTTATTTCTTCAATTTCGTTATTCGGTGTTTTTAAACCAAATATTACTGATGTTATTTTCCCAGGTAAATTATGAAGTAAATTTCCTCTATCTAGGATGATTCTATATTCATTTTCATAATCCCAATCAATATGTTTCGTAATCAATAAATCAAAAATATTTGTATCTCGTTTAATAAATATGTCATGTAAAGTATGTTTTGGAATGTCTTCACTATACTTTACTCTTGAGATAGTATTACTATTCTCTTCAACTTCGATTTCTAAACAAAGTCCTTTATGGCTATCTGCATAATGAGACCACATTAACATCTCACTATTTTTAGAGGATAGAGATAAAACTCCAGTATTATCTCTTTTTTGGTAAACTTCGTCATAAATTTTCAATATATTGTTTTCTGCCTTATCGTTTAATTCTCCTTGAGAATTAAACGAATAAATTAATTGTTGTTTTACTTTTTGGGGAGACCAACCCTCTTGAAACATTTTGAACTTGAGAACTTCTACTTTTTCTTCCAGAGAAAGATTAGAATCTAAATCAATACCACAGTCGAATGGATCATTAAAAGAAGTAGGCTTTGCATACCAAATTTTTTTATTTATTAAAATTTGTATTGAGAACTTATTAATTGGTCTGTATTTATATAGTTTCATTTTTTTGTATAATATCAGAGGTGAGCTAAGGGGCGCACGGCGCGCCCCGTTAGCTCGACCGAATTGTTGGCTGGGTCGTTTCTCAAAGCGGATTTCCGGCGGCATCCTTCATGCCTCGCCACCCTGCATACTTGTACTCCCCCGTAAATGTCTGACGAATCTGATCCAGACTGGCTATCAGCGGGGTAAGAACCTGGCTATAGACTCTCTGGCCCTCGTTGCCCGAACCATGAACCAGATCGTTTCGCTTCGTAGCCGAGTCCGCAATGACATCCCAGTGTGCCTTTCCGATGACAGCCTCAAGATCGCGATTCGCCGGATCATACTTGTGCCATGCATTCTTGACGGCCCAGATGCCCTTGAGTTTCTTCATAGCCACAACCGCATCCGCCAGCGTCATTCCGCTCCGAATCATCAGTTGAAGGAGTGTCCTACGGATAATCTTCTCGACGAAGAACATTGTCAGAACAAATGCTTCATCAGGTGGGGCAGAAGCCCTCAATTGGTTTATCCGATTCCGCGCAAATTTGTAGGTTCGTCTCAACGAAATCATAGCTCTCCTCCGTTCAGCCAACATTGATTCTGTATATGATTTAATCGCCCTCTTACTGTGATTGAGATTAATTATAATGGTTAACCACAGGTAATTCAATCATTTTCAATAGCTTAGAGCCTATGAGCGAAAATGTTCCTTAAGGCCTTATCAGGAGTTTATACAGCGAAATCAGGAAGTCACGGTTGTCGGCTGAGATGTATTTCATTGTGCCGCCCATGCGGTTGAATGTCTTGCAGTATCTGAGATAGTAAGCGGGATTATCCATTGGGGGTTCGCCATCCTTGCTCCAGTCCCATGTGCTTTTTGCCAAATCCACGACCAAAATAAAATGATTGTCTATGTGTTTGCCTTCCTGAATTTTCAGATTTTGAGCCATTGATAGTGATTTTTCGAAAATCATGGGAGACATAACAGCTGAACCGACAGAGAGATAGACTCCGCCGTCAATGTTCTCTATGCTCTTTGCATATACCAGAAAGTCCCTCAAAGCTGTTCTTCCGATAGCGCCTCCGTGATTCATTGGATGATTGTAGATAATGTCATGTCCGAACATCGGATGGCTTGTGAAAGGAACTTTCAACCTATATGCTGCAGCTTGAAGGGTATATTTTTTATGAGGGTGTGGTATGTGTAACCATCCTTCCTGAAGATTGAATTTTCTTATAGTCCAAAGCAGATCCGCGGCAGATGCGGATTTATCAAGATCAGATGTGTCTCTGATAGATATTTCGAGTTCCTTTGCTGAAGGTATATTAAGTCCTTCGTTTTCGATCATAGCCCCGACGCTTTCTCCATATCCAAGTCCTTCATATGCTCCGACCACTATCGCAAGATTAATAAAGAATCCTGTCTCCTCCCAGATGCCGAATTCGCCGCTTTTTACATTTGCCCTGACATCTTCGCTGGATTTGCCAAGATATGCAAATTCCCAGTCATGAATTATTCCGGCTCCATTAGTGGCAAGATGAGTAATCCATCCTTCTTCTATGAACTTAATAAGCACAGGAGAGAGGCCGTTTTTTATCGAGTGAGCTCCGAAAGCCAGGACTACGGATTTGCCGTTCTTTTTAGCCTGGATTATCCGTTGCGCCGTTTCCGCAATAATGGTTTTATCCTTGCTGTTTAATTCTTTTACGGGTGAATCGACTGTCAGATGGTCTTTTTCTATATTAACTTTATTGCATCTGGACTTAAGCGGTTTTATTAAGAGTTTATCTCTATCTATTTTTTGAAATGGCATAAATTCCTCATCGATTTTATATTTTAACGCCAATTGTTAGCTATTTATCATCAGGCTGTTTTACCACAGAGGACACCGAGAAAACCGGAGCTTTTAAACTCTGTGCAGAAATCAACGAATTACACAAATTAAACGAATTAACTAAAAGCATCGAAATAGCCTATTATATACCTAACTTCGACAAATTCGCTTAATTCGCTGACAGATAAAGGTTTTATATAGACATGAGTATTTCAGGAATATTTATTTTGTACACTTAAATATCTACTCAATAGCTTTAAGGTCGTTTAGTGTGCGATTAATAGAATCTTATAACATAAACTCCTGAAGGCAAGATTGAAAGCAGAAGCCATACGAAGTATTTTGAAGACAGGTGAAAAATATTCTTTAAGGTAAGGTGCGATATATGGTTATTTTAGATGGAAATACCCTCAAGATTGAGGATGTATTCAATGTTGCTTTGAAATTCGAAGAAGTCTCTCTCTGCCCTGAGGCCGAAAAGCTCATAAAAGCTTCCAGTGACTGTGTTGAAAGACTTGTAAAATCTGGCAAAACTGTTTATGGGATTACTACAGGTTTCGGCGATCTTGCCAATAAAACCATTCCCCCTGATGAAGTTGAAAAACTTCAGCTCAATCTTGTACGAAGCCATTCTGTGGGGGTTGGCACACCTTTTTCTGAAAAAGTGGTGAGAGGAATAATTCTCTTAAGAATAAACGCGTTGGCTAAAGGTTATTCAGGAGTGAGGCTAACTGTTATAAATACTTTAATAGCTTTGCTTAACAAGGGAATATATCCATATATTCCTTCACAAGGTTCGGTAGGAGCCAGCGGAGATCTTGCGCCCCTTGCTCATCTGGCTCTTGCCATTGTAGGAGAAGGCGAATGTCTCGTAGGAGGAAAAAGATTTCCTTCAAAGGGCGTGATGCTTAAAAAAGGGATTGAACCTGTAGTACTTAAAGCTAAGGAAGGACTAGGTTTGACAAATGGCACTCAGGCGATGGCTTCTCTCGGCTGCCTGTCTGTTTATAAGGCAAAAAGACTGATCAAGAATGCACAGATAGCTACTGCAATGAGCGTAGAAGCTCTGAAAGGAACAACTAAAGCCTTCGATGAAAGAATACATGCCCTCAGGCCTCATGCCGGACAGGTGACTGTCGCGGAAAACTTGCGAAATCTCCTTGCTGGCAGTGAGATAATAAGTTCACATAGAGATTGTTCCAAAGTCCAGGACGCATATACTCTTCGCTGTTATCCCCAGGTAACAGGAGCAGTTCTTGACGCGATAAACTATGTAGAAAGTATCTTGAGTATTGAGATCAACTCGGCTAATGATAATCCTCTTATTTTTGCTGATCAGGATGAGGCTATATCAGGTGGCAATTTCCATGGTGAACCTCTTGCTCTCGCTCTTGATTATCTAGGCATGGCTGTTTCTGAGCTTTCTAATATATCCGAACGATTGATCGATAGACTGGTTAATCCATACAAATCCGGCTTGCCTGGATTTTTAACTAGAAACGGTGGAATTAATTCAGGATTTATGATCGTTCAGTATACCGCGGCAGCTCTTGTATCGGAAAATAAAGTGCTTTCACATCCGGCAAGTGTGGACTCTATCCCGACCTCCGCAGGGCAGGAAGACCATGTGAGCATGGGGACAATTTCGTGCAGACACGCTCTCGATATTATTGACAATACAGAGAATGTTGTGGCCATCCAGCTCCTGACTGCCGCGCAGGGAATGGATTTTTGGGATATGAGCCCGGGAACAGGAACTAAAGTCGCCAGAGACGAAGTCAGGAAATATATATCGTTTATGGACGAAGACCGAATTCTTTACAAAGATATGGAAATAGCAAGGAAACTTGTAGATGACCGCATAGTTTTAAAGGCTGTGGAAAAAGTTATTAAACTCAAATAATGAAGATTTAACCACGAAAGTTACGAAAATCACGAAAGAAAGGCAGATATTATAATAACAAATTTGGAGTGCTATGACTTGTCATAGCTTTCAATGATCCGAAGCATGCTTCGGACTAACAAAGCTGAAATGAATTTCCGCACTCCAAAATGCTGATATAATTGTTAGAATTTAAATAGGAGGTTTGAAGATGCAGACAAGACCGATGTACATGGAATTGAAACCTTCAATTCCTGTCAGAGCAAAGAGAGGAACACAACTGAGGGCTAAGACATGGGAAGCTGAAGCCGCGTTGCGGATGCTTGAAAACAATATCGATCCCGACAACGCTCTTATTCCTGACCAGTTAATTGTTTATGGCGGAGCAGGGAGAGCCGCCAGAAACTGGAAGGAATACCATAAAATAGTCAATGCTCTTATCAATCTTGAACCGGATGAAACTCTTCTGATACAGTCAGGGAAACCTGTCGGAATTATCAAAACTTATAAAAACAGCCCGAGAGTATTAATTGCCAACAGCAACATTGTTCCGGCATGGTCAACTCAGGATAACTTTGACAAGTACGATGCAATGGGATTAACCATGTACGGACAGATGACTGCCGGAAGCTGGATATATATCGGGACGCAAGGAATTTTACAGGGTACTTTCCAGACCTTTGCTGCTATTGCGGATAAACACTTTAACGGTACGCTTGCGGGCAGATGGGTTCTTACTGGTGGTCTTGGAGGAATGAGCGGCGCGCAGCCTCTTTCTGTAACAATGAATGGCGGCGTAGTGATAAATGTTGAGGCTGACATAGACAGAGTTAAAAGAAAAGTTAATGAGAAATACTGCGACAAGATGGCAATGACGCTGGATGAAGCAATAGGCATGATGCGAGAAGCTGTTGCGGCAAATAAAGCACTTTCAATCGGACTTGTAGGCAACTGTGCCGAAGTTCTTCCCGAATTAGTCAAGCGAGAGCTTGTTCCTGACATTGTTACGGATCAGACATCTGCGCACGATTTACTTGACTATGTTCCAATCGGTGATTTTAAAACCATGATGGAACTAAGGAAAAACAATCCCGAATCCTATAAGGCTAAATCCCTCGAAGCAATCAAACTGCATACACAAGCGATAATTGATATGCAGAGCAGGGGAGCTGTTGCTTTTGATTACGGCAACAATCTTCGCGGACAGGCTGAAAAAGGCGGACTCAAAGTCAGGGATACGAATGGCAAGTTTCTCTATCCTGGATTTGTGCCAGAATATATCAGACCGCTCTTCTGTGAAGGTAGAGGCCCTTACCGATGGGCTGCCTTATCAGGAGAAGTTTCTGATATTGACAGACTCGATGAGCTGATTCTTGAGATGTTTCCTCAAGATAAAATATTAAGCAGATGGATAAGCCTGGCAAAAAAAAGCGTTCCTCAAATAGCTTTGCCAAACAGAGTTTGCTGGCTCGGACTTGGAGACAGAGCAAAGTTCGCGCTTAAAATGAACGAACTGGTAAGAAAAGGCGAACTTAAGGCTCCAATGGTTATCGGAAGAGATCACCTTGACTGCGGTTCAGTGGCTTCTCCAAACAGGGAAACAGAAGATATGAAGGATGGCAGCGATGCTATCGCTGACTGGCCGTTACTTAATGCGATGTCAAACGCTGTTTGCGGAGCAGACTGGGTTTCGATTCATAATGGCGGCGGAGTAGGAATTGGTTATTCAACCCATTGCGGACAGGTGATTGTGGCTACAGGGACAGAAGAGAAAGCTGAAGCTATTCGAAGAGTACTGACTGTTGACCCGTCTTTCGGGATATTCCGTCATGCAGATGCCGGTTATGAAATAGCAATGGATTGTGCCAGAAACAAAGGCGTAAAAATACCGGGTTTAACAGTGTAATTTATTTTATGGAGACACAAGATTTTGTGTCTCTACAAAGAATAAAATTCGATGTTATATCAGAATAAATATCGTATAGAGACAGTGAGATACAAGAATTGGAATTATTCCAATGAAGGACTCTACTTTATAACTATTTGTGTCAAGAAACACCAATTGCTACTGGGGTCGATATCAGATGAAAAAATGATTTTATCTGAAGTTGGAAAATGTGTAGATAAATGCTGGAAGGAAATTCCAGATCATTTCCCGTTTGCGAAACTTGACGAGTATGTAATTATGCCAAACCATATTCACGGGATAATCGAAATCTGTCATGCTGACAGAGAGACACAAACTCTTGTGTCTCTGCAAAGTATTCCTGACAGGAAGCCAGGGAATTTCGGGCCGCAAACCAAAAATTTGCCCTCGATTATAAGAGGTTTTAAGATAGGTGTCAAAAAGTGTGCTTTAGTCAAAGGCACCTGCTTCAACTGGCAGAAGGGTTATTATGATCACATTGTTTCGAGAGATAAAGAGTTGAATAATATCAGAAACTACATTAGAGCCAATCCAACCAGTTGGGAACTGGACAGATACAATATGGATTTCGTAGAGACACAAGATTTTGTGTCTCAGGAATGAAAAATATCAAGCAATTAATTCCAGGAGATATTGTTATGAACAGACTAGTTGAATGTGTACCGAATATTTCAGAAGGCAGAAATAAACAGGTAATTGATGCAGTTGTAGAGGCCATTAAAGGTGCTGCAGACGGCATCAGGGTTATTGATGTCGATATAGGTTATGACACAAATAGAACAGTGATAACTTTTGTTGGCGAACCTGAAGCTGTTGAGAAAGCAGCGTTTGCCTGTATAAAAAAGAGTTACGAACTTATAGATATGAGCAAGCACAAGGGTGCTCATCCAAGACAGGGATGCACAGATGTCTGCCCGATTGTTCCGGTAGAAGGCGTAACTATGGAAGAGTGCGTAGCTATAGCTAAGAGAATTGGTGCAAAAGTCGGAGACGAGCTTGGCTTACCGGTTTATTTCTATGAAAATGCTGCTTCCACAGAGGAAAGGCGCGATCTTGCTTTTGTTAGAAAAGGCGAATATGAAAGCCTTCCTGAAAAACTCAAAACGCTCAAGCCCGATTGCGGCTCTTGCGAATTTAATGAAACAGTTAAAAAAGGCGGCGCTGTAAATATAAGCGCAAGAGAGTTTCTGATAGCCTATAATGTCAATCTCAATACGAGAGACAGGGTTCTTGCCCAGGATATTGCCTTTGCTGTCAGAGAAATAGGCAGAGCTAAGAGAAATGAAAAAAATGAGATACTTCGCTATCCGGATGGAACATCTATCAAGATTCCAGGCCTCCTTAAAGCCGTAAAAGGAATCGGCTGGTATATTGACGAATATGGAATAGCCCAACTTTCCTTTAATCTTGTAAATTATAAAGTTACTCCTCTTCATGTGCTCTTTGAAACAGCTGTTGACGAGGCCGCAAAGCGAGGCCTGAGAGTAACAGGCAGCGAATTAATCGGCATTCTTCCGAAAGAAGTATTGCTTGAAACCGGCAGATATTATCTTAAGAAAGCCAAACGAAATCCCGGGGTTCCTGAAAGCGAACTCATACATCTTGCAGTCAAATCCTTGGGACTAAATGAGGTATCAAAGTTCAAACCCGAAGAAAAGATACTGGAAAATATACTGACAGCTAAAGGAAAGCTCTGTTCAATGAGGCTTGACGATTTCGTTGATGAAGTTGGCAAGGACTCTCCTGCGCCGGGAGGAGGGAGCGTCTCAGCTCTTGCCGGAGCTTTGGGAGCAGGACTTGGATCAATGGTGGCTTGTCTTACGCCGGCTAAGAAAGGTTATGAATCCACCTTGGAACCTCTCACAAAAAGAAGTGAGCGCCTAATAGCATGCCTGGAAGATCTCAAGAAAGCTGTTGATCTTGATACAGAAGCCTTTAACGATGTTATGCTTGCCTTGAGAATGCCGAAAAATACAGAAGAAGAAATTGCTCTTAGAAGAAAGGCTATGCAGGAAGGATATAAGAAAGCTACACTTGTTCCGTTTAATACTGCGAAAAGATGCGTTGATGCTCTTTCTGAACTTCTCGAAGTAGCTCAGATTGGGAACCCAAATTCAGCAAGCGATGTCGGAGTAGGGGCTCTTATGGCATACGCTGGATTCGAAGGAGCTGCGCTAAATGTAAATATCAATCTTCCAAGCATTAAAGATGCAGCCTTTAAAGCTGAGATGACGGAGAAGATCAATCAATTGAGAACAGTAGCAATCGAACACCGCGATAAAGTTTTAGCAGAAGTGAACAGCAAAATCGAAAAGTGATACTTTGGAGTGCTATGACTCTTTAGATAAGCGTTTTAGCTTATTGTCATAGCTTTCGATATCCCGAGGCATGCCGCCTATCTTAAAAGCGGAATCAAGCCTAGCCCGAGCCGGCCGTGTCTCCGCACTCCAAAAATGCAGGTAGAGATATTCTAAGAAACGATAGAATAATAGAATAACTGTAGGGGTTTTATGAACGCATATTTATATGTGCTGGATACCTTGGCGGACTGGGAAATTGGCCATTTAACGGCTGAATTAAACAGCGGCAGGTTTCTGGATAAATGAAATTTGTTCTTAATATCTTGTTTTCAGAAGTTATGAAGAAATCCAAAGGATGAAAACTAGCAAAAGAACATTTAAAATTCATTTTGGATTAGGCTTGTAATGATTGTAAGTTAAGATAAAATGAAATTAAACTTCAATGTATCTTAATGATGATGTTTTATGTGGATTGAAAGACAGATAAAGGAAAAGATAGCAAAGAGCGCGAAGAGCAGACCTGTTATTTTGTTAACAGGGGCAAGACAGACAGGGAAGAGTTCGCTTCTAATGAAAACTTTTCCTGAGTATTCATATACAACTCTGGATAAAATTTCTATTGCAGCAGAAGCTGAGTCAAATCCTGACTTGTTCCTAAAGAAGCTTAAATTGCCAGCAATTATCGATGAGATACAGTATGCTCCGATGCTTTTCAGGCATTTAAAGATTCTGATTGATGAGAACAGGCAGAAATACGGGAATTGGATTATCTCAGGCAGTCAGAAATTTTCTCTGATGAAAAAAGCTTCGGAGAGCCTTGCAGGAAGAATCCAGATATTTAATCTTGAATCATTTAGTGCTAAAGAGCTTAGATCTAGCGGGCAATTTTCAGATTCACAGATTAAAGAAATTCTATGGAAAGGGGGATATCCCGAACTATGGGCCAACCCTGACTTATCAGCATCGGATTATTTCGAAGGTTACATTCAAACATATCTCGAAAAAGACCTGAAAGAACTGATAAATGTGTCATCTTTAAAAGACTTCCAGCGTTTTTTGAGAATATGTACATTGAGAGCAGGACAACTGGTAAATTATACTCAGATTGCCAGAGATGTAGGAGTTTCTAACAATACTATCAAGAATTGGATTTCAGCTTTGGAGGCAGGCGGTATTATTTATCTGCTGCCTCCTTTTTTTGATAATATCGGTAAAAGATTTATAAAAGCTCCTAAACTATATTTCGCAGACAGCGGACTTTTGTGCCAGTTAATGAATGTTTCAAATTTAAATGCGTGGGAATCTTACGCCAATAGAGGACAATTATGGGAAAACTTCGTTTTTAACGAACTTGTAAAAAGTTCTGGTTTACTTCCGGGCAAAAACTTGTTTTTTTACAGGGATCAAAACGCTGTTGAAATAGATTTTCTCGTTGAACTTAACGATAAACTGTATCTGATGGAAGCTAAAGCATCTGAATTCTCTGAGAATAAAAAACTTAATTTTGCCAAAGTTTCATCGGCATTGGGAGATAGAGATATTGAATCTGTCCTGTTCTCTATGACAGAAGAGAAAGAAGCTGTGAAGATTAACAACTATAATGTTATAAACCCATTATATACAGATATTATGATATAATGCAATTTTTGGAGTACGACGACTGGTCATCGCTTTAGTAATCTGAGGCATCCACTTCGAGCAAACAAAGGGAAAAAATGCTATTCTGTTCAATTAAAAGTTAATCAAATACATGAAAAAAAACCATTATATTATTTTTCTGACATTGATAGTTATAGCTGGCTTGATATTAAGGGTTATTGTCAGTCATGAATTGCTTCTGTCTGATCCTAATGTTCTTCACCCTTCAGAATTGACAGATATGGCCGTTTACAAAAAGTTTGCGTTGATGTTTTTCCACGGTAACTACAATCAGCCTTTCGAGTTCCAACCTTTTTACTACACGGTGTTTCTCCCCTTAATTCTCTTTCTGCCCGGCGATTTTATTTATAATACAATATTTGTTCAGTCTTTCCTCGGTAGTTTAACAATTCTATTTTCTGCTCTGTCGGCCAGAATAATATTTAATGAGAGGACTTCATTATTTACGGCATTGTTATTGGTGTTCTCTCTGCCACTTTGTTTTTATACCCCATTTCTATTATTAGAAAACCTTCAATTGTTTTGGATCAGTCTTATTCTTTATACTACTTTGGTGGCAGCAAAGGAAAACAATACAATTATATGGGTATTATTAGGCCTAATGAGTGGCTGTGCAATTTTAACAAGAGGTAATATTTGGTTTTTTATCCCTGGGATAATATTAATTATTATTATTTGTTTAGCAAAACATAAAATCTTAACAGGTAAAAGAATCTTTAGAGAGATCATCTTGGCAATTGCCGGCTTTATGTTTTTCCTATTCCTGCCTCAAATATACTATATTGTACATAATACTGAATTAACTGGTACACTGACCGGTCCTTCAACATATACAGGAACCGTGTTATCCTTTGGAAACACTGAAGAATCACCTCCGTCTATGAATGATCCTAATTTTGCGGCAGGCGTAGTGAAAAATAATATGACACAGTCTTATTGGCTGGAAACAAAAGAAACAACTCCAATTACGACAAGGATATTAAACTATATCAAGAGTAAGCCCTTATCATATCTAGAATTGACCTTCAGGAAGATGCTTCTTTTCTGGGATTATCGGGAGATACCTAATAATCTTAATATTAATACCGAATACAAGCTATCTGCTACATTATATTATTTTGGATTTATTACAGCAGGAATATTAATATTATTAGCTATTCCGGGAATATTACTGTCCCTGAAAAATTTAAATCGCATGAACTATTTTATTTTATTTTATTTTATAATAGCATATTGGTTAAGTATTTCTATATTTCATATTCTAGGAAGATATAGAGACTGTTCAATCCCCCTACTGGCAGTTTACGCGGGAGGTTTTATTAGCTATATAGTTCCAGAAGGCTTTAGACGGAATTTGTTTTCAAAACAGGTAATAACAAAAATAGTTGAAGGAATTATCTTGTTGTCTATTTCTTATTTTATAACTTATTGCAGTTACGATTTATACAGATATGAATTGGAATCCAGAGTAATCAGACTGGTTAATCCTAACGGTGTCTCTGTTGATATGGATGATAAATTAATGCTTTTAGATAATGGGCCGACTGTACTTGGATCGTGGAGAGCAATGCCTTTACTCAATGATACTCATATAACTAAATATTTTCATGCGACCATAAAATATTTGCCTGACACAGCTGAATTTTATCTGCCTATAGATGCAAACACTCCTTTTGAAGCTGTACTGAATATTAATAATAAGATTTTTGAGCTGAAATCGCCTAGCTCTGGCAGTATTAATCTGAAACTTGATGTGCCTATAGAGTTTTTGGATGAGAATATTGTTTTGAATATCAATATAATTAGTGTTAAAGGAAACATTTCCTGCTTTATGGATAAACAGAGAAACTTTGGAAGAACTATTATAAACAGCAAAACGACAGATGCAGAATTAGTATGCCGTCTCATTTTAGATAAAAATTCAGAATCTGTTAAGAATAACTTTGGAGTGCTATGACTTGTCATAGCTTTGTTTCTAGGCGGCATGCCGCCTTATCTTAAAAGCGGAATCAAGCTTCCGCACTCCAAAATATAAGAAAAGGTTTTGGTATGACAGATTGGCCTCATTCTCCGCCTCACAGAACTCTTGAGAAAGGCACTTATATGCTTACTGGCGGAACGCTCTATAAAAAGCACATCTTTAATAACTCAGAGAAACTTGATATACTCCTTGATATAGTATTTGAAACAGCAGAGTCTTTAAAAATGCAGGTTGAGGCGTGGGCTGTTATGAGCAATCACTACCATCTGATACTGAATATCAATCAAGAAAACACTTTGCCTCTGTTTGTCTCTAAGATACATGGTTTGTCTGCGATTAGGCTTAACAAGTCAGATAAGATTTCAGGGAGAAAAGTCTGGCATAACTACTGGGACAGCTTGATAACTTATCAAGAGTCTTATTTCGCTCGATTGAATTATGTGAATAAAAATCCTGAACATCATGGAATTATTGATAAATCTGAAAACTACAGATGGTGCTCAGAAGCGTGGTATAAGGCTAATTTAGATACAGCTTTTGTAAAAACGGTCAATTCTTTTAAGTTTGATAAAATAAAAACGAAAGACGATTTTTAAACTTTGGAGTGCTATGACTTGTCATAGCTTTGTTTCTAGGCGGCATGCCGCCTTATCTTAAAAGCGGAATCAAGCTTCCGCACTCCAAAAAGGAGGAAAATTTATGGCGGAGAAAATAGATATACTGGTTTTTAATAGTTCAAAATTGCTTACTCTTTGCTGCGAAGGAAGGCCTCTTGTTGGTAAAAAAATGCAGGACTTGGGGGTAATAGCGAATGGAGCCGTTGCTATTCATCATGGAAAGATTCTCGAAACGGGAACTTCTGAGACTCTTCTGCAAAAATACCAACCTGAGAAAACGATTGATGCCTGTGGAAAACTCGTAATGCCCGGTTTTGTGGATTGCCATACTCATACTGTTTTTGCAGGAACAAGAGAGTATGAACTTGGCATGAAAATATCCGGAGCCACATATCTTGATATCCTTAAAGCTGGTGGTGGGATTCACTCTACTGTAAATGCCACAAGAAAAGCTTCAGAGGAAGAACTCTGTCAACTTGCATCTGATAAACTTGATGAGATGCTCAGGCACGGAACAACCACTGTAGAAATAAAATCAGGCTACGGCCTTGACTATGAAACTGAAAAAAAAATTCTGAAAGTAATAAAGCATCTTAAAAAAAATCATCCGGCAAGAATAGTTTCAACATATCTCGGCGCGCATACTTTTCCTAAGGATATGACTAGGGAAGAATATATGAAATTGATCATTGAAAAAGCTCTTCCTGACTTTAAGGATCTAACTGAATATTGCGATGTTTTTACGGAAGAAGGCGCCTTCAATCTTTCTGAAACTGAAGCAATCCTGAGAAAAGCTAAAGAATTAGGGTACAAACTCAAAATTCATGCGGGTCAGTTCAATGATCTGGGCGCTGCATCTCTGGCATCAAATTTAGGAGCAATATCTGCCGACCATTTAGAATTTGTCTCATTAAAAGAACTTGACATAATGAAGAAGAACGGAACTGCATCTGTATTAATGCCTGGAGTGCCATTCTTCCTTATGAACGGGAAATATCCTGATGCCAGACAGATGATAAATAATGAAAACATTGTTGCACTCTCAACTGATTTTAATCCGGGTTCTTGCCCTGCATATTCTATGCAACTTATAATTGCCCTTGCTTGTTATCAGATGAAGATGACTCCGGAAGAAGCGATAGTTGCTTCTACGGTCAATGCCGCCTATGCAATTGATAGACTCGATGTTTGCGGTTCGCTCGAACCAGGTAAAGATGCCGATATAATTATCTTGAATGTTACAGAACCGGCTCATATTCCATACTATTTTGGTTCAAATCTGGTGTCTAAGGTGATTAAATCCGGAAAGCAGATAGAGAAGTAATTTCCATCTAGAAAATTTAAATAAAGGGAGCCTTTTCGGATCCTTTTTACAAAAGATATTTTTACTTAGTTTTAGTTATTTCTACTACAGGTTTTCCTTCGCCATTCCCTGATCCGGAGTATCTGTAAATCTTGGTTCTGCTGTATTTTGAGTTTGTATTTCAGATACGGTAGGATTAGTTTCTTCTCCGTAAGTAAGCCAACCTGATGTATAGAAATTCATTAAGTTTGGGATCACTATGAAATATAGAATATATTCTCCAAAAGATTATAAACTAAAACCATGGCGGAACGGGAAAGGCATCACTACCGAACTGTTGCGAAAAGATATTCCAGGCACTGATAAGTTTATGTGGCGGATAAGTTCTGCTCCTGTGACTGAAGATGGGGAATTTTCGGACTTTTCCGGTTACGATAGAATATTAGTGCTTCTTGAAGGTAACGGAATTGAACTTTCCCACAGCGATGGTAAGACTGATATATTAAAAAGCCCTTTTGAATGCGCCTTGTTTTCAGGAGACTTGAAAACTTATGCCAGATTGACAGATGGTCCCATTAGAGATTTCAATGTCATAACAAACAGATCATATTGTTCTGCCAAAATGGATATTTTTAAACATTTTCAAAGTCATGAGTTAGAAATCGATTCCGGAGTATTTCTTGTTTATGCAGTAAATGATGAAATAACACTACAGTGTAATAGAGGCTCTAAAATATATTTGCGGGGCAAACAGCTTTTAAGGGCAGAAAATAAATCCAGAGCCAATTGGCTTATAGCTGGAAATTCTATAATCTGTATAAGGATATCAGCGAATAAAATTTAGTTTTTTAAGGACTGTAATTTATTCTTCTGCTTTTTGAGATGAATAACTATAAGCGGAATAATGCAGATTATAAGCAGCCCGCTCCCTAACATAATATTGAATGTGACTAAGGAAATATCTGTACCAGGCAGCAGGAATCCGGCAAATAATCCCAACAGTGAGCCTATTATTCCAAGGGTATAAAAGAATACGCTCAAATATGTAGGACCGAATACATATTCTGTCTTTTTATCCCATTTGTGAGTAAGTCTTAGTTTAATTGCAGCTATGAAAAATATTACATAAGCAATAAGAGCCAATTGCGCCGTAAGGCAGCTTAAATACCAGTAGGCTGTATCTACATTTGGCATCCATATGTATAGAAAGCTTAAAATAGTAACTATTATTCCTTGAAGAACTAAGGCATTCTTAGGGACATTGTTTTTATTGTTTTCAGCAAATCTTTTAGGCAGATATCCGCGTTCTGAAATTTTGTTCAAATACCTGGAAAGACCGAAGGACCATGTTCCTATTGCTCCAAATGCTCCTATAAACAAAGAAAAGGCAATAATATCAGACATCCAGGAGATGTGAAACTTGCTGAAAAAAATCGCAAAAGATTCTATAAGTCCTGCTCTGGGGTCGATTTGACTGGGAGGTATTACCATGCCTATTGCCATATTTGATAGTATCAAAGAAAGAGGCACAATGAGGACTGTCAGCCACAAAGCTCTTGGATAATTCTTTTTTGGTTCATTAACATCTCCCGCGTGAGCTGATGATATTTCAAGTCCCATGAGACTGAAAAGGACTACTACAAAAAGCCCCATTATGCTCCCATGGTCATAAGAAAAGGAAGTTGAAGCAATATGTAAAGGATTTCCTGAAGCAATCCATGAAAATCCAAGCAATATTATAAGTATCATCGGAATCAAAGTGCCGGCGACCGTGCCTATGCCGCTTAAAATGCTTGCCGATCTCATGCCGAAACAGTTTATCAGTGTGGCTCCCCAGAAAAGGATTATGCAAAGTGTCGTTATAAAAGCTGGAGAATCGGTTAATGAAATAATATTCTGATGAGTTGTAAAAGTCCATCCATAAGCCAGGTGCGTAGCCGCAAAAGCTGTGATGGAAGGAAACCATGTAAGATTATATATCCACTGAAGCCAGACTACAAAAAAACTCGCATTTGGTCCAAACGCTTCTCCAACCCAGATAGATAGTCCGCCCATGACAGGCCATTTGCCTGTAAGTTCACATACTGCGATGGCACATGGGATAAAAAATATAATCACAGCTACAGCATAGAGAGCAATTACCGCCAGGCCTGCAGGAGCGGTAAGAGGTATATTCCTCAAGCTGTCAATAGCTATAAGATTTATCATTACTAGCCCGATTGCGCCTATTTTTCTGCTTTGAGCCATATAAAATTTCCTTTATTGTTGTTCTATATGCAGACAATTCTAACACATTGAGATACTTCAGACTCTATAGAAACATAAATAATTTAAATTAAGTTTGGATATTTTTGATATCACTCCAATTACAATAACCTGTTAGACTGCTGTTAAATCTTATGATAGAATATCGGAGAAGCAGAAAATGAAAGTTAAACATCCTAAAGATTGAGATAATCCCGATGAATGTGCTAGACAGGAAACTGTTGCGAGACATGTATCGTTCGAAAGCGATGCTTCTGGCTGTCGTGGCTATAGTAGCTGTCGGGGTGGGATGTTTTAGCGGTATGGTCAGTGTTTATAAAAATCTTTACAATGCAAGGGAGAGTTATTTTTCAAAATGCAGGATGGCTGACTTCTGGATTGAACTTAAGAAGCTTCCTATTGTCGAACTGGAACAGATAGAAAAAATAGATGGTATTTCGGAACTTTATTCACGCATTAATAAAGAGATTATCGTGGATCTGGAAGATGTTAAAACTCCTATTAGCGGAAGAGTGATCTCTCTGCCTTCTGTTCCAACTCCTGTAATTAATAACATTATACTAAAAAGAGGCAGTTATTTTTCAGATAGTAAACTTGAAGAGGTAATTGTTTCTGAAAAGTTTTCGCAAAAGCGCAATATTCTTCCCGGAACCTATATAAATCTTATCATGGACGGCATACAAAAAAAACTATATGTCGTAGGAACAGCTATAAGCAGCGAATATATGTTCTATACTCCTCCCGGAAGAATGGCTCCTGATGATGATAATTATGGTGTTTTCTGGATTAAAAAGGAATTTGCCGATAATGTTTTCAATTTCTCGGGAGCGTGCAACGAAATTGTGGGCATTCTAAGTCCGGATGGCAAAAAGAATGCACGACTTGTGACAGATATTATTAAGAATAAGTTAGACAAAAACTATGGTGTATTTCTAAAAACTCTTCATAATGAGCAGGAATCCTGTCTTATGATGAATTCTGAACTTCAGCAATTGCGAATTGTAGCTGTATTAATGCCTCTGATATTTTTGTGTGTAGCTGTTTTTGTTCTGAATATTCAAATGATGAGAACAGCCGAACATCAGCGCACAGTGATAGGAACTTTGAAGGCTCTTGGAGTTTCGCTGAATTCAATTTCAATGCATTTTATTAAACTTGGCATTATTATAGGGCTGTCAGGTGGAATAATAGGCTCCTGTCTGGGATATTTTATCGCAGAAGGATTTACAGAAATGTACCGGGATCTCTATACATTCCCTTCTATTGAAAATGGTTTTTATCCGGAACTCATAACTTTTTCCATATTATTGGCAATATTCTTTTCTGTTTTGGGCACACTGCGCGGAATCAGGAGAATGGCTCTTTTGAGTCCGGCCGAAGCCATGCGCCCAGGCCCGCCAGAAAGCTGTACCTCTATCGCCCTTGAAAAATATAAATTCTTTTGGAGTAAACTGGATTTTCGCTGGCAGATGGTTTTAAGATCCTTTTTCCGAAACAAAAGAAGAACCATGATAGGAATAGCCACATCAGCTCTGGGTTCAGTTATTTTGCTGTTATCTTTAGGTTTTAAAGATTCTTTAAATTATCTGGTAAGATTTCAGTTCGAGAAAGTTCTTACTGCGGATTGTACAATAAGTTTCCGTGATAACTTGAATGAAGGGGCGTTGCGCGAGGCCTCGAGGCTTCCCGGCACTACCTATGCTGAACCAGGACTGGATGTCCCGGGTTTTTTTTATTTTGAAGGTTCTGAAAAAAGGGGATCGATAATTGGCGTAAAACCTGACTCAATATTATTAAAACCCAGGGATTCAAAGGGCGAAAAACTGAAAATACCTCCTGTTGGATTATTGATGAATAACCGCTTAGCTGAGATATTGGGCGTAAAAGAGGGCGATACAGTGCTTTTTAAGCCTATAAAGGGAGAAAGAAAAAGTCTTGAGATTCCAATAATGGCTCTTTCGGAAAGCAGTGTAGGAATGCCTGTATATGCTGATTACGAATATATTAATAAGTTAATAGGTGAAATTTCAGTATTAACTTCTGTAAGATTGAAAGAAGCTCAGACGGATAAACAAAAAGATAAGTTCTATAGAGAATTGAAAAAATACCCGGAACTTAGCTCATATATTAATCTTCCTGAGGAGAGAGTGAAACTTAAGAGGGACTTTATTTCAAAGATGGATAATGTTGTATATGGTATGATCCTTTTCGCAGGAATACTTTTTTTCGGATCCATTTTGAATTCCGCAATGATATCTACCGCCGAACGAACTCGTGAGATAGCCGCTTTTCGTGTAATAGGTTACCATTCAGAAGAAGTTGGAGCTATTTTTCTTCGGGAGATTCTTATAATTAATTCTATAGGAACACTGCTGGGACTGCCCTTGGGTTATTTACTTCTTATGTTTATGGCTGACGCTTTTCAAAATGAAATATTTTCTATTCCTCTGAATGTTTATTTCCCCACATGGTTTTATGTAATAGGCTTGGCCTTAACTTTCATGTTGACAGCATATTTTTTTGTGAAAATAACAATAGATAAATTAAAATGGAACGAATCACTTCAGGTAAAAGAATGAAATAGCTCATTTGGCTCAACAATAATGTTAATAAATGCGGTTGAATTAAGGTAGGGACGGCTCCCTGGCCGTCTTCGACTTGCTCGGGCAGGCTCCGTAGCCGTCCGCGGCGGTCTCGGAGAGACACGCCCTACCTGCTCTTAATTCAATTGCATTAGAATGTAAATAGTAACCTCAGGAGAAAGAATTATGGGCAAAGTAGAATGGAAACCCGGTACGATGGTTTATCCTATTCCAGCAGTTATGGTGAGCTGCGGGAATAAGGATACTTCCATTAATATTATTACTGTCGCATGGACGGGAACGATATGTTCTGACCCGCCGATGTGTTATATTTCGGTCAGGCCTGAAAGGCATTCACACGGGATAATTAAACAATGCGGAGATTTTGTTATTAACCTTACCACAAAGAAATTAGCGTATGCGACAGATTGGTGCGGTGTTAAATCGGGAAGGGAATTTGATAAATTCAAAGAAATGAATTTAACTCAGGGAAAAGCTAGAAAAATCTCTTCTCCTATTATAGAAGAATCGCCAATTAGTATTGAATGTGTTGTTAAAGAAATTAAGACACTCGGCTCCCATGATATGTTTATTTCAGAAGTTGTATCAATAAATGCAGACGAAAAATACTACAACAAAGAAAATGACTTTTTTAACTTTGCCAAAGCAAACCCGATATGCTACTCACATGGCAAATATTATACTTTGGGCGAACTTGTAGGAAAATTCGGATATTCTGTTCGCAAGAAAAGATGATTGCTATTTGAAAAAGACGCATGAAACTAAACTCTTTTTTTTAATGTATTACGGGCGAAAAGCCCGTGTATAATTTAGTCCATTTGTTTTGTCAGCTCCAACCAACTCAAGACAGACCAGCGAGGCTTTGTCTGAATCTTGGCCTCTCCCATAATCCAATAAGCATATCTTTCTTTCATCTTTCCACTTTCAAACGAAATCCTGATCCATGAATTTACAAACTCTCTTAAAGTATCGGCATTTGGAGTTGAAGGGAAAACATAGGCATAATAGAGATCCAAGTCTCTCCCTTTATAGTTAAGGACCCAATAGCCCGGATACAGAATATTTATTGCCGCGCCTATCTCAGAGCTTGTCAATAAGGCATAAGTTTTATGGTCTTTGAAGTAATCGCTGAAAGTGGGCAATTTAACCATACTGTCTTTATCCTTTTCCATATGCTTGGTACTTTCATTGCGTTTTGAAGCTCCCTCTAAAATGCCTATGGTTATGCTTTTATCTTTCAGCACTGAGTAAAAATCAGCATATTTATTTTTATCTTTTGAAGGTATAAGTACAGCTAAATGCAAATCCATATAAGCTTCTGATGTTCTCATATTATCAATGACATAACCTCTGTATAAGTTCCCACCAACACACATATCTATAATTTGCCCTTTTGATAAACATTGCTGGTATTCGTCTAAATTATTTATCTCATAAAACTCTATTGAGTCGCAGCCTAATTCTTCTGCCAAAAGGGAAACTACATCTATGTCAAATCCTACAAGCTCTTTTTTGAGGTTGAAAAATGAAAATGGCGGTGCCTCGGGGTTATATCCTACTTTGAGAACTTTAGTTCTGGTAATCTTGTTGAGTAAAGGTTCTCCCTCATATAAAGAAGGAATCTCTTTATATTGATCCATCTTCAGGTAGGAAACATCAATATCAGAATAATAGTCCTTATTATATGAGTGCAGATTCATGTGGGTTAATTCTTCCTTAGCTGCATTATCTCCTGATAACAAATCGCCCATAAATAGATTTAAGCCATAAAGAAGCGCTGCAAATATAAGCGTAACTAGTATAAAAAAAATAAGAACTTTACTCCATACTATTTTCAATACTCCTGTTATAGAAGCATAACATAACACAGTGCAGGTAATTATGAATATCGCGCCATTGGCATTATTAAAATAAACCATGAAGCTTGATGTCAATAAAAACACATTATATGCAGAGCTCGGAAGGTCAGACATATTTAGTAGAAATGGCACAATGACCGAACTATTCCCGAAAAGACAAGGTATTCCGCCTATGTAGAGGGATATATTTTCAAAGACATGAGTAGCGCTATCATAATACCAGTGAGTAAAAACAATAAAGAAAATCACAAGAAATTTATAGCTTGCAGGTACCACCCAGGCCAAAGGAACTATAATATTTGCAAGTTTGCTATTCTTTTTATTCCTGTTGTCGTAAAAACTTTCCTGTTCCTCTTCAAATTTATTCATCATTTCATAAATTAACGGCAACGCCAGAAAAACACTGCCGGTCGTAAAAGCTATCAAGGCAGCAGGCATAGCATAATCAAGAAACTTCCTATACTTCAAGTTTGTCATACATGTAACAACCCCCGGAAGGATCACCATAGACATAAAGGCAAGATATATAAGCGATGCCAGGAGGTACAAAAGCACTCCTTTAAAACTGGCAAGATTTAATGTCCCGAAGGTGTAGGATGACATTATCAGAACGCCAAGAGGAAGCAGTTTAATGATATAGTCGTTGGTCCGTTTTAATATTGATGCCATTATTCTCGAGTATTCTATCAAGGAAGCTTTTTTGCTTTCATGTATGATCGCAATTCCGAGCAGTACACTGAAGATAACTATGGCTGGAATATAACCATTAGCAAAAGCGTGAAAGGGGTTTGCCGGAATGAATATATCAAAAAGGTCTAAACTGCTTTTGGCAACAGAATAGTCGGGGCGAAAGAATTTGGCTCTTAGAATATCAGGAAATGAAATCTGCAGACATAAAGCATAAAAAATGCTGATGCCCCATAAGGCAACCAGTACGATTCCGCCTTTCCTGCTGATAATTTTTGCTGTTTCAGTATCCAGGGATCCAATTGACTGAAGAATGCTGAATACCATGTACGGAATAATAGTAATCTGAAACATCCTGATAAATAATGTATTGAATGGCCCCAAAGTAACACATAGATCGCCAAAAAAAATCCCGATAAGCAAACCGGCGGCAGTGGAAAGATATATCTTTTTGCTTAATGACAATTTTTCATAAGAACTAATGAGAAACACTTTTCTTTAATCCTTTATTCAGCAGTTAAGATGCAGACAAACCAACAATAATAAACGGGGTTTCCAACAGAAACACAATTATTCCATATTTTCTTCGCTCTGGTCATAATAGCGTGGATAGTAAACCTGTTCAAGATTATTGACAGTTGGTATGGATTTGTCTGACTTAATCTGATTTACATAATCAACAAAAACTTTTGGGGCGTGACGAGGGTCATAAATCGCATTTAATAAATCTGCTAACCTTACCGATGCCCTATACATCTGCAATGTTGTGACCGGCCCCAAGGCATTTACATAATCTACAGTTGGTGTAGATATTACAGCACTATTGTTTGAAGTAGGCATAGGTGACCCGTCAATAGGAAGCTTAGCTCTGCATGGGAGATGTTTTGGTTGTTCTGTTAAGATCCATTGAGATATCGGATCTAATCCGCTACAGATATTTGCTACGGCCGCAATGTAGCCTTCAGTCGCCCATGACATGACAAGATCCTTAGTGTTATAACCTGCATTATTGTCAATATCAGATCTTTGGCTTGAATATGTTTGATCAAGTGTGTGGGCAATATTCTTAATAATATGCGCTGATTCTTTATCAATAATCATTCCGCTATCCTGAGTACTTTCATTATTGATTGGCACAAAATCATTCCCTGGATAGTCCCAGAGCTCATGAAGTTCTGTTAGTTCAAATTGCTTATTATATTGGTTGGTAATAACATAAGGAGAGCTGAATTCTATTTCATTGCCTCCGTAGCTGTCCTCTTTAGTGCCATCCTGCGTATACATAGGATCGCTCATATGAAGAGGCTGTGTGTCATCCCCTGCAAGGTGTATAAGATGCCTTAGAGCAAAAATCACCTCGTCTTTGCTTATCTGATCTCTGGTAATAGTGTCTTGACTCAGGGCAAGAGATTTAATACAACTCCTGAAGACATAGTATAAATCATCTTTTGTCTGCCCATCGACAGTATTGACCTGATTTTGAACGAT
>MHBE01000034.1 GCA_001803205.1 Lentisphaerae bacterium GWF2_38_69 | reverse complement strand
GGTTCTTTTCATTTAACGAACTTTCTACTCCCTTGAAAAATAATCCTAAATCCATCTTTATCTTCTCCTGTAAAAATGATTACAGAAGAATTATAGCATTATTTCATAAATGTAACACTTATATTATGACAATTCCTAACTTTAAAAATACAGCATTTAAAGATACAACAATGCCTGACGGCACGAAATATACAGGAAGAGGTCAGCTTTCTACTTGGTCAGATAAGTCATTGTTATTCATGAATTATAAAAGAGGTGTGGGGGCTCAGATATCTTTTGTTTAAACTACAAAATTCAGGTTAAAGGATTTCTTTTAAATAAGTTCCGGTAAAAGAAGTCTTTGATTTTGATACTTGTTCTGGAGTTCCTTCAGCGACGATTTTACCGCCTCTGTCTCCTCCTTCGGGACCCAGGTCGATTATGTGGTCTGCTGTTTTTATTACATCAAGGTTATGCTCAATGACAAGAACTGTATTTCCTTGTTCAATAAGTAAATTAATAACCTTCAGGAGTTTTTCCACATCTGCTATGTGAAGTCCAGTCGTAGGTTCATCTAGAATATAAAAAGTATGACCTTTCTGGTGTTTTGAAAGTTCTGTGGCAAGTTTTACTCTTTGAGCCTCTCCTCCTGAAAGGGTAGTGGCAGGCTGTCCGAGGTGTATATAGTCCATTCCTACATCAGAGAGAGTTTTGAATTTTCTCTTTATTGGAGGTATGGCATCGAAGAATTCACATGCCTCGCTTACTGTCATATCCAAGACATCTGAAATGCTTCTGCCTTTGTATAAGACGCTTAAAGTTTCATTATTGAATCTTTTTCCTTTGCAGGACGAACACTGGACATAGACTTCAGGAAGGAAAAGCATTTCAATTTTCTTTATGCCGTCGCCTTTGCACTCTTCACACCTGCCGCCTTTGACATTGAAAGAAAATCTGCCTGGTTTATAGCCTCTTGCTTTTGATTCAGGGAGTTTGGCAAAAAGATCCCTTATCATACCGAAAACTTCTGTATATGTAGCAGGATTGGAGCGGGGAGTTCTGCCAATTGGCGTCTGGTCGATTACAATAGCCCTTCCAATATGATTCAAACCTGAAATCTTCTTGTGTTTGCCCGGGATATCGTTTCCGATTTCAAAATGCCGTTCAAGTGCTACTTTGAGTATGTCGTTGACCAGAGTACTCTTTCCCGAACCAGATACGCCAGTTATACAGACAAATTTTCCGAGAGGGATTTTTGCATTTATGTTTTTTAAATTATTCTGAGAAGCTCCCTCAATTGTAATGAATTTGCCGTTGCCCTTGCGTCTTTCAAGAGGAACAGCTATTTCCCTTCTCCCATAAATGAAATCAGCAGTAGCAGAATTAAGGATATTTTTCATTCCTGAAGGAGGTCCGCTGTAGATAAGTTCTCCTCCTAGCCTTCCGGCTCCAGGGCCGAGGTCGACAATGTGGTCTGCTTTTCTGATAGTGTCTAGATCGTGTTCGACTACTACGACCGTATTTCCTGTATTTCTCAGGTTTATAAGAGTACTGAGTAATCTTTCGTTGTCTCTCTGATGAAGCCCTATACTGGGTTCGTCAAGAATGTAAATAACTCCGACAAGTCCGCTGCCAAGTTGAGTAGCAAGCCTGATTCTCTGGGCTTCTCCTCCTGAAAGAGTGGAGCTTTCTCTGTCGAGAGAGAGATAGTCTAGGCCTACATTTATAAGGAATGAGAGCCTTTCCCTTATTTCATTTATCACTTCAGTTGCGATAATTTTCTTTTCATCATCAAGTTTGATTACTGATATAAATTTGAGAGCATCGTTAACGCTCATAGCATTAAATTTATGGATCGGCATGGAGTCAACAGTTACAGCCATGCTTGAAGGTTTGAGTCTTGCGCCATTGCATTTCGGGCATAATTTTCTTGTCATGCATCCTCTGATTCTCTCTCTTACTGAGTCGCTGTCCGTTTCAAGATAGCGTCTTTCCAGGTGGGGAAATATTCCTTCAAATGGTTTCTGGAGTTTGTGGATTTTGCCTCTCATCCAGAAATCGAATTTTATTTCTTCATTGTTGCTGCCATAAAGGAGAATATTCTGCAGGGCAGGGGGGATATTTTTAAAAGGAGTGCTTTCAAGGTCAAATTTATAATGTTCGGCTAAACATCTTATCATGTGGTTATAATAGATAATTAATCTTCTTGGGCCTCTTTTCCAGAGAGGGATTGCACCTCTTTTTACGGATTTATCAGGATACAGCAAGACTAAATCTTTTGACATTACGAGTTTGGTTCCCAGTCCATTGCATTCAGGGCAGGCTCCGTAAGGACTGTTGAATGAGAAATTTCTGGGTTCAAGTTTGCCGAAACTTATATTGCAGGGCAGACAGGCCAGGTGTTCGCTGATTTGCTCGTCCTTCCAGGTTCCGTCCTCCATTTCTGTTAGAATATTAATAATTCCGGCGCCATGCCTGAGTGCCGTTTCGACCGAATCTGAAAGTCTGGAAGTTTCTACTTTACCTGTTACTAATCGGTCAATAACCGCTTCTATAGTGTGTTTGAAATTTTTTTTGAGGATGATTTCGGATTCAAGTTCAACTATTTTTCCGTCTATTCTTGCTCTGACAAAACCCTCTTTTCGCAGTTTTTCTATTATATCCTTATGTTCTCCTTTTCTGCCGATTATGCATGGAGAGAGTATCATGATTTTTTTATCAGGAGGGAAATGAAGTATTTTCTCGCAGATTGTCTGCGCGCTTTGAGCATGAACTTCCTTTCCGCACTTCGGGCAATGAGGAGTTCCTGCTCTGGAATATAACAATCTCAGGTAGTCATAAATTTCAGTAGTAGTAGCAACAGTGGAACGGGGATTTGATCCTGAGGATCTCTGTTCGATAGCAATAGCTGGGGATAGTCCTTCGATATGTTCGACATCGGGTTTCTGCATCTGGTCCAGGAATTGTCTGGCATATGCGGATAAACTTTCTACATATCGCCTCTGGCCTTCAGCGTAGAGTGTATCAAAGGCCAGAGAAGATTTGCCTGAACCGCTAAGGCCTGTAACTACTATAAAAGAATTCCTTGGGAGAGAGACATCAATTCCCTTGAGGTTATGCTGTCTTGCTCCTCTTATTATGATTTCATTTTTCATTTGTTAATTTAACTCTGAGATTCAAAACTATGATTAGTTACCATTTGCTGCAGCTTTTGCGTAGGATATAATTCCGGATGCGATTGCCTTTGCCACCTTGTCCTGATAGGAGGGTGTATTGAGAAGTTTCTCTTCGCCTGGATTTGAAAGAAAACCTGTTTCGACGAGAGCTGCGGGTTTCGTAGCATTTTTAAGTACAGAAAATCTTGCGTGTTTCAAACCTCTGTCTATGCTATTTGTTATTTTAAGCGCTTTTTGTATTTCAAAGCCGAGCCGTTCATTGTTTTTGTCCCAGCGGTTTCCATTTTCATATTTATTTACCTCTTTAGTGCTGTAAGTAGAGGATGTTCCCTGCGGGGCAAGGACGAAAGTTTCATAACCGCTGATAGATTTTTTAGCAGAGTTGCAGTGTATAGATACAAAAAGATCTCCATTATACTTGTCTATCACTGCGGCTCTTGTGTCCAGGGGGATAAACTTATTACTGTTTCTTGTCATAACTACTTTGTAACCGCTTGAACTAAGAATATTGGCAACTTTTCTTGATATGGAAAGAACAATATTTTTTTCTTTGGAGTACGAGCCTGAAGTCCCGTTGTCATTTCCGCCATGGCCCGGGTCTATTACTATAGTTTTTATAATTTGTTTTTTGAGAGTTTTTGAATTTAAAATAGGCAGAATGACATTGTAGTAGTCCTTCTGGCTTATAATGGGAGCGCCGCTTTTAAGAGAAGGAGGGTAGAGAAGCGAAATTTTAACTCCATTTATAGTGGCAAATTTTTTGTCATATTGAAAACTTATGTACGCTGTTGAATTCCTGAGAGAGCAGTATTCAGAACTCTTTGACATGGTCATACCCAGTTCTTTTGCCGCATCCTGTAAATAGATATATGGTTTGTCCATGAAAGTAATACTATTCAAAGCAGGACAAAGCACCGGATAGATTAAACAGAAAGCTATGGCCGAAGTTAACATGAACCTTTTAATAAGGTTATAAGCCATAAAATCTTAAAATATTAAAAGTTATTGATGTGAAGCAAGATAGTGTTCTGCGTCAATTGCGGCCTTACATCCCATGCCTGCAGCAGTTATAGCCTGCTTGTAATGATTGTCAGCGCAATCTCCCGCAGCGAAAATTCCTTCAATGTTAGTCCTGGATGAATTGCCGTTAAGTTTTATAAATCCTTTTTCATCCATTTCAACAAAACCTTTGAATATATCTGTATTCGGAGTATGTCCCAAGGCAGCAAAAAAACCTTTGCATTCTATTATTGATTCAGAATTGGTTTTAAGGTTTTTGACTTTTACGCCTTCTACATTCTTTTCTCCCAGAATATCTATTATAGTACTGTCCAGAACAAACTCTATTTTGGGATTGTTTTGCGCTCTTGTTATCATAATTTTAGATGCTCTGAATTCATTTCTTCTGTGAACAAGATAAACTTTGCTTGCAAATTTTGTTATAAAAGAAGCTTCCTCCATTGCCGAGTCTCCGCCTCCCACAACCACTACGGGGACATTTCTGAAAAAAGCTCCGTCACAGGTTGCGCAAGCACTTACTCCTTTTGCTGCAAGCCTTTTTTCTGCCTCGAGCCCCAGCCATCTCGGACTAGATCCGGTAGCAATGATCACGACTTTCGATTCTATTTTTTGTCCATTTTCAAGTTCAAGAAGCTGAGGACCGTCATTTTTGAAGTTCACGCTTTTTACAGAAGTATTTATGAGTTTGGTTCCAAACCTTTTAGCCTGCTCCTGCATCATCATCATCAGTTCAAATCCGTTTACAGCATCAGGAAAACCAGAGAAATTTTCCACATCAGTTGTCTGTGTGAGTAATCCGCCTGGAAGTTTGCCCGCAATTATTATAGGCTTCAGGTCTGCTCTTGAAGCATAAATTGCGGCAGTATATCCGGCAGGTCCTGTTCCGATAATTACGACATTCTCCATGTCTTTTCTCCTATGAATATTTACCTGAAAGTTTCGTCTTCAGAACTGTCTGAGATGCTTTGGACTTCGATAAGGTGATATCCGAATTGTGTTTTTACCGGACCGATAAGTTTGCCTATCTCTCCTTTGAAGACTGCTTTATTGAATTCCTTAACCATTTCTCCTTCATTGAATTCGCCCAAATCTCCTCCGCTTGAGCTTGAAGGGCATTCTGAGAAGTCTCTTGCTATGTCTGCAAAATCTGCTCCTTTCTCAATGTCTTTTTTTAATTCGTTGCAAATTTCTTTTGAGCTTACGAGTATATGGCGTGCTGTAGCTTTTTTCATAAATTTTAATGATTTCCAGTTAGTTATTGTCAATATAAAAACGAAGCGTAACTAAATATTAATCCGATATAAAAATTTTGAATAGCTAAGCAGCAAAAAAATCGCACTTTCATGTTTTAATGAACATATTTCTACGGAAACAGCCCTGAAGTTTTATATTTTATCTATTTTTAACACTTAGGCTAATAGATTCTCTAAATGTATTGAAACTAAAGAATAGTTATTATAGAATCAAAATGGAAGAAATAATAGATTCTTAAAGTTTGAGGCAAACAATGAGCGCATTTGATTTTACTTGTAATGAAGACACTTCGATTTTTATTTTTAAAGGTGAACTCGATACACTAGCATGCATGGGTTTTGAGGAGGAGGTTTTGACTCTGGTAAAAACGCATAAAGGTAAGGTAGCTTTTGATTTGCAGAGTGTTAACTACATATCATCTTCATTTATTAGACTTTGTGGCTCTGCTGCTACGCTTGTGGGATCTCAGAATATATCCTTGATAAACTTGAATAAGGAAATAAAAAAGAATCTTACAAAAATAGGACTTGCTTCAGTTTTGAATATAAAATAATGAAAATCAGAACCAGATTCGCTCTAATTATAGTAATCATCACAGTAGTTTTGGCAGTTGTCTTAAGTATGTGTAATTTGCTTTACGATTTTGCTCAGCAAGACTACTATCTTGAGTCTGCAGATAGCATAATTAATGATTTCACAAAATGGAACGATATTAATTCACAAAGAAATCTAGGTCCATTTGCAGAAAGGTATATTCAACTTTTAGCTAAGGATTTGGGTTATATCGTGCGTAGAGACTTTCTTGATAACAGAAAAGACTACGATTATCTGACAGGAAACAAGGAGCTTAGAAAAATGCTTTTTGATTCGACTTATATAAATGAATTACAGGTGGGGTACGCAGCTCTTATTGAAAGAGATGATAAAATTATTCTTTGCAGTGACATGAGCGATGAGGGTGTCAATGTAAAAGAATGGCTTGCAAAATGTGACGTAATTCTTACTGAAGGTTATAAGTCTCTGGATAATACAGATTCCTTGAATTTTTATTATGAGTATACTTCGCCTGATACACCTAGAGATCCAGATAATGAATATGCTTCTGCTTTTAAAATTCCTGATACTAACCTTGTTTTATTGTACAGCCTTTCTCTTGAAGATTATTTGCAGCCAATTAATGCCGAAATGTCACTCAAGAGAGAAAGTGAAGCAAAGAGAATTATGCGTTTAATTAACTATGAATTTTCTCAAGACAGGAAATTCAGTGCAATTTATTCAGTACTTTCTGTCTTAATTATCTATATTTTTGCAATACCGATTATTCTAAGGTTTTCCAAATCTATAACCGACCCTATCCGAAAGCTTAGGGATGAGGTATCTAAACTAGGAAGAGGGCAGTTTAATATCAATCTTGAAGCAAAGGGGTCAGATGAAATACGGGATCTGATAGTTTCGATGAATTATCTTGGAAAAGAGTTAGCAGACTTTACAGAAAATCTCAAAACTGAAATAATGCAGCGGCAGCGCATGGAAACAGAGATATCAATTGCGCACAGGATACAGGAAGCTACCTTGCCTAAAATCGGCTCCGATTTTGTTTTCAAGGGCTTTGATTTGGGAGTTAAACTTCTTCCTGCGGACAAAGTAGCCGGTGATTTTTATGATTTCTTTTATTGTGCTGATAAACTGGCTCTTGCAATAGGGGATGTTTCAGGCAAAGGAATTTCAGCAGCATTTTTCATGGCTATTGCAAAAGCAATTATGCATAATACAATTCTTCAAATTTCTGAACCCGATAAGGTCTTGACTGAAGTCAACAGGCTTCTTTCCCAGCGTAATGACGCTAATATGTTTGCAACTGTGTTCGTAGGTTTCTTTGATACTTTGCAATCAGAGTTTGTTTTTGCGAATGCCGGCCACGATAATGTTCTTCTAATTAAAGTGGATGGAACTATTCATGAGATTGGGGAACATCAAAAAATTCCAATAGGTTTTCTTCCCAAAAGCTCTTATATTTCCGAAAAAATTAAATTGGAAAAGAATGACATCCTGGTTTTTTACACTGATGGAATCACTGAAGCTCATTCGCCTGACAAGGAATTTTTCGGCCTGGATAGGCTAAAGAGTTTAATAAGAAATAATCTCAATATGAAGCCGCAGGAACTTTGTGATCATATTGTCGACAATGTAGACGCATTTGAAGATCACAAATTTTATGATGACATCACTCTTATGATTTTCAAAAAAACATAAAAGCAAGCGAGGATTAATGAACAATGCAATGCTGCTCAAATATCTGAAGCTTTATGGCAGCCATACTATTGCCTACTCGTCAGTTTTTGATGATAAGATGAATCACTTTTATCTGCCGGACAAAGGCTTTGTAATGTATGGTCTATACAAGAATATCAGATTTATGCTCGGGGATCCGATATGCTCTAAAAAAGATATTCAATCTGTAGTTCAGGCATTTCTTGAGGACACAAATTCAGCTTCAAATATATTAATAGGCATGCAATGTTCTATTGAAGCGGCTTTTGTCTTTGCCAGACACGGATATAGCATAAACAGTTTGGGAGTCGAAACTATTTTGAAGCTCGATTCGTTTGATACAAAAGGGAAGGCAATGACCAAAGTAAGGCGCTGGATTAATTCAGCGACAAACGCCGGACTGAAAGTCAGAGAGGAAAAACTTACAGATCCATTAGTACGAAAAGAAGTTGAGGTTATATCAAACCAATGGATTAAAAATAAGGCAAATGCTGCTGAACTTACACTTCTTACAAGGCCTTTATCTTTTGAAGAAGAATCAGGCATAAGGTTTTTTTGCGGTTATATAGATGAAACTTTAATCGGATTTAACTCATTTGAGCCGATGTATAAAGATAATGAGGTTATTGGCTACTACGCCAATATATGCCGGACTAAAGATGATGCTCCAAATGGCACGCTGGATCTGATAATTCAAAATGCCAGGGAAAAATTCAAAGCCGAAGGTGCAAAGTATTTTTCATTTGGCTTATCTCCTATGGCTGATATTAAGGATAATCATAATCTTCATAACCCTATTATCAGTTTTCTTTTTGAGTCCAGCTATAAATATGGATGCCGTTTGTACTCGTTCCAGGGACTGGATTTTCATAAAAAAGCCTATCATGACGGGGTAAATAGCTTAAGGCAGCAGTCTTATATAATTACTAAAGGCTCCCTTCCTGTAAATCAGATAATTAATTGCCTGAGTTACCTTGGAATTCTTCCTGATAAAGGATTTATATCCAATCTTTCATATCTTGCAGAAACAATGATTAAAGGATTCTACGAAGAGAATAAGTCTAAATATCAAACTTCAGAGGAGGATATCAAAGGAGCTGTATCTGGTTTGCTTAACGGTAGAACTGTCAATGAAATAGCCGATGATATAAATTGCAGTGGAGTTCTGATAGAAACTATGGCAAATGTTTTCACTTCCATGTGGAAACAAAAACTTCCCGAATTTCAGGAACAGCTCTATATCCAGCGTGACCTTGATGAGGGTTCAAAAGAAATTTTTGCAAAAGTCGAAAGAATTGTGGATACTGACAGTGATGTGGCCTTTTTGTATAATATTGGAGTTCATCCTGTTGAAAAGGGATATTATGTGATGATGACTGTGGAAATTAATGGCAAACTTACTGTGACCAAAGCGAACTTTATTGTTGCCAGGCTTAAAGAAGCTATAAAGAAGAAACTTTCCAGCGTTGTAGGCGTTTTTATTGAGACAGCTCCGATAGGGCAGTATGCTTTCAAAATAGGGCAGAATAATGACTCAAAAAAAACCTATATTGTCTAAGCTTAATTTTTTTTACTGGAAGCAGGTTAAAAGAGATAAATTTTCAAAGAAGTTTTCAATTGCCCGCACTCTCAAAGGGGATGTTGAATATTTTCTTGAAGGGGAAAAAGGCTCTGTTATTGCAGCAATCCATGGAGAGCCCGGAAATATTTTTCAGTGCGGTTATATATTTGCCGGCCTTAGAAGCCCAAGTTTCAGATACCTTTCCTGGTCAAGGCCTGGTTATCTCGGAACTCCTTTGAGTTCAGGAAAGACAATAAACGATCAGACAGAACTCTTATGCGCTCTTTTGGATTATCTAAATATTGACAGAGTCGTTCTTGCCGGGTTTTCATTCGGCGGGCTAATTGCTATGGATTTTGCTGTTCGCTTTCCCGAAAGGGTTTACGCTCTGATCCTCGAAGGATCTGTAGCGGAACGAATACCTTATGGAATGAGTTTTATCAGACGCCTTTTTAATTTCTTTGCTTTTTCTGATATCGGAAACTATTGTTCAGATTTGTTCAGCTTTTTTTCAGAAAAAATAGCTATCAGGGCATTTATTGGGCATTACTCAAAGTTTAATAGCAAACAGATTGAATATCTTGTTGAAAAGTTACAGAACGACAAAGACCTATTTGAAATCATCAGAAATAATCTGATAGACTCATTAATGCCTTTCAGTATTAACAAGGAAGGCTTTCTTAACGATGCAAGAGAGTACAGCTATTTTCAAAATTTACAGCCTAAAAAGATTAAATCTCCTACTCTTCTTATCCACGGAAGAGAGGATGCTGAAGTGTCATTAGAGCATGGAATTAAACTTTCAGAAGCAATACCTTTTTCTGAAACTCTTTTTTTAGATAATGCGTGCCATTTTACTTTGCTTACTAATGAAAAAGAAGTTATGAAAGCAAAATTTTCATTTATCAGCAAGCATGCTCTTCCTGTATTAAAGAGTAGGCAGTATTATTCAGAGAATGAGAAACTCTTTTTTGCTCAGATAGAGAAGATTGCAGATTCGGATGAAAGCGTGCTTCTGGTGGATTCTCTTGAGATTTATCGAATAGGAGAGTCTTATCAGATTGAATTGTCTATAGAAGTAAGTTCCAGAGCGGAATCCGATGAAATTAAAATTGTCTCTGAAAGATTGAAGGCAAAAATAAGAAATGCCGTTCCGCAGGCAGTCGAAATTCTTATCGAGACTCTTCCCTCCGGGTATTTCGCTTCTACAATCAAATAAAAAATTAAAACCCCGGTTAAAATCCGGGGTTTTCAAATAGCCTAAGGCTTTAAGAAGAAAAACTATCAGGATTTAAACTGAAGTTGTACAGAAAATACTGGGGCTGAAGTTTCTTATTTCGTTGATCATATTGACAACTTCTCTGCCTATTAAATCTATTTTTGCCAGACTCTGAATGCGTTTTTCTGCTCTCTTAAGTTCTTTGGGGGAAAGAATTGTCTCAAAAAGGTTAGAAGCTTTGATAAGACTTACCAGTACAGCTTCTCTTGGATCAGGGAAATCCGTATCATCCAGTACCAGATGTTTGATTCTTTCTTCCACGCTCTTTATTTCTCTGTCGTCTATGATTGGATATCTTCTTGTATGGAAAACCCAGAATATTTTCTCATCTATTTTTTTTAGAATGCCCTTTTGTATCAGCAGTTCAAGCACCATGTCTTCAGTAGCTCCAGAATTGCTGAGCAGGATTTTGAGCCAGTAGGAAACAGGAAGTTTTTCTTTATTTTCAGACAGGATGTTAAAAATGGAATCCAATACCTTATTTCCTGTTGGTTCACTATTTAATACTATCAGCTTTTCAAGGTCAGTATCGATTTTTCCTATAAAGGAAAGTTCGCAGAGTACAGCGCCTATTAACGCATAACTTAATGAGACCTGGTCAGAATAATTGGAAATTTTTCCTGTAACATCGTCCAGAGCCAATAAATAAATTTCTTCAGCAAAGCTCAACATAATCTAAAACTCCTAAAATATTTAATTTATGACAGATTTATCTGTCGTGATATACTTTACTTCAAAATTCTTTCTTTCCAAGTTTATAAAGATAAGGTTATTTATCACGGGTTGTAAGGAAAGAACTAAGTTCTTTGAGCATTTTATTGTATTTATTATCCGGCAGAGCATTTAACGCTACTTCAGCCTGTTTTCTTGTATAATCTATATTTTTTAGGATTATGTCTTTGGCTCCGCAGTCTGACATGACTTTTCTGACAGATTCTATCTCTTCTTCAGAGATTCCTTCTTTTCCCATTGCTCCAAGTATTATTTTCTTTTCGTCTAGATTGACTCTATTAAGAGTTTCAAGTACAAGCAGTGTAGGTTTTGCCGCTACAAGATCTGATCCTATAGGCTTTCCGAGTTTCTCGATATTTCCGAAAATGCCAAGATAATCGTCTCTTAGCTGGAATGCCAACCCAAGTGAAGAAGTAAATTCAATCAGTTTTTGTATTTCATCTACACTCTTATTATCTGTATTAAGAGCAATTTTCGCTCCGGCAGTGACGCTGAAATTTAATAAGGAAGCTGTTTTCATATGAAGCATCCGTTCAACCTCCTCATATTCTATTTTTCTTATATCTCTATATGAGAGAACCACATCAATGGCTTCTCCTGAAATAAGCTCGGTAGATAAAGTTTCGACCATATCTCTGCACATTGAATTGATTACATTTGCAGATACGCCAAGAGAGGAAGATTTAAGGAGGAAATTTATGGCCCATGACTGTTGAAGATCTCCCGTCAGTATAGCCATGTCGTTCCCGAATTTTCTGGCTTTGCCTGAAGTCAAGTTAAGTTTTTCTCTGCCTTTAGTATCAAGTGATTTGTGAGCGGATGGCTGTCCTCTTCTTATGTCATCGCAATCAATTATATCGTCATGAACCAGAGTCCAGTTATGATATACTTCTGAGGCACATGCTGCGTAAATAGCCTTATCAGGATCGCCTCCGAGAAGTCCGCAGGACCACATTGTCAGAACTGGCCTGAATCTTTTGCCGCCCAATAGCGGATATGCCAATACTGCGTCTCTTAGTTCTTCAGGTTCTATTTTTGCCGGATAGTCATCTATCTTCAGAGCTTCAGTGACTTTTTCTGAAATAATTTTTATTTCACTGAAAATATCCATTGATTGTTCTCCCTTTTGTAAAATTTTTGAACAAAACAAACCGTCAGAGATTTTAGCAGGATTGGACAAATTATTCAAGAATCATGCTTTAAGACTGTAAAATGTTATTGGAAAATAAATGTATTTTTTTGAAAAGGCATAGCCAGTTATCTATGTTATGGGTTCTTCAAAAGATTTTTATAAAAATGGGAAGTTGTAAAAATGATTTGCGATAAACTGTGGAATCCAAAAAGCATTGCGGTAATAGGGGCGTCAAATAATATTGAAAAGCCCGGAGGCAAGATATTAAAGAATATTATTGATGGGAAGTATAAAGGAAGCTTATATTGTGTAAATCCAAAAGAATCCACTGTTCAGGGAGTTAAATCTTTTTCAAGAGTATCAGAACTGCCTGAAGTTGAACTTGCAATACTTGCAGTTTCCTGCGAATATTCTGTGGATATAGTAAAGTGCCTAGCAGAAAAGAAAGGAACTAAGGCTTTTATAATAATTTCTGCAGGTTTCAGCGAAGAGAGTCAGCATGGCGCGGAACTGGAAAAGCAGATCGTTGAAATTGTCAACAGCGTAAACGGAACACTGATTGGTCCGAACTGCACAGGAGTCCTGACGACACATTACAACGGTATTTTTACTCTTCCGATACCAAAACTTCATCCCAAAGGGTGTGACTTTATAACAGGTTCTGGCGCTACGGCTTGCTTCGTCCTTGAAACTGGAATTCCGAAGGGGTTATCCTTTTCAAGAATTGTTGCTGTAGGAAACAGCGCACAGACTGGAGTTGAAGAGGTTCTTGAATATCTTGACGAATCATTTGATGTAGAAAAAGATTCAAAAGTAAAAATCCTTTATATAGAAAATATTTCGAAACCACGCAAACTTTTAAAGCACGCTTCTTCTCTCATTAGGAAAGGATGCAGAATTGCCGCTATTAAGGCAGGTTCTTCTGAAGCAGGGAGCAGGGCAGCATCTTCCCATACGGGCGCAATGGCAAGTTCTGATCTTGCGGTCGATGCTTTATTTAAAAAAGCCGGAATTATAAGGTGCTATGGCAGAGAGGAACTTATAACAGTTGCTTCGGCCTTAACTTACGGAGAATTGACAGGTAAAAATATTGCAATTATAACTCATGCAGGCGGCCCTGGAGTAATGCTTACTGATGCTCTCTCCAAAGGGGGACTAACAGTCCCTCTTCTTAATAAAGAGATTGGAAAAGAACTGCTTACCAAACTCTATCCCGGTTCATCTGTTGCTAATCCTATAGATTTTCTTGCCACAGGTACAGCAGAACAACTGGGAATAATAATTGACTATGTAGATAAGAAATTTGATGAAATAGATGCAATGGTAGTAATTTTTGGAACTCCAGGGCTGACAAAAATTTTTGATGCGTATGATGTTCTTGACAGGAAAATGAGAGAATGCAGAAAACCTATTTATCCTGTTCTGCCTTCAATGCTGACAGCCGCGGATGAGAGTAAAAACTTTATTGCAAAGGGCTGGGCCGTTTTCCCTGATGAATCAGCTCTTGGACAGGCTCTGTGCAAAATATACAACACTCCAAAACCTTCTGAATCTCAAACAATTCACGATTCTCCAGGAAAAGTTAAAATAAGAGAAATCATTGATAGTTCTGCTGACGGCTATCTTAAGCCTGATAAAGTTTTGCAGTTCCTTGACTCTGCAGGAATTAGCAGAATTAAAGAGTATGTAGTTAAAACACAATTAGAGCTTGTTAAAGCCTTGAGCGAAATTTCTTTTCCGATTGTGATGAAAGTCATCGGGCCTATCCACAAATCTGATGTCGGCGGAGTCGTACTCGGGGTTAAAGACAAAGAAACAGCACTTAAGGAATTTAATAGGCTGTTGACCATAAAGGATGCAACAGGCTTGTTGCTTCAGCCGATGATTTCAGGAACTGAACTTTTTATAGGCGTTTCAAGGGAAGCAAAGTTTGGACATATGATATTGTACGGACTGGGCGGTATTTACATAGAGATTATGAAAGATTTTGCGGCTAATTTGGCTCCTGTAACAAAAGAAGAAGTTTTGAACGGAATCAGGAGTTTGAGGTCTTACAAAGTATTTCAAGGAGCAAGGGGAAAGAAGGGAATAGACGAGAACGCTTTTGCTGAACTTATCTGCAATCTCTCAATTGCTCTTGAATACGCTCCTGAAATTGCTGAAATAGACATCAATCCTTTGCTTGCAGACGGAAAATCAATTATAGCTGTTGATGCCAGGATAAATATAAATAGAGATAAACTGTCGTAATGGGATGGAAATTCTATTATAGGGAGAAGCGAAATTTATGCGACTTAATTTTATAGGGAAAATTAAGATAAAATTGCCTAGGCATAAGAAGACAAAAGTATCTCCAAAGGATATTGCTTCTGCGGAGCCAATTGAGGTTGAAAATTATGATGACTTGGTTACAAAAATTTCTGAAATAGCCTTTGATAATCCTCACTTAAATCTTTATTTCAGAGGACAAGATAAAGATCATAAAAATAAGAAAGGGCAATCTTCTTTGCTATCTCAATTCTATCGAAGGGGATCCTACACTTTACCAAACAAGTCTCAGATCGACTTAAGTGATAAAAAGAAGCGCAAAAATTATCTTGAGAACATTCTACCTATTTTGGCAGATAGATTTATTGATAAATTAAAAAAGGATAAAAGTTTAGGCATTGATCGCCATCAAATTAAATTCATAGCAAGATTTGACGAGTCTAAATGGGCAATACTTCAGCATTATGGATATCCTACGCCATTGCTGGATGTTACAAAATCGATTAGAGTGGCGGCAAGTTTTGCGACAAAAAATTATAAGCTCGATCCACCTGAGGCATGTTTCAATGGAGGGCCTGGTTTCGTTTATCTTCTGGGGTTTCCTGAAACACATGGATATATATCATACTTTACATACGAGGCAATTGTTATAACCAGCTTATTAGGTACTTGTCCTCCTCAGGCAAAAAGGCCGCATTTTCAGGATGGATATCTAGTGGGCACAATCCCGCATGAAACGAGTGTTATAACTGATTTTAATAACTGTCTAGTCGCAAAATTCAAAATAGATAAACCTAAAGACTTCTGGAGCAACAATTCTCAACCAATGGATATAAGTGAAATATATCCTGAGGCTAAAGTTGATCGGATAAAAGGAATAGCTGATTCAATGAAAGATGATTTTAGAACACTATGTGGAGATCTGATTCCTCAAGAAAAGAAATTGCCATTATCGAAGAGAGGGCTAGATGCTTGATAATGGGTTTATTACGACGCATTGGAACTATAAAGAGCTTTTAAGTTATAAAAAAGCCCTGATAGTCTATGACGCGACTGTGCTTTTTTGCAGTAAGTTTCTTGCAAAAAGAGACCGCACGGTTGCCCAGATGACGCAGGCGGCAAGATCAGGTAAACAAAACATCATCGAAGGCTGTATGGCCTCAGGAACATCTAAGGAAACTGAGATTAAGCTCATTAATGTAGCAAGAGCAAGTTTGGAAGAGCTGCTGGAAGATTATAGGGATTTTCTGAGAACAGGGAATCACGCTATCTGGGAAAAGGATAGCAAGGAAGCACTGTATGTCAGAAGGCTGGCCTATGAGTCTCATGAGGCATATGAGACTTATAGAGAGTTCTTTGAGACAAGACCATCTGAAACTGTGGCCAATATCCTCATATGCCTCATCAATCAATGCAATTATTTGCTGGATCGTCAAATAGCCAGGCTTGAGCAGGATTTTGTTAAAGAGGGTGGTCTTAGAGAACGAATGTACAATGCTAGAATGGATTTTAGGAATCATAACAAATATTAAGATAATAAAGGAGACATGAGGGAATGAAATTTTATGAGGAGAAAGAATTGCTTGTCCTAGCTGACGAAGCAATAAGTTTCGGCGCGATTGATGCCGGAGTAAAAGGGGTTTTTGGTTATCCCGGAACCCCGTCTACTGAAGCTTTTGAAGGAGCCGAAAAAATAATTCATGCGCTGAATGACGGCAGAATTGCTCATTGGGCGGCAAATGAAAAATGCGCGTACGAAATGGCTTTAGGGTGCAGTTATGCTGGAGGAAGAGCTCTCGTAACTATGAAGCATGTCGGATTGAATGTGGCAATGGATCCATTGGTAAACTCAGCACTTACAGGCATAAAAGGCGGGTTGGTTCTTTTTGTGGCTGATGATCCGAGTATGCACAGCAGCCAGAACGAACAGGACAGCAGGTGCCTGGCAGATTTTGCCAGCCTGGTTACACTTGAACCTTCTACTCATCAGGAAACTTACGAATTTACAATAAAAGCATTCGAACTTTCAGAAAAACTCAGACTGCCTGTTTTTCTCAGACTAACTACAAGGCTCGCGCACTCAAGAGGAATAGTAAAAAGGGTTGAATCTCTGCCGGTAATCAACCTCGGCAGACCATCAAGGATTGAAACTCATAACTGGGTTCTTGTTCCGGGTTATGCTAGAGAAAGATATAATTACCTCAGACAGATTCTGCCGGTTCTTGAAAGAGCAGTGGAATCCTATAATACACTCACATTCGGTTCAAACCGTATCGGCGTAGTTGTCGCTGGAATGGGAAGAGCATATTTTGACCAGCTGTGCAGACAGAATGAAGTGGTTAGGACCTTCACGAGACTCGATGTCAAAGCGTATCCGCTAAACCACGAATTCATTGAAAAAATGTGCGCATTCTGTGATGTCATATATATATTTGAAGAAGATTATCCATATATCGAGGACATGTTTATTGCCCGTAAAAAAAGCGCCAGGATTCACGGAAGAAGAGATAAAACCATTCCAATTTCAGGAGAGCTTACGCCGGCTAAATTGAGAAAAACTCTCAATATTGAGTGCCCGGAAATTACTCACAAAATTGAAGTTGAGCTTCCTGCCCGTCCTCCAAGACTCTGTGACGGATGCGGACATGCTGATTCATTCAAAGCCATCAAGGAAGCTTTCCTTAAAATGGATATTGCAGATTTCAGGGTTTTTGGAGATATTGGGTGCTATACCCTAGGTTATGAAAAACCCCACGAATGCATACACAGCACAGTGGCTATGGGTGCTTCTGTCGGAATGACATTTGGCGCGGCTCTTGCCGGAATGACTCCGAGCGTCGGTGTTATTGGAGATTCAACTTTTTTCCATTCCGGCATCAATTCACTTTTAAGCTATGCTACTGCAAAGGTAAATGCCAATTTGATTATATTTGATAACGGTACTACCGGCATGACAGGGCAGCAAAGGACTATTTTTGGAAATGATATTGTTAAAGCCATCGAAGGGCTGGGTATTCCAAAAGAGCAGATTCATTCTATGATTCCTTTACCTAAATATCATGATGAGAATGTAAAGAAACTCATGGAAGTCTTCAAAGCTGAAAGACCGGATGTAATAATATTCAAAAGAGAATGTGTTCAGGCAGCAAAAAACCGCCGCTCTGCGACAAAATAAGACAAGGAGAATTGAATTATGGATAATGTAAATATTTCAAAGCCGTTCAGTGTAATAATTGCTGGTGTAGGAGGGCAGGGCATAGTAACTCTTTCTCAGCTTGTAATGAGTGCTGCCTGGAAATCAGGATATTATGCAATACAGTCTGAAGTTCATGGGATGAGTCAGAGAGGCGGTTCCGTAAACGCTCAGATATTATTTGATAAATTTCCTGTTACTTCCCCAACTGTTCTGGAAGGTACCGCAAAACTTTTAATCGGCATGGAACCTCTTGAGTCTCTCAGATATTTTAACCTGCTAGAGAAAAATGTATCGGTGATTTGCTCTTCTTCTCCTGTCAGAAATATGCCTATTTATCCAAATGTTGATCGTCTTCTGGCTGAAATAAAAAAGATTGAAGATTCACTGATTGTAGACACTGACAAAATTTCAGAAGAATTAGGGAGCAAAGGAGCAGGCAATATCGTTCTACTTGGCGCTGCATCAAAAAAACTGCCTTTTACAAATGAAATCTGGTATCAGACGATTAAGGAGAGGTTTGCTTCCAAGGAACAGTCTATAATAGATAAAAATATAGAAGCCTTTAATTATGGCAGAAAACTTTAACTTAACTCTGAAGCCGTTTAAGCCTAAATTGCTTTTGACAATCAAAACCTGATGCTATGTATAAGCTTGGAATAGATGTTGGAGGAACCAACACAGACGCCGCTCTTATTAGGGGAAATAGAATAGTAGCAACTGCGAAAACTTTTGATAGCATCTCAAATTGGAGACCTGAAAATCTGAGTTAATTTTAAATCTATAAACATTAACAGTCAAGTATGGGGCACTGCCCCAAACCCAGAGATTTTCAAGGTATTTTAAGATACCCGACATATTGAGATCGGTCGGGGAGGTTAAGCTCCCCTTCCTGTCGGTATATCTTCCGGTTATTCCTTGAATGGTTGCTTCTCAGCAGAGCCAATCGCCGCTTCACCGGACGAAATCATTTTAGCATTCGGCAATCCAATCGCAATCTTGCATTGCCAAATATTATGATTTCTCCGTTTATATTCTTATTATCTTTACTCCTTTGGTTTCTGGTTCTCCTGGAATCCAATCATTATAATAATGCGCTAGACGAAGTTTCATTGCATTAAGCGCTCCTGAAGGCGTCCATTTGCCTACATTTACCCTCATATTGACTGTTTTCATAACCCTCTCAACAAGGCTACTGGCTCTGCCATTCATACGCTTTTCTATAGCAGTAAACATATCCGGCCTGGCATTGATCAGATATGATGCGCAAGCCATGTACTTTCGTTGTTCACACAATGATATTAATATCCATCCAGACGAGTTCTTTTTTCTCGTAATACTGCATCAATTTCATCTTCTTCAAGATGTTGCCGGATTGATACAATGTCGTATATTTTTACCATGATTTCCAGCCACTTGTCTGATTTCCTTTTTTCCTTGTCCGACCACAGGCAATGCTTAAGCTGATGAGGGATATGCCAGAGACAGCGCTGCAATATTACATTCACACATTTCATCCCTTTAAAAATGCTCGAATCTCCATCTGTCACAA
>MHBE01000033.1 GCA_001803205.1 Lentisphaerae bacterium GWF2_38_69 | reverse complement strand
GTACAGGCAAACTTAGAATTGGGAAAACCAAGCTATCCGAACGAAAGAAAAAGGAACTTTTTAAGTTCATGAAATCCCTTATTGATAAAGGCTGCCCTTATACGAGAACTGACGATAAAAAGCTAGAAAAAAGTGCTGTAGCTCAATCGGTGAAGAAATTTGGGATCAGCAGAAGAACTGTTCAAGAACTTTATCCTTTGAAATCCTTCAAATAACCTACCATACAATCAGATTGTTGACATTGAGGCGAGAATAATACTCGCCTTTTTTATTTTACACTCATTTTCTTAATGCAAAACGCTCTAAGCATACTACATTGAAGACATTGTAATACAACAACTTACACTATTTATATATCCATTACTCCACGCTAATTTGTGGTTAACCAAAAGCTCTAACCACAGGAGGCAAAAGCAATGGAAAACCTCAATAACACACAGGCTGCCGAATATCTCGGCATCGAGCCACGAACGCTTCATAATTGGCGCTGTCTGAGACGGTACAAAATCCCTTACTTAAAACTCGGATCCAAAGTCGTCTATCGCAAGTCTGATCTTGATGCTTGGCTTGCCACGAAGGAGGTGCACGAATGAAAAGTAAATCATACCTCGATCAGGTCATTTATGTATCTCAGGACGGCACAAAGATTGATAATTTTATCGTCAGCGCAGACACAATTATCGAGTCCCGGAACTTGGTAAAAGACCTAATGAAGACTCTTGACTCTCAAACCAAGAAATGTGAATCATGTCTGGCCATTGAATGCCGGTTATCAGAACTCGACAGGCAGCTAAATAAACTCAATCAGCAGCCAAAATTGGCGTACCACAAAGCAGAAGGTGAGCTGTGAACGAAGAAGTCAAAATTAATGGAGAGGAAGTCGAATACTTCATGCTTTGCCCTCAAGATACATACGAATTGCATGAAATTCTTGAGGGGATAATCGAAAGGCTATCACACTCAGACGGAAGTATTAGAAGATGCTTGCTCTACAACTTCTCTGATACCGAAATTGACCTCATAAAACAAGCTACAGAATACCTACTAGACAAACCAGTTTTTAAGTAAAATAAATAATTAGGAGACATATACTTATGGCAACTTTAAAACCTTCAGAAAATAACTACAAACCAGCATTTGAAGACCTCAGCAAGAATGCTCCAGAAGGCACATACGCTGCAACAATAGTTGATATCAAAGACGAGTTCGGAGTTCTACGCAAGAAGTTTGAATCCGAGGAAATGGAAAAGGTAGATGTAACAACCTTTCTTTTCGGTTACAGAGATAAGGCCGGACAAGCTCACAAGGTTTCTTCCAGAACTGTAAAAATTTCAGGCAATGAGAAGTCGGCGCTATTCCTGCTATTAAAATCGATTCTCGGCAGGGCTCCGCAATATGGATGGGATTATTGCGAACTCAAGGGCAAAAAATGCCTGATAACTGTTGAACATATCAGCCGGAAAGATGGCAGTTTCTACCCTGCAATATCAGCTCTCTCTCCGCTTCCGGAAGGGTATGGAACAGCTCCGGCTCCGGTGGCTGCGCCTGTAGTTGAACAGCCTAAACCACAACCGGCAATGCCTGCTCCGGTTGATATCTACGAAGATTCGGAAATCCCATTTTAAGGAGGGGAACATGGCTGTAATATCAAAACCAATTCAGAATAGCGCCCATTGGTATAAATCAGACGCTACACCTTTCCATAGTGTACCTAAAGCCGACGGATCAGGCGATAGAGTTACTACTCTGACTGATGCCAGAAAGATGGGTTTATACCCAAGTGTAACCTCAATCAATGGCGTGTTTGCAAAACCACAACTTGAGCAATGGAAAGTCAACCAGGCTGTTCTTGCTACGCTCAAATATCCTAAGACTCCTGAAGAGACCGAAGAATTCTATTGTAAGCGCATCGCTTCAGCTTCGATGGAGCAGGTTTCTGATGCTGCAGACTTAGGTTCAAAGATTCATGCTGCCCTAGAGCTTGGAACGGCAGGGCAAGAGTTCAATCCTGAATTGAAAATCTATGTGGATCCAGTTCTTGAGTGGTTTAAGAAAACCGGCATTGAGATAATTGAAAGAGAAAAAACGCTTGTAAACCTTTCCAATGGCTTCGCCGGAACTACAGATGTTTTATTCAGGTACGGTAACAATGGCATAGGGATTCTTGATTACAAGACACGAAAAACCACGCCAGGTGAAAAAGTAAGCGCTTACGACGGCCAGGCTATGCAGTTGGCAGCTTATGCCTCTACTTACTTTGGTGAAGAAAATATATCAAGAGTCCTTGCTGCCAACATCTTCATTTCAAGCACAGAACCCGGCCGGTTTGAGGTTATCAAGCATACCGACTTACTCAAACATTGGCAGGCGTTTAAGTTGGCGTGTGCCCTTTGGAGATATACCCGCAATTATGACCCAAGAATTCAAAACAAACAATAGGTGAAAAAAATGAGCAAAATAGATAAAAGTTTAATATCACTTTTAGGGGAAGAAGCAAAGCAAAATTGCTCTTTCTGTGGAATAGAAAAATCAACTGCAATGTGGAGCGGATCTACAAATGTATTTGTCTGCCACAAATGCGCTATTGAAATTCTTCCAAATTTTATTGCAGATGCAATTTATAATCGACATACACGATTCTCAGATTGCCTAGACAAGATAGAAAAAAACTTCTATTACGCAATGGCCAACAATCTTGATGTAGATCTAAAAAGAGTTTTGAGAGGAGAAAATAAACTATGACTAACACACTAAAAAATGATAAACCTAACTGCAATCAAGAGATAGCCTCTTATATAAAAAGGTTTGCAATTGAGACTGTGGCAAATGTCCTCGATACTCTCGAATTAGGCGGAGTTAGTGAAAAGATGTGCGCTGCTGTAAAGCGTGGAATATATGGGCGCAGAGATGCTTTTTTACTGGAACTCGGAACAGGAGCGAAAAGCAATGAAAGAATTAATTGATAGAAAAGTAAATATAATTGGCAATATAAAAATAAAGGGGAGTCCAATAACAGGTGAATGCAGCCTGAAAAACTTAGTAGCGGCAATTAAATCTGGCGGCAATTCACTCGAAAAGATTAAGCAGTTACGAGCCATAAATAGAAAAGAAAACGAAGAGGCTTATAACAGCTTAAAAACTACTCTTTCAGCATACAGTTTTGCCTCCTTTAGTGATTCTAAATGTATCAAAGAAAATTGGATTTCAAGCGGTATGCTTCCAATGGATGTTGACCATTTAAATCCGGAAGAAAAGCATACATCAAGAAAGAAGCTGGAAGCAGATCCACATGTCTTGCTACTGCACGAAAGCCCTGGGGCAGAAGGATTGAAATTTGTAGTCGTTGTTGAGGCTATAGAGGAAGTAGAAGAGTACCGGTACATTTATGAACAAGTCAGAGAACATTATGAAAAACTTATAGGGCATAAACTTGATAATAATGTGGATCCAAGAAGATTAACTTTTGTGAGTTTTGATCCTAAGTGCTATTGCAATACTGGAGCAATTCCATTCACAAATCTTCAGTCCTTCCCTGTAGTAAGCGAGATGACTGATAAGACTTATCAAAGTCTGGGTATTCCTCATATTTCCATGCTCGATGTATGCAGCAAATATTGCATAGATTTGAAGCAAAAAGGAAATACTTATGTTGGAGTTTTCCCTGGAGAACTAAGCAAAAGTAAGTCTCATTTTAGGGTATCTGCTGACGGCAATGCATTTTACTGCTTTCATAACCAGAGAGGAAGCCGGAACCCTTTATATCTGATTGCGCTGCTAGAGAAGATTATTAACTGGTCAGATGTAAGAGAGGGTGGGCTAAAAGGAAAGCAGTTTGTTGATACATGTAAAGCCTGGGGAATTGAAGTTCACCAGAAACAAGGATCTGAGTTCTACGGCAAGAGCAGGCCGGTTGAAACACCGGCGGAATGGGAGCCTATTGAGATAGAAACCGAACCAGAAAACTTGCCTGCTTTTCCCCTTGAGTGTCTTCCGGCTATCGTCTCACAAATGGCCATTGAAATAAGTGAGACTGTCAAAACACCTACGGAGGTTGCTGCACTAGGAATAATGACGGCGCTTGCCTCTTGTTTTGGTAATAGGATATACACACAGATTGAACCGGTTGAAACCAGAACAAATATCTACAGCATTGTTTTTCAGGCGAGAGGCGAGAGGAAAAGCACAGTTTATAACAAGATAGTTGCGCCTATATATGACTGGATAAGCCGACAACAAGAAAGCTACAATAAGGCTATTTACAACCAGGGCATTAATGCCAAGCGGCTTGCCGGTCTTGAAAGTTCGCTCATAGCTCCAAAAAAAGGTGAAAGCCTAAAAGACCTTGAATATGAGAGAGACGCATTAAGAGCAGAGCTTGAACATAACACACCACTTGATCCAATGTTTATCACCGGCGATGCTACTAATGCAGCCTTGCGGCTTTTGTTAAAAAGAACTGATGGAAAAGGGGCTATTTTTAGCGACGACGCTAGAGATATGATCCAAATCCTTCTTGGGATTTACACCGGCGGTCAAACCCAAGAGCATATTTTTACAAAAACCTATCTTGGAAAACTCCCACTAGACACCACACGAAAAGCCGATGACGGTTTAGTGTTGATTGAAAATCCTTGTTTCAATATCTTTTTAATGACACAAACTGATGTGATCAAAAATGTAGCTGAGACAGGAAGTTTTCTTGATAGCGGTTTTCTTTCAAGAATTGAGCTTTGTTATCCAGAATCACTGGTAGGAAAAAAGGATTCAGAAGGGAACCTTGTTAGAGCTTTCGATAACAGAAAGGTAAATCCTGAAGTTTATTCTCAATACTCAAACTTAATAAACGAACTCCTTGATGAGTATTACAATAACACAGAAGTTCGTTACCATCCTATCGATGAGGACGCAAAAGCTACCTGGATCAAGTTTTATAACGAAATCGAAGAACAAAGCGGCGAAGATGGTTTATTTGAAGACAAACTTGATTACTCGATAAGACTTCAGGAAAAAGCGCTTAAATATGCCCATCTTTTCAGCTTAATAGAACGAAGACCTTCTATTACTGCCGGTGATGTAACAAACGGCGTTTATATCGCTTTGTATTATTCAGCACATGCTGACAAGATCCTAAGGCTTGTAAAACATAGAACTATTCCTCAAGATTGCAGGAAGATACTAAGACATATCCAGGCAGGAACAAATATCAAGAATCCATTTACTTTTAGAGAAGTACTTCAGTACTGCCATTTCAAGAAAGAAGTAGCAGTAGTAGCTCTGTCTTTTTTGGAGAGCAAAAACTACATAAGAGCACTGCCTGAAATAAGGGCACAACACGGACAAAAGAAGACTGTAACCTATGAAGTAAATCCTGAGTTTTACCAGCTAAAGGGAGCCTTCTAATGAGTGTTTTTCTGAAAAACTTCAAAAGCTCTTACGGAAACCTGCTACGTGCTACAAGCGCTACAACCGCTACACCTTTTAACTCTGTAGCGCTTGTAGCAAAAAATAAAACCGCTAAATCTGCTACACATACCAAGCCTGTAGCGCTTGTAGCGGTTGTAGCACGTAGCACTTTCCAGAAATCAGATTTTCAGAAAAGAGACTATGGACAATTAAAACAGTGGCCAGACAATGAAAAGAGCAAGTGCCCTGCTTGCCAAAATATAGACATTTATACTTTTTGTCCTGAATGCTGGTTTACTAAGGGCAAATACATACCAACAACAAAAAATTAAGAGGTCAATATGACAGAGAATATTAGAACGATACACAATAAGATCCACGCTAATTTATTCATTGAAAATTTAAAATCCGAAAAAGGCATGAGTCTCAAAGATTACAATAAAGGATGCAAGCTATTAAAAACCCTTGGAATACCAAGAAGCACTAGAGCAGATCATGAAGAATTTGTGCAACTTCTAAATGCTGCTTACGAAGCGGTCGAAAATTTAATTCGCAAATCCAGGCGCTGCCGATTAGAAAGCAAAGAACTTCATCCGTTTTACCGTATGGGCGAAGAACTAAATAAAATCCAGTGGGCGATATACAGACTATATGCTGAACTGGAACACAAAGAGAAGTGCTCAGACAAGGAACACTTGCTTACATACGAGGACGCTTACGATTTCTATGCGAGGAGGGTAAAAGATGTTACCTACAGCAGCAAATAAAATAAGCCTCCGCCCTTACCAACTGGAATGCCTGACGGCAATAGAGACAACTCTTCAAAATCATAGTAGAACTGCCTGCGTTATGAGTACCGGCAGCGGAAAGACAATTGTATTTTCAGAGTTCTGCCGGCAAAAGAAGGATCCTGTTTTAATAGTCGTTAATCAAACTGAATTGATAAAGCAGACTATTGAGAAGATGTCTTTCTTCGGCCTTTCTCCTGAAGTTATCAGCGGGGCAGTTAAAAGAGATTCTGACAGCCATGTAACTGTTTGCAGTATTCAGACACTATCAAGGGACGAGATATTACTTACAATGCCGGTGGACAAGTACCGGCACATTATTATAGACGAATGTCATCATTGTACGGCTGAGACTTTTCAGTCAATCTTAAAGCATTTCAGGAACTACAAGTTGATAGGCTTTACAGCTACATTGGAAAGAACATCAAAGCATGAAGGCTTTGCAGAGATCTTCGATAGTATCTGTTACGAATACAGCATTGATAAAGGAATTGCTGAAGGCTTTCTCTGCCCTATCAAAACTGAAATAGTGGAATTACCAAAGGTTATAAAAGCCAATGCCACTACAAAGGAACTGGCAGAAACTAATCTCTACCCTATAGCAGACCATCTTCAGAACTTTGCTGACAGGAGAGCTCTTGTGTTTATGCCTACGATTGCGCTATCAATGAAGTTTGCTGAAGTGCTTCAGGATGCCAATATCAATGCCAGACATGTTGACGGCAATTCTCCTGACAGAGAAGAAATAATATCAGACTTCAAGGCTAATAAGTTCAATTTCCTTCTTAGTAAGAATCTTCTTCTTGAAGGCTTTGATGTGCCTGATGTCAATCTTCTGGTATTGTTAAGGCCAACTGATAGCAGAATTATCTACGCCCAGTCAGTAGGCAGAGGGTTAAGGATTGCTCCCGGTAAAACGGAATGTCTTGTTCTTGACTATATGGGATTGACAATGCAGCATGAGCTCTATAAACAGCCATTGCTTGAATCCCCAGTAGAGAAAGAGACCAGAGAAGCAGTTGAAAGAGAAAAGGCTGTCAGAGACGACTATAACAGGTTTCTTAATTCTCTGCTCACAGAGCGCAATCCTGAAGGTAAAGCTCTCTATGATCCGTATCAATTGAAAGAACTATTCCCTCAATTGGAAGAGTTCAGCAAACCTAAATCTGCTCTCCAGTATCCTACAGACAAGCAAGTCAAGGCTCTTGTGGGATTCAGAGTAAAACCTTGCTGGTCTATCAGCAAAATCAGCGCAAGCTACTTACTGGATATTCTGTTCAAGAGAATCAAAGAAGAACTCTGTACAGTAGCCCAGGCTATGGCACTCAAAAGAATAGGAATAAAAGAACCTTTCAATATCAAATTCACACAGGTCGATTCAATCATAAAACAAAGAACATACAGGAGGCATTTTTAATGAAATTAACATTCAATGTAGTTCCAATGGCTGTTCAATCCTGCCGTTTTACTAGAGCAGGCATTAAATATCAGCCGAAAGAAAATTTATCTTACAAGGCGCAGTTAAGATTCTTGGCGGAGCAACAGATAGGAGCTGATTTTAAACTCTTTGAGAAGGCATTAAAGGTTCATGCGGAGTTTATATTCCCTGAGCTGAAATCATTCTCTAAGAAGCTAAAAACACGCATAAGTAAAGGCTCTATAATCTACAAAGACACTAAACCGGATTTGCATGATAATTTAAACAAAGCGACTTTTGATGCGCTCACCGGCCTGATATGGAAAGATGACAGTCAAGTAGCTGAACTTTCTAGCCGGAAATACTACGGAGTCAAGCCACAAATCATTTTAGAAATAACAGAAATTCAGGAGGTTTAAAACCATGAAGACACAAATTACAAGATTCATTAAAAGACTTTTACCCAGGTTCAAAAAGGATGCCAGAGCTCTCTACGAGTTCCTTCAAGGGCAAAACGATTATGTCGAGGCCAGGAATCTGCCAATCACGGTGGATTGGGATTATGAAGATCTGCTTATTGATTTTCTCAACCGACATGGCCGGAGATTCATTCATAAACATTTTAATAAAGGCTTACTGTTGGTATGCGATAATGGCAAAGTTCGGAGCTTAGATATTGCCGGTAAAGCCAGAGCCGCAATGATAGATGAGATTTCAATTTCTCTGGAAATAGTTCAACACGACGAACGCCTACTCAAGGAGTATTCCAAAACTAAATTGAAGAAGCAAATCACCGGGGCTTGCTATGAAGATATGGTGGAGTTTCTCAGGAAATATGACCGCTTTGAGGCTCTTAATATATTTATAAATCGTGGTTTAGTGGAGGCGTAATTATGAGTAAAAACAAGACGGATACATCACAACTTAGTGTAAAACAAATGGTTGTATTGGAAAAACTTGCTGATAATACTGATGTGGAAGAGGTCGCCCGTATAACTGGAACTGCCAAAGGGACTGTTTATAGATGGTTGCAAAATAACGATTTTAAAACAAAGCTTACCAGTATGCGCTCTGACATATTAGACGCAAGCTTAAACCTCGTAAAAGCTCAGTGTAGAAGAGCAGTCGATAAGATCGCAACCTTGATGAACAGCGATAATGAAATGGTAGCACTAAAGGCCGCAACTTATCTTCTCGACAAGGCTTTAGATGTTAAAACAGTCCAAGAACTCGAACAAAGATTAATTCAGATCGAAGTCAAAATTCAGAATAATCATATTACAACAAACACAACAACAGGGGCTACTTATGAAGTGCACAACACTACTAAACAGACTGACCAGAATTGAGGAAAGGCTATTTCCACAGGCTAGGAACGGCTATTGCTTGGAGGATTTAATGGCCGATATCTACCGAAATAGGGCTAAGGTATTCACTCCCAGGGACGAGACCGAGACGGAAACTTACTGGCGGCGCCAGACAAGCAGAACTCCTTGTCCAAAAATAATAGATATTTTTAAAGAAGTGGAAGCAGCCCGTAAAAATCAATAACCCACGAGCCTGGCATCAATCGGTGTCGGGCTTGTTTTGTTTAAAGAAAAAAAGCTCCTGAAAGGAACCGTGCGGAGCCTGAAACTGATATTACCCAGCAGGCGCTCTCCGTACCACAGTCAGGAGCAAAATAAAAGCCTTTAAGATTGCGTCTTCTATAGGGCTTCAATTGCCCAAAGAACGCTCCTTCCTTAAAAGCAAAAGTCAAGGCAAAATGTCAAAGGGTTGTCCGCTTGTATCTTGGCAAGTCGAATGCCTACTCAGAGTATGGTTCCAAGCAACACTCCGAGCCTGCATTATTATAATAATTTACTTTAGAAGAATTGCAAGATTAATATCTTACCCAGGTGCCGCCGCCGTAATTTTGATAAACAGCACTGTTGTTTAATATGTCCCTGGAAACTTCTGATCCGTCAACTTTCCAGCTTCTAGTTCTTTGAGGCGGAGCAGGGAAAGCAGCCGGATTGGCTTTTAACTCTTCAAGCATCCCTTCAAGAATTTTCCTATCATCAAGTGTTTTCTTATAGTATATATATCCAAGCGTGTTTGGTGAGGAGGCAAAGTCTGAAGGGTATTTTATATTTCCCATGCCTTTAGCAGCTTCAAAACATCCCTTCAACTGCATAGCGTCCGTTTGGTATTGCTCCACATTGATTTTAATCTTGGGATTGATAAGGTCAAAGTATTTGCCTTTGTAAGCAAAGTGGTATTGGAAAGCAAAAGGATCCTCCAGAGCTGTTGTGATATATTCCTCCGGTGTCATTTCCTCAAGGACTGGCTGTGAAGCGCAGCCCGTAAAAATCAATAACGGAATGGTTAAAATCATAAATTGAATTATGGCTCTCATAAAATCCCCCTTTTTTTATGAATCTTATATAATTATATCCCTTCTCCGGACATATTGAGTCCTATTAGGTATTACTGGACTGAATTTTATGAAATATTTCTACAATATTTTCTTTGATTTGGAGTAAAGTCTTATTGCGCTCTGCCAATGGTAAGTCAATAAACCTGCCTAAGATTTTGTGATCCAAATTACTATCCTCTGTGATTTTCATAAGCGTAAAAATGATTTGAGCGTTGGATAAACTTCCAATGCAGTTTTTGATTTGAGAGTTGGTCATAATGTCCTCCTGAATTAAAAAGCCTCTGCAAAGAAGGCGGAAACCTTATCAGCCAACCCTAGCACGAGTTGAAGCCTATCCCTGCAAAGGCAAAAAAAATACAACTTAATCCGCTATAGCTTGCTAGGCTATTTGTTGTTGTGCGGTCTGATATTTCCGTATCAGATATGTTACAATAGTTTATCGTAGCTTATAATAGATTGCAATACGCTATTGTTTTTTTCGGAGGATTGGTCTAGTATATTAGTGGCTTCAGGGAATGCCTTCTCTACAGGATTACTCTGAAAGTTTTCTCCGGCAGTAGAGTTTGCCGCGGGAGTATCTTTAATAAATCCCTTCTTTTTATTAGGCATGTGTGTAACATATCTTAATTCTTTTGCGTTTAGATAAATTCCCTCTTTTTCAAATAATAACACTTTGTAGTATTTGTCATTTAGATTTTTCCTGTAATAAAATACTTTATTTCCTTCTTCCCAAAAGTTTTCAGGGTTGCGAGCTAATTCAAAGACATCTTCAGCACTAGCATCTTTAGAGGCATCATATTGTCGTTTAAACATATTGCCCCCCATTAAAGAATGAAATGCTAATTCTATATAGGATTTTATAATTCCAAGTCTGCTTATAGACCTTGGATCTGGAGAAAATATAATTTTGTCTCCTAATCTGCTTATTATTGGATTGTCCTTTCCATGATTAAGAAATAACTGTTCTTACTGATTTACCTGTGCTTTCAGCTACATCAGAAGCAGTAAGTGTTTCTTGAGTGGGTATGTCATTTGTCATACCCTCTTTCTTATGCTGATTGCTGCCATTCTTCGCCAGGTACGGCATAACCTTTGCGATGAAGTCTTTGAACTCTTCTTTGGTGAGATTGCGCCTAAAAAATAAAACCTCCTTCAGCTTGGTGGGTTGACGCAACATCTTGTAAGACTGACTTCAATCCGCTCTGAAAGAGGTTAAAGCGGCGCCTGGCGTCAAGTCCAGCCTAGCACAGGTTTATACTCCTGACCGCAATAATATTGTAGATCAATCTTCTGAAAATAACAAGTCGCCACTTTTGGCGTGTTGATACCTTTCCGGCAAAAATAGCGATATGGTATGTCAGCTCAATTTTGAGCCAATGCAAATGATTTCGGGTATGAACTGATTGCTTTTCTATACTTAGCTGTAGTTACTTTAGACAGTTAATTGGTATGAACAAGTTTTTCAGCGATAAGTTCATTTAGGCTCTTCTGATGTTCGGCAGCCTGAATATAAAGCTTCCTGTGAAGTTCAGGAGTAAGCCTTAGAACGAATTTGCCGGAGAATGGTTTATCAGGAGCCTTACCTACTTCTTTGCAAAAGGAGAGGTATTCGTCAATGGATTTTTTAAACTCCTGACCGAGAGTGTGAGCATTATCACTCTGGAAAGTAATTACATCTTGAGTCCCGATAACTTCACCATGAAAGATTTCGGCGTGTTCATCGTAAGTAACTTTTGCTGTATATCCTTTATAAATCATGTTTCACCTCTGCGTTTTCTAAGAACTTCCTTACTGATACTAAAGCTCCTTTGTCTGTTTCTTTCTGTGGATGCGGCCTATGGAATATAGCTACTCTTCCATTTAGGAATACGCCTATTCTTGAACCTTCCCTTTCTTTAACTATTGCGCCAAGAGCTATAAGCAGCTTCTCAATATCCTTCCAATTGACATCTGGTCTTGGCGGCTTCTCGAATATCTTTTGTAAAGTTGCTTTATGTTTGTTGTTCATAGTATCAGATAATAGTATCAATGCTTAATTTGTCAAGATTCATTACGAATTTACGAATTGATGATAATGCATATTGAATACCGAGAGATTCGTCCGCATTATTGTACAATTATTGTACAGAGCTAAGTAATGGAGTTTAAAAATTCTTTGTAAGCACTTGATGATAAATGGCGCGCCCGGCGGGATTCGAACCCACTACCTAATGCTCCGGAGGCATTCGCTCTATCCAAATGAGCTACGGGCGCAAAAAGAAAACAATCTTCTGTTGGCTTATCTTAATCTTTGAAGAGAGCAAATTCAATGCAATGCTTAATGAGGTTTGTTATTTTACTATTATTACTTTTGCAGAATAATTGATTTTGAAGCTTTGTAGCTTTAGTATTTACAGACACATAATTGTGAAATAGTCTTTAACCAAAAAGGTAAAGGAGAACTAACTTATGACATCAATATTCGATGTAAGCGCAAGAGAAATCCTTGATTCGAGGGGCAACCCCACAATAGAAGTAGAAGTTACCCTTGATTCAGGTATTGTCGGAAGAGCCGCTGTCCCATCAGGAGCTTCAACAGGTGAAAATGAAGCAATTGAGCTTCGCGACGGCGATAAGAAGCGTTATCTAGGGAAAGGTGTTCTAAATGCCGTTAAAAATGTAAATGAAAAAATATTTCCTGAAATTGAAGGAATGGACGCTCTGGATCAGACTGGAATTGATAAAACCATGATTGAGCTAGACGGCACAAAAACCAAGGGCAATCTGGGAGCTAACGCGATCCTCGGAGTATCTTTGGCAGTAGCAAAAGCCGCAGCCAATGCTCTCGAAATACCTCTTTACAGATATATCGGAGGCGTTAATGCCAAAAGGCTGCCCATTCCTATGATGAATATCATCAATGGCGGCGCGCATTCAGACGCTCCAATCGACTTCCAGGAATTCATGATTCGTCCGGTCGGTGCATGCTGTTTCAGAGAAGGATTGAGAATGGGCGCTGAAGTATTCCATGCGTTAAAAGCTGTTTTAAAGAAAAGAGGCCTTAGTACAGCCGTTGGAGACGAAGGCGGATTTGCGCCTAACCTCAATGGTGTAGAAGACGCTTTAGATGTAATAATCCAGGCAATTAAAGATGCCGGCTATAAGCCTGGAAGAAAAGCTGAAGGCGGGGATGTATCAATTGCTATTGATGCCGCTGCAAGTGAATTCTTCAAAAACGGAGTTTATGACTTCAAGAAAGAAGGAAAAGGAATCAAGAAGACATCAGCAGAAATGGCTGAATATCTAGCTGGACTGACTGCAAAATATCCAATCGATTCTATTGAAGACGGAATGGCAGAGGGAGACTGGGCAGGATGGAAAATCCTTACTGACCAGATTGGCTCAAAATGCCAGCTCGTCGGCGATGACCTCTTTGTTACAAATGTTGAATACCTCTCAAGAGGCATCAAGGAAGGCTGCGGAAATGCTATTCTTATAAAAGTAAACCAGATAGGCACATTGACCGAAACACTTGATGCTATCGAAATGGCTCATAAAGCCGGCTGGAATGCAATCGTAAGCCATAGATCAGGCGAAACAGAAGATACAACTATTGCCGATATAGCAGTAGCCACCAATGCAGGACAGATCAAAACAGGATCAGCAAGCAGGACAGACCGTATCTGCAAATACAATCAGCTTCTGAGAATCGAAGAAGAACTTTGTGATGTAGCAATTTACGGCTGATATATAAAATAGTCTCATATTTTAAAGGAGAAGTTTCGGCTTCTCCTTTTTTATTGGTTTTATTCCTATACCTGGAATAGAACAAAAGAAAAAAAGTTTCAGCATTGAAAACAAAGACAGTAAGCCTAATATCTTTATCAAATGCAGATTTTTTATGCTTTTTAAATATAAATTATAATAGTCAAGAGGTTTTTGTTCATGATCCGAATTCTGGTAATTGATAATTCTGAAAACTACAGATATATGCTAAAAGCTGTGCTTGGAAATGCCGGCTTTGGAGTTATAGATACAAACAATGCGTTCACAGGATTGGAGGTTACCCGAAAATATTTCATCAATATGGTATTAATAGATCCTTACATGCCTCAGACAGATGGGATGCAGACAATAGCCGAATTTAAAAAAGAGTTTCCAGGTTTAAGGATTATTGCTATGGCAAAAGACAGTTCCGGCGAAGGATGCAAAGAGCTGCTGAATATTGCAAGAGATTGCGGAGCATGGGATGTATTCAAAAAAGGTGAAAATGTAGGAGTGTTGTTACAAAAGATTAACGCTCTTTTAAGCTGACTTTGCTAAAAACAACTGCCGTAAGTATTCAGTGAATTATGTTATCAAACAAACGGACAGCTCGGAGATCTGTCCCTACCATATCCGTAAGAATCGTTCGGTAGGGCGTGTTTTTTTAACCATGCGCCTTAGCAATGCTCCGTAAACCGCCGCTATACTAAATGTACTTTGCTGAATATGTACCACCTGCCCTTCTCAAGAATCAACTTCCTGTAGAGTTATAAATCCAGATGCCTGTAAACTCAGGGATTATAGTGAATTTTTCTGTTCTGATGCGATTTCCCAGGTCGTCTCCGAAAAAGAAACCTGCGACATCTGCCGCTTCTTCAGCAGAAGGGAATTTATAATCCGTAGAAATTATATTCTTTTTAAAACTGTATTTTTCTTCAAGCATCAAATAGAATTGCGCAAGCGTTTTATCAGGCGCTCCTGATTCAGTGACACCGGTACCCAAAGTTTCAATAATTATTATCTGTCCACCGGGTCTCAGGAGCTTTTTACATGTTAACATCAGCGATTCAACTGTCTCCGGAATGTTATCTGGCTTATCTTCTACGGTATGCCCGAAACTCCATCCTTCTATGACAATATCGGCCTTAAAGGGAATCTGATCCAAATTTAAATTTTCGTAAATGCCATAAGAAATCTTATCTGAAAATGCTCCAAGATTAAGCCTGGCTTTTAAAAGCATATGCTCGGATCTGTCTGCCGCAAAGATTTTGTCTGCCAGGGCAGCGTAAATTCTGGTTACTCTCCCTGTTCCGGCTCCTGCCTCAATAACCTTTTTCCCCATCCAATCGACATTTTGCAGAAGGAATTTTGAAAAATTTTCCTGATAGTCCTCATGATTAATAAGCGCGTCATATTTATCCGCATGGCAATTATATATTTCTTCAAAACCTGGCATTGATTAGCTTCCTCGATTTTTAAATTACATTTTTTGATTATAATTCATTCAAATAAATGATAATAGCAATAAGGCAAAAATGTTGGTCGGATTTCTTTCAGATTTTCTGGATCATATGCTTACAGATATGCTTGCCAATTGGGGGATATGGTGGAACTGGGAATTATCTTCGGGGAGCCTTGCTTCGCAATGAATAAAATTGCTTGAAAAATCATCTCCTGCTGATAGCTCCAACATTGCCTATCTGATTCCGTTTTTTATGAACAAATCTATGTATCCTCTATCTGTTTTCTTTATATGATTTATAATCCACGCTGAGAGATATGATACTATTTCGGAAGTCAGGCTAAAAGCATTTTTTGGAGAATATTTTTTTCTTAAATCAGCTACATAGTTTATAAAATGCTCATGCTCTTTAATGTGCGCTGGAGCATCACTGTATTTGAAGGCTTTAAAATATAATTCTTCAAGAGAAAAATGAGTATGTGTGTATGTTTCCATTTCATCAATCGCTTTTTTAACCAAATAGACAGTTGCTTCTTTTTTTTCTATCTCTTCTAAAAAATGGTTGATAAGTTTTATCAATACCTTATGCTGGTCGTCTATTTCTCTGATTCCCAAACTCAGGCTATTATCCCATATAATTTGCGGCATAAGCAATCTCTTGTTCTTGTTTTTTAAATTGTTGTGCTGATTTCTATTGATTTTTTCAATCATCCCAGGGGAAATTATATTCTTCTGTGTCTAACTTGCAATATCTTGATTCGAAAATCTTTTCGCCAATGGGTTAAAATAAAAAGATTATAAATGAAAAATATAGTTGCAGGGTTGATGTTTTTAACTCTTAGTTGATATTTTAAAATGCAGTATATTTCAAAGGTTTATGCATTATATATTGAATTTTCATGTATTATTTTCCAATTGCATTATAAGCGTCTTTTCGGTTTTTTTTGCTACCGGTATTCTGTAATGCAATTAAGCGAGTGAATAATGAATTTAGACAGTCTTAAACAAAAAATTGAACATTTTGCCAGAGAGCGGGAATGGGAACAATACCATTCTCCGAAAAATCTCTCGATGGCTCTTGCTGTAGAAGCTGCTGAATTAATTGAAGAGTTCCAGTGGCTGACTGAAAAAGAAAGCCGAAATCTTTCTGAAGAAAAACTCCAAAAAGTTAAAGATGAAATCGGTGATATTTTTATCTATCTTCTAAGAATTTCAGGAGTGCTTGACATTGATATAATTGAAGCAGGCCATGCAAAATTTAAGAAAAACGAAATCAAATATCCTGTTGATAAATGCAAAGGCTCTTCCAGAAAATACGATGAATATAAATAAATTTTTAAGTTTTTAAGTTTTTTGTATTACAATTCTGTTATAATCGTATGTGCAATCCCAATAATAAATCAAAAAAAAGGAGATAAGTATGGGACTAAAAATCAGAATCGCAATTATGCAATTTCTCCAGTTCTTCGTCTGGGGAGCCTGGATGCCATGCATGGCTTCATGGTGGTTCGGAACAAGACATTGGGACGGCACGGATTTCGGGCTTGTGTTTGCAACCATGGGCATCGCTTCTCTTTTTATGCCGACAATCGCGGGTATTATTGCTGACCGCTGGATTAACGCTGAAAAACTTTATGGGATATTTATGATTTGCAACGCAATTCTGCTGTTTTGCGTTCCATTTGCGCCTAGTCCAGCTGCAGTTTTCTGGATTATGTTTGTTAGCATGTGCTTCTATATGCCTACTATCGGGCTTTCAATTACAATTTCTTATGCCAGCATGGAAGAAGCAGGTATGAATATTATAAAAGAATATCCTCCTGTAAGAGTATGGGGTACCGTTGGCTTTATCGTAGCCATGTGGATTATAAGTCTTTTTGGTCTAGAAACATCTGCGTCAATGTTCTATATTGCTGGTGTTGCAGCTGTAATTCTTGGACTTTATGGTTTCAGTATGCCAAAATGTCCGCCACTTGGAAGGAGTACTGGAGCTTCATGGTTCAGCTCTCTCGGACTTGATGCCTTCAAACTATTCAAGAGTTATAAAATGGCGCTCTTCTTCATATTCTCTATGTTGCTCGGCGGAGTGCTTCAGCTATCTAATGCATATGGGGATGTTTTTGTCCACAGCTTTAGCGCAATAGACATATACAAGAACTGTATTGCAGTGAAATTTCCAGCAATAATACTCTCTGTTTCCCAAATGGCTGAAGTGGTTTTTATATTGTGTGTTCCGTTCTTCTTGCGTAAGTTCGGCATCAAGAAAGTAATGATGATGAGCATGTTTGCATGGGTATTCCGTTTCGGGCTGTTTGGTTTCGGGAATCCGGGAGATGGACTATGGATGATCCTATTGTCAATGATAGTTTATGGCATGGCATTTGACTTCTTCAATATTTCAGGTTCACTCTATACTGAACTTAATGCTCCTCCAAGCATTCGAGCAAGCGCTCAGGGACTCTTTATGTTTATGACAAACGGAGTCGGTGCCGTTCTTGGTAGTTCCCTCAGCGGTTGGGCTATCAGCGCTTTCTATACAACAGGAAGCGGAGCTAACCAGGTTCTGCAATGGCAGGGATGGCACGGAATATGGATACTCTTTGCCACATATGCGTTGATTGTAGGAGTTCTCTTTGCAATTATGTTCAAACACAGACACAATCCAGCTGAAATGACCAGTGTCGGACATCATTAATTCAGATGTTCTATTAGATAAAAGTAATTTTCCATAATTTATTGATCCGGGAACAACACGGGTTAGCTGTGCAAGCTCAAACCAGTTGTTCCCGTGTCATTTATAAGCAAAGATAAAAAGCAATAAAGGGAGAGTAATAAATAGATTGTCTCTTAACTGACAATAGGATAAAGAAATCATTATATGAAAAAAATACTTGCGTTTTTACTTGCTGCTTTTATACTGCAGGCTATTGCTGCGCCGGAGCAGGAGAAAATTAAAGAACCAACAGGCGCAGAACTTAAAACAATACTTTCAGACTTTGAAAAATATGCGCAGAAGTCCATGGGTGGCTGGAAGATTCCTGGCATGGCAATTGGCATAGTACAGGATGGAAATCTTATTTACGCAAAAGGATTCGGAGTAAAAAGAAAAGGAGGCAGTGAAAGTGTCACGGAAAATACAATCTTTCAGATAGGTTCAACAACCAAAGCTTTTACTGCGCTGCTTGCCGCTATGCTTCAGGATGAGGGTAAACTCAGGTGGAATGATAGAGTTATAGATCATGCTCCTGATTTTATGATGTATGATCCATGGGTAACAAGAGAATTTCAAATTGCCGACCTGATGGCTCAGCACAGCGGTTTGCCTGCATATGCCGCAGATACACTTTTCTTTTTAGGCTATGACCGCCGGTATATAAGACATGCTATACATAACATAAAACCCGTCAGTAGTTTCCGTTCCGAATACGCATATCAGAACGGACTCTGGCTCGTGATGGCAGAAATTATTGAAAAATACAGCGGCAAAACATGGGAGGAAACCCTCAATGAACGAATCTTTAAGCCATTGAACATGACAAACTCTTCGGCAGATATGCACTCTTTTCTGAATGCAGAAGATGTATCTTCTCTTCATGAGGAAGAAGACAGCGAGGTAAGAGCGCTGCCAAAGAACTGGGATTTTCTTGAATGGAGCTATATCGCGGGTCCTGCAGGCGCAATTAACTCAAACATTGTTGACATGGCAAAATGGCTGATATTCCAGATGAATAACGGAAAACTCGGAGATAAACAGCTCGTTTCAGAATCAAATATGCAAATAATTCATTCCCCTAAAACAATAATCGCTATGGGGACTGAGCCAAATAAAAATTTATTTTATTGTTTAGGTTGGATATATCAGGAACACGCTCCGTATCCTATTATTTGGCACAATGGCGGGACTTTGATGAAAACGATGGTTGCATATATCCCTGAACAAAAAATAGGAATAGTCATACTTTCAAATTTCATTACTCCTCTGCCGGAAATCCTAGCCATGCGATTCCTGGATCAGTATGTCGGCAATCCAGTAAGTGATGCAAGCGATAACGCTCTCACGGAATATAAAAAAACAAAAAAAGAGCTTGAGGAAAAAAATCCTGTCCGTCCTGAAAATCCCCTTCCCTCAATGTCTTTGGAAAAATATACAGGAAAATATTCCAATGATGTTTACGGAATAATAAATGTATTTATTTCCGGTGAGAAACTCCTGATAAGCATAGGACCTAAAAATACAAAGCTTACACTTGCTCATTGGGATAAAGATATATTCAGAGTGCAATGGCCTTTCGGGAATTCAGATGAAACGGAAAATTTTGCAATATTTCAGATGGATCCGAACAAAAACGAAGAAGTAACAGGAGTTATTCTTGATGGATTGAATCAGGATGATGCTCTCGGAGTTTTCGAAAAAATTATTAAATAAATATGCTTAAAGAATTTATTAAAAATTTCCACAGTCATCCCATAAGTAGGCTGAATAGCTGTTTTTTTAACTTTGTTAAGCTCATTTTATCCTGAATTTTCAAAAAGTGAAATCT
>MHBE01000032.1 GCA_001803205.1 Lentisphaerae bacterium GWF2_38_69 | reverse complement strand
GGTTCCATATAATTTCCTGATTCTATCGTATCTATGAAAAAATCCTTTTACATCGTTGTCATTGAGGATATAGACAGTTCTGCCTTTGTAGTACTGCGCTATTTCAGCCTGAAAGTTACCTGCGCCGCCCCTATTGCAAGTAGCAAGAAAACCTAATTTAACGAGATAATCAGAGTCTTTTTCGCCTTCGACATCGAAAAGAGCTCTTACCTCTCTAAACCATAAACCTATCAGATAAGGAAGAGCTTTTTCTGCCTTTCCTGGCTCCCATTTCCCATTTTTCCAATGAAATATCGGAAAGCCTTTTTTCCCTTCAATTCTGCAAACCTTTTCATAAGGATTGCCGTTTAAGTCCGAATAAATATATTCTGCTTCAAACTTCATAGACCAGCCCTGCCTTTCAGGTCGCTGACTGCCTGCTTAAAATTACATTGAAAGAGGGCCTGATAAAGACTTATCGGATCACCGGCAGAATTACATGAAAAGCACTTATAACGCTGCCCGTTGCCGTATATCCCAAAACAAGGGGTGCTTGTACCATGACCGCAAATAGGACAAGGAGCATTGCCTTTTGCCGGTGTGTCAATGCCTTTAAGTTTCAATACATCTTTGCAGGAAAACCGGCGCTTAATATCTTGAATATCCGTCATACTTCACCCCTAAGAATCTTTTCAATTTCTGATTCAAGAACTCGAGTACATTTCATCAACTTTATAGGCTTAATTCTGCCTCGTTTGATTAGCTGATAAAGAGTAGGTTTTGAGATTTTGAGCCTTTTGCAACTTTCTTTAACTGTGAGGCTTTGAGATGGTTTTGCTGTTCCTGAGAGATTGCTTCTGAGAACATCTACCATCGAAGCAATGGATTCTTCAGGAATGACTCCCATTTGAGAGAGGGGTTTGAGATTTTTCGAGAGAATACCTATATCCTCTCGGGTGTACTGTAGTTGATTCATTTTGCCGCCTTTTATTAAAGTTTCGCTCAGTTATTTGAGCTTGACGGCAAATTTAGTTATTAGAGGCAAAGGACGCTTAAAAACCGTCCTATCTTGAAGGTTTTACTTTTCTATAAATAGCACTTTTTATTTTATCTGTAACTCTTGATGGGTCAGATATATAGTCTTGATTATAATATTTTTTTGCTATTTTTATGTAAATTTGATTTTTTGCTAAATCAGGATTTTCTTTTTGAAGTTTTAAGAATTCCGAATAATCCCTGTTATTTTGGTTTTTAGGAATTTGCATATCATTCCTATAATTTAATTGTCCCTCTCTGATTCTTGACGAGCCTAATATCCTTTTATCAAAACCTCTTTGTTCCAGTTGATTGCAGGCAGTTTGATAGCCTAGATTAAACACTGTCTCAAGCAAATCATATTGATTATCATTTGATAAATGTTCGGCACATATATCACAAAGGGCACTAAGGGGGTCAGCTAAGTTAGGTTTATTATTGAATTCTTTTTCAATTCTACACTTAAAACTATCTAACCAATGGGAAAAAGTAAGTTCATTCGAGTTAGAGATTGTGTTAGATAAGTAAGTTGACTCGAGAATAGTTTGTACCAATGAGCAAAGGTAGTAGCTGATTTTTCCAGGCGAATAATAAATTGACTTTCCCACAGATAAGACCTCATCAGTATTTTTAGCAATATCCATTTCCGAATAGATTTGTGGGATAAAAGGAAAGTATTCTCTTGCATGTTTGTATATTTCTTGGACTTCACTGATTTGAAAGTCATTATTACTAAAAGGTAGATTAAAAATACCTTCATCGTCATAGGCATTATTTAAAAGTGTTTTAAACTTCTCATATAGCTTTGAGTTTATATGCCTATTTAAGTATTCTAAAAACTGTTGAGTGTATTTATCCATAATCTATGCCTCAATCGTATCAAGAAGTTTTAATACTTGACTTAAGGTTGAATCTGGAAGCGTTTCCAGCCTCTTCAGAAGCGTTTTTTTGAGTGAGTCCTGTTCTGGTGTGGGTTCCGTGATTTGAAACTTAGCAATCTCCTGCTGATGAAATTTATTATCTGAGATTTTAGTGTAACTTCTAGTCATAGCCTCGTTCATGTGGCCTACAAGGTTTTTAACTACATCAAGAGGAATCCCTTGTTCTGCGCATATGCTTGAGAAGAAATATCTCCATGAGTGAAAACCATATAAGCAAGGAGATTTTTTATTTTCCACCTTTGGATTTGTAAGGCCGTTAAGCTCCAATATCCTGCTTATAACTTTGCCTACTGCCTTTGGGTTCCTGAGATATGTTTCTGCTAGATTCTGCATCACATATTGATTTTCAGGGTTGTTTGCAGTAATTAGCTTTGCCCTTAAATTTGGGTGCATTGGTACTTGCACTTCAATATTATGTTTCTGAGTCTTATAAGGTCTGGTTGTAATATTATTTGCTGCAAAATTTACTTTATCCCATAGCAATAAAGCACAGTCTTTTAGTCTCATTCCGGTATAAGCTCCGAGATAAAAAAGAAGCTCATATTCATTCCTGAAAGGGATATTTATTTCATTGAAGCTGTTTAATATCCTAATGGCGTCCTCTCTTGTGAAAACTTCCCTAGATACTGTTTCTTTATTAAGCCGTTCAATATTTGTATTGCCGCTTTCGTCTTTTTCGTCAAAAGGTGTATTAACTGATCCATTTATCAGCTTAAACATTCTGGCAAGGCAATTTATTTTCTCATTGTAGGTTTTCGGACTGATATTGCTGTGATATAGGTTTTTTGCATATTTCTTTGCAATATCTGTATTGATTTCAGATAGATACTTAATAGGAGAGTCATTTTGATGGAGCCAATTCTGAAACTCTTTAATCCAGTAGCAATACATATTCAGAAGAGGTTCGCCTGGTTTGCTCTTAGCCGTTTCAAGAGAGGTTCTGAATTCAGGTATAATATTTTCTATTAGGAATTTCTTTGGTTGATAAATTTTCTTTGCTCTTGCTACTTTATAAATAACATCTGACTGAGTTTTAACATCTCTTGCTCCTGACAAGAATTCATCTCTCTTGGTTTTAGCTTCTGCAAGCGTTCTGACTCCAAGAGACTTTAATATTTCTTTCCCGTCAACTTTAGTTCTAAGGTAGAAGACATCTCTAATTTTCTTGAGATTCTTTTTATCAGTTGCCATAAATACCACCATAATAATAGTTGCTAACTGCTATTAACTATTATTGCCTAAAAAGTGGATATGACAAGCTAAAAGGGGATAAAAAGTGGATAAAATGAAGTTATACAGATACAAAATACACTGGTTCGAGTCCAGTCGGGACCACCATTTTTATTTTGATGAATCGGTTTTTAAATCTTTCAATTTAGCGCCTGCTGGAGGAAAGCCTAACTCAAAAGCTTTTGTAAAATCTTGCAAAGCGTCTTTTTTCCTATCTAATCGTTCCTCTGCCAATCCTTTTCCATAATAGGCTTTAGCATAATTCGGATTTATTTTGATTGCTTTATCGAAGTCAGAAATAGCTTTTAACAGATCTTTTTCTTCAAGCAGAACAGTTCCCTTTGCGCTATACGCCTGTGTAAATTGTGGAAAGAGTTCAATAGCTTTATCATAATCCTCAATAGCTCCTTTGTAATTCCTGAGAAGCTGTTTAGAGGCTCCTCTGAGAAAATAAGCAGCAGAATTTTTCTGATTTAAAGCAATAGCCTTGTCATATGAATGTACTGCTTCGGAAAAATTGCCTAATTTGTTGTTAATGGATCCAATTGCAAGCAGATATCCTTCAGCTTTTTTTGGATCAAGTTTAGAAGCAGTGCTGTAATCCTCAATAGCTCCTTTCCAGTCACCTATCAGATCTTTGCATAATGCCCTTTTGGCATATGCTTCAGAATTATTTGGTTCATAATCAATCAACCGATCAAATTTCTGTATCGCAGAAATATATTCTTTTATAATCTGGGACTGTTTAGGATTAAGTATTTTAACTGTATCACTATCATAAGCTAATAAAGCAGTACTTTTTAAAAATATGATAGAAAGCAGGAGTAGAAAATAGATTTTATTTTTTTGAAGAAAAAATGACTTCATAGATATAACTTTTTATCCTTTTTCTTTCAGTGTAATAATATTATCTAATAATAGTAATTTAAGTTTATGAGCTCAGTTCATCAAGTTTTTTTATTGCATAAGCCGGACTTACTTTTCCTTTTACAAGACTTCTATAAATAGAGTTAGCTCTGCTTTTTTTAAAAATCATAAAAATTGGATCGAAAAAATCTGTTATAAAAGCAAAATATCTTGTTCTTCTTGCACAGGAACAATAATCATCAGGATTTTCAAGCCATCGGCAAATATTTATTCCGACACCTTTTATATTCTGAATACCCATTATTTTCATGGACCATCCTTCCGGAATATGTGATTCAAAAAGTTCAAAAAGTTTTGCAGGATGTATATGGTAATCATGTATAACGACAAATTTTTTCAGGAGTTCCTCTTTATTATGGCATAACTTTCTCACATGGGAAAGAAATGAATCAAGATTACTGCCTATAAGAAAGTATTTATCGCAATCCAATTCGGCATTTGCTATTAGATCTGCAAAAATTTTTGATCTTGAGGGTCTATCAGCTCTATTATTTATTAATACTGCCCTCAAAGTATTTTTTTGAAAGGTATTCATCTGTAATGCATTCCAGTTATAAATGCAGGCAGTTTTTTCATTTGCTGACATCCCTGATATAAATGTAATTTTTTTGCCGTTTGCTATCACTGGATTATATTCTTTTAAAGCCCCTATATCTGGTTTAACTGTATCTATTATTCCTTTAAGAGCCACATCTCCATCAATACCCAATTCATTTGCCAGTTTTAAAACAAGAGATATATTTGAAGGGTGTTCTTTATAAGGGAAAAGTCCGAGTATGTCCGATGTTATAAGCACATTTTCATTCCCGCTTATTTTTACAAATGAACTATTATTCTTTTCGCATTCATCTTTCAGGAACGGATACATCTGTGTTTCAGTTGTAAGCAGCATTCCTTTATCGGGCACGAAATTAGCCATGGTTTCGGCTACATTCCATCCTGCTGGTCCTTGATGATCTTCATGGTCAGGATATGTATTAGTAATTGTTGAGTAGTTGTCATGAAGCCATGAATGCTGCATTATTTTGACATACTTTGGAGATATGGCCATACATTCCCAAAGAAAAATCTCAGCATTCACTTTTGAAGCTAATCTGGTGAATTTGAGCTGCTCCCATATTGTTGCCTTCCCGTAAGGCCTGAAGATAGGAACTGATATTGGCTTTTCATTATTAACTGAATAAGTAAAGGCGGCTTCGCTTCCGGTAGTTTTACTTATAACATTACATCCCTGATATGCAAAAAGCGCTGTTTTCATCCTTTCTACACTGGACTTTCCTCTTGTGCCCCATCCCCCGATGCATAGCAGAAAAGATGTTCTGTAATATTTATAAAGCGCATTTACTATTAGGTGCCTAACAATGAAACATGCTATAAAAGCTGATAAGAACAATGCAAGTTCTCTGATGGAATTTGAATACAATGAGATAAAGTAAGTTTTTAAATCATCAATGTAGCTATTTAGCATGGAAGGGAAAACGAAAGATACGGAGAATAATTTTTTTGAGAGCCGGCCTGGCAAGGAAGAAAATATTTTGTCAGAGGAATAAGGCACAATATTAACTTGAAATCCAAGTTTTCTGAAACTGCAAATATAAGAATTTTCAGCTGAATTTCTCAAATTTGAGAGTTTATTGAAATTCCATGCGACATTTAATTCGGCATAGAGCTTTTTAAATATGCTCTCTGGCGGCTTTATTATTGTTATTCCTTCAGGTGAAAATATTTTATAATCTTCGGATGATTCCGAAGCGGAAATAAAATCATCTATCATAGGAATTGAAGCTGGTATGCTGTCATTTAAAATGTTTTCTCCAGGAACATCTGTCTTAGCTTGTTCAGCTAATATTGACGATGCCGCCCTGTTTCTCCCGATAAAATGTCTGCCTACAGTGTTTTTCCAGCTCTGTCTTTTTGAAGTAGATGAATGTCTTAATTCGTGTAAAAACCTCCATAACCTGAATTTGAAAAAAGCATCTTTGACCAAATAAAATTTCCCGAAAACTGATTTTATAAGTTGAATGCAAAAATCTTCCTGCGCTATTACAGCTAAAACCCTGCCTAAAGTTTCTTCATTACAGGAAGAGATGAGATGAAGCGGAATTTCTATTTTTTTGGTTCTTCTCTTTTTTTTGAGTAAATTTTTAAGTTTTAAAAATATTTCTGAAGCTGAATCATTGGTTTCAATCCAAAGCCTCTCCAATGACAGCTTCAATGCCTTGCAGACAGAATCGTTGCTGGTTTTTTCGAAGAGCTCTTCCATCAATGGGACTGCCGCTTCAAGTAATATAAAGAATCGTTCTTTATCTGATTTTTTTAATCTAATGAAAAATTCAGTCAGTGTTTCAATGCTAAATAACTGAACTTCAGTGTTGGTTTTTTTCAGAATATTCAGAATTGCTTTAAAATTACCATCAGAAACATGTACTGATAAAATGCTTCTTATTGCAGTACAAATTACGCCATTTTCAGATTCTGAATAAATTCTGTTTAACCATTTCAAAATTTCATTATGATTGTTCAGAAGATGTAAATTTTCGGCTATTCCCTTCTGAACAAAAGGAATGTTTTCATTAAAAAGCTGTTCAAGCATTTCTGTCGCGTATTTATTGTTCAAATGCATATCCATCAGCAAAGACGCAACTTTCTTCTTGTGAAAAATCATCTTAGTTTCGTCAATGAGCAAAATTTTGCCGCAAACCTTTAAGAATCGATCGGCATCGATATTTTTCAAAAGGACAAGTGCCATGAAGGCAAGTTGGAAATTATTAGTATTGTCAAGTATCAGCGCTGCAAAAGTATTTGTCAAAAGAAATGAATGAAAGTTATTTAAGTTAACCTTAGTAAGGTAGTATAGTACACTAGATTTAATCCTAATAGATTTTGAGTTGTTAAGCAGATTAATTCCTTTCAGAATAAATGCATCATGGTTTGGAAAATTTTGGATGGAAGGGATAAATCTGAATACGAAGGATATTTTTTTTGAATCAGAGCTATCTTTGACTATCTCTGTCAAATACTTTTCTAATTTTTCAGGTTTTATTTTTTTAATAATTTTCAGTTCTTTGGCAGAAAGGCAGTACCATATGAGAGGCTGGCTTTTTTTGAAGTTAAAAATTAATTCGTTATTCATTAATTTTTCCTGCAGCATTATTCAAGGTAATTGAAAAATATTTTAGAAACGCTTTATCAGCTATAAATTTATCTCTTAAGAGTTTATTCATTTCGAAATGTACAAAAATCTTTTGCGTTTTCGATTTCAGAAAATCTGCAGCAGCAATATTCCCCTGCGCTGATAATTCTTCTATTTTATTGTCAATAGGATATATAAATACAGGTATTTTAATTATAGATTTTATGATATTGCTGAGATCAAGGAATTTAACATTAGATTCATTTTTCCCCTCACTAAGAATTACACAGGGAAAATCTTTTCCTAAATTATGCCTATGTCCATTAAAGCCATGCAATTGAAGCAGGACATTAGCATCATTGCTTTTTCTGAACGCTTGAGTAAATGCGTGAAAATAAGATCGTTTGTTATGAGCCATATCTGAAGAACCGGTCATATTGTTTGGTGTCTGGTATCTGTGGACAGTATTCCATGCAGCAGCAGAAAAATTTCCAGTGACTAACATTTTGAAACCGATTATGCCGGTTTGATCATCAAAAAATCTATGCGGGATTTCGAGAGAGCAGTTTTTAATTTTCGAATTCCTGCAGAAAATATAGAATCCTTTCCCTTGTTTATGGCCTTCTTTTTCATGAACAACTATGTAATAATTATTTTTCTTCTTTATTTCTTTCAGGTCAAACCCAAGTTCTGCAAATTTATTTATTGTTTCATTTGTGATTTTATTTTGATTAAAAATATCTTGAAAAAGAGCCTCAGCTTTTTTTATATTTTTCAGGCTAGGGATTTTAAATACTCCTCCTGCACTTTGCAGATAGAGTCTGAAAATTTCAGATTTTATTTTTTTATCCTCAGAGCTGTCCATTTGAACTCTGGAAATGCGCAATAGCTTTAATGCAATTCTAGGGATTGTTCCTATCCTGCATCCATAATTCACATTCTCTTCTTTTGGAATCAGCGTTAAATATTTCCATTTCGAAGAAAGAATATTCTCAATTTCTTCAGTTTTTAATTCTTGAAAAGGGAAAATGCTGTTCTGGGCTAATTCTTTCTTTTTCCCTTCAGTTATCCTCATCCAATAGCTTTCATGTTTTTTTTCTGAAAATTCATTCATTTTTGAAGCTCTGATTATAATTTTTCCGGAAAAAGCATCTGATTTGATCCATCTTACTTTCAATACAACAGCATTGTTTATTTTCTGCAAGGGAATAACGATGTCGCTATTTTTTGTTAAATAAGCATTTCCGTCTATTAAAAAGGGTTCAGATAAAATCCTATTTGAGCCTTTTCCCTTGTACAAATTAATTTTTCCTAACTGAAAATAAGTATTTGAAAGGAGAATATTCCCTGACTTATCAAGTATTTCGTAGTTTATTGAGTATGGAAATGATTTTTCTCTTGGATTGAAATAAAAAGTTGCATTCGATGTAATCTTTATGCGCCTGGAAGCAGCAGGAATTTTAAATTCTATCCATTTACTTTCTTCAGGAGCATAACCTTTTAGAACAAAAGTTGAATCTTCATTTTTTTTATCTTTCTGTTCAAATCCTTTATTTAATGATATTTTTCCTAGTGCCGGATAGTATATAAACAAAAAAAGAACAATAAAACTTGTAAAAAATCCTATTGAAAGAAAATTCTTAATATATCTATTCATAAAAGCAAAGGGCAATTTATTTTATTGAAGCTCAAGCTATAATCTGTAATTTGTATACAAGATTGCAAACTATTTCAGGAGGGAAAATGGTTCGATTAACCCAGAGCCCTAACACAGGAGAGCATAAACTCTATTTCAGAGGAGATAGTATTCTATTTAGACTTACCTTAGACCAGCATTATGATGGAAGAGCATTCCTAAGGACTAATATCGGAAGAGCTTCTGTTAAACGCAAAGAAATTATACATCGTGTAAAAGATGAAAAACCTTTATGCGGTCAGGACTGGTATGATATTCCTATGATCCCGCTTAACGAAAAAGAATATAATATTCATCTTGCACTCGTTGAAGTGGGACACTTCGAAGCAATTACCTTTTTTATACCTGAAAATGAAACAGATGCAATATGGCCTATAGGAGGCAATGTTTCTGTAAATGTAGAACCTGCAGAATACTGTTGTGCAAATAGCATCTATTGTGCGTTTCCCAGACAATTCGGTCCGAATAAATACTATTCTAAATCAAAGCCTATAAATGGGTTTACTATAGAGGAAATGAGTAAATATGATAAATATAATTTTACCATAATTCCTCCTTCAGGAACTTTTAGGGATCTTATTAAAGAACTTGATTTTATTATAGAAAACCTAAACTGTAGAATTATACATTTACTTCCAATTAATCCCACCCCTACGGTTTTTGCCAGAATGGGAAGATACGGAAGTCCTTATGCCTCTTTGGATTTTACTGATATAGATCCTTCTTTGGCTGAATTTGACAAGAAAGCGACTCCTCTAGAACAGTTTATCGAACTTGTTGATGCCATTCACAAAAGAAATGCAAAACTGATTATTGATGTAGCTATAAATCATGTAGGATGGGCAGCAAAACTTCATGAAGAACATCCTGAATGGCTTCTTAGAGAAGCAGACGGGAAAATAATATCTCCAGGCGCATGGGGCGTTACATGGGGTGATCTTACAGAGCTTAACCACATTCACCCTGAACTATGGGAATATCTTGCAGAAATGTTTCTTACATGGTCCTCCCGCGGAGTCGATGGCTTCAGATGTGATGCAGGATACATGATACCATATGAAGCATGGCTTTATATAATTGCAAAAGTCAGAAACGAATATCCTGATACGATTTTCCTCCTTGAAGGACTTGGAGGCGATCCCAAAATAACTGTAGATCTACTTAACAGAGCCAATATGAACTGGGCTTATTCGGAACTTTTCCAAAACTACACAAAATGGCAAATTCAGGATTATATTTCAAAAATAGCTCATAAAACAAGCCAGTCAGACGGAATAATGGTTCATTATGCTGAGACTCATGACAATGCAAGACTTGCTGCTACATCAAATACTTATGCAAGAATGAGAACTGGATTATGCGCTCTTCTCTCAGATAACGGCGGATTCGGATTTACAAACGGAGTCGAATGGTTTGCCAAAGAAAAAATCGATGTTCATGAAGCGTCAGCTCTAAATTGGGGATCGAGAGAAAACCAGAATGCTTTTATCAGAAGAATAAATGCTATCCTTATATCTCATAAAGCATTTTACAGAGACTCTACGATAAAATTCATTGCCTCTGAGAAAGATTCGCTATTGATATTTATCAGAAGTTCCAGGCTGGCTAAATCTAAACTTCTTATTCTAATAAATTTGGACTGTAAATCTTCGCTCTTAGTCGATTTGAGTGAATTCAATCTTCAAGAACTGGAAAGTGATTTCTTATTAGACATGATTTCTGAAACTCCTTTGGGAACATATTCTGTAGTCAACTTGAAACCTGGCGATGTCTATTGTCTCTGTCCAAACAAAGATGATTTTATAAAAGTAAAAGAATCGGAAATGAAAAACATACTAGTTCCAGACGGTATTGAGCTTCAAAGAGGCAGGGCAAGCGCTTTGGATCTTCTCAGATGGAGAAATGAGACAATTGTAATTTCCGGGTTAGATATAAATGGCATTGAAACAAAATATTTAAATGATCCCGAGCACTTTACACAATCCCTTTTTGATAAAGATGAACCTGTTCCAATGGTTCATTGGACATGGCCTAATGATTCTAGCAGATCTTTTATCGTCCCTCCAAACCACCTTGTCATAATCAAAGCTCCCCATAGATTCAGATTTACACTTGGAAATGATAAAAAAGTCCTTCAGTATAGGGGAAGCCACAGATGTTCAAATGGAGAATATTTCTTTATAATCACTCCACCCAAGCTCAAACTTAATGACCATAAAAAGCATAAATTTACAATTTCAGTTTATGGACAGGGAAAAACAATAAGAAGTACTTCTGAAATTATTTATCTGGCAACGGATGTTCATATGCTGAAGACTACTCTGACAAACAAGGAAATAAGGAATTTTTCAGGGACATTTCTTGATACTAATTCAAGAGGAGGTATGTCCCATATAGCTTTGGAATGGAATAAAATAAATTCAAAATATGAAGCATTTCTTGCTGCTAATCCCAATTCTGATGTCCCTGTAGACAGGCATATCATGCTGACAAGATTCAGAGCATGGGTGCAACATCAGGGAAGATCAGTCGAACTAAATATAGATAACCTTGAAAGCTTCAAATTAAATGTTGACGGAGGCGGGACATGGACTTTCCATGCGCCTGTGGGCAATAGTCTTTATGTGGATATCAGCTTGGCTGTAATCATGCACAATTACAATAACTCAGTCTCCCTCTATCTCTATAGACATCCTTTGCTAAAAGCTTCTTCTTATGTTTCAGATCAAGAACAAATCCATCTGATTATAAGGCCTGATATTGAAGACAGAGGTTTCCATGCCGATACTAAAATTGATGAAGACATTAGAAATAAATGGGAAAATTCAGTTACCTGCAATATAAAGAGTTTTATTTTTAAACCAGTACAGGAAAGAAAACTCAAAATATTTACAACAAAAGGCGTTTTCAAAAGAGCCTCAGAGTTTTTATATAATATCGAACATGAAGTTGAACGCGACAGAGGAATGCAATGGACATCCGATCTCTACAGTCCAGGATTCTTCCATATTGATATTTTTGGAGGAGAAGAATCTGAAATCAGATCAAATTTCCTGACCCAGGAGGATAATGATGAAATTGAAACTCAGATATATATTAATTTCAAATATCTTCTTGAAGCATCAGATAACTCAGTAAACCATCTTCTGCCCAGAACAATTAAGAAATATGTCGTAAAGCGCGATGCACTTAAAACAGTTATTGCAGGGTATCCATGGTTTACAGATTGGGGCAGAGATACTCTGATTTGCGTTAGAGGACTGCTTAGCGCAGGATTTAAAGATGATGTAAGGAAAATTCTTCTTCAATTTGGCAAATATGAAGAAAATGGAACTCTTCCTAATATTATTCATGGAGAAATTGTAGGGAATCGAGATACTTCTGATGCTCAGCTATGGTTTTTTGTAGGATGCAGCGACTACCTGAAAATTGCCGGAGATGATTCTATTTTATCTGAAAAGGTAAATGGAGAAAAAACTCTTTTTGATGCGCTGAAATCAATAGCTATCAACTATATTGATGGAACTCAAAACGGTATAAGAGTTGATGCTGATTCAATGCTCGTATACAGTCCTCCTCACTTCACATGGATGGATACGAATTACCCAGCTGGCACTCCTAGGGAAGGGTATCCTATAGAAATACAGGCTCTCTGGTATTTTTCTTTAAATTTCCTATCTGAAATTGACTGTAGTGGTAAACATGACTGGGAAGTAAAAGCCAGACAAGTAAAAGATTCTATATATAAATATTTCATTATAGATTATTATAATACAATAGGTCAGAAAACAGGCCGAAAATATCTTTCTGACTGCCTGCACTGTGATGGATTTAAGCCTGCTGCTGAGGCTGAAGCAGACGACCATATCCGAAATAACCAGCTTTTCGCCATAACTCTTGGCGCTCTTGACGGAGAAATCGAACTGTCAAAGAGCATTCTCGATGTTTCCTACGATCTTCTTGTGCCTGGAGCCATAAGAAGTCTTGCAGACAGAACAGTACGATTTCAGTTGCCTGTGTATGATAATAATAACAAGCTTCTTAACGATCCTTTTTCACCATATTGCCATTATTATTCCGGAAATGAAGATACGCAGCGTAAAGTTGCATATCATAATGGCACAGCATGGACTTGGACATTTCCTTCATATTCTGAAGCATACTACAAGGTTTATGGACATAGAGGACTAGCTCACGCAGTCAGTGTTCTTTCATCTTCTTCCTACTTATTCAATCTTGGCTGCCTTGGGCATCTTCCTGAAATAGTTGACGGCAGTTACCCTCACAAGCAAAAAGGTTGCGATGCTCAGGCCTGGGGATCCACCGAATTCTACAGAGTCTGGAGAATGTTGCACCTGGAATGAGATAGAGATATGAATATTTTATTTGTTTGTACAGGCAATACTTGCAGAAGTCCAATGGCTGAATGGTTTTTCAAAGATTTGTGTATAAAAAGAAAAACTCTTTATAAAATTAATATTCAGTCTGCCGGAATAGGAGCTATTGATGGGATGCCCGCATCTGAAAATACATTATCTATACTTAAAAAGCATGGAATAGATGCTTCATCTCATAGAAGCCAGAAATTAACTTCTTCACATATTAAATGGGCTGACATTGTAATTGCTATGACGCAATCGCATCTTGATGATATCAAAAAAATTTCTTATAGTTTTGACAGGAAACCTGAAATGAAGCTATTAAGCGAATATTCGCTTAATAGGATTTCTATATCAGATCCTTTTGGCGGAGAAGCAAGTCTTTATGAAGAGTGTTTTTCCGAAATGAAAAAATATCTTTATGCATTTTATGATATAATTGAAAAAGAATTGTAGGATTATATTAACTTAAGGAGAGCAGTTGATATGAAAAAGATTGAAGATTGTATGGATAAGAGCAAGGAAATTTTGATTTCGACGGATCATGGTGGGCTGGAAATGAAAGATTTTCTAGTAAAAAAACTTCAGGAAGAAGGCTATAAAATAAATGATATTGGTCCTAGGTCATTTGACCCTCAAGATGATTATTGCGATTACGCATCATCTCTCGCAAAGAGAATTTCTCTCGGACTAAATGAAAGGGGAATTCTTATATGCAGAAGCGGTGTAGGCATGACTATTAATGCTAATCGTTTCAACTATGTAAGGGCAGCTCTTTGTTCCAATGAAGGATTTGCGACAAAAAGCAGAGAACATAACTGCTCTAATGTGCTTGTTCTTCCTGCAGATTATATAAATAAGGAAAAAGCCCTTGATCTTTGCAAAATATGGCTGGAAACCCCATTCTCCAAAGAAGCCCGCCATTTAAAAAGGATTGAAAAGATAGAAGAAAATTCTTACGACGAAATAGCTGCAGTAAGATCTGTTGATCCTGAAATAGCCTCTTTCATAGATGAGGAAAACAGAAGACAAACCGACGGCATTGAACTAATAGCATCTGAAAATTTTGCGAGCACAGCTGTTAGAGCAGCCCAGGGAAGCGTACTTACCAATAAATACGCAGAAGGTTATCCTGCAAAAAGATATTATAGCGGATGTGAATTTGTTGATAAAGTAGAAAGTCTTGCTATAGAAAGAGCCTGCAAACTTTTTGGAGCTGAAGCTGCAAATGTACAGCCTCATTCAGGAAGCCAGGCAAATATGGCGGCCTACTATACATTAGTCTCTCCTGGAGACACAGTTCTTTCCATGGATCTTGCGCATGGCGGACATCTTACCCATGGGCACCCTCTTAATTTTAGCGGAATGTTCTATAAAATTGTCCCTTACGGAGTTTCTAAAGAGACCGAAACAATCGATTATGAACATCTCGAAGAACTTGCTCTGGAGCATAAACCTAAAATGCTTCTTGCAGGAGCAAGTGCATATCCAAGAATAATCGACTTTGCCAGGATGCGTTCAATTGCAGATAAAGTAGGAGCAAAACTCTTTGTAGATATGGCTCATATCGCAGGATTAGTCGCAGCAGGATTACACCCTAGTCCTGTTCCTTACGCAGATATTGTTACGACGACGACCCACAAATCTCTAAGAGGCCCAAGAGGCGGACTTATTCTTTGTAAGGGAAAATATATAAAAGATGTCAATTCAAAAGTATTTCCTGGAATGCAGGGAGGCCCTTTAATGCATGTCATTGCCGCTAAAGCAGTATGCCTCCATGAAGCAATGTCAGCGGAATTTAAAAATTATCAGAAACAAGTTATAACAAATGCAAAGAGTCTTTCCAAAGGACTTACTGATTGCGGCTTTAGAATTGTTTCTGGAGGAACCGACAATCATCTTATGCTGGTTGATTTAAGACCTAAGAAAGCTACAGGTAAAGCTGTAGGAATAGCTTTAGACAAGGCCGGAATAACAGTTAATAAGAACATGATTCCATTTGACCCGGAAAAACCATTTGTTACAAGCGGAATAAGAATCGGGACTCCTGCAATTACCACAAGAGGACTTAAAGAAGAAGATATGGCAGTAATAGCTAAATGGATTGATAGGGCAGTAGGAGCTATGGATAATGAGTTAGAACTTGCAAAAATTGCTTTAGAAGTTAAAACTTTCATTGCAAAATATCCCATGCCTTGTTTCTAAACTATTTGATATTTCCAAATATCAGGGTGTATTTTTCTAAAAAGTTATAAACATTTTGCCTTATGAATATAGAGTCAGATAATTTTTTCGATGCTATAATTATTGGAGCAGGACCGGCTGGAACTGCTGCAGCTATAACCCTTGGACATAATCTTAATTTTAAACTTCTTATCGTTGATAAAGAGAATTCGCCCATAGATAAAGTTTCCGGTGATGCATTGACCGGAGACTCTATCAGATGTCTGACTGAACTTGGGATTATGGAACAAGTCAGGAAAAAAGGGCATATGATGAGTCATATAGACCTTTATCCATTCAATAACAAAACCCATTTCTCATTAGATTCAGAAGTTATTACTCTTCAGAGAGGAGAACTTAGCAGCATACTCAATAGAAAAGTAATGACGAACGCAAACTGTCAATTCAGGCAATTACTTTTTAATGGCGAAATACGCGAAGAAGAAAATAAATACCAGGTTGATTTTCTTGAACCTTTTACCAATAAGATTTTGACTTTTACATGTTCTTATGTTGTTATCTCTATAGGTTGCCAGAACGATAAATGCCTATATACACTCAGAAATATTCCATTTAAACAGCCTGATGCAGTTGCCTACAGGGGCTACTACAGCGCGAAATGGGACATAACATTCCCAAGAGCTATATTTTTCAGCCTGACTAGAAAAGGATATATCTGGGTTTTTCCAATGAAAGATGGATTTTACAATGTTGGCTGCGGTTTTGAATGTACTTCACCAAAAACAGACCTTAAAAAAGTGCTTTTAAATCACATTGAGAAACTTAACAAAGAATTTGGGACTGAAGGTGCTTGGGAAGAAGCTCCAAAAGGAGCATTCCTCAGGAGTGGACTGATAAATTATAGTAAGATGTCATATGGAAATGTTTTATTTGTAGGAGAAACTATTTCATCCACATATCCTTTTACAGGCCAGGGAGTAGGAAAAGCCCTTGAAACAGGGATTAGAGCCGGAAGCAGCATTTTAGAGTCTTTTAGATTAGGGCACATCTCATCATCAGAGCTTTACAATAAAACTATAACAGAAAAAATTAAGCCTTATTTTAAATCATATAATACGGCAAAATCATTATTTACAAATAGGCTGATTTCCCCTCTGGCTTTCTCAGTAATTATCAGGAATCTAAGACTTCAAAAGTATATTTCCAATATTTTGTCCGAAAAAAGTCTGCCTCATGATTTTTCGATTTCAAAAAAAATCATTGATTTGCTCAAAAAGAAAAAAGGCAGATGAAAATAAAAAAGAGTACTATTCTAGCTTCGATAGGCTCGGGGCTGGAATATTATGATTTTACGATTTACGCGCTCCTCATTTCATATATCAGTTACCATTTTTTCCCTTCACATGACAAAATTGTATCCCTTATAAGCTCGTATCTGGTTTTTGCTATTGCATATATCGTAAGACCTCTAGGAGGAATTATTTTTGGAATTCTTGGGGATAGATACGGAAGAAAAAAAATTCTCGTGGAAGTTATGTTTCTGATGGCGATAGTAACTATGACAATGGGATTTTTGCCTACATATCAGAATTCTTTCGGAGGAGTATTTGCTTCCATTCTTTTTATCATTCTCAGACTCTTTCAAGGCATTCTTTTTGGAGCGGAACTTCCATGTGCTTTAACATTTATTTCTGAACATACCGGCAAAAATTACAAGGGGCTTAATTGTGCTATAATGACATCGATGATCACAATTGGAGTGTTGTTTGGCAATGGTGTTATATATCTTTTGTCTTCTAACTTGCCTAATGAAGCAATGCAGAGTTGGGGATGGAGAATTCCGTTTATTTTGGGAGGCTTATTGGCTTTCTGCGTGTTTTACATAAGAAAAAATACAATTGAAACCCCTTCATTCGTAGCAGAAATAAAGAATAGGCATCCAATGGATTTAAAAATTTTCGCTAAAAGTTTTTTCAGCGGCATAGGAATTCTCATCCTGCCTTCTATCCTGATACTTTCTTATCTTGTTTTGCCCTCAATATTTATTGCTGTAAATAACTGCAAACCTTCAGATGTATTTATGGCAAGTCTTATAGGATATGCAGCTTCGGTGGTGCTTGTTCCTATATTTGGATTTATTGGAGATAGAATAGGCAAAAAAATAATTTATAGAGCCGCACTTTTGTTGATTCTGATTTTAGCTTACCCTGCATTATCGGTTCAAACTATAAACACCATTGGAGAGCTTATCCTTTTTATGGTAAGCTATCAACTGGTCATATCAATCATGGCAGGGTCATATTATCCGATGCTGGCAGAAAATTTCCCTACGAGGACAAGGTATACAGGAGTTGCATCAGCTTATAATTTTTCAATGCTCATTGCTTCATTCTTTCCAATAATAGTAGCTTCAGCTTTCAAAGGGCAAAGTCAGACTTTTGAATTTTTTTATCTATCAATTTTGGTATTGAGTGCAATAGCTTTTGTCTCAACACTATTTGTTAAAAAGTATTCAGATTGAACCCTTTTAAAATAAATATTTCTTTTTATTTGTTTGGCAAAGAATTACAGAATTTTTACAAGGTTTGCCATTTCGATTGCGGTTACAGCCGCGTCATAGCCTTTATTGCCTGATTTTGTTCCTGCTCTTTCAATAGCCTGCTCAATATTATCAGTCGTCAGCACTCCAAATATAACTGGAATGCCAGAGTCAAGAGATACTTTTGCAATACCTTTTGACATTTCATTAGAAACATAATCAAAATGTGGAGTCGAGCCACGAATAACAGCTCCAAGACATATAATTGCGTCAAATTTTTTTGTTTCCGCAATTTTCTTTGCTATAAAAGGGATTTCAAAAGAACCTGGGACCCAGGTTACTTCTATTTCTTCTTCATCTACTCCATGCCTTATTAGACTATCAATGGCTCCTCCAAGTAATTTACTGCTGATAAATTCGTTAAATCTGCCTACAACTATACATACCTTTAAATTCTTTCCGATGAGATTTGCCTGATTAACTTTTACTGCCATAATTTATACCTTTTTAGTATTGTTAATAACTTGTTGATAACTTCTTTTCTTACTGAAGTTCAAGCATATGCCCCATCTTGTCTTTTTTTGTCTTGAGATATTTATAATTAGCTTCATTTTTACCTTCCTGTAAAGCAATTCTCTCTACTACTTCAAGGCCATAACCGTTTAATCCGATGATTTTTTTGGGGTTGTTAGTAAGCGCCCGAATTTTTCTTATTCCCAAATCATAAAGTATTTGCGCTCCAATGCCATATTCTCTTAAATCAGCAGGGAAACCAAGTTCAACATTTGCTTCAACTGTATCTCTTCCGTGATCCTGAAGAGAGTAAGCTCTGATTTTATTGATCAAACCAATTCCTCGCCCTTCCTGACGCATATATAGAAGAACTCCTTTGCCTTCCTTATTTATCCTGGACAATGCTGCATCGAGTTGGTCTCCGCAATCGCATCTAAGTGAATGAAACGCATCGCCTGTTAAACATTCTGAATGAACTCTTACAAGCACAGGTTCCTTTGATGGGCTTATATCCCCTTTGACTAAAGCTACATGATGTTCACCATTGATTACATTTTCGTATCCGATAATTCTGAATGGGCCATGTTTGGTAGGCATATCAGCTTCGGCTACTCTTCTTACGAGTTTTTCGCTTTTTTTTCTATATTCAATAAGTCTTTCAATAGTAATTATTTTAAGGGAATGTTTATGAGCAAATTCAATAAGATGGGAAGTTCTTGCCATCGTACCATCTTCATTCATAATTTCGCAAATAACTCCTGCCGGGGTTAATCCTGCTTTTATTGCCAGGTCTATTGCTGCTTCAGTATGGCCGGTTCTTTCAAGAACCCCTCCGCGTTTTGCAATCAATGGGAAAATATGCCCTGGGCGTTTGAAGTCAGATGCTTTCGCCACAGGGTTTGCCAGTTCTCTGGCAGTCAAAGCTCGTTCATGGGCAGATATCCCTGTTCTTGTTGAAATATGATCAACAGTTACTGTGAAAGCCGTACAATATTTATCTTCATTTTTTTCTATCATCCTGTTAAGACCCAGAAGATTGGATCTTTCCAAAGTGATAGGCACGCAAATCATTCCTCTTCCATACTTTGCCATAAAATTAATTGCTTCGGAAGTAGCTTTTTCAGCTGCCATTATAAGGTCACCCTCATTCTCCCTGTCTTCGTCGTCAATGACAATAACCATCTTCCCATTGTGTATGTCTTTAACAGCATCTTCAATACTATTGAACTTCATAAGTAACCTCTTTAAAATCAGGCAAATCCATGTTCTTTTAAAAACCCCTGCGTTATCTTTGATTCAGAAGCATAAGGTTTTTCAGTTAAAAACTTTTCAATATATTTGCCAATAATATCGCATTCTATATTAACTTCATCACCAATATTTTTATATCCCAGTGTGGTGAGCTTAGCGGTTAACGGTATCAAAGAAACTCCAAAAAAAATTCTATCTATAAATGCTATAGTTAAACTAACTCCATCAATGGCAACTGATCCTTTTTGAACCATATATCTAAGCAGTTCTTTTGAGGTACTAAAAGTTATAATTATGGCGTTTCTATCACTTTTTTTTTCGCAGATATAAGCGACTCCATCAATGTGTCCACTGACAAAATGTCCACCTAATCTGTCCGAAACCAAAAGGGCTTTCTCAAGATTTACACAGCTACCGGGTTTTAGTTTTCCAAGATTTGTTTTATTAAGTGTCTCGGGCATAACATCAGCTATAAACGAAGATGAATCAAAAAAACTCACCGTAAGGCATACTCCATTAACAGCTATGCTGTCTCCTATTTTCAATCCTTTTAGAATTTCAGTACATGAAACAGAGGTAGTAACTAATTTTTCAGAGCTTTTTAGGTAATTGAATATTCCCAGCTCTTCTATTATTCCTGTAAACATTTCATTCTCCTAAAGATAACCTTCGATTAGAATATCATCCTCAAAAGTCTTAAACTCAATGTTTTTAAGTGAAAAAGCCTCATTTATCCTCTCTTTTCCCTTTCCTTCAAATACTGTAATAGCTTCTGTGCCTCCTATTATCTTTGGAGAAATAAACAACATAATTTTATCGACTATTCCCGATTCAAGAGATGAATAGTTCAAAGTTCCTCCACCTTCAATTAGGATGCTGTCAATCTGAAGTTTATAGAGTTCATCCATAAGCATGGACAAATCAACTCTTCCATTCCTTCCAGGGCAAACAATAACTTTAATATTGTTTGCTTGAAACATTAAAGCTTTTTCCTCTGATGGAGTCTCTGCCAGAACAAGTATTAATGGTGCGGTTTTTGAACTTCTGATAATTTTTGCGTCACAAGGCAGCCTGCCTTTGCTATCGATAACAATTCTTATCGAGTCTTTCCCTTCTTTGTTTTTTAATCTTGTAGTAAGTAATGGGTCATCATGTATGATTGTATTTATTCCAATCATTATTGAGGAAACTCTGTCACGAATAGAATGAACATATTGCCTTGAAGCTTCATTGGAAATCCATTTTGAATCGCCGGTTTTTGAAGCAATTTTACCGTCAAGGGTCATGGCGCTCTTTATGATTACAAAAGGTTTTTTCCTTGTTATGTACTTACTAAATATTTCATTTAGTTTCTTTGCTTCTTTTTCCATCACTCCTGAAATAACTTCAATTCCGTTTTTTTCCAGAATTGCAATACCTTTGCCGGAAACCAGAGGATTTGGATCAACCATCCCGATAACAATTTTTTTGAATCTGGCTTTTACCAAAGCATCAGCGCAAGGAGGCGTCCTGCCGTAATGAGAGCATGGCTCTAAATTAACATACATAGTGCTTCCTGAAGGATCTTCTGAAATGCTCTTTATGGCTTCTATTTCCGCATGCGAACTTCCAAATGCTTTGTGATATCCTTTGCCTATAATTCTGTCATTTTTAACAATCACAGCTCCTACAAGAGGATTGGGATTAGTTCTACCCCAGCCTTCTTTGGCAAGATCTATTGCCATTTGCATATAAAATTTGTTATTATCCATTTCTATAATTCTCATAAGTAATATAAATCGCATCTACTTTATCTTTACATAAAAGAAAAGACAATTTTCAGATAATAAGAATCTGGATGATTGCCATTTCTATAAAATTTTATATCATAGAGACAAACCATTAAATTTATTTAAATAACTTATGAAAAATTTGATTTTCATCTCTCTTTTTCTTTTGTCCATCTCTTCTCTTGCCATGCCGGAACACATTATCATAATCAGGCATGGAGACGGTTATTATGTCCCTGCCAGAAAAGAGGAACTGGGGCCTTCTCTTTCAAAAGAAGGAATGATTAGAAGTTCTGTATTTTTAAAATATTATATAGAGACACTCCAGGGAGCAAAGAAAATACCATATCCAAACTATATTTTTGCATGTGACCCTTATTACGCAAAAGCAGAGCATAAAATGGCTCAAAGCGTAAGGCATATTCAAACAGTATCACCACTGGTGACATGGATTTATGAACATAAAGCAGATACTCCGGATGACTTGCTTCAGATCCCTTACAGAAAAGATGAGTATAAGGAAATGGCACAACTTATTACTGAACAGGAATATCTTAATGGTAAAACAATACTTGTCTGTTGGAGTCATGAAGTAATAAATGATTTGATAAAAAACCTTAGAATTACCTCCGGTTACTCTGCTAAATCAAACTGGCCCGAAGAAGCTGTATGGGAAGGTGGAGATTACGAATCTATAATCATCATAGGATGTGATAATAAAAATAAAACAATGACTGTAGAACGAGTAGAAGGAGCTCTTAAAATTCCACCTACAAGGGAAGAAAAACAAGAACTGGGGAAATGGTTTTTTTCTCAATTTTCTCAATAATCCCTGAAATAATTTCGTAACTTTAAATAAAAACCATTCTTATTTGCTTCAAGGTCGGCAGGAGTTCCTTCAGCTTCAATTTTTCCTTGATTAATAAGAAATATTCTATCTGCATTTTCATAGGATTTCGGGAAAACATGAGTTATTATCACAATACTTTTATTTTTTTTCATATTAAGCAAATTCTGAGATAAACTAAAAGCTGTTTTTTCATCGAGATTTGCAAAGGGTTCATCAAAAATCATTATTTCTTTGTCAGCAAGAATTGTCCGTGCAATGGCAATCCTTTTCTTTTGTCCTTCGCTCAAATTAGCACAATTAATTTTCTTTAAATTCTGAACTGATAAAAAATTATCGCACATTGAAAGGGTAAGAGCTTTTTGCAGTTGATCTTCAGAAATATCATCTGCAGAAATTTTGAGATTTTCATAAACTGTATCGTTAAATATATGGCTTCTCTGTTCACAAAGTGAAATATATTCTGTCAATTTATACTGTCCGATATCACTAGTGTTAACTTCTCCTAAAGTAATTTTTCCCGAACTAGGCTGATAGAAATCCATCAAAAGCGATCCAATTGTTGACTTACCAGAGCCGCTTGGACCAATGATTAAAACACATTCATTCTCAGCAATTTTTAAATTTATATTCAGTAATTGAAAACTTTCTGTACCAGAATATCTGAATGTAACATTATCGAATATAATTTCAGAACTATTAGGATAAGGGGAATTATGAATTTGAAGATCCGGAAAATGGCTTTTGCCTTCAGTAACTTCAAAAACTCTGGAAGCTGATTCAATAGTCGAAGATAATTTTTGAAAAGCTAAACCTGATGCTTGTATAACTTCATAAAGAGCCATAGTTCCAACAACTGCAGATGCTACTGTAATAATGCTGTATGAATCTGTAATCATAAAATAAATAACCATCGCCAATTCCAATGAAAACATCAAATTCATCAAAGCTTCAGCAGATGAATTTATAGTGATTATTAAGCTTTTGAATTTTATAAGTTCTCTGCTTAAGCCAAAAAGCTTATCAGTATATTGTTTTTCCTGAGAAAACATTTCTATATCATTAAAACCCCTGATCAAATCCAAATTTTCAATTGCCATTATTTTTTGTATTACGGAAAGTTTATACGCATATTTCCTTGAAATTAAATAAGCAATATACGGCACTATCAGACCAGTCAAAGCTAAAGCTAATATCAGGGTGAGCACTAATTTAAAATTGAAGAAAAGAAAAAAACAAAGGATTATAACTGTTGCTAAAAGTGCCGTAACGGGAAGAATAAATCTAGAATAAATATTATCAAGACTTTCTATATCAACAACAAGTCGTCTAAGCAAATCAGCGCTGCTGTATTTATATAGAATTGATGGGGCAAAAGGCTCAGTGGTTCTATAAAAATAACACCTGAACTCTTTTAATAGTTTGAAAACAGCATTATGGGTTACGAGCTTTTCAAAATACCTGAAAAATCCCCTTGATGTACCAAAAAAACGAACTCCTACAATTGGCAGCTGCAGAGTTGCTATAAAAGGCTGGCTTGCCGCAATCGTAATCAGAATTGCTCCAACAGTCATAAGGCCTACTGAACTACCTATTGTCAGCAGCATTAAAAAAAGCCCGAGAAGCATCCACTTCCAGTAAGGAAGGATAATTTTAATTATCTTTATAATCATCTTATTAAGTTGTCCAAATCAACTATTTTGTCAGCATTCTTAAAAACACCGCCTCTGTGTGCCGCAAAAATAACTGTTTTTAATTTTGAATATTCCCTTAGTCTAAAAACGAGTTCCTCTTCGCATAAAATATCTATTGAAGAAGTAGCCTCATCAAGTATTAGAATTGGAGCATCTTTTATAACTGCTCTGGCAATTGCGATTTTCTGGATTTGTCCGGCACTCAGATTCATTCCTCTTTCGCCCACAACTGTTTCTATTCCATTATGTAAACTTGAAACAAATTCTTCAAGGCAGCTTATTCTCAAAGCCATTTCAATTTGAGATTCTGTTGCTATTTCCCTTCCAATAAGAATATTTTTTTTAATGCTTTTATTGAAAATATAAGGATTCTGCGGAACCCATCCAAAAATCGATGCCAGCTCTTTTTTACATAATTTCCTGGCATTGAATAGAATATTGCCTGATTCTGGCTCTAAAAGACCTGTAATGAGGTTTATTAAAGTGCTTTTCCCAGAACCGCTCTTACCTTTTATTCCAATAGTCTGGCGTTCTGTAACTTCCAATGAAAAGTTTTTAATTATTTTCTTATTCTTTTCATATGAAAAATCCAAGTTCTCAAGTTTAAGAGGGAAAATTTGTTCTACTCTGTTAATTAGCCCTGGAAAAGATTCATAGTTAGACCGTTCATCGTCCGACATGTCATTTTTAAGTAAGATATGAATCTTCTCTTTTATAATTTTGCCTTCAAGGCCGGCATGAAACTTAGCAGCTAATTTTCTTAAAGGATAATAGAATTCAGGAGCTAAAATAAGAATAAATATTGCGTTAAAATACTCAATTTTACCATTTAGCAGCCTTATTCCGATGCTGACAGCCGCAATAGCTATGCTTAAAGTCGAAACTAATTCAATGGTAAGCGAAGAAACGAAAGCAATTCTAAGAATTTTTATTGTAGAAATCCTAAACTCTTCAGTAATTTCTGATATTTTTTTTATCCTGTCTTTTGATCGACCAAAAACCTTTAAGGTTGTAATTCCCTGAAGGGTATCAAGGAAATAGTAACTCAATCTTCCTAAAATGTGCCATTGCTTGTCGGTCATGCTTTTTGCCTTGTTCCCAATCAAAAACATAAAAAGAGGAATCAGAGGTGCCGTAACTAGTAAAATAATACCTGAATATATATCGGATATAAAAATTGCAATCAGGAAGATAAGAGGAGAAAAAATTGAAAGATATACTGATGGAAGATACTCCCCATAATAAGTTTCGAGGGATTCAAATTGATTATTTAAAAGTGAAATCAGTTCTGTTTCAGTTGATCCTGGAAAAATTCTAAAAAATCTTGAGATTATATTCTTTCTTTCAGCTTCTTTTAATTTAAGAGCAGCATTTGATTCAAAATAATTGCTTAAAAATATGCCTATTCCTTTTAATATTGAAAACACTATGAATATCTCAATAAAACAAATAAATAATCCTTTTGCATTTGATGGATTAAATCCTTCGTCGAGTATTGAAGAAATTGCCCAGGCCTGGACAATTGTCATGCTGCATACAAATAGACCTGCGCTTAATAATACTGATATATTCTTATAAGAGTAGCTTAACACAATTCCTGATTTCTTCCAGATATTTAACGCAGGCTTTTTCATTGCCTGTGCCAGCGGCATTATTAATATCTTCCGCAAGCTTTGAAAGTCTTTCCATACCAAAGAAAGGGCTTATTTCTTTAATTGAATTTGAGGGAGCAAAGATAGCTTTAAATTCTTTTTTTTGTATAGCTGATGATATTTCACTTATAAGTTTGGGGAGCGCGGACTTGTATTCTGAAAGAGCGATTATTGCATTCTCAAGTTTAAGCCCTGTAGAATCAGCAATGCTCTGGGCTATTTTTAGATGAGCAGCCTGTTTATAGCTACTATCTGTAGTGTAAATTTTCAGGCTATTCAATTTTTCAATAAGCTCAGAAGGATCAATTGGTTTTGCAAGAAACTCGTCCATCCCTGAATTCATACACTTTTCTCTTTCTCCGGCAAGGTTGTATGAAGTCAGCCCTATTATAGCGGTTTTTTGTATATTCATTCCGCTATTCCTGATACGCCTGGTAGTCTCATAGCCATCCATTAAGGGAAGCTGGCAATCCATAATTATAAGGTCATATGCATTAACCTTGCAAAGTCTTATTGCATCGTTTCCGCTGACAACTGAATCTGTAGCCGGAATTCCGAGATTAACAAGACTTTTCAGAATCATCTTTGCATGAGTCTCATTATCTTCAACAACTAAAATTTTCAAATCATTTGTTTTATTTGAACTTACTCTTTCCCTGTTAGTAATGTCTGATGTAATTTTGTCATTTCTAAGCGCTTTTTTAACCGCGTCTACGATTTCGTCTGGCAATGCAGGTTTTCTAACTATAGAGGCAAACCCTCTTCCTTTTGCCTGAATAGCTTCAGCCGTTTTATAGCTGTCGCATAATAAAATCATTGAAACAGGTCTAATCTTGATTATCTCTTTTGCTGCATCAAAGCAATTTAAATCGCTTCCGATAATAACAAGAGAAAACTTTTTACCTGATTTAAAAAACTCAATTCCTTCCATCTCATTAAATGCTGACTGGACAGAACACCCATATTTTTCCAGGTAGTATTTGGCGATATCTGAAGTGGTCTTATTCCTCTCAATAATTAGCAATGCAATACCTTTGAGAGCATCTTTTTCAATGTGGTTCGCATATTGGTCTTCCTGTCCAATATCTTCTTCTATGGAAAATGAGAAAATAGTGCCTTTCCCTTTTTCGCTGATAATGTTAATTTCAGAATCCATTATTTTAATTAGTCTATTGGCTATTGTAAGGCCTAATCCTATTCCTCCATTCTTTTTTGTAGTTTCAAGATCATATCTTTCAAAAGCCTCTTTTATTTTATCAATATCTTCTGAGCTGATACCTGAACCAGTATCAGAAACCTTAAAAGTAATTTTTGCTTTGTTATTTCCTTTATTTACAGCTGATGTTTCAAGAAGCACTTCATCTCCAGTTCCGGTAAACTTTATGGCATTTCCAACTAATATATTTAAAACTTGTCTGAGGCGAAGTTTGTCAGCAACAATATAAGCAGGAGTAGAATGCGTTATTTTAGCATTAAATATTACGCCCCTTTTTTCTGCTGCTTGAACATTGGCGCTTATAATTTCACCAATTGCAGCTCTTATGTTTATTTTGGCCTTATCAAGCATGATCTGCCCATCCTGAATTTTTGTAAATTCAAGAATTTGCTTTATCAGATTTAAAAGATCATCTGATGAAGCTCTTGCCTCTTTTACATAATCTGCCTGTTCTGTATCTAATCTTGTATCGTTAAGCAGTTCTAAAAATCCTGCAATGCCGTTTAATGGAGTTAAAATCTCGTTAGTCATATTTCGCAGAAAATTAGTCTTGTCCATAGCAAGAGCATCAGCCTTCTTTTTTGCATCTAATAGTTCCATTTCCTTTTTTTTCCTGTCAGTAATATCACGGGAAATATTCACTATTCCTATTAATTCATTTTCAGAATCGTATAAAGGAGCTTTTATAGAATCAAGATATGTCAGCTTTTCTCCTGAAAACTCCTGTTCCTTTTCAATAGTTTTTTTAGAAGAGATAACTTCTTGGTCTTCTTTGGCTATCTCATCTGCAAAAAGTTTAGGAATTATCTGATGGACAGTTGTTTCAGAAATATCAACTTTCGTTTTATTGAAGAATTTTGCATAGGACTCATTGCATGACAGGTATACGCCTTGTTTATCCCTGAGCGCAATTTTATCAGGAATAGAATCCATTAAACCGGAAATAACATTCCATTTATCGCTTATCTTTTTAGCATAATTAAACAATTTATATCTGTCTATCAAAACAACTATAAGCATAAGAATGAGGAATCCAATTAAGGCAAAAGTTATATTGAAAACTTGTTTTAAATTTGAATAAATAACTTCTGAAGGCAGCTCGGCTACTAAAGAAAAACTCTTCTGAGGCATAAGGATTTCAAAAACGAGTGAATTATTGCACCAGATGTATTGTTGGTTGCCTTTATCTGATAAATATTTAACTATACTTTCTTTGATCATGTCAGAAGGTTCATTTGTTCCGGTTATAAAAACATTCTGAGAATTATAGAGATACAGATTTAAGTCTCCATGCTTTTCTTTTGCTTTTGTAAAAATCCCTTTTATATCTTCAATTGAAAAATCTATTCCAGCTACTCCTATAAGCATTTCATGGATATAAATGGGTTCAGATAATGTCACAAGGTCAACCTGTGAATCTCTGTCTTTATAAATTCCGCTTATGACCATTTTACCTGCTTTAACAGCGTTATAATAATATGGATCAGATTCAGGAGTCATAAGACGCGAAGAGGTTTCTTCAAACTTAATAACATTCTGAACTTTATCTCTGAAGTACCATGAAAAATAAGAAGCGCTATTTTTTGCAATATAAGGATTTATCTGAAACCATACACCTTGATAATATGACTTGTTGTCAATAGAAGCCCTTATTATTCTATCTGTCTTATCAAGAAAGAATTGAAGTTTTTCAGGTTTACTTGCATCGTCTGTATTATAGTTTTCTCCAATAATAGCAGACATCTCTTTTAAAGTTGCTTCAGCCCCGGTAATGATGTAGGACACATCATGTCCATAATTCATGCTTTCTTTAAAATTTGTCTCAATGGTTTTAGTAATATTATTCCTTTCACTAACCATGAATAAGCCCAGCAAAATCACAAGTACTGTAATTATTCCAAGCGTTATAACCGCAATTTTGTGAAAAAGAGCACTTATCCTAAAATTATATTGAGACATAAATTATAATACTTGTTAATAATGGGCTTTTAATATTTTAAATCCTTTGCAGTAAGCCTTTTCCTGAATAAATAATATGAAGCAGCCTGATAAATGATTATAATCGGAACCAGGATAACAGCTATTATCATCATTATCTTAAGAGAATATTGCGATGAACAGGAATTATATATCGTCAGGCTCCATTCTGCATATAAATTGGAAATAAGCGTATGCGGATAGCTGTGAACAAATACAGCAAGAGTTGTTATAATTATTGAAAGACCACAAAGAAGAAATGCAAGCTTATTTCTTTTCTGTGATATTCCGGAAAGTACAAATAAGGCAAACCCAACTGCAAACATTGAAAATGCCATTGGAGACTGGATAAGTTTTGCTTCATAAATTGTTATTAAAACAAAAAACAGAAACCAGATTGATGTTATTCTGTGTAATTGCGGAATCAAATTATTAACTGAATACCACACGCTGCTCGTCTGATCTATCTTAATCCTTAAAAAAACAGCCCCGTGATAAGCGAATATCAGCAGGAAAAGTATTCCGGAGATAAGAGAATAGATATTTAAAAGAGAAAAGAAATTGCCCATATAAATACCTTCTGCTATAGGTAATCCCCTTATGATATTTCCGACAAATACTCCCCATAAAATAGCAAGAATGGAACTGCTAATAAAAAGACAAATATCATAGAAAGCTCTCCATCTCCTGAATTTACTCTTGCTTCTTAATTCAATCGAAATTCCTCTAAGTCCAAGAGCTAACAAAATAAAGACCAGAGCCATATAAAAAGAGCTAAAGAGAGTTGAATACCATAAGGGGAAAGCCGCAAATATAGCTCCTCCTGCTCCTATCAACCAGACTTCATTTCCATCCCAGACATTTCCGATTGAATTAATTACCAGTCTTCTCTCTGTGTCTCTGTCTGATACAAACGGCAAAAGAATGCCTATTCCATAATCAAAACCTTCAAGGAAAAAGAAACCTGCAAAAAGTATTGCTATAAGAACAAACCAGAATGTATTTAGATCCATTGTGCTTTCTCCTCTCTTTATTTGTTTTCTTCAATTTTTTTACGAAAATCAAAGGTTCCTGCTGTGCTGTATTTCCACAGAAAGTAGAAATTAATAAGCGTTAACAGACCAAAAAATCCGCCAAGCAGAATTAGTGATATCCAAATATCAGTGCAAGACACTGTTTGAGATGTAGCATTTACAGTCATCATTAAATCCTGAACTATCCATGGTTGCCTGCCTACTTCTGTTACAACCCATCCGGTAATGTTTGCCATATAAGGCAGAACAATACAGGATATTAAGAACCATAGAACCCATGCAGAAAATTTAAATCTTCCCAAAAGAAATGTATATATGAAAAGCAGTCCTGCGACCAGAAGCATAAGTCCTCCTGCGCCAACCATAGCCCTAAATGCATAAAATGTTATGAATATCGGAGGAATATAATTCCCCGGGCCGAATTTAGATTCATATTTTTTTTGCAGGTCATTGGCACCTGTTAATTCCCCGTGCAGCTTGCCATATGCAATTATTGAAAAGCCATAAGGAATTTCAAGTTTAAAGAAATTCCTGTGATTTTTCTGGTCAGTAATTACTAAAAGGCCTTCAGGCGCCGGATCCTGGGTTTCCCATGCAGCTTCCATTGCGGCCATTTTCATAGGCTGCGCTTCAATTATATGATCTGCCATGAAATGTCCATACCATATTACCCCGACTATTCCAATAAATGCATATAGCGTAGCTAATCTGAAAGATGTTCTGTAGACATCCATATCGTCACTCTTTCTCCAGAAATGGTATGCGCATACTCCTAATATGAAGAAAGCTCCAGTGCAAAACGATGCAAAAAGCGTATGCCAAAACATCAACCATACTTGCGGGGTACTCAGTATTGCCAGGAAATCGACTAATTCAGCCCTTCCATTCCTTATTACAAAACCTACAGGTTCCTGCATAAAAGAGTTTGCAATTAATATCCATAAAGATGAGAGAATCGATCCTATTGAAACAAGCCATATAAAAAGCGCATGGACAGACCTATGAAATTTATCCCATCCGAAAATCCATAAGCCTATGAAAACTGACTCCATAAAAAACGCAAGCAGAACCTCTATAGCCAAAGGCACTCCGAAAATGTCTCCTACATAATTTGCAAATCTTGCCCAGTTCATGCCAAATTCAAATTCCATCACAATCCCAGTTACGATACCGGCGGCAAAGTTAATCAGAAAAAGCCTTCCCCAGAACTTAGCCATCATCTTGTATTTTTCGTTTTTTGTTATGGCAAAAACTGTCTCAACAATTGCCGTAAACAGTGCAAGTCCTATGGTAAGAGGCGGGAAAATGAAATGAATTATCGCAGTGACAGCGAATTGAATTCTTGCCATAAATTCAGCAGATTGCAACGCATAGAACATTTCCACAATAAAATTTTTAATGATTTCTTCCATAATAAATTACACTTTAAATATGTTTATAGTTTTAGTAAATCTTTAATGTAATTTGTAATGAAGCTAAGATAAACTTTATCAGCTTCAATGTTCATTATAATATCGATGCTTTGATTTGTGAGTTTTTGAATCTCACTTTTAGCTTTTTGTATTATGTTTTTCTCAAAATAGATCTTTCTTATATAGTTGAAATCAACTTGATTGACTTTTTTCTCTTTTAAAAATTTATCTATTAGTCTTTTATCTGTTTTATCTGATGCCTCATATGCCCAAAGAAGCGGAAGAGTCCTTTTCTTTTCAATAAAATCTTTAGGTATATTTGTATCTGATTCCGGCGCAAGTATTTCTTTTATGTCATTATGAATTTGAAAAGCTTTTCCCAGTGCAAGTGTAAAGTTCTCTATCAATTCATCAGAAATATCAAATGAAGCTACCATAGAGGCGATTATCACAGGGCCAAAGAATGTATAATAGGAGGTTTTCAGATCGTAAATTCTTAGAAGATCTTCTTCTTTAAGCTGACCAAGGTCTTTTGTCGTGCCAAGAATTTCTCTGAATTCTCCATGAGCTGTCATAAGCGCAGTTTGTGAGAGCTTTTGGATGATTTTGCTCATAAGGGAAGGATCAAGTCCAGCCTGGTTGAAAACATCTACGGCAAAAGCATACAGCATATCCCCTGCGACAATTGCCATATCTTCTCCTTTCACGGGAGAAGAACTTTTCCCCGTAGAAAGAATCAAGTCAAATTTCCTGTTTAGAGTCTTTTGTGACCGTCTTGAATCAGATTTGTCTATAATGTCATCATGAATGAGTATAAAGCCGTGTATCATCTCCATAGCAGCCATAATTTTTTTTGCTTTGGAAATATCAACTTCATGAGTAAAAGCTCTGTAGAAAAGATAAAATAAGATCGGTCTTAGCCTCTTTCCTCCAGAAAGCACAAAATCCCTTATGGAATTATACACATCAGGTGAATCAGTAGAAAGTTCCTGCCAGATATCAGAAGAATCAAAAGCTTCCAGTATAGCGGTGTCAACAAACTTCCTGGCATTGTCAATACCTTTTAAGGTCAGTTCCCCGCCAAATACAAAATCAGAAAAAGGAATTTTTATAGATAAATTATCTATCTGGACTGTAGAAAACATCTATTTAGCCTTTTTAAAAAGCTGCCATTCTCTTTCAAGAATTATTCTTGATTGACTGCGATTAAAGATATAAAACCACGCCCACTGTATGAGTACCTGTACTTTGTTTTGGAATCCGCATAGAAACCAGATATGAATTACAAGCCACATCATCCATGCTATAAGTCCGGCAGTTTTAATATTTGCCACCTCCAGGACGGCCTTGCTTTTTCCAATGGTAGCTGCTTTCCCTCTATTAAAATAGAAAAATCTCCAGCGCTTCCTTCCTTCCATATCTCTTACTATGTTCTTTGCCGCACATGTTCCCTGCTGCAAAGCTACAGTAGCTACTCCTGGATAGGGTTTGCCTTTTCTGTCTTTGGAATGTGCTTGATCGCCTATCACAAAAACTTCCGGATAATCTTTCAAACTCAAATCGCCTTCGACTATTACTCTTCCTGATCTATCAGTTTCCACTCCAAGAGCTCTACCAATTTCAGCAGCCGCAACTCCAGCACCCCAAAGGACAGTAGCAGCTTCAATTCTTCCTTCAGAGTGGTTAACTCCATCAGCATCGATTTCAATTACTTTATGTGAAACCATCACATTTACGCCCATATTCTGTAAAAAGTTAGTAGCTTTTGCAGAAATTTTAGGATCAAAAGGCGCAAGAATTCTATCTGAAGCCTCGATAAGGGCTATTTTTGTCTCTATAGGGTTTATATTCCTGAAATCCTTCCTCATGATATGCCTGGAAATATCTGCAATGGCGCCAGCCAGCTCAACTCCAGTAGGACCACCACCTACTACCACAAATGAAAGAAGTTTTTTTCTGATTTTTTCATCTTTCTCATTTTCTGCTTTTTCATATGCATCGAAAATACGGTTTTTTATTTCCAAAGCCTGTTCCAGAGTTTTCAGGCCAGGAGCGAAAGGTTCCCATTCATTTCTCCCAAAATACGAATGAAGAGCGCCGCAGGCAAGAATTAAATAATCATATTTATAACACAATTTTGAAGTGCAAACTTCTTTTGTTTTAAGATTCACCGATGTAACAGTATCTTTAACTACTGATACATTTTCAAATTTTGACATTAACCCTCTTATCGGAGTAGCTATATGATTTGCGTCAAGTTCACCGGTAGCAACCTGATAAAGAAGAGGTTGAAAAAGATGATGATTTCTCTTGTCAATCAGGACAATATCTATATCAATGTGCTGCCTGAGAATTTTTACCGCGCTCAGGCCGGCAAAACCACACCCTACAACTACAAGTTTCTTCTTCATTTTTCCCTTCTGAGATATTTGTATGTTTTTATTAATAATTATTAGAGTTGATTATAAAGAAGAATATTACTTATTCTATATTAAATTTTTCATTTATTAAAACTCTAAGATAATCGGCCAGCATTTTATGGGCTTTGGTAGTTGGATGTACATAATCCCAGAAAATATAATCCTCTTTATTCTTGTCTGTGGATATATTTCCATTATAACGGCCCATGCCAGGAATTATTGAATTATTTGAATTTGTGAAACCATATTTTTCTGGTGAGGAGAGTGCTTCCATGTAAATTTTGTGAACATCGAAAACGCATGCTTTTATTTCTGAACTATTGAGCGCGTCTACCATAGCCTCAATTTCTATATTTGTTTTAACTAATGATTTCTCCATAAGAGGAGCAATCAAAACTTTGAATAACCAGCTCAATTTTTTCTTGACAGGAGCTTCAAAAATATCAGGCACATTAAAAACAAGAATATTTTTTGCTCCTTTCTCAATTACTCTTTTAACGCAAAATTCAATATCCTTAGAAATTGTTTTTATCCTTTTAAGATGGAGAAATGGAAATTCGTGTATGTCAAAAAAGAATCCATAATTATTTGGCCCGCATCCAAATATCACTAAATCTTGTTCTGTAAAAATAAACTCTTTTAGTTCAATTTGATCTTTAAGGGATATCGCCATTGGCTCATAACCATTTCTGTATTTTGTCAATGCTCCCCCGTAAGCAAAATTATTCAAGGATATATTCCGTCCAGTCTGCTCAGATAAAAATGCAGCGATATATTCGCAGTAAACAGGGCCATTTGAAAATCTACCCTGATAGTAATTTTTTGAAGGCTGCTCCTGATTGGTGGCTTTGTAGAGATTTCCGGCATCATGAATGCTATCCCCGAAAACATAAATTTTTTCAATTTTCATTTTTCCCTCTATTTTTCTCATTTCAGGCAACTAATTTTACTTTAAGTATTGCGTTTAAGCTATAAATAAGACAATATCATATATTACTTTCAAGAAATAATTAACTGGAGAATCTTTTATGAATATACTAGAGTACTACAAGAGTGTTTTCCCTCAACTTGATGCTGCTTTCTCAATGAGCGATTATATTATTGTCAATGAAAAGACAATTATTAAAGAATATGACGCAAATCCTCATTTTCCTTCTCTTACTTTTGATAAAGATCAGCTCTACCACATGACTGCCGAAAGAGGTTTCCAGGTTCATATTCCTGCTATAGGCACTGAAGCAGTGCTTGCTCCTCTTGATTATGAACTCTTTCTATCAAGAGAACAGAAATATCTTTTTGTCAGCAAGGAAAGTCATAAAAATTATTTTTCAAAAATATGGCCAGTGATACAGTTCATTAAAGATATTTTCCTGAAAAGAAAAATGCCTTTCATCTTAGATTATACAGCTGCAGGAGGCCATATACTTTTCTACACTCCTCTTTATCAAGAGTCTTCTAAAGCCCTTGCCGAGATAGGTGCTCTGGAAGAAGGCCTTATAAGAACATGCAATGAGGCAAAAGGCACTCTTGACTACAGAGTAAAGAATCAGGTACCTCTTGAAACTGCAAAAGTTTTCAGCGGTATTACCAGATTAGCAGAATATATAGCTCTCTTCACAATGAAAGAATTCAGAGCAAATATGCGCACCGGAAAACTTCCGGTAATGATTTCTGATGCTGCAATGAACTGCATAAATATTGACAATAGCTGGTGCGAAGGTTCGCCAAGATTTAGAAGCATAAGGAGCCCATTCAGCCTTCATAAGAAAAACTGGGAGAAATTTAAATACAAGCACGACCCTCTTTGTGATGTTATCGGAGTACATTATAACGGGGAAGAAATAACTGGAATTAATGAGTTAGATCATGTTATAGATTGCATGTGGGATCTGGAAAAAGCAGCAGAATATGCAAAAACCTTTACAGGCAATATACCAAACAGCAACAATACGCTGATTGGTTTTATAAATGAATACAAGCGCTCGGAACTATACGAAATGCATAAAGATTTCGATGAAACTTATGATAACGAACCTGGAATGGCTCTTGATTATGCTAAACAAATTCAAGATCTGTCTGACATTACAAGATGGATGCTGCACTGGCCTAATCCAATGTGCCTGCAGCCTATAAATTTAATCAACTTCGTCAGAGAATTCGTAATTCAACATAAGTGGAAACCTCGCCATGTAGCAAATATTCTAAGAGATGTGTATGCCGATCCAAAATATAATTGGAATGACGATTTTTATAACGAATATCCTTCTGATGAAAAAGCTAATTTCTGGGCAAGAACCTATTCCGCTCTGGCTTACATTGAAGCAGGATGGATGAGAATCTAATAATATAGAAAATAAATCTATGAGCTTCGAAATATCAGTTCTGATTCATAGCTTTTATAAGCATTCATGAATCAGAGCTTGTATTGGGCTGAGGGGGACTTATTCTTCTTCGAACCAATTTATGAAATCAAGATCGGAGATCATGCGAATATCTACTCTTCCCTGCTTTAAGGCTTGATAACTGCATGCATGGCATAGATATGATTCTGAATCCGGATAGCATTTTCTGTAAAATGGTATTTCAACTTGATTACACTGACATTCACAACATTGCCAGGTTTTCATATAATTAGCACTCCTCTGATAATTAAATTTAGTTTAATGCAAATATTAGTTTAACTTAAGTTTCCCGTTCTGCCAATAGGCAGTAGCTGCAAAAGTTCTAACCCAAAAATTTGCTTTTTCATCTGCCGGCGTGGCATCTACAAAATCTTGAACCCATTTGAAGGATTCTTCAAGATAAATATCTCTTAGAATGTTAGCCACATGCTTTGGTCTCCATTTGGCACGAATTACAAAATCGTATATAAATCCAATCATATTTATCGGCTGAACAGTTCCTGGATTAGGATTGTTTAGAATATTCATTGTCCATTCGGGGATATTTCTTTCGCTTCTTGCATATTCAAGTGCTTTTCCTGCAGGAATATCCTTAGTAGTATCGAAATCCTTATGGAAAGTATACAATCCTGAACTTTTATATTCTTCTATAAATTTTACCATTGAATTATTTGCCATTGGAATAACTCCATCAAAATTCTTTGCCCATTTTGAAGCTTTACCCAAATCCCACATGCCGTCAATTATAGTATCAAGATCAGCTTCATGATGAAAAGTCTTTCCGTCAAAATAGCCGCCGATAATATCTACAAGAGGCGGCTCATCATATTTTTTATATTTCTCCTGATTCTTTTTATGCAAACTGAATGGGCTCCTTATCGATCTAGAATGAGGGGCACCTTCACACCAGCTATTGTCAATATTTATGCATTTTGCAGAAGAATCTGAAATAGTTACCTCAAAATTTCCCTTTTCTTTAGAATCTTTGAATTCTATTACAGTTTTTAGCGCCACATACTCCGCTATTCTTGTAATTCCGCTGAAGGTCAGCATTGCCTTCTGTGTTATGCCATGCCTAAGGCTTGTTTCAAGCATTCCTTGTTCAATCGCGCCTATTTCCTGAAGCGCTTTTCCTGCCTTGCTATTTACATCTACATTAAACAGTAAATGGCCTCCAGATGGGGTGTAATCCAGAAGAAACGGTATTTGTTTATTGATAAAGATGTTTTTAATATAATTAATTACCGGCAATGTTTCCTGGAAATACTTTTTCTGAGTGGCTTTGTCTTCATATAGTAGAGACTGTTCTTCTCCCAGGAATATTTCAAAATCCATGGGATAAAGCACTGTTTGGCAATTCTCTCCAATTATAGGCAAATGTATTTGAAAAGCTCTTTCCACAGTCAGATAATCAATATTCTTTTTGGAAGTTATCATCTTTGGGAAGTCTTTTGAATACCCTTCATCGATGAGTTCCTTTTCAATGGTTATTGCGCATCCGCTATGCTCAAAACATTTTTTTAATCTGCTTAGTACTGTTCTGTAATATTCGCGAGGCTCCATAGTTCTCCTTTGGATATGGGGGATCAAATGTATAAAACCTGTATAAAGACTTCCAGTTGGAAACCTGTACAATTTCCTACCAACCTTACAATAGTGTATTTTTGTATCATATCGAATTTATGAAAGGAGTTTTCTAAAAATTTCTGTAAATAACACAAATTGACTTTTCTATTCAGATGCTATAAAATCTAACTCGCATCTCTTAATATATTTTTAACATAAGGATAAATAAAATTTATGAAAAATGCTATTTTCTTTTCACCAAACTTCCCTCCAAATTACAAATCCTTCGCTAAAGCTTTGAAAAGTTCAGGGGCAAGAGTTCTTGGCCTTGCGGATGATTCGTATAATCAGCTTAGCCAGGATCTCAAAGATAATCTTACTGAATACTATAAAGTAGAAAATATGCATAATTATGACGAGCTCATAAGAGGCATTGCTTATTTCATTCACAAATACGGTAAAATTGATATTCTTGATTCACACAGCGAATACTGGCTTGAAACGGAAGCTCAGTTAAGAGATGATTTCAACATCCCTGGGCTGCGAGGCAAAGATATGAAATATATAAAAGCCAAATCGGAAATGAAAAAGATTTACCAGAAGCTTGGACTCAGAGTAGCTAAAGGCAAAGTTGTTAAATCTTTTGATGAAGCCAAATCATGGATTACTGAAATAGGTTATCCTGTTATTGCCAAACCTGATATAGGTGTAGGAGCAAGCGCCACTTATAAAATCCATAATCTACATGAACTTGAAACAGCTTATGAAACCATTTCTAATCATTCATATATTATTGAAGAATTCATTTCAGGGCAGATTCACTCATTTGACGGGATTGCCGACTGGAATTCAGAACCTGTTTTTTTTACTTCACATGTTTTCAGCACGCCAGTAATGGATGTAGTGAATAAAGACGATCATATCTATTACTATTCTCAAAGAGAGATATCTCCGATTCTAGAAGAAGCCGGAAGGAGATGTTTGAAAGGATTCAATGTCAAAAATCGTTTTTTCCATCTGGAATTTTTCTATACTCCAAAAGGAGAATTTGTTCCGCTGGAGGTTAATATAAGGCCTCCAGGCGGTCTTACTGCAGATATGTTCAACTACGCTTGCGAAATAAATGTTTTCCAGATATGGGCTGATCTGGTTATCAATGGAGTAAATAAAATAGAATATTCAAGAAAATTTCATTGCTCCTATGTTGGAAGAAAGAACAACAAAACTTATAAAAATTCACATTCTGAAGTTTTGAACAAATACGGTCAATTTATTGTTCTTAACCAGGAAATGCCAGTTGTATATAGAGGAGCTTTGGGAGATTACTGCTATATAACCAGAGCTGAAAAACTGGATAAAATTATTGAAATGGCAGAATTTATCCAGGCATAAATAGAATTCAAGTTCCTAAGTTATTCGGTTACATACTGTAGCCGAATAATTTTAAAGCTATTATCTATTGGGTTTCTCTGTATGATTGCGTATATTTTTTGCGTTGCCAAAATCATGTCTGCATTTGAGTCAAACACTTCAAAGTTAGTTGAGTTCCCAAATCCGACATCTTTAATAGCTTCTCCAATTGCAATAACATAAAAAACATTGCCGGGACTTGCATCAGTAAGATTGATAAATTTACCTATAACTTCCTCCTGAGTCCTGTCATTTACTTGCCCTGAAAGAGTAGTTAATTTGTTTGTAACACTCGAATTTGAAAGCAATTCAGCTCGTGTACTTAAATTGGTTCCAGAGGTAAAACCTCTAATAGTTGATGATATTTGTGCCGCTGTATCTGAACCATTGTTGTTGGTGATACTGTAAGTGGTTAGCCAGCCAGGATTATCAGGATCGCTTCCTATTCTTATTTTGTCAAAAAGGGATCTCAAAACAGTATCGTTTTGTGTATTCAAGTTTACTTTACCATACTCAGAATCTTCCGAACTCATTTTTATTTGATCAAGGATGTTGGCATCTCCGTCTGAATATGAATTGCCTCCGGCGCCGTCATTATAACCTTCAGTAGTATTATATTGTTTCAGGTTAATTGTCTGAAATGCTTTTCCCCTGTGTATAAATCCCAATTCCCATGGCGATTTCATAGGAGCATTGCGAATATATGCAGTAGATATTTCATAAGGCTGTATGTTGTTCGATTCGATATCAGTATCCGTTCCTGAAAATGAGGAGGGGAAATTACTGTTTTTTGGATTTAATTCATCTAAAGTGCCATTAGATGAACTGTCAATGTCAACTTCCCAGTCACTTGGCAATAAGTTTTGTCTTGGATCTTTAACCTGAAAATCAATATACCTTTCCTGCCAAACACCATCCGGAATATTTCCTAAACTTATCCACTCTGCCGTGCTTGGCGTGCTTATGGCGGCATAATCATAATATTGTGTAGTGGTTGAACTGCTGACTTCCACAATCAGAGTGTCTACTTTTGCTTCCAATGGCAAAGATGAGACATTATATTTTTCTGCAGTAGTGCCGTCTAGACTATAAAAGGTCGATGCTTGTTTCTGATATCCAGATGAAAGAAAACTGTACGGAGTAGGAAATAAATCATTTTCATAAATAAATGAAGGAAGAGATTCAGTTCCGTTAACCCTCATGCTTATATATAGCGTCAGTTTTACTTTTGAATCAGGCACACTTCCATACATATTAACAAGTTCTATTTCCACGCCGGGATCCATTATTGAAATAGTATGATATCGCCATGTCTTATTTCCACTGCCATTCTTCTCTAAATTAATACTAAGAGGAATCCGCACTTCATTTACATATGGAACTTTTTCAAGCCCGAAATATGTGGGAATATTGCTTCCGGAATAATCCGTAGTTGGGTTGTCATCAGAGTCGCAATAATCAATCAAATTGGCGATTATCTGATTTTTCGCATCAGAAGCGGAAGGAAATCCTCCCTGGTTTTTCCAATTTTGCAACCATGGGATATCTATATCGCTGATAGTCAGCGAATCCCAGTTTGCATTTCCCAAATTAAATCTTGAATAGAGTTCCGACATGCTTCTTATTCCGTCTGAATTAACATCAATCCAATACTCTTCCGGGATAGCTGGCTCATAAACAGAAAATAAATTTTTGAAATTTGTTATATCATTCTGGTCAATTTCAATGGCTTTAAAAATCTGATCATAATCAGCCCATCTATTACCGGGAAGAAGATAGGTTGATGTTGCCCCTGTAGATGAAGTGCCGTCTGAATTCGTCATGCTCATTCTTTCAGCATAATTTCCTATCCCTGTTGAAGTAAACCAGCTTTCCGAATTTGTTATTGATCTTAGGAATATTTCATTTACATTTGCCCCAGGCCGGCCAATTATCTTTGATGTTGTAGAGGTTGTCATTGTTATTTCTCTATTATTTTCTCCAGAAATTCCATTAGTGGCATTTGCGGCTATTCCTGTATTTATCTCTGAAGGATGCAATCCTGAGGTTGTTCCCGAATCAAGAACCGCCGAGGGGTCTAGTTTTCCGGAGTCAGTTATTACTACATAAGCCATTCTTGAAATCAACTTTCTGTCGGTATCGACATTGTATATCCAGGCAAATGGAGTGTCAGTTCCGGAATAGGAGACTGGGACATAATCCGTGCCGTTTATTTGAATTGATAAAGCGTTTATTAATTTCAGAGTTTCACCAGCACGGTCAGATTCCGAATCAGCGCTGTCATTTTCATATCTATATGAATAAACTTTATCATGCAATGGCAGCCGTGTATCAATTGATTTCATTTGTGCTAAAGCTCTGCTCATAGCTGATTGTGCCGCAAGCCTTGCGACTGCAATGCTCTGAAAATTAAGAGAAGATTTTTTTTCAATTATTGATGTGGTGATAAATGCTAAAGCGATACAAAACATAAGAACGACAAACCCAATTGTCATTATTGTTGCTATCCCTTTTTCATTTATAAGCTTGCTCATTGTCCTCTATCATCTAAAAATATCATTCTTGAAAAAGTTTTCTGATGTTCTTCTCTAAACGCATCAGCATTTGTTGAACTATTTTTTAGTAAGTCGACCCATTTTGTCCATGAACTTCTATCCATCAAAGTAATATCTACCATTACCAGATTCGGAAACTGAGTTACATTGCATGCATCAGCTCCTGAATTAGTTGTAGTATCAGGAGGAATTGCAGCTCCCGGGTCTGTATCAGTATCACATATAAAAGAAACATCTAATACATATGGAATTAATTTTTGATAGCTTTCTGAAGAACTAGAGTTAGCAGTAAATGAAGCCGATGGAATGCCACCAATGGCATTTGTAGTATATCCTACAGTAGAATTATTGAAAAAATTCCATTTGGGATTAGGTGATGTCCCGGAATAGTTTCCAGTGACGCTTCTTCTCAGCCAGCCAAATTTATCGTCATCTAAATTTTCAGTATAACAAAGCTGATACTTGATTTCACACAAGTTACTCGTACAAGAGTTATTTGGTGGAATAGGAGTATCCGAAACAAAAGCGAGAAGCTCGTTACTGTATTCATTCCAGTCAGTATTTCCTTTCCAATGCCAAAAAGAACCTGCCCCGCTTCCGTAATATGCGCTTTCTAAGTCTCTTGAAATCAAATCCAGAGCGATTCTGGCATTTTCAAAAATTTCTCTCTTTGATTCTGCCTGAGTCCATGCGTTTTGGGCTGCATTGTAAAATTGAACCGCTCCAATAGCTAACAAAGTCAAAACAACTATTGAGACTATAAGTTCAATCAAAGTAAAAGTCAGAGATAGCTTTACCTTAAATGCATTCATAGTCAAACATTATATCCCTGATTTGATAGAAAGGCTATAAAAGCCTTTTAAGGAGCAATCAAGTCTTTATTAAATACTTCAAAATAATATTTTAATTTAGTTCTATTTGCGTATGGCGCTTCAATAGGCCAGCTGATTTCAACATTTACTCCTTTAGCAAGATCTCCTGTTGTTAATGAATTATTAGCATTTGGATCTGAAAGCAATGGATTTGCTACGCTTTCTTTATCTGGAAGATTAAGGCTGCTGCCATCTTCTGTCGATATAATAGTACTATATCCACCTTCAAATCTAATATACCATTGACCCATTCCGCCATTTTCTTTCCAGATACAAACTTCCATAGGATCAGATGACGGAGCTTCAAATATGATATTTTTTCCCTTAAGATCAACAGAATAACTTGTGTCAACTGTTATATCAGGACCTCCTCCTTTCATTCTCATTTTTATAAGAATTGCCTCCATTGTAACGCCTGGGTTGTTATACAAATCATTTTTCTTATTTTCTTTCATATCAGCTCTGGTAAAATACGAGCCATCAGGTTTTTTCAATTCAAAGACCCAAGTGCTGTTATTGGGGTTGATGCCAATATTGTTGCTTGTAACTTTATACATTGTAACGCTCTCAGCAGGGGTAGTAGATTGAGAAGAACCTCCACCGACATTTACAAATCCTCCAGAAGTTTGCTGTGCATTGCCGTATGAATTAGCCAGATTCAGATTTTGTACTTCCGTAACCCAAATGTTTGCCTGAGCTACAAAATCAGGAGTATTAGAATTTCCTGAGTGTACTTTTATTCCGTACACGCCAGGCAGAGCGCTGGTATAATTTCCAGGGTTTTTGTAATCTTCTTTAGAAGGTGAATAAATATCTCCCTGAAGGAGAGTCCAATTATTCGATGACACCACAGAAGGAAAACCATTTTTCGGCATCATTAGATTATTAAAATAAGCTTTCCAATTTTCCGGAGTCAAATTAAGCGCATAATTTGAAATGTATGAATGCATGTCATCCGCAAATATTGATGAGTAATTATTTCCAATGGATTCTCTATTCTCCTTAATTCCCACTGGAATCATTGTTGTTACTGCCGTAGCTCCTACCGCCAAGACTCCAATAGCTAAGCATAGTTCAATTAATGAAAAGAAATTCTTATTTGTAATCTTCATACTTACCTCCAATTATGCCTAATCCTCATTCTCTATTCTTATGAGAAATTATATATATTTTATCGATAAATAAAAAGGTAACTAAAGCGAAAAGATTCAAATTTGACATAAATTCTTAATTAATTTGACATATACCTCCAAATTAACTTAAGATTGCTTTCATAAGAATTTTATTTCTTAATTAATAGAGATAATTATTAGTGTCGATAAAAGCTTGAGTAAAAAGAATAAAGATAATTATTGTTTTTTATTATTTATCAAATACTCTTCCGTTTGATCTGATAGAAGGATACAATAGATATATGAGAAATTTTATTAAAAGTAGTTTTTCTCTTGTTGAAATTGTTCTTGCAATAGGAATTCTTGCATTGGGAGCAATAGGCATACTAGCAATTTTCCCTACAGGAATTAGCCAAAATAGGGACTCTATCGGTGCAACATATTCATCAATTGCAGCAGACATAATTTTTGCTTATCTTTCAAGAGAGACTAATGAGCCCACTCCGAAATGGAATACTGTTATGTCAAATCTCCCTACATCTACTGGAGACAATGAGCCTCCATATGAAATCAAACCTTCAAGCGTTATGGATACTTCTGCTTGGAATATTCCTGAAGAATCAATTATCTATATTGCTTCAGATGTAGATATTGACAATAATCCTCTTACTAAAGGAATCTTTGGAATTAAGATAAAGACAGGGGATGTTGTTGATTTTACGGGGGAAGCAATTGTTTGGAGACAATTATTTTATAAAACACCTTCTTCAGACCCTTTTTATTTACGAGATCTTTATGTGGCAGGATATACTGAAGATAAAGAAACAAGCATTGATTCTACTAAAAAACTTGCCAATATCGAAGCAATTGTTGCAGGCATAAACATTGAAATAAGCTATCCTGCTGACAAGCCATATTCGAAAAGAACTAAAAACAGATATTATTTTGAAATTTTTAATTTTAACAATGTAACTCCAGGCGGTATCGCAAAATGATTGTTAAAACTTCAAAAATATTTACTCTTATTGAGCTTATTGCAAGTCTTTTGATATTTGTCATAATACTAGGAATTGTTTTGATGTTCTTTAATTCTGCAAAAAATATATGGTCTATTTCTGAATCGAAAAGACAGGCATTTGAAGATGGCAGGATAGCTCTTGAATTGATCTCACGAGATTTGCAGTCTGTTTACTATACTGCTGATACTGCCCCTTTTTGGTTTAAATCCAAAACTTCAACAAATCAATGGTATGATAGCCAGGCTATTAACTTTATATCAATTATTGACATAAAAGATGCTTCTGAAAGCTATTCAGGACTTTACGAGGTTAAATACTTCCTTTGGTATCCTGAAAATTCAGTTATATCTGATTCGGACGGCTGGCTTATGAGGAGTATAACAGGTGAAGGAAGCGAGAAATGGGATTTCAATGATTATCCATTGTCTGTTGGACTTACGGGTAGCGGCAAGGCTTTTACTGCAAACAATGATTCTAGCGAACCTGCGAACAAAATCATTCCTTATGTTACAAAAATAGAATTTAATTGCTTTCAAAGGACAGGCGCGATTATATCATCTTCTCAAGATTCTATTCAAGAACTTCCTTATTCAATAGAAATCAGGATTTTCATACTTCCACATTCAGAATGGCTAAAATGGTTATCTATAGGAGGTAATCCCAAGGAAGCTATTGATGGAAGTGAAACTTTATCGAATTCTGCTGCAGCAAATTTTAGGGAAAAAAATGAGATTATGTTTTCAAAAACTGTCTTATTAAGCGAGAGAGGTCAAAACTGAAGTGAAAAAGTTGTTGAACAACGAAGAAAATGGGACAGCTATTATAATCGCAATAGCAGTATGTATTCTTTTACTGATGCTTGCTTTGACTTTTCTTACTTCAAGCATAATAGAAAAGAAAGCTACAAAAAGCAATGATGCTATGGTTGTTGCAAGAATCTCTACCCAATCAGCTCTTAATCGTGCAATGGTATCAATGAAGCAAGTAAGCAAATATACAACAATTGCCCAGGAAGAGATATGGAGTCATCATGAAGTAGAATACGATTACGATAATAATTATATGACTTCAATAGAAGACTCTGCAATATACTATGACCAGCTTGATGAAAACCTTAAAACTACCGTAAACGGAGTGACGATAATTGATTCCCTTAATTCTTCCGGGACATATGATGTTACTAGCCATGATGCCAAAACATGGATTTATCTGCCGCTTCCTTCAGGATATGCTTCGTATCCTCTTATATCCAGAATTGCTTATGTCGTAATAGCAGATAAAGGGAAAGTAGATCCTTCAGCGGGAGCTGATTCGGGATTAAATGCTGAATTATTGGGATTAAGTGAAAATCAAACACCAACTGAATCCAATGAACCTTCCGCTAATTTAGGATCTGATGGAAGTCCTGGAGAAACCAACAGGGAAATTACCATGGTCAATCCTGATGGTACTTATGTGATTGGAAGACCTGGACGAGATATCTCTGAACTTTTCTTGAGATGCTTAGGTACAGGTTCGGGAAGTTTATGGTTTAAACAGATTTTCGATCAGAAGTTAAGCTCCGTAAATACTCCGGCAGGGCGCCTCCCGATCGGCGGTAGATGGAAGGACTATAAAGAGCTTTTCGGGGCTTTGGAAATTATGAACCCACAAGGAAAGATTACTGACATGGCTGCCGCAAATGGATTTCGTAGTGTGTTATACATCGACAACCCTCCTGATGCGGAAGCATATTGGGTTAATGCCAATTCAGATGAATTAAAAGAAGAATCAGAGCTTTATCATCGCTTTAATCTTATGAGATCAAACTGGAATGATCTTTCTGTAGATTCAATTATTTCTGAACCAGTTAAATTTTCAATCAATAAACCAGATGAAGAACTTTATGCAATAAATTGGATAAGGAACTGGAAAAATAACGGAGATTTTTCAACCGCAGATTCAGCGCGTTTACAGATTGCAGCAAATCTTATTGATTATAACGATACAGATACGGTTGCCACAACAGATAATCCAACCCAACCCGCTTATGTAGGACTGGAAAAATGTCCTTACATAAATGAGGTAAGATTGAAGTTCACAGGAAGTGTTTCAGAATCAAATATAAGCCCATCAAATTCAATTTATGTCTGCAGAATAAGCCTTGATGAAGTAAGCCTTGAGCTGGTAAATCTTTATGAAATAGCCAATATATCTACTTCTGCTCAAATCAAAGTTTCAGGGCAATTCAAATGGGCACCGAATCCTAATGGCAATAATACTTTGGAGTCATTCACAGATATTTCTACAACAATTTCCCAGACAACAAACAGTAAAACATATAGTTCTGCTTCAACCGCTTCTAGCAGCTTAGCTTTTTTATCAGTAGATTTTAACGCTGTTCCTGGTCTTTCAAGAAGTATAACGGAATTCAAAATTAATAACTTAACTGTAAAACTTAATGACACTACAGGTAATATGTTAGATTATTCTTATGTTGATACTGGCTACTGCACTTCTAGTACATTAACTGCAACTGGGACATCTCAAAATCTTTATATCGATTATGAAATAAATGATCCCAGGCAGAACTTCCTTGCTTCAGACTGGAATGGACCTGTTTCAATAAATACTTCTTCAAACGGCACTATTGGTTCATTGAATTCTGTTTGCAATCCAAATCCGGGAGGGAACGCTGACATTGAACCAGGAATTACTCAGCCATACGATGTTTCGACTGCATATATGAGAAATTCTAAAATGCTGTCGCCTTGGGAATTGGGTGCTATTCACAGGGCAGCTAAATGGCAAACAATTAATCTTAAAAACTACAATGTTGCTGAAAATATGATTGGCGGTGGAGATGCTTATGCTGATGGAGATGCTAATATTTATGATCAGGTAAAAATGACATCTGAGAAGCAAGTTTATGGGAAAATTAGTATAAACAGCAAAGAACTAGATGTTCTAAGAGTATTATTTCAAAAAATCAGAATAGGGAGCGGATATACTGTTCCAGGATGGCTTACTAGTTATGAAGTTAATGCCATTATTGCTGAAAATCTTGCTAATAATCTAATGTCTTATAATGGGAGTTATAAAAATAGGGCGGAGTTTTTGAAAGAGCCAACTCTCATTGATCTCTTCACGAACTATAATTCTACAGGAGGCAATCTTCAGCAGACTAATGATGCAAAAAAAGAAGAACTGGTTGGGAAATTCATAAATCTGACTAAATCAACTGAGGCTAACTTATTCACCATTGTTGCAGTCGCTCAGACTATTAAAGATATTGGGGGAGTTACCATACAAAAAGACCTTAATGAGGATGGAGATACAAACGATGCAGGCGAGCAGATAGTCACGCAAATAGGTAGGTTTGATATCAATGGTGATGAAATTCTTGCCACCCAAAAAATTATGGCTACTGTTCAACGCAGCACTTCAGGTGACACTTTCCGAATCCAGAAATATGAGTATATCGACCTTGACGAATAGAAATTAAAAGCATTTTTTAATCTGATTTGGATGGGATTATCAGATTAAGAGTTTAGCTAGAATTATTTTATATGTATTAGTAATATCGAAATCAGAGGGTAAAGCTCTCCAATTCAAATGCCAGTTATCATTTAGATAGCGGGGAATAATATGCAGATGAGCATGCTGAATGTCCTGTCCTGCGCAGAACCCGTCTGAACTTATAATATTGTAACCAGTAGAGTCCATAGCTCTTTTACAGGCGACTCCTATTCTTGTTGCTATAAAATACATTTTTCCAGCAATATTTTCAGGAAGTGAGGAAGGGTTGCTATAGTGAACATTCGGAATAACTATTGCATGCCCGGGATTTACAGGCATATGATTCATAAATGCCGTCACAATCGTGTCCTTATAAAGAACATGAATATTGTTTAATTTCCCTGATATTAAATTGCAATAAGGACAATTTCTGTCCAAGTATTTTTTTTCTGTCATATGACTGCTCTTATGATGTTTATCTGAAATCTGCCTTATGATAAAGCCTAGGTTTGATTAATTCTTTAATTTCATTTCTTTCTGTAAATCCGATCGTGCTCCAGATAAGGGAGCTTATTTTCTGTCTATAATAATTAAAAAGATCTATATGCGTGTAACTTCTTGAAAAGAAAACTCTGTTTGTAAGAAAAATGACAAATATATTGTATTTGAAGCTTATCCAGATGCTTGTACCTGTAAAACCTGTATGTCCAATAGCATCAGGGTCAATAAAAATACCTGCAGAAGGCTGATTGTATTCTTCATATAATTCACTGTTATTCCAAATGAGATATTTTTCGTCTCTGAATTTTTTGGGAATTAAATACGATGGATCATATGCTGTGTTCCATCCAAGAGCTCTGTTTGTCCCAGGAGGTATCGAAGTATCTCGAGATACAAATGTTTTTATTGTTTGATTTTTAAAAATGGATATATCTTTTACTTTGCCATGATTGAGATACATTTGAGCATATTTTATAAGGTCTTGAGCTGTCGCAAAAAGTCCAGCGTGTCCTGTAGTTCCTCCTAGAGCTCGAGCATTCTCATCATGAACCGTTCCTTGTAAGAGGGAGTCGTCACATATTGAATATTCTGTTGGTATTATTCTCTTTTTTAACTGTTCGGATGGATTAAAAATTGCTGAATCCATTCCTATTCTCGAAAAAATTTCTTCAATGATAAATACATCAAACTCTTTATTTGCAATTTCTTCAATGATTTTTTGGAGAAGAAGCATGTTTACATCTGAATAAATGACTTTTGCCCCAGGGAAATAGGCTAAAGGTGTTCGATATAAAGCTTCCCATTTTTGTTTAATGGATATATGTCTGAGTTTGTATATGTCATTATCAGGAGGAAATCCAGATGTATGATTCAGAAGCTGCCTGACTGTAATTTTTGATTTCAGCTTATTCTGATAAGAATTATTTCCTAATATCTGAGGAAGATATTTAACAACTAGATCTTCAAGATCTAACAACTTATCCTCATATAGTCTCATTACTCCTGGGACTGTAGCGCAGACTTTAGTCAGTGATGCTAAATCAAATAAATCATCTTCTTTGACAATTCTAGCTTTTCTATATGTATGGAATCCAAAAGGTTTTAGCGCATATATCTCATTTGATGAGCCAACAGCGTAAACACCTCCAGGAAAAGCAAAATCTTCAATAGCTTCTTCAAGGAGTGAGTCAATTTTATTTAAATCAAACTTTCTTTCCATGCTATAAAATCTCCAAAATTGAATTGATTATAATAATTTTAGTTTGTTTCTTTCTCATATCAATAGAGGATTTAATCCATTATTTTATATTATTGGAATAATAGCAAACTATACTACACTACATATAAAATACGCACATAATATTCGTATTTATACCAATAAAATCATACATATCTAACAGAAGTATAGTATAATAAACACTACTACACTATACTAAAGTTAATTTTAATAAACTCTATTGACAAAAAATAAATTTTTATTATTCTTAAATAGTGAGGAGATAATTAATAACATATTCTAAAAAGAATATTGAGATGACAGACTTATTTGAAGAACAATGTTTAATGCTGAAAGAACCGCATTTCCTAATTCTCTATTGGACGGCTAAAGCTGAAGAAAAGGAAATAAAATACAATATAACCAATATATTTGATGATCTTAAATACATTGGAGCTACGAGAACCAAACAGAGTGCTGTGAGTTTTGTTGACTCTCTGCATACACTGTGCTTTGTCGGCATTTCTGGAGATGGAAACAGGAAAAACCTGTATATAAGCAAACACGGGGCTAAGGCTCTTGAATATCTGTTATCTAATACAAAATATAAACCTAAAAAATCCTTGTTTCTGGAGGGCTCAAAATGAATATAGGTATAGGTGGAGCCGGAAGTAAATTGGCTTCAATTTCATCTGATGCGGAATGTGTAGCTGTAAATGTATCCGAACTTGAACTTGCGAAAGTTGAGGCAAAACAGAAGATTCTTGCTGTAACTCATTCTGCAAGAGGTCAATTAAGGGGGTCTGGGAAAAATCCTAAAACAGGAAAAGAGTCCTTTATTTCGGTTGGAGAAAAGCTAAAGCAGCTCATTAAAGGAAATACTCTTTTTACATCTACCGGTGGAGGAACAGGCAATGGCATAACATCAGAACTTCTTTATCATCTTTCAAAACTTGAAGAAAGCCTCAAGCAGGAAGACAGAACAATGTTCTGCCTGGTTCTTCCCTATATGAACCGTGAATCCTACGAATATGTTGAAAATACAATAGAATTTCTTGGAGGCCCTGTATCCGCGGCAATTGACAGCGGCAACACCGGCAACATAGTGCTTTTTTCAAACAAGCTTAAATTTGAAGCCAGGATTCCGGAACATGAGTATAATAAAATGATTGCTGATTCGCTTAATACATTCCTTGCAGTCCCTGTAAAAGGAGAGATGTACAAGTTGCTTGACGGGCACATTGATTTTGAAGATTTTGATCAATATCGCGCAAAGCCGTATTTTAATCACTTTACCCATTTCCCTTGGAATCCTGATGTGTCATTTGAGGATCAGTTAAGAGCCAATTTTAATGTTCTTCTCCTTCCTCCGGAAAGACCTATTGAAGCAATGTTCCTGATTGAAATGCCTACAAGTGAGAGAATTAACAAGTTTTACGATATACTTGACTATTTTTCAGCAGATAATGTCACACCTATGTACGGACTAGTTCATAATCCGGATATAGCAACTCCGCTGATTACAGTATCACTACTTTATTCCAGAAAGCCAAGAGAGCTTGTTGAAGATTTTAAAAAGGTTTCTGATCTGTACACTAGAAATAGAATTAAAAAGTCATTAGAGCAGCATGTAGTCCTGCAAAATCACAAACTGGATAAAATGAATGAAGCAAGACGAATGGTTGAAGAAAATGGCAACAATGCCGGAGATGTTCTTGGATTTCTGAAAAGGGTTGGGAAGCTTTAATTAAAACTTAGTTTCAGTTTGTCTGATAAAAATAGTTCTTAAGTTGTTAATTAAAAAATAAATGAAAATTAGTGTTTACATAATTTTATTATTATTCATTGTTCCTTTGCAGACAACCTTTTCGTCTTCTTTGGATAGTTTAAGTCCTGAATTCTGGATGAAAGCTTCTTTTGAAAGCGTAGATAAAATTATCTCAGAAGATAAACCAGATACCGCAAGCCTTGATGAAGCTCTTGCTAATTCTGCTATCTCATCCAACAATGTGAAAATTCTTGGAACTCTTATACAACACGGAGCAGATGTTAATTCCAAAGATGAAGATGGAATGACTCCTCTGATGGATGCAGCTATGGCATCGTCAAACACTGAAATAATAACTTTCCTCATTTCTAAAGGTGCTGATGTTAACAAAAAGACAACTCTTGGACAGACAGCTCTGATGTTCTCGACAATGAATTTAGTACAGCCTGATATTCCTAATTTGCTTATTGATAGAAAAGCTGATGTAAATGCCCAAGATAATTCAGGGAAAAGCGTCCTTATGTACGCTGTTTGTAATGCTGAAGATACTTCTCTTCTGAAAACACTAATCAGTGACGGAGCAAAAATAAATGCAAGAGATAACGAAGGAATGACTGTGCTGGACTATGCTACAAGGTATAATGCCAACCCTGAAGTCATAAGTTTTCTCATTTTTAAAGGTGCTGATGTAAATGCCAAAGATAATTCAGGAAGGACCGCCCTTATGTATGCTGCAGCGGCTGGGCCTGAGACCGTACAACCGCTTCTTAGCTCTGGAGCTGATATCAATGCCAAGGATAATTTTGGAAAAACTGCCCTTATTTATGCTTCAATGGCTTCAAAGCCTGATGTTGTTACAGAGCTTATAAGCCGAAATGCCGATCAATCAATCACAGATAACAATGGGTTTAAAGCTTCAGATTACAGCAATGCTATTAAAAAAGGGAATTTATCTTTTTCCAATGATGTCTTTTCAAATTAAAAATGTAGGCTAAGTTCCCAACTTTATAATTTCATTTTATGAACGATAAGAAACCTCCAGTACTTGTCATTATCTCAGATCATGAAAAGGGAAAAACTTTTCAACTGACCAAAAATGTCCACTTTTGCGGGAGGGCACTTAATAATGATATTCAAATTGATGATATTTCAGTAAGTTCCGTTCACTGTAAATTTGTGTTGACAGGAGCCGGATCCTATATGGCAATAGATTTAGACAGCACGAACGGGATTTTGCTCGGAGGGAAAGTTCTTCCATATGTAGAACTTAAAAATGGCGATATCTTCAAGCTAGGCAATACTCAGTTCCTTTATTCTGACGAACCTTCTACTGTAGGTATAATTGAAAATACTTATGTTGATACATATTTCGTTAAAAATAAAGAGAAGTCCTGAGGGTTCAAACTGTTTTTCTCTTTCTGCAATTGCAATAGAAATGCAATCATAATTAAATGGTGCCGATGGTGGGATTCGAACCCACACGCCATTACTGGCACTACACCCTGAATGTAGCGCGTCTGCCAATTTCGCCACATCGGCCAAAAGAAGAAGATTAAAATTAGTTTAATTTTTGTTAAAATCAAGTTTTTTTAGTAAATGATACTATTGTAAGTTTCATTGAATTTTAACAAAAAAGGTAAATTAATGACGGGGAATCGATGGATTAGTAAGAATTTCTCGACAAGCGAAGTAAATAAACTTATACAGCGATACAATTTTACGAGGCCTATTGCTTTAGCTTTAGCTTGCAGAGATATTCAAGCAGACAATGTAGAAGCGTTTTTTAATGCTTCATTAAGTGATTTGGGTTCACCTTATGAGCTCCCTGGAACTGAACAGGCCTCAAAAAGGCTTTGGGATGCGATAAAGAGAGATGAACACATTCTTATTCATGGCGACTTTGATGTAGACGGACTGACATCTTCAGCTCTTCTATCATGGGTGCTTTCAGAAAGCGGGGCAAATGTATCAGTTTTTGTGCCTGCCAGGCTTGATACAGGATATGGTTTCACGCCTGATTCTCTTGATAATGCCCTGAAAGTTTATAAATGCAATTTGCTTATAACGGTCGACTGCGGCATTACAAGCGTGGAAGCTGTAGACAGAGCAAATGAACTCGGGATTGATGTCATTATTACAGATCATCACGAGCAAGCAGCTAAACTTCCTTCCGCGCACACAATTATAAATTCAAAGCTACACCCTGAACTTAAAAAGTTTCATTGCCTTGCCGGCGTAGGAACTGCTTTTAAGCTAGCCCATGCTTTTATTAAATATAGTTTTGATAATCAACTATCATTTAAAAAAATCGATTTGAAAGAAGTTCTAGACCTTGTCGCTCTTGGGACGGTTGCAGATATTGTCCCAATCCTGGGAGAAAATAGAATTCTTACAAAGAACGGGCTCAAAGCTCTATCAAAACAGATCCGTCCAGGAATCAGAGCCTTGTGCGATATTACCGGAGTTTCAGGAGACCTTAAATCATACGATATTGCTTTTAAACTTGCTCCTTATATCAATGCCGCAGGAAGGCTTGGGGATCCAGGCGTAGCATATAATATTCTCAATACTCACAGCATAGTGGACGCTATGCGCCTGGTTCAGCAGCTTAAAGAGTTTAATACTCAGAGAAGAGCTAAAGAAAATGAAATATTCAAAGAAGCTGAATCGCAGATATATCAGACAATAAAAATGAAAGAAGCTTCTTCTATTCTCATTTACGGGAATAATTGGCATCAGGGAGTCATCGGCAATGTTGCCTCGAGAATTGCAAGAGATTATAACAGGCCGACAATTGTTTTGACAGTTATGGGCGATCAGGCTTATGGGTCAGGAAGATCCTGCGCCAATCTAAATCTGGTTAAAGTTCTTTCGGGTTGTTCTGATATTCTTACACGATACGGCGGTCATCCAATGGCAGTGGGGCTTTCTCTGCTTCCTAAAGATGTAGAGGAACTCAAAGCAAGGTTTGAGAAAGCTGTTAGCTTAGCATTGACTTCAGAAGACCTTATACCTCAAATTGAGTATGACGGCGAAGCTTTTATATGCGAACTTAATGAAGTATTCTTCGAAGAACTTGAAAAATTTGAACCTTTCGGGTTTGGCAATCCTCCTCCTATTTTTAGACTTAACGGATTAACAGTACCTCATATAAGAACAGTAGGACAAGGACATTCTAAAGGCTATATTAAAGACAGATATGACAATTCTATGAAGTTCATTGCATTTAATTTCAATGAAAAAAATCTTCCTCCGGAACCATGGGATGTCCTTGCTACGCCTCAGCTCAATTTCTATAATGGTATGATGAATCAGCAATTAAACATTGTAGATGTAAAGACGGCTTTTTCCGGAAATAGTTGACTTATTTAATCTTTCCCATGTTAAATACGATAGAGAAATTTCTGAAAAGATTAAATTACAATTTCAAAGATATTTTTCTTTTGAAGCAGGCGTTTACGCATACTTCTTATGCTTCAGAGCGGAAACTTTCCTACAATAATCAGAGATTGGAGTTTCTCGGGGACACAGTTATCCAAATAATTGTTACTGAATATCTTTATAATACATTTCCTTGCAAGGCAGAAGGAGAACTCACAATTTTGCGTTCCGGTATTGTTCAAAGATCCTCTCTGGCAGATCTAGCCCGCAAGATTGGAATCCAAGATTTCCTGCTTCTAGGCAAAGGGGAAAAAGATCAACATGGCAATGAAAGAGATTCCAATCTTTGTGATGCATTTGAAGCTTTAATAGGAGCAATTTTCCTGGATTCAGGGCTTAGTCAGGCAAGAAATATTTTTCTTGAAATTGCTAAATGCTCGCTAGATAATCTCGAAATATCTATGGAAGATAGAAATCCAAAAGGAGCTTTGCAGGAGCATCTTCAAAAATCAGGAACTTCCAAACCCGAATATGTTCTTCGAGAGGTTACTGGCAAAGAGCACGATCCTCTTTTTAAAGTCGATTTGATGATAGAAGGAAATATTGTAAGTTCAGGGGAAGGCAGAAATCTTAAACAAGCAGAAGGCAAAGCCGCTCAACTGGCTCTCAGGAAAATAAAAGAGCGCCCACTGAATTAAATTGATTCTGGTTACTGGTATATCATAATCTTACTCAAAATTTATTTTTTAGTCCAGATAAGAGTGTGCTTGATTTTTGTGCCATTTTGGAGTGGAGTCTGGGAATTGATAGTTAGTGTGTTGTCTGCTATCGAGAAAGAACGCTCCTGGTTTGATCCTATCATTTCCGGTATGCATGATACTTCCACATGATGGTAAGCAATATTGTCTTTTACTTCGTAGGATCCTGCATAACTTAAATAAGAACCTTCACCTGATCCTATAGTTCCGAGGGAGAGACCTGTTGAAATGTTTGAAACTCTGTCAGGATTCATGATAGTCGCAGACATAAATCCGTCTTCCGTGTACATGATATAGCCCTTAGCTTGTTCTCCAAGAGGATAAATTTGATTTCCTTTGGGATCAAAAGCAATCCAGCTTTTAAGATGCCATGTGCCAATAAGTTTTTCTTTCATAGATAATTATCCTTAATTTTGTTAAGTTTTGATATATATGAATCAGAAGGTGTTTTTATTTTTAAAAATTGTTTTCTGACTCCCTGTGGGCGAAATGGTGTAAGAGAGTATTTAGTATTAGAACCTTTGAGTATTTTTGCTATTTCAATAACAGTTTCTTCACAGGTGAAAACATCCGGGCAGATGACAGTTCTGACTTCGAAGAGCTTTCCAAGAGTCAAGAGGAAGTTTAAATTTTTTAGGATAAGCTTATTTGATTTACCTGTAAGCTTAATATGTTCATCTTCGTTAAAAGCCTTGACATCTAAAATAAATAAATCGGTATTATCAACAAAATCAGGTAGCATTTCCAATTCAATATTACCATTTGTATCTATTAGTCTAGTAAGAAAAGGGAGTTTATTTTTCAGAAGGGTAAATAATTCAGTTATTGCCTTATGCTGGAGAGTACATTCGCCTCCGCTGAAACTTATACCGCTTAGAAAATCTGCTCTTTTCCTGATATCATTAAATAAATCATTTACCGAAGTATTTCTTGTTTTTGGGCTGGAATTAATAGGACATACGCTGAGGCATGTATCGCATTTTATGCATTTATCTTCATTGTATACCACAGACTTTTCATCAAATGTCAGAGCCTTAGTAGGGCATGCGGCAACACAAACACCGCATAAATCGCATTTGTTGATAGTTTCAGGATTATGGCAGTAATGGCAATTAAGATTACATCCTTGAAGGAAAACGGCATAACAGTTTCCTGGCCCATCAAGGTTTGAGAATGGAATTACTCTATTAATTTCAAAGTGTTCCTGCACGATATTATCTTGAAGTTCTTATTTTTCTATTCATTGAAAGTAAATTTTCTTCAGCCTCTTTTCCAAGTACAGTAGCATCATTCAATACCGCTTCAGATTTTCTAAGTTTTTCAATTTCGCTTCTCTTTACTAGATAACCAGATATTCTAACTACATCGCAGTCTTTACAGTAAAAAGAGATATATCTGAGGTTGTTAGAGAAACACCCTTTCATTATATCAATAAGAGCATTTGGAGTATTTCTATAAGTCTGGTCAAAGACAAAAATATCTCCAATTCCGCTTGGAAAGTACTTGTGAAAGGGAGCAGACTGCATGATGTGTTCAAAAAGTTCAGACTCTTCTCCAGCTGGTATTCTGCATCCAGGAGAAATTCCTTTGTCATCGCTTATTCCTACTTGAGCATGAAGAACATATGAACCATTGGTCGCTTTGCAGTAAGGAGCTTTGTGTTGTTTTACCAATTTATCTATTTCAGAGATTATCATGAGTCCAAGGCTGTCAGCATCTTTATCATGCCCGAATCGTCCTGCCTTTCCATCTTTATCAAAAAGAGTATTGACACATTCAGACAGGCCAACCATTCCGAACATGGCTGTAAAGTTATCAAGATTAACAAGGTTTTCCTTCACAAGAAAATTAGATTGGAAAAATCTGCTCTTTTCAACAAGGAATTTTACTCGTTTATCCATTAAAGAGCAGGTCTTCTTAACTGCATCAGGTAAATGGTGATGGAAAAAATCATTCGCAGAGTTAGCGCGTTTTGCCAGATTAGCAAGGATTATTCTTACAAGAGTATGACTGCCTCCGCCTATTTTAAGACCGTTATAACAGCTTGCTATGGCATAATCTCCATTAAAATCTTTTCTGAATAAAGAATCATTGGCGAAGCTAGGTTTTGCCGTATGCATCGCACATTTCATTGCCTCTGCAAGAAAATCCTTTGATGTATTGTCAGAAACTTTGAGAGTGATATTTGGGATAGCAAAATCAAGTTCTTTGAACAGTTTTAGAAGTATTTTCCCTGCTATTGTGTCATTGGGGCCGATGTTGCCATGGCAGAAAGAGTCGGTTATTGTTTTATCAATATGTACAAGAAAGAGCCTGATTGCTTCTTCCGCTTCTTTTTCATCTTGTATAAAAGGGTTAAGGAGAGAATCAAGATTGCCAATATAAACAGGAAAAGAAGTAATTGATGGAATATGTTTGTATAAAATAAGAAGTGAATTTATAGCTTCATGGATGTTTTTAGGTGGAGGAAGGCCGAGAAAAATGGAGCCTTTTTTCATAAAATTTTCAAAATCAGCTATCACATATCTCGGTCTGTAAGGAGCATTTCCCTCATACATTGTGCAGATAATTTTATCATTAACATAATTTTTCTCTGAATCTGTGAGCTCAATGGGAGTAATCATGGATTCAGCGCAGGATGCAAGCTGAATTACTTTTTGATTATAAGTCAGTGTGCGGTTGGTTATAATACTCAATATTTGGTTATTCATAATTTATCCCAGAATTCCGCCTCCGATAAACTCTCTTATGAGAGATCTGCGAGGCACATCGTTTGATGGAGCGGCAATGAAGTTTTCGAGAAATTCCTGAATTCTTCTTGCGTCAGGGTAAGGTTCATGCCAAGGTTTTATTTCTGCAAATAACGGTTCTACAAGAGGTTTAAGAACAAATAGTTCATAATTGAGAGCAGAACTGAATGCAGTGTCAGCATGTCCTTGAAACGGAAAGATCCATTTTCTTTCGCCTTCGCGGACGCTGTGCCATGCCTGCATTGTTGCAAATGCTCTATAACCTCTTGTTCTGTGATCTCTTATAACTCTTCTTATTAACCTGCAGTCGGTAGTGGAAATACGATTATTGTTGTCTAGATTCAGTTGAGCAAGTGCATTTATGTAAATCTTGTATTTTCTTTCCGGAGCCAGGACTTTGGTCATCATGGGATTAAGGGAATGAATCCCTTCGATTACTGCCATCTCATTATCTTTGAGCTTTACATTATTGCCAACATATTTTTTTGTTCCATTAATAAAATCAAAAGTAGGCATTTCGATTTCTTCGCCTTTATCGAGCTTTTCTAGATGCTCATAGAGAAGCGGAAGGTCAATGGTTTCAATGTTCTCAAAATCATAATTGCCATTGGCATCTTTTGGAGTTTTATCCCTTTCGACAAAATAGTTATCTACAGAGAGAATGACAGGTTTAATTCCGTTTACCATAAGCTGTGTGGATAACCTGTGGGCAAAAGTAGTTTTTCCTGAAGAAGAAGGGCCGGCAATAAGAATCCATTTGAGTTCTTTTTTGCGGCTTTTGATTTCGTCGGCAATTTCTGCAAGCCTCTTTTCCTGAAAAGACTCTTCAATTTCTATTATTCTTCTTAATTCTCCCTTGATTATTAAGTTGTTAAGATCTCCTACAGTTCTTACCCCAATATCATTTCCCCATTTTTTATAAGCCTTAAAGATATTGAAAAGAGGTTTCTGTTTTTTGAATTCAGAAAATTTTATTGGCCATGTTTTATCAGGGAACTGAAGAACAAAACCCGATTCGTAAGGGATAAGTTTAAAGAAAGGAAGGTCTTTTGTATTTTCAACAAGAGCCCCATGCGCCAAATCAATAAATCCATCACAGTAATATATTGCTATTTTGGGCTGGTTCTGAAATCTTAGCAAATTGCATTTATCTTCTCTCTTTTTGCTGGTGAAATAGTCAAGGGCATCTTTAAATGGAATTTTATGTCTGTTAATAGGAAGTTTTGACTCGATATCCTTTCTCATGGAAATTTCAATTTTTCCAAGAATTTCATGAAGATCCTTCTTATCAATACCGTCAAGAGTACAATAAAATCCTTCCCCAAGAGAATGTTTAATTTCCAGGCAGTTGTCAGGATAGCATTCATGAGCTGCTTTCGAAAGGAGAAAAGCCACTGAATTTCTATAGACCCTCCAGCCATAAGACTCGGAAAGTGTAAGCATTTTAAGTGTTGAATCTGTATTGAGCGGATATGTAAGGGTTACTACCCTATTATTAAGAAGGGCTGCGACATAGTTATGCTCAGGATTGTATGCCTTATGTTTTTTTATAATGGTTTTTACAAGCGTTCCTGGAAAACAGGAGACTACTTCACCGTTATCAAAAGTTATTTTTAGTTGTCTTTCTTCTCCTAAATCCATAAATATAACCTGGTTTTGAGGTTTGATGATTTACTGCAATAGAGAAAATTATATCCTGGGAAATGAGCATTTCTTCAGTCGTCAGAGAATATATTTTTCAAATAATTTTTTGTGGCTTGAAGGAATTCGAGCGGAAATTATCATTACATCGTTTTCGAAAAGAGTTCCCAGAACCTTGCAGTGCTTATAAATTTTTGATACGATGTCATATTGATCAGGAGGAATGGCCAGCTGACAAAATTGAGAATCTCCCAGAAGAACTTCTTCAACTTTTTTAATTAACTGATCTAAGCCTTCACCAGTCCTTACAGAGATAAATATACTTTCTGGGTACTGGGCTCTAAGTCTGGCTTTTGTGACAACATTTTCAAGTTTATCTATTTTATTGAACACTGTAATAATCGGCTTATCAAGTGATTTGAGTTCTTTCAGCAGCAACATCGTCGTTTTATAATGTTCATCCACGCTTCTGCTTGATACATCCATCACATGAATTATAAAATCTGAAAGAACGACTTCTTCTAAAGTAGATTTAAATGCTTCAACAAGATTATGAGGCAGTTTTCTGATAAATCCTACTGTATCAGTCAGGAGAGCGGATTGACTGGGTGGAAGATTTATTAGACGGGTTGTCGGATCCAGGGTTGCAAAGAGTTTATCCTCCACAAATATGCTTGCGCCTGATAAAGCATTAAGAAGAGAAGACTTGCCGACATTTGTATATCCTGCAATTGCTCCAGTCATAACAGAGCTTTTCGTTCTTTTCGCTCTTTGGACATCCCTCCTTTTCGTAACTTCCTTAAGTTCGGTTTTTAGATAGGCTATACGATTCTGAACTATGCGTCTGTCTGCTTCAAGCTGGGTTTCTCCTTCTCCTCTCCCGCCTGTTCCGCCTGCTCCGCTCTGCCGTGAAAGATGTGTCCAGGCTCTTGTTAACCTTGGAAGCGAATACTCCATCCGAGCGAGGGCTACCTGAATCACAGCTTCCCTGGTAGTTGCCCTGGCTGCAAAAATATCAAGGATAACCTCCTGTCTATCTATAACACAGAGTTTACAGGCTGCTTCCCAATTTCTCTGCTGTGACGGAGAAAGATCAAAATCCACAATTATACATTGCGCATTGAATTCTTTGGCTTTTAATCCTATTTCTTCTACCTTGCCTGAACCGATATAGAACTTGGCATTACTTTGTCTTAACTTAACAATCTCAGAACCAATGCATTTTAAGCCCATGGTATCAACAAGTTCTCGAAGCTCATCCAGATGTTCATTAGCAATAAGTGCTTCATCTGATGATGTTTCTATTCCTACCAGATAAGCATTTTCTATCTTCTTCTTTTTTTCTATTTTAAAAACCGTTTCAGCCATTTGATTCCTTATATTTCTATTTGCCGATTTAACTCAGAATTTGCACATGAGTTTTGCAAACAGATTTAACTTATTTATGAAAAACCTTAGTAAATACCTTTTTGTTTTATCGTGGACATGAAAATATACTGCGCATCGATAGGTATTATACAGTGAGTATGAAATAGTTTCCTGTATCTATAAAAATATGCCGAGGTCTGTATTGTTTTATTTTTTTGTTAAATCGTAATTTTCACGGAGAAGAGTCATTATTTTATTGAGGACTTCATCGATTGAAAGGTGGCTGCTGTCCAGCAGAATCGCATCGTCAGCTTTCCTGAGAGGAGCTATAGCGCGTTTTGAATCGAGTTCATCCCTCAATGCAATGTCACGCGCTACAGAAGCTACAGTCGCATTTTTGGGAGTTTCTCCTCCTTGTGAAAGCCTTCTTATGGCTCTTATTTCTGGTGAGGCAGTAAGGAAAAATTTGTATCTAGCATTCGGAAATACATTTGTGCCAATGTCTCTCCCTTCCATAAGTATATAACCCAGGCTGGTCATTTTTCTTTGTTCTCTTACAAGCCAGTTCCTGATGGCATTGCTTTTGGAAATGACACTTACATATAAAGTTACTTCAGGAGAACGGATTTTATCAAGATCTGCTTCTTTACCGTTAATTGTCAGTACGAGTTTGCCAGATTTGTCTTTTTCGTAGGTTATCTGATTGTCTGAAGCAAGTTTCTCCAGCTCTTTTTCGGATGGAGTCTCAGAGGTAATATTATTTTCGAGAGCAAGCAGAGTTGCTCCTCTGTACATATTGCCTGTATTTATATAATAAATGCCAAGCCTTTGAGCTACCTGGTTGGCAATTGTGCTTTTACCGGAGGCTGCCGGCCCGTCTATAGCAATTACATTATCCATAAAAGAAATATCACCTCAGGTAGGTTATGTATACCAGACCTATGAGAAGCACAAAAATTTCAGTATATTTTCCGACTATGCCGATTATTTCGCCATTTAAGATGTCATTTTTATCAAGATACTGTTTGGTAGTTATTCCAAGGAAGGCTACTACGACAAAAGCTATGATTGTAGGGAAGAGATGGAATCCTGAAAATATTATGCATATAATTCCAGAAATAATCCACATGGTTATTTGTTCTTTCTTGCCTGCGAAAATATAGATTTCCTTGCTGTAATTTTGGCCTATCGAGGCTAAATGGCCCTGGACAGCCATTACAAGAACAGCCGTAATGACTATCCATCCGAAATGATGATAATAAATGAGAAAGCCTAAACTCAGTATTCTTATTACCAGAAAAGTAATGAAAATATATATGAAGACATAGTTTGATTCAGTGTCGGAGGAAGCTCTCTTCATTTTTGAAGCTGAAAAATTCTCCCATCTGGCAGTAAGATTGGAAATCAGAGCTTGGGAATTTTTGCCTTGAGTAAGAATCTCCCAGATGGAAACAACAATCAGAGAACAGATAATAGCTGAAGCTATAGGGCCTAAAATGAGATATCCAATGGTAATAACTACAAAGGCAATAAACCCTACAGTCAGGCCTACAAAAGGTATTGCAAAAAGGACTAGATCGTCATGGTCGTTATTGTTATAATCTATTTTTTTCCCTAGTTTATTAGCTGTTACTGGAAAAGGTGTTTCAAAGAAAATATTCCATGCTTTAAGATAAGCTAAATAAAAAATCTTAAGAAAGTCATTATTAATTTTCATTAGGGAATCTCCGTGATATGTGTTGAAACCATAGTATCGATAATTCTAAATTAAATGTATAAAAAACTCAACAGGTTTTCTTTTATTTGAGTTCTCCTTTAAGTATTTTTTTAAAATTTTCATTCATTATCCCATAAACCATAGAGCTAAAGTCTTTCCTGTTGGTGCCTATTGGAGGAACAACTGGAGGAAGAACATACAGGTCTGCTTTTATATGCCATTTGCTTAATATTTTCCATGCATGGATAAGAAGAGGATCTCCTTCTCCGTACCAGGCTATCGCATCGTCCTGATATTTAATAAGCACAGGATAAACAGGCAGATTGCTTGTGACGGCAGTTTCAAAAGTTGTTGATTTGAAAGGAATAAGATCTGTCAGTCCGCTTGAAGTAGTTCCCTCTGGAAAAGCTATCAGGCTTATTCTATTATTTATGGTTTCTTCAAATTCCTTAAGGACTTTAATTGAGCTTTGCTTGGAAGATCTATTGATCCATACTGGTCTTGAAAGACCGATAAGCCATCCTAGCACGGGCCATGATCTGATATCATCTTTAGGAGCAAATCTAAGGGAAAATATTGAACCTAACAGCATTATATCCATGTAGCTTACATGATTAGATACAATTAAACCTGAATGTCTGCTAATATCTCCATGGATTTTTACTTTGATTCCAAAGATCCAGGCTTCTCCTCTTGCCCACACTCTTGTGGTATAGCTAAGCTGTTTTTGACCATACCAGTTCTTGTGCAGATAACAATAGTAGGCTCCCTTGAACATCATAATAAAATACCAGACAAAGAAAGCCGTAAATCTAATTATAAATAAGATGGTACCGAAAAACAGCGTTATAATTTTCATTATTATCAACCAATTTGAGGTAAAACTCTTAATTCGACAAAAGAACTTTTAACTTAGTTTCATTCAGAGTTGATTTCAAATCAGTCTGCAGGAACAAATTCTTCTCCATTTGAAAGTTCTTCTCCTGTTGAATTTTCATAAGTCGTCGAATCTGAGCCGAACCATTTTTCAAATAAAGCTTTTGCCATTGGAGCATTTGTCATTCCTCCCGCGAGACCCCCTTCAACAAAAATGCAAAGAGAATATGCTTTATCATCAAGATATCCAAAACCTATAAACCATGTGCATTTTGTCCTGTGGTCAGGAGGGCCTACCTGGGCTGTACCAGTCTTTCCATAGAGTTCAATATAATTATTTTTTGCTCTTTTTCCTGAACCGTTGGGATCATAGACTACATTGTGCATCCCTTCCTTTACGATATCAATTTGTGATTGTGTTACTGGGAGAGTATCGACTAATTGCGATTCCTTTTCAAAAATCAATTTGCCTTTGCTGTTGAAAATTGAGTCAACCAAATAAGGTTTCCATACTTTTCCTCCATTTGCTATTGCTGCAGCGTAGACTGCCGCCTGTATGGGAGTAATTGAGATCATTCCCTGTCCCATGGAAATAAGCCCTGTATCAAAATTGGTCCAGGAAGTTTTTTCAAGCTTAAGTTTCAGTTCGCGGGAAGGAATTATTCCTGATCTTTCAGAAAGTTCTATTCCTGTTTTCCTTCCTACCCCTGCATGTCTATACATTTCAATCAGGTTATCCAATCCCAATTTAATGCCCATAGTCACAAAATAAACATTACAGGAATCGCGGATGGCATTTACCAGATTCTCAGCGCCGTGACCTCCATAATTCCATGCCCAGCATCTGATTTTGGAATTTCCGATTTTTACAGCACCGTCACAAAACACTGTTTCATTTTTATCTATGTTATTTTTTAATACTGCAAGGGCAACCAGGGGTTTGATAATCGAACCGGGCATAAATTCTCCAAGAAGAGCTCTATTTAGAAGAGGCTTATTCTTGTCCTCTAAAAGGGCTCTCCATTCATTTTTTGAGATGCCGTTAGTGAAAATATTGCTGTTATATACAGGAGAAGAAGCCATAGCGATGACAGCTCCGTTTTTTGCATTAAGTATTACAATTGCTCCTTTAGAACCATTCAGAACTTCTGCTGCAGCCTGCTGCGCTTTCCAGTTTATTGTAAGTTTTACGCTATTGCCGTTAAGAGGCAGTTCTGTCATTCCAAGGTCGTCATGGACATAACCTTTTACATTAACCCTGACAAGGTTGCTTCCTGGAGACCCTCTCAATCCTTTGTAGAAACTGCCCAATTCAATGTTCTGATCCAGCAGTTTTTCTAATCCTGATTTACCTTTAATATCAGGGATATAATACGAGTATTTATCTTTATCAGGAGCCTCTCCAGGATCGTCATTGCCCACATAGCCAAGTATATGGCATGCTGTGTTTCCATCAGGATAAAATCTTTTGGGAACTGATACTATTTCCATTCCCTGGATGGGAGGAGAGATTTCTGCTGCAATGGCAAGTTCTTTGGAATTTAATTCTGAAAAAACTGTTATTGGAATAGCCGGAAAGAGATTCATTTGTTCAATTATCTCTTCTCTAGAAAGATTAGTCTTTTTTTCAATTTTTTTTTCTATGGAAGATGCAATGTCAATTATATAATCAATATTTTTATCTCTTGTTCCATATTTTCGCATTTCAGGTAGGTGAAAGACAATATTATAGCTGGGGATGCTGTCGGCTATTAATACATCATCAGAACTTAATATCTGCCCTCTTATGGCTGGAATTCGTATAGCTCTGATACTTTGAGTGTCAATTGATTCATTATATTCAGCTTTTCCCGAAAGTTGGATACTTCCAAGTCTGATTACAAGGATAAGTAAAAGCAGCACAAAAACAGCCGATAGTACAATCAGCCTTCCGTTTCTGGGGTCTTTTGACTGGTTATTTTGAGTATCCATTAATGTTTTATTATTTTTTTCTGGGATGTCTTATATAAATCAAAACCTAAAGGAGCGTTTATAATATCAAGCAATTTAATTAACAGAGGAAAAATTATAGTAGATATTGCGCAGGAAATTATCAATAAACCTATATTTTCTAAAGCCAGCAAAAAGCCATATTCTGTTACATGAAAAGTATAATAGGAATAAGGCAATATGTATAATAAACTAATAAGTCCTGAAGGTATCATCTGTAATAAAATTATCCCTGGTTCTCCCTTGTAGAGCCATATCATGGCTAAGAAAACAGCGGCAATACCGACAATAGAAGACAGGAAAAAAGTTCTTCCATAGAGGATATCAAGTAATATTCCTGAGAGAACAGCGCTTATAATTCCTTCTTCCCATCCGAAAACTATTGTCAGATAGAAGATGGACAATGTGACTAAAGGAATAATCAGATGCGTATTGCCAAATATAATCTGCAAGAGTGCTGAAAAAAAAAGTATCAATCCTATATAGAGGCATTTAGACATTTAATTTTTCTCCACAAGTACAAGCACATAATCAATATGATTAAGATCCGCCAGAATATCTGCTTTGGCATTGATATACAACTTATCACTTTTCGATGAGCCGTTTTGTTCTGTATCAAGCACTCCTATGGAAAGACCTTTTGGTGCCACGGCAGTCAGTCCTGAAGTAGTAATCGCAGAACCTTGGGTATAAGTAAGATTTTTGGGAAGATATTCAATGTTGACCCAGAGTTTTGAAGAGTTTCTTTCTCCTCCATTAAGGATGCCGTTTGCTCCGTTTGAAGGAATACTTACGCTTAATCGGCATTCAGTACTGAAAATGGTGTAAACTACCGCTGTATGTTTTGATAGAAGTCCAACTCTTCCTACCACGGCAAACTGCTCTTTATCTTTTGCCGAGATTTTTGTCTTTGCTATTACAATTGATCCTTCTTTAACTCCATCATCTGAACCTTTGTTAATGACAAATTGTTCATACCATTTGGCAGGATCCCTGAAAGAAACTCCGGCATAATGATATTGGAACCCTGGATAAATTGGAATATCAAGCAGTCTCTTAAGGTGATCATTTTCTTCTTTAAGAGTTTCCAGATAGTTGCATCTTGCTTCCAGTTCCAGGTTTATTTTTCTGAGTTTAAATGCCTGTGCGACAAGATCTTGTTTTGTTTTAGTAAGAAGATTTTTTGTATCTAGCGTATCACTCAGGCTCGTAGGAGCAGCAATAAAAGGGTGAAAGAAATCTGCAGCGATTCTATAGAAAAAATCCCTGCACGGCTTATAAGAAAACGGAAGGAAGATTATCAGAATTATTACGGCATAAGTGATTTTCTTTTTAAGCATTGTATTTCCTGTTGGACATGTAAGTCTATTCTAATAATTTGAGACCGTAATTTATATTCCAGTCAAGAGTCCACTCTTTTGCCAGCAGAGGATCGGTAGGGTTGCCCCAGGGATTGAAATCAAGGATCATTATTTCATCTTTTGAGGTGAAGTAAATATCCATGACTATGTTATTATCAGGCAGTAGCCATGCAATATCATCAATAAATTCATTTGCCATTCCCCACCAGAACTCTTTTCTAAGGGTTAATCTTTTATAAGGTCTGTCGAGTTGGGTCTGACTCATGAGCTTGAGAGTTTTGCCGTATATGAAAAGCCTGAATTCTCTTAAATAAGTCATATTCCTGAATGGCCTTATGCAAATAAATTCAAAGTCTTTTCTTTTTGCCGCTGCACGAACCTTGGCGCTCAGGACAAGGTTATTCCACGCGCTTTGAGGAGAATGTACAGCTCCTTTTTTATCTATAAATCTGGGTGTATCGGTGGGGGCTACAGTGTCTGACAGAACAAATGTGGCTCCGTGAAAGGCCGATTGGGCATTGCCCAATCTGTTTATCAAGGAATCAACTTCGTTGCTTTGGGTAATTCCATTTGCTATGAGCTCAATATCCGATTCTTTGAGTTTTACAAATGTCGTCGGGAAAGTATGATCGGCCAGTGTAGGATACCACGCGGAAATGCCGTAGTTGATATTATTTATAACTGTTGGCATATTTCAAAAATTTGTATGAGAATTAAATTTGATTGTTCTTCTTGAGTCCGTTAGCTTTCAGCTTGTTTGTAATAACGAATAAATATATTACAAAGGCAATTAAAAATACTGTCGAATAGTCGAGATACTGAGACTGTGCTGACTCAAATATCGTGCCTATGATAACAGCTGGAAAAGCTGCATAGACTGCTATTAAAAAGAAGTTTTTAAATTTGTAATTAAGAACTCCTCCTTTTTCAGTAAACGCATAGATGGCCGCGAAAATCAATGAATAAAAAATTACATTGAAAAACGCCGATATGAAAAACTTGAAAAAAACTATGAAAGATGACCACATTGAAAAATCTTTGGTAAATTCCATGAAACTATTTGAGCTCTTGAGTCCTGCTGCCCCGACTACCGGAACTTCAGCCTGAATACAAACTCTTAGCATGAGGTTTTTAAAAGTTTCTAACTTATCGGAATACTTGATGTAATTCTCGAATTGGTCTTTCGGGTAAATACTGATGAACCTTGTATCGTATTGGGTTGTTACTGCCGGATAAACTACTATCTGAGAATCGTTTAATTTGAGCCATCCGATTACTTTGTAGGGAGTCCAGATAAAACCTGAATAACTTGTTCCAGGATCAAATTTAAATTTGGCGAAACTTTCAGAGTCAGGAATATAATCCACTCTCATAAATGCATAATCCACATGTCTTTCTTTATTTTCTTCCAGGCTTGGATAAATGCCATTATCTTTCACAAGGATGTCTCCGAAGGTTTTCTGCATAAAAAGAGAACCTGATTCTATGCTCTTACTGATGCTGGTATAATTTGCCATGGAAAAAGCAATAGAAGCTAGCACCACAAGAATAAATAACTGCCATACAGCCTTAAAAATTTTGAATTGTGCTATTTCAGGAAACAATGAAGTCCCTGTGCATACAGACATAAGTACCGAAAAAAAGTTTGTTTTGTTCATAGTTTGGTGTTTTTTAATTTATCGAGTTTTTTTTGTATTTTAGAAAGGTCTTTGCTCTTTACCCTGTCTATAAAAAGTATGCCGTCGAGATGATCTATCTCATGCTGAATTATTATAGATAAAAGTCCGCCGCATTCAAAGTAAATCTCTTCATCGTTGAGAAGTTTTGCCTTAATAATGACTTTTTTGGGTCGTTCGACATTTGCATATATTTGGGGCATGCTAAGGCACCCTTCCTCATATACGATAGTTTCTTTAGATGAACTTATTATTTCAGGGTTAATGAGCGCGACAGGCATCAGAGGAATAAGATATGATTCTCCAAATGTAATAGGGTTCGAAAGCTTTTCAGCATCAGGTTTATAGTCTATTACTATAAGCTTCTTGCTGATGCCTACTTGAGGAGCTGCCAGACCTACTCCGTCTTTCTGGTGCATCATTTCAGTCATTTCAGAGGCCAAACTCTTAATGTCTGATGTAATATTGCTTATCAAAGCAGCTTTTTTCCTAAGCTCTTTGTCTCCGTAGATTTTTATTTCCATAAGATACTGTTTTTTTCTATTCATTTAATTCTTCTATATAAAGATAGCAAGAAAATAAATATTTTTCCTGGTTAAGGGTCAAAGTATAGGAAGAATTTATAAAATTCCTATTGTTTTATGGCTGAAAATTCCTCCTTTGTTGTTAAACAGAGATAAAGTGCTTAAAATTCTAAAGAGAACAGATATAACAATAAAGCAAAAGTTAAATAACCTTTAAAGTAAAACGCACAATACAATGCGCCTTCTTTTGGCTTCTGAAGCGAAATTGATTGGGTGGGGCGGAATTTCAGCCGTCAATCGCGAGACAGGAGTATCATGTTCCATCATAGCAGACGGCATTAGAGAACTCAAAACTGGCGCACAGAAATTGATGATTACAGCAGACGGAGAAGGAAGCAATGGTTCGCGAGTAGAATTGTGGAAACTCGAACTGCAAAAGTTTGCAAATGAAGCTGGTCTGGATATTACAGTTTGCCATTTGCCTCCAGGAACCAGCAAATGGAATAAGATTGAACACAGATTGTTTTCTTTCATTAGTCAAAATTGGCGTGGAAAACCATTGACAAGTCTGGCTGTTATCGTAAGCTTAATTGCAGCAACTACAGCACGAACAGGATTGAAGGTAAAGTGCGCTATTGACAATAGCCTATATCCCAAAGGGATAAAAGTTAATAAGGAAGAGATGAATAAATTGGCAATAGAGTTATCTGATTTTCATGGAGAATGGAATTATACTATCAGAGCAAAACCTATGCTAATTTAAATAATTACTTAGACTTATATTTTAAGTCGCATTCTTGCGGCTATTTTTTGCTAATTGATATTAGGTATTCCTAATTAAAAATAAATCATAATAAAAATAACAACAAAATATTTCAATGAATGAGTAGAAATAAAGTGAAGTAAAATGAATATAATAAACTCAGACTCAATTGACAATTTATCGATAGTTCTTCAGGAATACCTTGAGACAATTAATACATTGTGTCAGTATCATGATGATGATCATGCCCACACCAAACAAATTGCGGAAGCCATGAATGTGAGTATGCCTTCAGTCGTTGATGCTCTGATTTCACTGTCAAAATACAAACTTATTAATTACAGAGCCAGATATCCTGTTACATTAACTCCTCAGGGGAAGGAAATAGCCAAAACGCTTGCCGCACGGCAAAGACAATTGTACGATTTTTTCTGCAATGTATTGTCCCTTGATAAAGCGTATTCTGAGGAAATAGCCTGTAAACTTGAGCACATAGTTGATGAAAAACTCAGAAATAGAATATCGGAATTCAACTCTTTCTTAAAAAAAGAAAAAGATGCTCCAAATCTTATAAACAGGTTTAAAAAGAATTATGAAAGTCTTTAATCATCATATCTATGAGTATCAGAAAGGGCTTAGAAGCCTTATTTTACATACTACTTCAAAATCGAACTATTTTGAAATTATCAGGCGTTTGGAAAAACTGAAAATTCCCTACCAGATATATTCATTAAGCGAAAAAGCTATAAACATTTTTTTTGGAGATGAAGGATGTATAGAAATAATACGGAAAATCAATAAGGAGCGGCTTGTCGATTATTCTCCTGAGGAAGACTTCATTCTCGGGACAATGCTTGGTTATTGCCGTAAGCAGCAATGTGAAAGATATTTAAAATTAATTAATAAATCAGCTTCAGCCAAAAGGAGCGCAGTTTCCTTATGATTATACCCATGAGAAAAATGAAAGTTAACCAGAAAGGCATAATAAAGAGTGTCTCAGCCAGAGGGGAACTTGGGAAAAGAATCCGTGATATGGGAATTCTCCCCGGATCTGAATTCATGATTATTGGTAAAGCTCCCTTATATGACCCTGTAGCGCTAAAGCTTACAGGTTTTACTTTAACCTTAAGAAACAGCGAAGCAGACTATATTACCTGCGAAGTGGACAAAGAGGAAAACAATGGCTAAAAAAAATATTGTTGTAGCTGTGGCAGGGCAGCCAAATTGCGGCAAAAGCACTGTTTTCAACATGCTTACAGGTTCAACAGCCAGGGTTGGAAATTATCCAGGCATAACAGTAGATCGGATGGAAGGATACTGGAAAAACGATGATTATAAAATCAAATTTGTGGATCTTCCCGGGACATATTCTCTTACATCATATTCTCTTGAAGAGGTTGTTGCCAGAAAAGTAATTGTAGATGAAAGGCCTGATGTAATACTTTGCATGCTTGATGCTACTGCCCTTGAGAGGAGCTTATATCTGGCTATACAGCTTATAGAAATTGGAATCCCTGTAGTCATTGGCATGAACATGATGGATGAAGTTAAGAGCGAGGGAATTCTAATTGATACTGCCAAGCTGATAGCCAAACTCAAACTGCCTATCATTGAATGCATAGCCAGGAGAAATAAGGGAATTCCTGAAATTATTAATGCTATAATAGACATATATGAGAATAAAAATAAGGAATCATTAAACCTTAATATCTCATATGGAGCTGATATTGATCCGGCGCTGGACAAGATGGAAGCATTAATAAAAGAGAAAGAGTTCCTCAAGACAAAATGTCTTCCGTCGAGATGGATTGCTGTCAAATACATGGAAGGAGACAAGGATTTAATCATAACAGGACAAAAGGAAGATAAAAACTTCTCCGACTCGCTTGAAGAAATTGTCAAAATCGTTGAAAAACATACTGAAAAAACACTCAAAACCTATCCTGAGGCATTGATTTCCGATTATAGATACGGCTACATCAGATCTATTCTTAAAGATGGCGTAATTAAAAGGCCTGAAGCTTTCAGGCGCAATATCTCAGAAGCTATCGATAAAATCGTTACTCACAGGTTTTTTGGTCCTCTCATAATGCTGGGAGTTCTTTATCTTCTATTCTGGGTGACTTTCAATCTGGGCGCATACCCGCAGGAACTTTTACAAAGCAGTTTCGCCTGGGCAGGGAATATCGCTTCATACGGTATAACAAATGAACTTCTTCAGTCGCTCATAGTTTCAGGCATAATCGATGGAGTGGGAGCCGTGCTGAGTTTTGCTCCCCTGATACTTATAATGTTTGCCATGCTCTGCTTCCTTGAAGATTTGGGATACATGGCGAGGGTGGCATATATGCTTGACAGAATATTCAGATTGTTCGGCCTTCATGGCGCATCAGTAATGCCTTTTATTGTAGCAGGAGGAATCCCAGGAGGCTGCGCAGTGCCGGGAGTAATGACTGCCAGAACACTCAAAAGCCCAAAAGAAAGGATCGCTACAATACTTACTGCTCCTTTTATGGTTTGCGGCGCAAAAACGACTGTATATCTTATGCTTTCTGAAACTTTCTTCACCGGATACGAAACCATTGTAATGCTCCTTCTAACGATCGCGTCGTGGTTTTTTGCCCTTATTGTTTCTCTTTGCCTCAGACGCACTGTTCTCAAAGGCGAGCCTACTGCGTTTATAATGGAGCTTCCACCCTACAGAATGCCGACAGTATATGGAATATTTACTCATACATGGGATAGAGTCTGGCAATTTGTCAAAAAGGCTGGAACTGTAATTTTTGCGGTTTCGATTATCATGTGGTTTTTCATGACTTTTCCAAGAGTGCCTGAAACATCATTAAATGAGAAATCAGGAGCTTCATCAGTCTCAACTCAATCCATTGAATATAATAATGAACACGATGCTTTGAAATATTCAATTGCCGGCCGTTTCGGCTCTTTTCTTGAGCCTTTAACCAAATATGCCGGATTTGACTGGCAGGTGAATATTGCGTTGATAGGCGGTTTTGCTGCAAAAGAAGTTTTCCTGTCAACTCTTTCTACAGCCTACTCAATGGGAAGCAACGATCCCGATTCAGATTCAAAATCATCAGACCTTTTCAAACAAAGGCTTCTGGCTGATCTCAACTGGACAATACCGGCGATAATCAGTTTGTTTCTTTTTATGCTTTTATATGCGCCGTGCCTGACAACGGTAGTTAACATTGCAAAAGAAACTAACTGGCACTGGGCAATCTGGGGCACAGTAGGAAGTTTAATATTCTCTTTTATTTTATCTGTAGCAGTTTATCAAGTGTTGATAAGATTTTATTAGTTTACTTTAGAGCTGAGCAGCTTCTTTATGATGACAGGTCAGTATTTTTGTACTTTCCCATATATGCTTTAAATGTTCTAGGGGAATCGAAGATTTTATCAATTTTCTTGTCATATTCCTTTACTTGATTTTCTTCGAGATATTTTAGTAGCTCAACTGCCTGTTTGTCATTAGGGGAGCGTTTGATATATTCATTAACAATTTGAATGGCTGAGCTGAAATCTTGCAGAAAATAAAATCTGCAAGCAAGAAAGCGAAGGAGGATGGTACTATCACTTACATTACCGCCATTCAAAAATTCATCAATTACTTTAACTGCCATTTTTTTATCGCCAAGATAATAATAGCAATTTGCTATATCATAGGTAATAGATGGTAAATATCTTTGGCTGTATTCATTGTTTTTATTAAAATACTTGCGAACCTGAAACAAATAATAGAGGCTTAAATTGTATTTTTTTTCTTTAAACAGGATTTCGGCCTGCAAGAAAATATTAATATTCTTCAAAAGCTCTTCGAGTTTACTGTCAGAAACTCTATCTCTTTCGAGAAATGTCAGCCATGTAGAATAATAGACAGCTTTATCAAGATTATTGTATTTGATTTCGGATTCGGCAAGAAAAGCAAGAATTAACGGGTTGGCATAATAACTATTAACAGAATATAGAAATACCATATCCCCTGTTTTCCATATAGCCTGATAGACTACATTAAGATATGCGATAACGAACAAATATATTATCATGAAAAGAAGAATGATTTTCTTTGTAGATGCTATCCTCAAGTGAGGATAATTTACTAATGTTCCTTTTTTTGCATTAAAAAACTTATTCAATAACAGAGACAATCCTAAAAGAAGAAACACTGAAGGGATATAGCTGTACCGGTCAGCATGATCGATGTAGCCTATTGTGACCAAACCTGATACAGGCAGAATTGAAATTATGTAACAGCTTATTATCGCTAATGTAATAAAGAAGGCGCTTCTTTTCCTTAGAAACAAGCAAACAAGAATAGCCAGAGCAAATATGCCTGAAAGCAGAATAGTGACAATTGTTGTAGAGGCATCAGGGATTTTCGGATAGACAGGCAGAGAATTTAAAGGCGAAAAAGTTTTATAGACATACCAAAAAAGATTATGTAAAGAAGTACTGATGCAAGAAACAAAATTAAACTCTAACGAAGTCCCTCCTTTAATCTTCATTGCTAAGGGCATTAGAATTAGTGATAAAATAAAAAAAGGATAGAGTTTCAGCGGATAAAATATATGTCTGATATCTTTGTCTTTGTACTTTTCGTAGATATAAAGAACAAACGGCAGACTTACTGCCATCGGTTTAGAGAAAACTGCAAAAACAAAAAGCACAAATGAAACAGCAAAACCCTTTTTTGTCGGATATTTCAGATAGAAATAGATGCTCATGAAATAGAGCGCTGCGCAAAGAACATCCTTTCTTTCAGATATCCATACAACAGATTCAACTCTCTGCGGGCTTAATGCAAAAAACAGGCATATTAAAAGCGCAATTGAGCTTCTGATATCAAAATATCTGAAGATTTTATATACAAAAACTACTGCCACTATATGCCAGAAGATGTTCTGAAGATGATATCCTAATGGATTTAGACCCCATATTGCGTAATCCAGCATATATGAAAGCATTGTTAATGGAATATATAAACCAACAAACGATCTGCTAAAAAGAGTTCTGATATTATCAAAAGAAAAAGGAAGAAAACCATTATGTGCCACATATGCATAATCATCCCAATTTATAAAAGGAAAATTAGCAGAAAAAGAATAGACAAAAGCTATCGCTATTGTAAGTAGTAGAATAGAAAATGTATCTGATTTGAAAAATTTATTTTTTACAAATTGCATAATGGTTGATTTATTTTGTAAAATTGTTACTATTCTATATCATTATGTATTAAGGATGCAATTGATGCATTAAAACCAGCTATAAAAAACTAATTAAATTGATTATAAAAATAATTCAGATACAAGCGAGCACATCCTCCGTTCTTTATCAAAATTTACAGATCCATTTTTATTATGTTTAAATCAATTATCTTTCAAAAAGTTTTTTTGTTAAAAAATATTAAAATAGAAAAATATTTTCTATTGTTTGTTCTAATTTTTGGTTTGATTTATTTACTAGTTCTCCCTCCGCTTATGGCTCCAGATGAATTAGTGCATTTCTATAGACCTTATCAGATATCAGAATTAAATTTTGATCAAAGCAAAGGGATTCCTAAATCTTTGATAGATTTTTCAAATCAATATTTTTTGAAAATGGCTTTTCAGCCTGAGAAAAAGACGAGTTTTCAGGAATTGCTTTCCAGCTTTAACCAGAAGCTTAATCCTGCTGATAAAGTTGTATCTAAAAAAGAAATACCGAGTTTAATTTTGCCTTATATCCCACAGGCAATTGGTATATTATTGGGAAAAGCTTTTGACGCTCCACCTATACTTCTTCTTTATCTTGGCAGAATTTTTAATTTGCTGACCTGTTCAATAATTTTATATTTTGCGGTAAAAGCATTTCCTTTCAACAAGTTGATAATGTTATTATTGTGTTTAATGCCTGTCACAATTCAGCAAATAAGTTCTTTATCGTATGATGGATTAACGATTTCACTTTCAATATTGTGGTTGTCTTTAATTTTTAAATTTATTTTCGAAGTTGATAGCATAATACACAAAAAAGAAATGATCTGGTTATTATTTATCGTTATCCTACTATCTTTCTGCAAAACAGGATATGCATTCATATCAGCTTTGATATTATTGATTCATTGGAAAAAATTCTCCAGTAAATCCCATAAATGGATGTTTGCATGTTTTATTATAATAGTTTCAATTTTGCCTTTGATATTCCCATCATTCTATAAATTCTTTTATAATCCTTTAGGAATGATGGTCTCAAATAAATTAAGTTTTTCGCAATCTTATAATCTGGATTTTATTATTTCTAATCCATTTTCTTACATGATGAGGTATATTAGAACTAGCTATTTACTCTACTTTTATCTAGAGAAGTTGGGCTGGGTGGATACTAATTTATCACAATTATATATAAGGTCGTACTTAGCTCTCCTTATCATCATCACAATATTTGCTTCAAATGTATATAATTATTCTATCAGCTTTTTTCAACGATTCTTCTGTATTGCTTTATATGTTACTATTACATTTTTCCAAATGTTAATGATGCATATTTTATCTCCTCCTGCACCTTTTTTATTAACAATTAATGGATGGCAAGGAAGATATTTCATTCCAATTATGCTGCTATTAGTTCCTGTCATTATGATAAATAAAAATTTTCTTTCATATAAATATCATAATTTACTTACAATATGCGTTCAGCTAATGCTGTTCTTTTCCTTTTTCCATACCATAAGAACCCTCATTTGCAGATATTATATCTAAAGTTTAGGAAAAACATATTGTTGCATTTCGGGTTTAATATATGAAGACTCAAATATGTTACCACTATCTCTTAGGAAGGATTAAGGAGTCAAAGGCACACAAAATATCATAGACTTTTGCAGCATTATGGGACAGGGTACCCTTTGGTTGAATGTAGAAATGCCTTGCCTGAATATGTAAGAAATTTAAAATTTTTTAGGCTGCTTAGCATAAATAGTAATAACAGCTCCTTTTTTTAAAATTTTACTTATGGTTAGCTCAAAAAGCGCAAACGGTATAATTAGTAATGATATTATGACCCATAAAAATAATTTTAAATAATCCAAAAAATTTTTTGATGAAGCTTTTAATAAATTATAAAATGCGTTTTTAGGCAAAAATAATAAGATAGCGTTCATGGAGCTTTGAATAAATCCAAATAAATTTTGTTCAAAAGAACATGTAGTAAGTCTAATAATTTCAAATTTATTCTTTTTCAGCATTGGGATCAGCGAGTTGAAGTTGAAGTGAAAAAGATGCCTTGGGACATCTAAGTGAAACCAGTTTTTTTTAAAAATAGAATATTGCAAACTGCTAATATTCGGAACACTTAGTATTAAAATCCCATCTGAATTTAACACTCTGGCTATTTCTGAAATGATATTAGTAGGATTTTTAAGGTGTTCTAAGACATGCCAAATAATTACAGCATGTAAATAATTGTCAGCAAAAGGAAGGCTGTTTAAGTTGTTTTGTTTGTAGCATGTTATTGAAGAAGTTTGTATGCCTTGATATTCAGTTCGTTCGAGACTAAAGCAATTATAACCAAGTTTTGATAACTTTGAGAGAGTTTGGGCTCTTCCACATCCAATGTCCAAAATATTAAGATTTTTATTTTCAGATATAGAATGAAATAGTTTTATATACTTATTAATTATAGAAGCTTTATTATTGTTCAAAAATTGAATAAATCGTTCAATTGGAAATATAAATTTACTTGTATCGCTACCATAATAATTGTCGTCATAATGCTTAGCCAAAACTTTATCACTAGGATATGGATATATAAAAACAATATTACAGTTATAACACTTATATAGAAAATATATTTTTTTAGAAGTGTCAAAATCAATTGATGCTAAATAAAGAATGTGTTTATTAGCATTGCAGATTTTGCATTTGTGGAACAAAATTTGAGACATAATCACTTGAATTTAAATTAAATTTACAGCAAACTCTATTTTATATTCATTAAAACAATACCTATCAAAACGATTCCAATCCCTATCCATTGATAAAAAGAAATCGTTTCTTTTAGGAAAAAAAACGAGCCTAATATAATTAAAATATACAAAGCTCCTATAAGTATCGGAAGAATGAAGGTTAATGTATTAGTTTTTAGTATATATACCCAAGTAAAAAAACTAATCAAATAAAAAATAAAACCCAAAACCAGTATAAGGCTGAATTTAACTGTCACCGATTTTCCAGATATTGAAATCAAAAGATCATTAGCTCCAAGTTTCAGCAGCATCAGAGCTGTGACCGATATGAATAGATACATAAGTATATAGAATAACATAACATTAAATAGGTAAAGATATTAAATTTTTATAGACTCTTTATTACTAGACATTACATCAATGAATTGAACTAGTGCAGACGATCATAAATACATTCTTTTAATTTCCTCCAAGCCATCATAGGTATATCTCTTCTCATTGGATGATTAATTACTTTAATGAGATTTCTCCATAAGCGGAGCCGACGAAATTTTTTATATAAAGCTATTATCTCATTTTTAGATAAAACTTTAGAAAGAATAATAGCCTTGTCAGGATTTCTATAAACATTTACATCTAATATTGACCAATCAGTGATATCTTCAGTTTTTAACACATGGTTATTTTGCGCATATTCCCATATTGGAGTTCCGGGATAAGGAGTTAGTATATATATATCAAAAAGGTCTAATCTGCTATTTTTAATAAACTTGTATGTATCTAGTATTTGAGATTTTGTTTCATGGGGTGACCCAATTATAAATGAACCATTAACTGCTATATTAGTATCTTTTAAAATATTTATTGCATTAATGTTATCTCTTATCTGAATATTGTCTTTTTTTAAATATTGTAGAATTTGCTCATTTCCTGATTCCAAGCCAAGGCCTACGCTCACTACTCCCATTTCAGATAAAAGCGTAGCTAGATCTGAAGTAACAACATTAGCCCTGCAGGAACAAGTAAATCTAATTTTTCCTATTATATTTTTCTCTTTTAATAATCGGACGATATTCCTAACTCTGACTATATCCGCAACAAATAAATCATCAAAAAAGCTTATTATGCTGATGTCATAGTTTTTTATAAGAAACTCTATTTCATTTACTACATATTCAGCAGAAAAAAATCTAAGCTTTTTCCAATATCGTGAAGAAGAACAAAATTCGCATCTATATGGACAACCGCGAGAAGTAAACATATATGTGTGAGGTCTTATGGGAAGCATATCCCTGGCAGGGATTGGAATAGAGTCCATATCAGAAATAAATACGCGCGGTTCAGTTTTTACAAGAGTATTGCCATCCCAAAAACAGATCCCTGGTATCTCTCTTAATTTAGAAGGGATTAAGGAATCTTTAAGAAATAATTCAACAATATCTACAAATGTTTGCTCAGCCTCACCCAAGCAGGCAAGGGCAACTGATTGCGGTAAAGTTTCTGGAAGGTTAGTAATATGAATACCACCAAATACAACAGGAATCTTTTTACTAACAAAATAATCTGCTAATGAAATTGCGATGCTATAGTTTTGACTTACTGCTGATATCCCAACTAAATGAGGCTTAAATTCTTCGCTTACTTCATGAATATTGTCATCTATAATTTTGAAAATAATATTTTTATCCCTTAAAAAACTATGAACCGAAGCCACAAGATATCCCAAACCAAGGTTGGGATATCTGCTTTCTACTTCTATATTGGGATTAATGGCGTTAATTAAAAGTATACGAATACAATTATCCATGATAATCAAATTATTAAGTATTTCAAAATTAAGGATTCACTTTTTCCAATATATAATATGTTTCATTATATTTGAATATTTTTCCAATAAATCTAGGGAAAGGAAAAGAGTAGGTTTTCAAAAGCTTTAAATTGTGCTTGCATGTTATATTTAAGAGGCCGTTCTTTTCAATAAATGTCTTGTGAGTAGGGTCTGATTTGAATCCTGCCTCTTGAGGGACAATAATAATAACTTTGCCGTTTTCTTTTAAGCATGGAAGGTAATCTGATAACAATATTAATGATTCATCTTCGGTAAGATGCTCTAAAACATGAGAAATCAAAATCGAATCAAAAATGGACTTTTTAGCATATTCGGAACTAAGAAATTCATTAACAGTAAAAGCCATTAAGTTATGTTTTCTGCATATCTCAATTGAATCCTTATTATGATCTATACCGATTCCATTTCCATTTAAATTGATAAGATTTCTGCCTATACCGCAACCAATATCAAGAAAGAAGCCAAGTTTTAGTCTTTTTAGATTCAAAGCATAAGGCATCTGTACGCACAGTAATCGTTTCCACCATTTATTTTGATTAATAAATAGTCTTTTTGTATAATCTTCGCCTGAAGTGTTATTCATATATTTCGAAAACCAATTCGGTTTGAGTATAGTTCCAAATAATCCATCTGCCTTAAAATATTTTTTCCGTTATGGCAGATCATTATTTTTATTCGATTCAAAATCAAGAGGCATCGAGGAGTTCCTTGAAAGTTAATTTATATTTTTTAAGGAGTATTCGTATTTCTTTTGATGAGATGCGGCGGATCGACATTGTGACGCGGCGTTTATGAAAAATTGAAGGCATTTCTTTTGACATGTCTATAATTCCTCGAAGCAGAGCTTTAAGGAGATTACATGACGATGAATTTCTAAACTGAATACCTGCTCCTCGAGGGCGAATCAGAACAATTTGTATTTGCAGCAAATATCGAGTAACAGTCCAAAAAGGTAGAGACAATAGCATAATAAGTGGAAAACATTTCAGTGCAACCCAGAAATGATTTCGCTCTACAAGATATAGTTTAAGAGGCGAAAATATTCCACCGCTGCCTGAATAACGGTGATAAACAATAGCATCTCTGGCAAGCACTGCGCGCCATCCTGATAATCTGCCTCGTAATCCCAGGTCTGTATCCTCGCAATATGCAAAGAAGGCATCATCAAAGAATCCTATCTCATCAATCATTTTCCGCCGGTAAAGCGCGGCACATGCGCTGGGTATAAGAATATCCTCTACTTTCGCAAGCGAAAGTGTAGAAAAAAGTGCATTTCGCCTGTATGCCCTTGACATACCGTCCCGGCAAACAGCTACTCCTAGAGAATCTATTTTATCGCGATTGTCCCATGTACAAATACGGCTGGCTACCATACCTATTTCCGGATTATTTTCAACAGCCGAAATTAATTCAGCTAACCATGACATCTCTAAGCGTGTATCATTATTGAGAGTAACTATGTACTTTCCATGCGAACAGGCAAAGCCTTTATTATTGCCACTTGCAAATCCTGTATTTTGAGAAAGAGGCATAATGCGAACCCAGGGATAGAAATTTTTCAGTAATTCAATCGAACCATCGGTTGATCCGTTATCAACTAAAATAGTTTCAAAGTCAGTGAAACTTTGTTTAAGGAGGCTATTTAAACAATCAGGTAAATATTCTTTACCGTTCCAGTTAACAATAATCACTGAAACAGTAGGAGGTCTATCAGGATAGCAGACTGAATCTTTATTTATGGAGGTTAATATCATCTGTGGATTCCATATTTTTTGATAAAAGCTCTAGCAGCAAGGAACACATGTTTTGTCATAGCTGGATTTGCAACTAATCGCTTGAGGTAGTTAAATATAATTCGTGGACGGAAATAAAACCTCTTTGATATTTTTCTCTGATAATCATCTAAATCTTTATGAGTTAATCCATAGGGAATAAAGACAATATTCAGTAAGTTCATTTTTGACCAGTCGCTTTCAAATTCTCCGAACTCAGATGCTCTCTTGTAAATCTCTGTCCCGGGAAATGGAGTTAGCATCGTAACGCTTATATCATCAAGAGGGAGCCTTATTGCTAATTCGAGAGTTTTCGATAAAGTTTCATGCGTTTCTTTCGGATGTCCAACAATAAAAAAACCTTTGGTTAAAATACCAGCTTCCCTACAAAGATCTACGGCCCTTTGAATCTGAGCAAGAGTGATATTTTTGTGGATTACATTAAGAATCTCCTGTGCTCCGCTCTCAATACCAAAGCTAATCTGCCAACAGCCTGCCCTCCGCATAAGTTCCAGTGTTTCACCATCAACACTATTTACGCGCCCTAAACAAGTCCAGGAAATATTGATACCAAGGTCAATGATACCTTGACATATAGCAAAAAGCCGTTTTTTGAATGTAATAAATGTATCATCTTCAAAACTAAACTCTCTTATACCGTATTGTACGACTAGATGTCTGATCATACCTATAACATATTCGGCGGAGAAAGCATGACAGCTAGATCCAAATACAGAGCGATCGCAGAATATGCACTTATTAGGGCATCCACGAGATGTAACAAGCGAAACAGCAGGATATTTACGCACTTTAAATGGAGCTGGTAAATATTTATTTGGGAACCCTTTAAGAAGATCCCAGGCTGGATATGGTAATTTATCAAGATCCTGAATAAACTGACGCCGTCCGGTTGAAATTATATCCTTATCGTGACGAAAGATAATTCCAAGTATATTATGTAAGGGTGCTTTGCTATTAAGAGCAACAAGCAAATCAATAATTGTTTCTTCACCTTCTCCAATTACAGCAATATCAAAAACAGGAAAACGCTCCATTGTTTCTTTTGGAGTTGCTGTAACATGAGACCCTCCAATAATTATTGTCATATTTGGGTAATTTTCTTTAACAGCTTTTGCAAAATCAGCTGCATGGAAAATTGAAAATGTTGTAGCTGTAAGACCTAGAACATCAGGCCTTTCAATTTCAATATAATTCAATAAGTCTAACTTGGTCAGACTAAGAGCCGAAGCATCAGCCAAAGCAGTTTGAAAACCATTTTTGCGAGTAATTGCTGCTAAATATAAAATTCCGAGAGAAGGAAGACGGCTTCCAGCTCCGGATAGAGAGCCATAAAGATCCTCCATGCTGATTGGTGGAGTTGCAAAAAATATTTTCAAAATATTATTTCCTCCACAAATCTTTTCTTAAACGAGTAATTTGTTCTGTAATTAATCCCATCAGAAATAATATTAAAGAAGTAATTATTAAAAATGATGAGCCTGTAGATAGCTGGAATGACTGAAAATACCTAATAATTGCCCAAAATATTCCAAAGAGGAATAAACAAAAGGAGATTGGAAGAAAAAACCTCATAGGCCTGAATAATATAATTATATTGATAGTTTCCAATATCGTTTCTATTGCAGTCTTGATAGAGATTGTGCTCTTTCCCCCTATTCGTGTATTTATTGAGATATTTTCTTCTATTACTAAGTGATGATCATATAAAAAAAAGAATAAGATAATATCGCTATATGCCATATTATTTGGGCAAAGAGCAATGAACTTCAAAGCCAAATTCCTCTTATAAAGTTTCATGCCTGAGTTGATGTCACTGATATTATGAGGGATAAATATTTTTGCAAATTTTCTAATAAAGAATTTTCCTATCCCCCTGTAAAGGGATGCAGCTTTATGATTCATTCTTGAACCAACTACCATATCAGCATCAGTTTCTTCTGCTTTTTCTAATAATCTGCTAATGTCTTCAATATTATGTTGTCCATCAGAGTCAATTGTAACTACCCATTCTGTGTCAGCTTGTTGAATACCAGTTTTAATGGCACCACCATAACCCCTATTAAGTTTATGATTAATAACCATGTAGCAGTTAGAAGAGAATTTCATAAGTTGATTTTTGGAATCATCTTTTGAACCATCATTTACTACAATCAATTTCCAATTCATCTTCTCGCAGTAAGTTATAACTTCCGGAATTACTTTAGGAATATTTTCAGCTTCGTTATAGCAAGGCACAATCACCGTTATTTTGTTGTTTTCTTTCATAATAATTTAAATTTTTACTTCAAAGAAAGCAATATCCGAAATTTTATTATGTTACATTAATGCTTTCTTATTATATGGATAATATTATCATTGATTTTCATAAAGTCCTTAAGATTCAATTTTTCCTCTAAAATACAAACGGTGTTATTTTTATTTGACACAAGAGCTTCTTTTAGGTCATATAATAGAATTTTCTTTTGCAGTGTCAAATCTTGCGATCCTATGATATTTTTAATTATCTGTATTGCTTTATCTTTTTGTCTATTGTGATAAAAACAGAAAACTGCTGTTAGTTCGAAATTTAAGTATTCGTAGTCTCCTAGGCTCCGTTGCACCATTCTATTTAGATAGTCGTAGTATAATAAAGCCCCTTTATAATTTTTTAACGCATATGAAGCTCTGAACCTGTAATAAGCCGCGTAAAACTCTAAATTAATTTGATAAGGTTCTTCAATATTATCCATTTTTGAAGTATCAAACATTTTTTCTGTAACCTTATAAAGTTCGTAATAGTTACCTAAAAAATACTCATACCTAGCTAATTTCAGTAATGCAAACTCATTGGCTGGAATGAATGCTGAGGCATATTTATAAAGATTTAAATCACTTTTCCAGATTTTCTGATATATAGTATTTTGTATATAAGAGAACACAATTAATAAAGCTAAGATAAGCAAAGAAATAAAAAGGAAAAAATTCTTTTTAATCCCTAAAATGTATTTATTTTTATAATTACTGGATAAATGCTTTAATAAAAATGCAGTGCCTATAAGAACATAGAAACCAGGCAATAGACTATATCTGTCAGCGTGGTCAATAGAGCCTATACTGACAATCCCGCCTACTGGAAGAAGAGTTATAATATAAGCAAAAATAATTGGAGCTATGCAGTATAGAAATAGCTTTTTATTGAGAATATAAGTCACAAGAAGAAATCCAAGTATAAATGAATAGGCCATTATAACATAAATATATGTCATAGAGAGAGATATTTTTGCATAGATAGGGCATAATTCAGACGGATAAAAAGTCTGTTTGGCATACCAAAGCATGTTATAAAGAAAAGAATATATTTTTGTCGGAAATGATGAATAATTATCAATTGATCCAAGACTCATCTGCGCTAAATAGGTTACTGGAAGCATCGCAAGAACAATTAGAAAGAAAGGCCAGAACAGGGACAAATAATGTTTAATAGAAAAGGATCTGGTTTTATAAAATTCATAGGCCAACAGTGCAAACGGAAGAGTAATTGACATAGGTTTTGCCAGCAAACTTGCAATAAATAGGATAAAGGCAAGTTTTTTGCTATGTTTGCCATTATTTATATAGACAAACAAACTCATAAAATAAAATGCTGAACAAAGTACATCTTTTCGTTCAGCAATCCATACTACTGACTCAACCCTTTGGGGATTTACTATATAGAAAATACATATCAAAACAGCAATCCATGAATCAATTTGGATTCGAATCATTATCTTATACATAAATGACACAGCAATAAAAAACCAGAATAAATTCTGTAGATGATATCCAATAGGATTGAATCCCCAAATCGCATGATCAAGAGAATATGACATGAAAGTCAGGGGGATATACATTGCAAAATTAAAATTTAAAAAGTAATGGACAAGATTATCCCATGTAAAATTTATATAAGGATTCAATAGCACAAAATGCTTATCATCATAACCTGTAAAAGCATAAGTAATCGATGTTTTATAGAGAAGTGCAATAAGCAGCGCAAATAACAATATAACAGACAGGTTGAATCTGTCTCTTTTATTTTGATTTTGAAGGCCTGGTATTTTCACTGAAATTCCGGTTTCGTAACTACTTCATCCATTAAAGTTTTACTTAGCCTTTTGCATAAATATGCATTTTTAATATTATCATAATACTCGGTATAAACACACTCTAAAGGCAATCTCTTTGTGTTTGTACCATGGGATTCCCTCGATTAATTTATATGTTAATTATCTCAATTAATTAGCACAAAATGCTGCTAGATTTAATTTATTTTCTAAAATATTCACTTTTGAATAATCATTTGACAAAAAAGCTTCTTTCATCTCCTTAAATGTATTTTTATCATCACTGTTAGCTTTAGGATTAGCATATAAAGCGTCAAGGATTTCTATGGCTTTAGCTTTTTGGTTGTCGTGATAAAAACAAAAGGCGGCAGTGGCTTCAAAATTAAAGTAAGTTAAATTAGATTTATATACATGCAAAACATAAGCATCTAAAAAATTATATAATGATAAGGCTTCGGTGTAATTTTTTAAAGCATATAAAGCCTTGAACCTAAAATATGCAGCTGTTGTTTTCATTCCTGCAGCAAGATATTTGTTTATATTATCCATATCAGAGCATTTAAACATGATTTTTGATATTGCGTAAACTTCCTGATAATCCTTTTTCCTATATTCATGAGCAGCTATTTTTTCCAAAGCATATAGGTTTGCGGGCATGAATTCAGAAGAATATTTGTATAAGGATACATCGTTAACCCAGATTTTCTGATAGACAGCATTTTGGATATAAAAAAATATCGTTAAAAGAAATAAAACAAAAACAGAGAGAGTATAAAGAAATTTTCCTGAAATATGTATTTTTAAAAAAGAGATTAGATCTTTATTACGGTTGAAGAAACAATAATTCAGGAAAACTCCTGTTCCGAGCAAAATATAAAAACTTACTATCAGACTGTATCTATCGGCATGATCAATTGAGCCTAAGCGGACAATCCCGCTGACAGGAAGAAGCGTAATTACATATGCGATAATAAGCGGGAAAATAGAGTATATCGCGAGTTTCCTCTTAAAAATAAATGTCAGAATAAGCAGTAAGAAGATAATCAGATACGATACTAAGACATATATGTATGTACCACTGATTGATATTTTTGCGTACAATGGGCATAGCTCAGACGGATAAAAAACCTGTTTCCCGTACCAGAGCAGATTGTATATAACAGAATACGCCTTTCCCAGAAATGGTGTATATCCGTCCACTGCTCCAAGATCAGCCTGAGCAATATAGGTTATGGGGATCATTGCAAGAACAATTAGAAAGAAGGGCCAGAGCAGATACAAATAGTGTTTAATAGAAAAAGATCTGGTTTTACAAAATTCGTAGGCCAGCAAAACAATTGGCAGAGTAATTGACATGGGTTTAGCCAGCAAACTGGCAATAAAGAGGATTAATGAAAGAATTTTGCCATGCTTTCCATTATTTATATAACAAAACAAACTCATAAAGTAGAAAGCCGAACACAACACATCCTTCCTTTCAGCAATCCAAACGACAGATTCGACTCTTTGGGGGTGAACTATATAAAAAATGCATAACATTACAGCAATCCATGGATTGATCTTAAACCGAAGAAATATTTTATAAATAAATATTACACTGATAAAAAACCAGAAAAGGTTTTGAAGATGATAGCCGAATGGGTTAGGCCCCCAAATAGCATAATCAATAGAATATGACAAAAGCGTAAGCGGAATATACATATAAAAATGAACATTGACAAAAGCTTGAACTGCATTATGAAAAGAAAGATTGAGATATGGATTTAGTAAAATATATTGATAATCGTCCAAATTAATAAATCCGTAATTGATAGATATTTGATATAGGGTTGCAATCAGAAGTGCAAATATCGAGATGGAAATCAGATTGAATCTGAATGATTTATTTTGTTTTAAGACATTTAATATTTTCACTGAAATTCCGGTTTTTATTCCTTAAAATTTTTTACCACAGAGGGCGCCGAGGGTTCAGAGTAAAAAGCATGGGCATAATTTTATTCTTTCTTTAATCCTGTCTTCATCCGTGAAATCCGTGGCTAACTTTATTGTATTTCTTTTATACTATGTTATCAACGAATTACACAAATTAGACGAAACAACTAAATGTATCGAAATAGCCTGTTATATACCTAAATTCGACAAATTCGCTTAATTCGCTGACAGATAAAGGTTTTATAGATAGCTCCATGGAATAGCTAATATATCAGGGCTCAATTCCATAGGATACTTGCACCTGCAAATAACAAAACCCCTGTCCGAAACTTTTTTATGTTCCTTAATAAAATTATCTATATGTTTAGTATCGTTCTTGTCAGGGTGTTCAGTCCATTTAACTTCTATAGGGATATATCTGTTATTCAACTCAAGAATGTAATCAATTTCAATCCCTGAAGCAGTCCTCATATATGAAAGAGCACCTTCCCCCGAATATTTAATTCTCTTTAACAGTTCCAATCCTACCCATTGCTCGAATAAACTCCCGGGATTAGCTAATACAGTGTCCTCACTGCATCTCAGACCTGCTGAAGCATGCCTGACTCCCAGATCAAAAAATATATATTTCTCCGTTGAGAGAAGTTTTTTTCTGCTGCTCCCGGAAAAAGCCGGTATCCTGAATATGATAAACATTTCTTCTAGTAGCTGAAAATAACTTTTTATTGTTGGGATGCTCACACCAGAGTCTTTTGCCAGTCTGGCATAATTGATAATATTCCCTGACTCAATTGCTGAAAGTTGTGTAAACTTTGAAAAAGCAGATAAATTTTTAATCGAGGCCTCTCGTCTAATCTCCTCTTCGATATAGACAAGACTGTATGTCTTCAAAAGCTCATTACGCAAATTTAAGGAGGCGCATGCTATTCCAGGTAGCTCTCCAAAAGCAAGGCGCTCAACCAAAGAAGCGCAAGGAAATAAATTTTCCGGTTCTTTGTTATTATGAAAAATAAACGGGAGTGGTGAATAATTTTTTGATTCTGCTTTTTTCTGTGTTTCAGCCGGCGGACGCTCTGCTTTCAAAAGAGGCAAAAGAATATGCAGCATCGATCTTCCGGGAAGAAAATTAGCGCTTGACATGCGTATTTTTCTTGCAGAACTTCCGCAAAGGACAAATTTCCATCGTTCCTTATCAGAATCATATAGATTTTGAACAGAATCAAAAACTGAAGGGACAAGCTGAGCTTCATCAATTACTATTAATGCAGGAACTCTTGATTTTGGGATAGCCTTGCACTGTTGAATTAATAACTCAGGATAATGCAGGTATTGGGCTTTGTCTGACGGATTGGAAAAATCCAGCCAAATATCAGGAGTGCTTATTATTTTTTTTAGTAAAGTGGATTTACCAGTTTGCCTTGCCCCAAAAATAATGTTTACAAATGGAGATTCAATGGCTTCTATTATTCTATTTTCAATCCATCTGGAATACATTATCGGATATACATTAAGTTTAACTTTATATTATTATGATAATTATAAAGTGACACTTTCGATTTTCAACACTGCTTTTGCATTTAAATTTTATAAATAGATTTTTGAAATATGTTAATCCTGTCTTAATCGGTGAAATCCGTGGCTAACTTTATTGTATTTCTTTTATACTATGTTATCAACGAATTATACAAATTAAACGAATTAACTAAAAGCATCGAAATAGCCTGTTATATACCTAAATTCGACAAATTTGCTTAATTCGCTGACAGATAAAGGTTTTATATTACTTTGATTGCGCGGCTACACTGCTCTAAATTCTCTCTGGTTAATTAGTTCTAATATCTCTCCTT
>MHBE01000031.1 GCA_001803205.1 Lentisphaerae bacterium GWF2_38_69 | reverse complement strand
TTTTAAAGGGATGAAATGTGTGAATGTAATATTGCAGCGCTGTCTCTGGCATATCCCTCATCAGCTTAACGCAGGAGTTGACGGTTACCGCTGCGACGCTGTGAGGTATTTTGTCGAGAATGGCCGCAACTATAAGCAGTGGACTCAGCAAAGAGATCAGTCAGAGACTTACTACAATGAAACCTGATGCAATACTTGTTGCCGAAGCACCGACAGAAACTGATGAACAGCTTCTGTCATATTACGGAAATGGCAACGAGTTCAATTCCTGTTTCCATTTCATGTTCCAGGGTTTGCTTGTAAACCATGTAAAATATGGCGCTCGCGACATCAATTTCTTTAAAGAAATGTATGGTGTTCAAAGACGATTGCCCATGGATAACGGCACCGGTGTAACCGATTCAATCTTCCTGAGCAATCACGACAGTTTTGCAGGCGCCAGGGCAGCCACTCAGCTTGATGGCAATACAGACAAGATAAAGGCTGCAGGATCGCTCTATCTGCTTCTATCAGGAATTCCTGTAGTCTATTATGGTGAAGAGATCGGGATGCAGAACGGTCCCGGAGATGGGGACGAACCTCTAAGAGGCAAAATTAACTGGAACGAGTATGACAGGCAGAAGACCGATCAGAATTCAGTTCTTGTTCATTACAGAAAACTTATCAATTTGAGAAATGCTTATCCAGCTCTTAAAAATGGAATAAGCTATTTTGTCCATTCAGGTTACAAATACCAGGCAGCTCAACCGACTCCTGGCCAGTGCGCATGGGACAGCAATCAGTTAGAGGGAGGTTCACCTATAACTTCAGTGATCAGGGTGTCTGGAGGACAGAAGATACTAGTCGTGCATAATACTGCATCTAATGAAGCAGGGAAGAATAATAATGGTTGGACTTATGTATATGTTGATCTTTCAAGTAGTAGCGGCTTGAATATCCCGTTTGGTACAAACATTACGCCACTCAAATATTATTCATCTCAAGATCCAAAGACATTCCCTGCGGTCGACAAGGATAATCAGGCAGCTTATGGTGTTGGATGGTTCGGCCCTCTGCAAACCAAGATTTTCTTCATAGGCAACGATTTGCCGACAAATTATGTTACTTACGATAATGTTCTTTCTAAATAGTGAAATAGAATAGATATTCTTGCTAATTGCGGAGTATTTCGGGATTGATCTCCTGAAATACTCCTTTTCATTAGTAAAGTTTATACATTACCTAACTGAACTCAATTTTCTCAGGATAGCATCTTTTATATCTTTAGCGGCAAATGAAGATTGCATTGCGTTATTATTCATCTTCATAATATCTTTCAGCCCTAAACCATAATTTTCTGTCAATGTATAATATTCGCCGCTCAGTGTATTATTAAGCAGAAGCCTGTCATCGGTATTCAATGCCAAGTTTATGCCACGATCGAAGAGTTTTTTAACAGGATGGCTGGCAAAATCAACAACTGATCCTATTGCTATATTGCTGGATATGTTGATCTCAATATGTACTTGTTCGTTTTTTATCCGCTGCAATGTTTCTTCAATTAAACTTTGATTGTCGTTATTAAAGATTGTACAGGCGTGACCGATACGCATAGCTCCAATATCTAAAGCTTCTATGATTGCGTCAATGCCGGCGGCTTCCCCTGCATAAACAGTTAGCGGAATATGATGATACTTTAATAGAGACAGCGTTTTAGGGTGGTTGGATAAAGGGAACCCAATATCAGCACCTGCAAAATCGTAACCGATTACGCCATGGCCTAAGTAATCAAAGCAAATTTGAGCTATTTGAAGGTTTATTTCATCCTTAAAATTACGGATTCCGCAGAGCAAAACACCGTATTCTACTCCGAACTCCTGCCTGCCTCGATTTAAACCTCTAATTACGCTGTCTATTACTTGTTTATAAGTTAAACCTTTTTGGATATGTAAATGAGGGCAAAACCTTGTTTCAATATATATTATGTTATCTTTAGCCGCATCAGATATTGTTTCATACGCAACACGCTCAAGCGCCGCTTCAGTTTGCATAACTGAACAAGTGATTGCAAATATCGCCAGTCCCCTTTGAAAATCTTTTGATGCTATCTCAGCGTAAAACCACTGAGATAACTTTTGGGCACTGTTTTCTGGTAAGAGAACATTCATTTCATTTGCTAAATCAATAACTGTCTGAGCTCTTATACCCCCATCCAGATGATCATGCAGAAGTACCTTTGGTAAATTAATGATACTTTGAAGCTTAACAGCCATAGCAGTCTCTTTATATGTTTATATGTAAGTCCCAATATGTTGAGCTGATTCTAGCTTATCATTAAAAAAAAATCAATATTCAAATAAGGCGCGGAAGAGATGAAGAACGATCTATTTTATGATTAATCCGGAGTATTTTGAGTATCATCCCTGAAATGCTCTGTTTATTTGATATGATTAATTTGCTTTCAAATTTTAATCATGAGGTAAAAATATATGACATGCGGAAAATCGTTATCATGCAAAGTTGCTATCGTAACGGGTTCATCCAGAGGAATAGGGTACGGTTTAGCTGAAAAACTCGCTGCTGAGGGAGCTAATATCGCAGTAGTTGACATTGCAGGTTTTAATGAATCTGCAGCAGAGCTACAGAAGAAATATGGTGTCGAGTGCATCGGCGTAAAAATCGATGTTTCCAGCGAACAGAATGTTCAGGAAGGAATTAATGCTGTATTAAAACATTTCGGGCACATAGATATTCTGGTAAACAATGCAGGAATACAGCACATTGAACCTTTGACAGATTTTACTACCTCTTCATGGAAGCTTGTTACCTCTATTCAGATTGATGGAACCTTCTATATGGTTCGTGAATGCATGAAGATTATGAAACAGACTAAGACCGGCGGCAGGATTGTCAATGTAGGTTCGGTTCATTCTTTTATAGCTTCCGCCAATAAATCGGCATATATAGCTTCAAAACATGCCCTCCTAGGCATAACGCGCTCAATAGCTGTGGAAGGGGCTCCCTTTAATATAGCAGGAAACCTTGTAGCTCCAGGGTATGTTCTTACTGATCTCGTTAAGAAACAGATTCCTGAGAGAATGGAAGCCGAAGGAAAAACGGAAGAACAAATAATTAAATCAATGCTATCAGAAACCATAGACGGTAAATTTACGACAGTTGAAGAAGTTGCCGATGCAGTCTGCTTTTTTGCAAGCGCAAAGTCACTTGCGTATAGCGGGCAATCGATGATTGTTTCTCATGGATTTGTAATGGCTTGATGACTCTGCTGCTAACAGGTACATTGTTTCAGACTAGAGCCGCAATATCTTGCGGCTGAATAGCAAAAAGAGACGCAAAATGTTGCGTCTCTACAATATGATATAAGGAGATTACATAATGAAAAAACAGGATGTTTTAAATGCCGTTTCAATGCCGATATATTCACCCTCGTTTAAAAAAGGCCCTCATGTTTTTAGAAATAGGGAATTTATGATAATTTCCTACGAAACGGATCTTGAAGCTTTGAGACAGGCTGTCCCTGAACCGTTGGAACTCGATCTATCCAATGGCCCTATAGTCAAGTATGAATTTATCAAGATGCCGGACTGCAATGAATTCGGCTCTTATACAGAGTCCGGTCAGGTAATACCGGTTATCTATAACGGACAGAAAGGAAACTATGTGCACAGTATGTTCCTTGATGATATCTGCCCAATAGCAGGAGGACGGGAAGTATGGGGATTTCCTAAGAAGTTAGGTTTTCCTGAGTTCAGAGTCGATTCAGCCAGCAAGGACTGCTACATAGGAATTTTGAAGTACGGTGAACTTGAGATAGCCAGGGCTACCATGGGATATAAATTCGAGGCAGTTGATACTGAAAATGTTCGCAAGGCAATGGAAAATCCTAATTATCTTGTAAAACTCATTCCCGATGTCAATTATGAACCTAAGATCTGCGAACTTGTTAATTATCCCATAGAAGATGTGACTGTCAAAGAAGCGTGGAAAGGCCCTGCGTCACTGCAGCTTTTTGACCATGCACTTGCTCCAATCGCGCAACTTCCGGTAAAGAAAGTTGTAGGGGCGCTTCACTTTGTCTCAGACCTTACTCTAGGCAAAGGCAAAGTAGTTTACGATTATCTAAAATAGAAAAACATCATTAAGAATTACAAAAGATATAATATTGAAGATAAATTCAGATCTTTATTTGCTTGGAAACTTCTTTCTTTTGTAATGAAAAAACATTTTAGCATAACTATAAGAGAGGCCTATTTTTTTAAACTATGGGTTATGAAAGAAAGTTATATAAAGGCATTAGGGCAGTGTCTCTCAATTCCTTTAAAAAGCTTTTCTGTGGGATTTAACTCACAAACTCATATTCCTTTCATAAAAAATAAATTTAATTGGCATCTCTCTTTATTTAATATTCATAACGCATTAGACACATATTATATCGGAAACGCATCGTTGAATGAGTTAGCAGAAGAATTGCAAGAAGTTAAATTCTGTGATCTACTGGGTTAATCCTTTTTCATTGAAGATTATGTTTTCCACTGTATAATCTTTTATTTTCCTGTATATTAAGGTGTTCAATGTTATTGAATGACTGAGAACGCATAAGTTGCTATTTAAAACAATATTCAAAAGTTAGAGAAAAAATTTGTTAAGTAAAATCAAGAAAACACTAATAGGACTCTTAAGTCCAAAGGTTCAAGCTCCTACCAGGAAGCCGGTTGAAAAGAATAAAACTTCAGAAAAATCCGTTTATCACCCCAAACCGAAATCAATTCATGTACAAAAAGCAATAAATCTGCCCAAACTGCATATAGTGCCGGAATCAGCCGGCAAGGTAAGGTTTACAGATTTCAAACTTGATGAAAGAATCCTCCTTGGTTTGCAGATCGCCAAGATTAAATATTGTACTGATGTGCAGAAAGAGACTATTCCTCATCTTCTTCAGGGAAAAGATATTTCCGTTAAGGCTCAGACAGGTACTGGAAAAACTGCCGTTTTCCTTGTATCAATATTCCAGTATCTAATTGAAACACCGCTGAAAACACGCTCTCCGGGATTTTGCAGGGTTCTCATTATTGCGCCAACCAGAGAGCTTGTTATGCAGATAGCAAGCGATGCTTCAGTTCTCGGAAAGTACTGCAATTTTAACAACCTGGCAGTCTATGGCGGTATTGATTATAACAAACAGCTCACTGCTCTGAAAAAACCTATCGATATACTTATCGGAACTCCCGGAAGGCTCCTTGATTATGCTTCCAAAAAAGCCCTGAACCTTTCAAAAACGGAAATATTCGTGATAGACGAGGCCGACAGAATGCTGGATATGGGGTTTATTCCTGATGTCTCAACGATTGAGAGAAAACTTCCGGGAACAAATCGCAGGAGGACAATGCTCTTCAGCGCTACTCTAAGCGATCGAATTTTGTTCCTTATAAACAGATGGCAGAAAAATCCTGTGAAAATTGAAATTGAAGTAGCATCTAATGTCCCGACTCCAATTGAACAGCTTTTTTACAGTGTCACAGGTGACAATAAGGTTTCTTTTCTCCTCTGGCTTATGGAGAAACACAAAATGGAAAAGATTCTGATTTTTGTCAATACAAAAGAACAGACATTCAAAATTCAGAAAGCCCTCGCTAAAAATAAAATTGAATCCCGTGTCCTATCAAGTGATATTGTTCAGAAGAAGAGAATAAAGACTCTTTCAGATTTCAAGTCAGGAAAAGCTCTTGTGATTATTGCTACAGATGTTGCTTCAAGAGGGATACATGTCGATGATGTGACACATGTCATAAACTACGATATCCCAGAAAGAGCCGATGATTATATTCATCGGATTGGGCGAACAGGAAGGGCAGGGCGAAATGGAGTTTCAATCAGTTTTGTCTGTGAATACGGTTCTTACTCAATACCAGAAATAGAAAAGGTTCTGGGATACGAAATTAAATGTGCTCAGCCAGAGCCCAATATGTACAAATAATCATTAACAAGGATGAGTAAATATGCTCGATATGATTAAAGGACTGCTTGGATTTGGCCCTAAAGTTGACTATGCGCAATTGATAAGAGAAGATGCTGTAATAATTGATGTTCGTTCTATGGAAGAATACATGACTGGACACATCAAAGGTTCCAAGAATATCCCTTCTGAAGAGATCTTAAAATATGCTTCAAAGTTTAGTAAAGATAAAGCTATTATTACCTGTTGTGCAAGCGGAATGAGAAGCGCAATGGCAAAAAGCGTTCTGAAATCAAACGGATATACCAGGGTTTATAATGGCGGCAGCTGGGCAAGGCTTCAGAATAAAATAAATTGATTTTTTTCGCTTTTCGTCTTCAGACACGAATTTATATGCCTTATAATTCTCAATGTCTTTATTAATATAAAAGTTTACCTGTCGGAGAAATTTAATGAAAACTTCTTTTTTTGCATTTCTAGCCTTATTCATTACACTGTTAATTCCTGTTTATGCTGAAGACTCTCAAGTTCAGGCACTTGATTCAAATAAGGATGGAGCAGGGTGGTGGCCTGTACTGCAACTGGTATTATGGCCCGGGATGCCGCCATACACTGACAAAGAAGTATATGGAATGAGAACAGGTTTTCCTTTAAGCGGAGGAACAGGAGCTGTTTACGGGATGGAACTTACTCCTTTTGTTTGCTATTCGGACTATGTTTACGGCCTACAGATATCACCATTCTTCAATCACACAAAAGCAACCAATGGATTCCGCTGCGCTCTTGCGAATGCATCAACCGAAAAAGTCAAAGGGTTGCAGTTGAGCACATTCAATTACAATACCAAAGATTCAGATAGCATTGATATAGCATTTTTTGCAAACATAACTTCAAATTATATGAGGGGCATTCAAGTCGCCATTGTGAATTATGCCGCCAAAAGCGCAATACAGATCGGAGTTTATAATCAAAGCAAAACTCATGCTTTCCAGCTAGGTGTTTTTAATATCATTGAAGAAGGTTATGTGCCTTTCTTTCCTGTAATCAACTTCTGGTAACAATGAGGTATATCTAAAAATTAAATGAAGTTATTTCTGTAATCGGGATTTTAGTTTTGATCCATTGGGTGGCTTGTTTAAGAACTTTTTTTTCTGTATTATCGGTAAATAGAGCATCCGAAAAGTATAACTCGCCTTTATCTTCAACATCCAGCATAATAGATGCAGTATATGTATCGTGAATGTCATTCTTGGATATTATAATGCTTCCACGCAGATGGTTTCTGCTATCTTTGATGTCATATTTTTTGATTGCGTGTTTTGTCATGACTAATTATTTTTTATGGTACAGAATCAGCCCTAAAAAAGGATTTTGTTTTTTCGTATAAAATAACTGAAGTTTCTGATTTTAAAACTCAAAGAAAGCAGAATAGGAGCGAGGAATAGTCACTTGACAATAGAGGCAACTGAATTATTCGCCAGCCCCATATCTGTAACTTCAAGCACAATTATTTATGTTATAGATATCTATAGGTTTTTGATCAGTCTTTAGAGTTAATCAATGAATATATTTCCTGTATATTATTAGCTTCTTTTAGTGAAACCATTTTATAGCGTATTTTTCTAGAGTTAAGAAGCTTAACAATATCAGGCTTCATAGTTCTATTGTACCTGAGAATATATTTATAAAACTTCATATCAAATCTGTCAGTATAATCTGAGGGTATGTCAGATCTATCTCTTTTCAGTTTCAGTAATAATCCATCCCGGATTCCAATAATGTTTATCCAGATGAATGACAGGGAGATTGCTGATCAGAGAAAGCTTTTTCGATAATGTAGTTTTTCCGGAACCGCAGTTTCCAATAATTAATATTTTCTTTGCCATGATATGAATATAAAGGATTTTATTAACTTATGAGGCATCAATTAAATTCCATTTTTATACATTGTAGTTTCAGATTTATTGCTTTTCCTGTTATGATGGTCTGGAAAAGATTGAAATAATAGTGAAAATCAGAGTGCATACAGTTATCGGATTTTATATCATTCTAATTTTGGATAAGTTAAAGGAAGTATGGAAACAAAGACAGATTCAGAGTCCGCACAGAGAGAACTTTTAAATAGACAGAAACTTCAACTTTACTTTTTTGCTGCATTTTTTGTTTTATATGAAGCCACCACTTATGCCGCAAATGACATGATAATGCCAGGGATGCTGGAGATAGTCAATCAATTTAATGCAGGATTAAATTATGTAGCAAGTTCTTTAAGCATTTTTATTCTTGGCAACACTGTTATTCAGCTATTTATAGGGCCTGCTTCCGACAGATACGGTAAAAAAATAGTTCTTCTGCTAGGTAATGCGTGTTTTGTTATTTTTACCATACTTATAATATTTTCAGGTAGTATCGGGCAATTTCTTATTTGCAGATTTCTTCAGGGAAGCTGCATAGCCTTTGTAGCTATCGGATATGCTATGATTCATGAGAATTTTGAAGATAAACCAGCTGTTAAACTAATAGCCCTGATGGGAAATGTAACAATCATGGCGCCTTTGATTGGTCCTGTAATAGGCGGTTTGATTATTCACAGTGCATCATGGCATGCTGTATTTATCGTATTAGCCTTCACCTCTCTAATTTCATTATTAGGCTTAACAAAATACGCTCCTAAAAAGAAGAATACGATAGAGAAAATAGAAGTTAACTCTTTGATAAAATCTTATCTCTTGATTCTAAAAGAAAAAATGTTTGTGTTGGGAGCTGCGTCAATCTGTTTTACGACGATTCCCATCATTGCCTGGATTGGACTTGCTCCGGTTCTTATCATGGATCATGCAGGACTTGGTTTTAAAGAATATATCATATTCCAGATAATAGCTCTGGGAGGTCTGATGCTTTCAAGCATCATAATGCAGGTAATAGCAGGAGCTCATTCCTTTTTCAGAATTATGACGACAGGTAATGTAATGTTTGCTTTGGGAATATTCTGGAGCTTTATCTTCTCGTGGAACCCTCTGCTTGTTGCGATAGGCTTTTTTATCTACAGTTTCGGACTGGGACTGTATAACGGAATGGTATGGAGGATTCTGGTAAGTGATATGAAACACTCTAAAAGCATGACCATCTCGCTGCTTGTTTTTCTGCAGACAATAGCTATGGCTTCCGGAGTCGAAATTGTAAACCTGATATGCGAGAAATTCGGCTTCTCTTTCTTTGTCTTCTCTTTGCCTAACTTATTTTGCGCCATTGTTGGTTCAATTCTTGTTTATTACTTTGCTAAGATGAATAAAAACAGACAATGGAATGAAGCTGCCTCTTAAAAAATAGGGATGTGGGAATAGGGGATGGTGTAATCAGAGGAGATTGACTCGGAGCAGGTGAGTGATTTGATCATCATAACGCTTTATTGGCTAAAACAAAGAGCGAAGCGATGATGGTCGGAGTCCTTAAATTAATATGTTTTTATATAAACATTCTAGTTCGTTTGTCGATTTAATATGAAAAATAGACTTATTGCTACTATCGTTTATATGGTTCATTATCGTTGGTCTCACATTCCTTTTGAAATTCCATACAATGCTAATCAGTTTGCCAATTATTTTGATCTCTGGACAATTGACTGGCAGTTCTGGTCTTGATTTAAATAAGTATCTATAGTTTCTACGCATTAGCCTTATATAGCATAGATGTCTTGGTATATCTAAGAAAACTACAGTATTTGATTTAATTAACACATCTTGTGAAACACCATCAATAACCCACTCATCTTTGTTTAACAAGTCTATTATTAGTTGCTTGCGCTCTACGGATGGTGTTGTTTTCCAGCCTGGCTGCCATACAATTCTGTCTAAACTATAGAATGGTATATTTAATTTAGTGCTGATATGTTTTGCTAATGTAGTTTTGCCTGATCCTGCATTACCTGTAACAAATATTCGCTTATTGAATTTACTACACATCAGTTATTAACATCTAAAATTATGAGTATTCCAGAATTTCATAGGTATTGGTTTTCCAAAACTCACATATCTAACATTGGATTTTTATTTAAGAATATCTTGTTTTGGGAATTTTAAAAGCAATGAATTTGCAGATTAGGGCAGGGAAAAGACAAACCATTAACAACGGAAGACACATTCGTGTCACACGAACCATACAAAATAATAAATGTTTATCTCTCTTTGTCTTCTCTCTGCCTAACTTGCTTTGTATGATAATTGGTTCTGTCCTTATCTATATTCTCTGGTAGAGTGAATAAAAACCGTCATATTAACTTTTTACGAATCCATGCTGGACTTTTTCTGCAATCCAGAACCGCATAAATCTTGACTATGTCTTCGGCTATCTGATAATAAACTGCAAAGGGAAACCTAATTGATAGCATCCTATGATATTTCGTGTAGAGAATTTGATGTATCCCTGCATATAGTCTCAAAGAATCTATATCAGAATACAATGAGTCAAGAAAATACGCTCCTAGTCCTTCAGTTTGTCTCTCGTAAAAGAAGTATCCGTCTCTTAAATCTTCTTTCGCAGAGTTTAGTATCTGAATTTTCATGACACAGATTTTCTTATATCTTTCTTGGCCGTCTCCCAATCAGTAAAAGAATCAGTTCCATTTCTAACATTCTGTTCCCTTTTTGACAAAACATCTTCGTGCCATGCAGGAGAAGGAATATTCTCTGACTTACGGCATAAATCATTCCAAATGGTTTCCATTGCCTGTAGTTTCTCAACTACAGTCATTCTATCTAAAGGCAAGGCAATACTCATAGTTTCCTCCCGGCATTTTTCTTGATAAACTCTTATATTCTGACATTATAATGATTTTTTGATAAATTCCAAATAAGGACAGCTTTGCTTTAAAACTAATGCGGGCAAAACCCGCATTAGATATTACCAGGTAATTCCCAAAAAAACAAACTATTCGAAAGACACAATTGTGTCAGTTATTGACATAATTAGCCATTGGAAGATACTCAATAGTAATAAAGAAAAAGAGATACGGCTTCTCAATCATATTATGGACATAAATCAGGATACTCTTCAGGAAATCAAAAACAGGCTTATTTCGGTTTATAAGCCTGAAACTATTTACCTTTTCGGCTCTTATGCCTGGGGAAATCCAGATAAGAACAGTGATGTTGACCTTGCAGTAATAGTAGAAAAAAGCAACGAAAAATCTTATCGCAGAACTCAGAGCGGGGCGCTTGCTTTATGGGATATTAAACTTCCCATAGATCTACTTGTTTACACCCGTGACGAATTCAATGAAAAACTAACTACCGCTCTATTCTTCAATACAAAGGAAAGGTTATTTATGAAACCTCATGAAGAGTGGCTGACTAAAGCAGAGAACATGATCTTTCTGCGGCAAAAGTTCTGACAGATTCCGAAAAAGAGCTCTCAGATAGTGCTTTTTTCTTCTTAAAAGCCTATAATTTTAAGTATAAATATTTTCAATGTAAAGTTTCTTAGGTTCTCTGCAATCGAATATGTTGAGGTTTGAGTGAAAGGAAAGAGTGAACAGGCAATCACATCAGATAAAACTATTTATAATGTTTGCTGCAACTGCAAAAAACTCAAAAGTTCTAACGGCAAATGGCATGCTCCTGATTTTGACTTAAAAAGCCTGAATCCTTTTCAGATAAGCCATTCCGTCTGTCCCGATTGTGTAAAAATATGCTATCCATATCTTGTTTTTGACTCATCTAAGGATTTCATGGAGTTCAGCAGTGTCAAGACAGAAGAAATCAGCGATACAGCTATAATAAGCGGCAAAAATCCTATTCTTGTAATTATTTCAGACAAAAACAAAGGAAAAGCTTTTCTGCTTGATAAAGAATTGCATTCATGCGGCAGAAGCAGCCTAAGAGATATTACCATCAGTGACGCTTCAGTCAGTTCTAAACATTGTGAATTCAGGCAAGTTAGCAATCGTTCTTATGAGGTTATTGACACTGAAAGCACTAACGGCGTTTTATTAAATGAACAGCGTGTAACCAGGAGTCAGCTCAAACAGGGCGATATCATCTGTATTGGCAGAACTCTTTTGCTTTATCTTGAAAGCTATAAACTCAATTAGGCCTTTGGAGAGTAGCTCTTTATTTATCTATTATTCCTGAAGTGGTCTGGATGGATGAGTCATTCGCCACCTAACCTGATATTGATACCGTTGAACTTCACTTTAAATAGGAACTGTAGTCAATAAAAGTTCCTTGTCCAGTTCCAGAAATTAAGAATAATCTGCCTTTAGATACCGATGTGCCAATAGGAGTAGATGGATGCTCTACCGTAGCGATTTCTTCATAAGATTTTTTAGTAAAATCACACCAAAAGATTTGAGATTTATAATCTGTAATATTTGTAAATATAAGAAGCAATTTATCTGTAATTTGATTACCTTTCATGTCTATTGGGAATAATATAAAATTCTGATTAGTAGAAGATTTACTTATATTTTGAATAATACTTAACTCTGCTCGTCTTTTTCCAGTGTCATTATTCAAAGATGTTATATTGCTTTCACCTGAAGGTTTAATAAATAAAAAATATGTGTAAGTTCCAGAATTGTCAGTAACCGAATAGTCAAGATTAAAGTCTATAACGATAGGTTTTTCTTTACTAGTCTCAGCATAAACAATTAATGATATAGATATTACGGTAATAGCTACTAATAATTTTTTCATGATTATCCATTCCCTTGTGTATGTTGTTAAATTTAATCAAATATCAAGTATTAGAATTATATCCATATCCATTTATTTTTCTTCCAATAAATATAGTTTAGTTTTCGTTTAGAATATCCTTTTACTTTTTGACATAAGTATAGTGTCGTATAATTGAACATATTTATGTTTAGCGCGATGGGAATAGGGGGATGATGTAATCAAAGAGTATGGACTCGGAGCAGGTGAGCGACACTATATTAGCGGAGATAAAAAGCGAAGCGATGACGGGCGGAGCTAGAAATTTAACCACTTGCTTGGATCATTTTCTACATCAAGTCTGATTAAAGTAAAAGTGTTATTAACTAGACTATAATCCATTTCAGTACCCACCTTTTTTATTTTTGTATGTGCAATGGATGGTTTGATGAATTTATATTCTATTTTTTGAATATACTGCCAAGCTTCTAATGTCCTCAGACTCGGATAGAATATGTATTCTTCGTTTTTTTTGTCCTCGATTACATAGACATCGAATTCAAACATTTTGCCATTGTAGTTCACTTCAAAGATTTCAGACATCATACTAATCCTTCTCTTTATTTTAGGTTTATTTGTGCCATTTCTATAAATAAAGTCTGAATTATCTTTGTCTATCACCAATGTCATTTCTTTTGGTCTTTGGGCTGTTTTATATCATTGCATATTGGATCAAATTTATATACTATGTGCCCAGTCCTTTATTTAAGAGATGTAAAGATGGAAGAATTAATCAGAGAAAAGCATAATAAGTATTTTAATAATAAAGAGATAATCCTTGGCGCGTATAGTTCTTAGATAAGAATATTGATTCTTGCAGTAATTTGTTTGTAAGAGATTTTAATGACAATATTATCTTTATCATGCCATGTGTTTCATTTAATTATGATGAAAGCTTCAAAGTAGCTGAATATATCTTTGAATGCTTAGAAACAATTAATTCTGACTGCCATCCAAAGCGCCCGACTTGATCACCGGAGATGCGGGATTGCAGCATAAAGCATCTGAGCCTAAAATGAAAGCCAATAGCATTTTTTCATAATCATCAGGGAATATCTCAACATCAATAAAACCATTTCTGAAAGTTTTTACCATCTGAAACTTTGATAGTTCGAATTGCTTGTTAGATACTTCTGCTTGCTTCTGTGATTCAAATCTTAACTTTTTGGTTTCATTTGTATACCACCATATTATTGCACCTGTAAAGAGAAGTATTATACAGCTCCATCCAGAGAACCATTCAGTTATAGTGAAACCTAGTGTCATAGTAAATCTCCTTTTGTTAAAAGTATTATAACGGTTAGTTGTTTGTTTTAACAGCTTTTATTTATAACCCATATCCGACTAGGGAACAGTCATTCTTTTTCTTTCTATAGTGCTTTCTGCCCCCCTGGCTTCTTATATGCATAGCGTCGCATAATATATATTATGTATAATACAACTATGGCATATTTATTTTTATTGATATTTGTTATTATTTTGTGATTAAATGTTTATGTATATATCAATTGATAATGTTAATAACTTGTTTATAAAACTGTCGTTAATTTGTAAGGAAGATGTTCATAAATTATAATTTGGAATAAACAGAGCGTTTATGATCGATACGGATTGATTTTTCATGGCTTTGCATTACAAAGCATTTACCCATATATAAAGCATTAGCAATAAAAACTCTTAATAGGAGGAGAAATCTTATGTCAGTAGGCAGAGAAACATTAAAGTTCTTTATCCCGTGTGTATCAATAATGGGAGTAGGCTCCCACACTGAAGTTCCATCTTTATTTATCGAAAGAGGCTGCAAGAAACCGCTTATAGTAACAGATAAAATGATGACTCAATTAGGAGTTACTCAGCAATTTATCGATCTGATGAAAAAGGTTGGGATTACTCCTATCGTCTATGATGAAACAGTTCCAAACCCGACTGATAACAATGTTATGAAGGGAGTAGATGTTTACAAAGGCCACGATTGCGACTCTATAATGACATTGGGCGGCGGCAGTCCGCATGACTGTGGGAAAGGAATTGGAATAGTCGTGACAAACGGCGGTATTATAAATGATTATGAAGGCGTAGATAAGTCCAAGAACAGAATGCCTCCTTTTATTGCAGTTAATACTACAGCCGGCACAGCCAGCGAAATGACCCGTTTCTGTATTATAACAGATACTAAGAGACATGTTAAAATGGCCATAGTTGACTGGAGAACTACTCCTGATGTGGCTGTAAATGACCCGGAACTCATGGTAGGAATGCCCCCTTCCCTTACAGCAGCCACAGGAATGGATGCCCTAACCCATGCTGTTGAGGCATATGTTTCTATTATTGCTACACCTATAACAGACTCCTGCGCTTTCAAGGCTATCGAATTAATTTCGCAGAATCTAAGAGCCGCAGTTGCTTTCGGTAAAGATATGGTTGCCCGCGATAAAATGGCATATGCAGAATATCTGGCAGGAATGGCTTTTAATAATGCAAGCCTTGGCTATGTCCATGCAATGGCACATCAATTAGGAGGGCTCTACAACCTTCCTCACGGTGTTTGCAATGCCATACTGTTGCCGCATATCTGCAAATTTAACTTAATTGCAAAGGTTGATAGATTTGCCGATATTGCAAGAGCAATGGGATTAAATATAGAAGGCGTATCTACCAGAAGAGCAGCCGATATGGCAATTGAAGCAATTCAACAACTTTCAAGAGATGTGGGGATTCCTGCGAATCTTACACAGCTTGGCGTTAAAGAACAGGATTTAAAGACAATGTCCGAAAACGCACAGAAAGATGCCTGCTCATTTACCAATCCAAGAACAGCTACTCTTCAGGATATAATCAATATTTATAAAGGCGCTCTATAATAATTTATTAAGTATATAATTATTAATCTTGGTGTTAGGTAATGATATCTAACACCATTTTTTTATAAGGATTCTTCATATGGGACAAATTAACGCAGGTGATACAGCTTTTATTCTTATCAGTGCTGCTCTTGTATGTCTTATGACTCCGGGACTTGCCTTTTTCTATGGGGGACTTGTTCGAAGAAAAAATGTATTGACTATAATGATGCAGAATTTCATAGCAATGGGGGTCGTAACGACTATATGGGTTATTTTTGGCTTTAGTATAGCATTTGGGAATGGAGACGGAGCTATTGGAGATATTACGCAGTATTTCATGTTAAATAATGTAGGATTCTTGCCTCATCCTGATCATGGCAGCACTATTCCTTTCCTTGCTTTCTTTTCATATCAGGAAATGTTTGCTGTTATCACTCCTGCCCTCATAACCGGTGCTTTCGCTGACAGAGTAACTTTTAAAGGTTATCTGATATTTTTAGTTTTCTGGAGTCTGCTTGTTTATATTCCATTTACACATTCTTTATGGGGAGGAGGTTTCCTTCAGAAGATGGGAGTTGTAGACTTCGCAGGCGGGATTGTAGTGCATGTCAGCGCAGGAATGGCAGCTTTGGCTTCAGTTATTTATGTCGGCAGAAGAAATGTGAAACCTGGTGAAAGTTTAGAACCACATAATGTAATGTATGTAGCTTTGGGTACAGGTTTGTTATGGTTCGGCTGGTTTGGGTTTAATGCTGGAAGCGCACTTGCTGCTAATGGTGTAGCTGCGCATGCCTTTGTTAATACAGATATTGCAGGTTCAATAGCTATGCTGACCTGGCTTTTTATTTCATGGATAAGAGAAGGACGACCGAGTTTGATTGGAGCCATGACCGGAGCAGTAGCAGGTTTGGCCGCAATTACACCATGCGCCGGATATGTTCCGTCATGGGCGGCATTTATTATTGGTCTGCTTGCCGGAATTGGCTGTTTCTATGCTGTTAGAATCAGAATAAGGATCGGATGGGATGACGCGCTTGATGTATGGGGCGTGCATGGCGTCGGCGGAATACTTGGATCAATTCTGGTTGGTGTCTTTGCGTACAAGGAAATTAACGGCGTGAGCGGGCTTCTTGACGGGAATCCTCATCAACTATGGATTCAGATTTTTGCAGTCGTAATAACAGCTCTTTACGCTTTTGTTGTCACTTTAGCTATTCTTTGGATAGTAAACAAAATGGTACAGGTGCGTGTGCCTGATACGATAGAAGCTGAAGGACTGGATCAGGCTATATTAGGAGAAGTAGCATATAGGGAAAACTAAAGACGGTTCTGATTGTTAAGTTATAGGTTTTTAAGTTAGCGGCGGATTTTTCCGCCGCTTCTATTTTCTGCAAGTTAAAATATATTCCTGATTGCCTTTCGGTCCGAGGATAGGGGAAGGGATTGTATCAAGGACATTCCATGTCAAATTCTTTTGGATATAAGAAGATATTGAAGAGAGACATCGTTCTATTACTTCTCTATCCCGTACAACCCCGCCCTTCCCTACTTCGAATGACCTGGCTTCGAATTGCGGTTTAATTAGAATAAAAGCCCATCCGTTCTCTTTTAAAATATTGTTAACACTGGGAAGGACTTTCAAAACAGAGATGAAAGACAGATCCATAGTTATCACATCAACCATTTCCGGTACCATTTTATTGTCTATAGCTCTGGCGTTAACCCGCTCTATGTTGATAACACGCTCATCCTGTCTGAGTTTATAATGCAATTGTCCGTAGCCCACATCAACAGCATACACTTTGGATGCGCCGGACTGAAGCATCAGGTCTGTAAAACCTCCGGTCGATGCTCCGATATCAGCGGCAATAAGTCCTGCCATATCGGGAAGGTACTTCATAATGGAAGGTTTGATTTTCAATGCGCCGCGGCTGACATATTTTAACGATTCATCCAGTGTCAGGTTAATCCCCTGCTCTATTATCTCAGATGAGTTTTTGACCATCTGGTTAGAATTAATTCTTACAAGACCGGCAAGAATAAACTTTCTGGCCTCTTCTATTGGAATATCCTGCTGATAGGCAAGCAGTTCATCAGCTCTGATCTTTTTCGTTTTTTTTATGTTTTTCATCTTTAGATTTAGATTATAAGTTCTTATCCTACAAAATGTTATTCTTGACATAATCTTATTTCAAGATAGAATATTCATAATGTCTGAATATAAACATAATATAAATAATAATAAAACAGCAATGAATATCGAATTGATTAAGAAATTATCTGATAAGCCGCGATATATGATAAAGGCACATCGCTCATCTGGACTGATCTGTATATTTCAAAACAATTGCTTATGCTATGTTTAAATCCAGACCACGATATAGTTTAGCTAAAAGCATTACAAGGCATGAGTATTTTTCATAAATATATGAAGTTGAATTATTTCTTTTCTGAAATATAATCGCAAACAATAACTTGCGGAGAATTTAAAATGAACAAGATATTTCTGGAACCTATTTCAAGGTTGCCCAAAGCTGATATTCCGATTCAAGGTCTGGAAGCATTTCTTTCTCAAGGAGCAAAACATCAGATTCTTTTTATGGAGTTTAGCCAGGATGTTTTTTTACCTGAGCATTCTCATGAACGTCAATGGGGAGTGATTCTAGAAGGCAAAATTGAACTAACGATAGCTGGCACCAACCATGTTTTTGTAAAAGGCGACAGATATTTTATTCCAAAAGGCATCAAACATTCGGCCAGGATTTATGCAGGATATGCGGATATGACATTTTTTGATCAGTTTGACAGATACCAAGAGATGAAAAATGAAAGAATGGTTTAAAAATGAAGATTTGTGGAAAGCTCTAGAACCGTTTCTTTTTTCTGAAAAGAGAATTGCAGCCGCTGCGGATGAAGTTCAGGCAATACTAAATCTTACGGGTAAAAATGATGGAATGGTACTGGACTTATGCTGCGGAATTGGACGGCATTCAATCCAGTTTGCTAAAAACGGTTTTTCCGTTACCGGTGTCGATACCACATCCATATATCTGGAAAAAGCCAAAGCTGAAGCCTTAAAAGAAAAAGTAGAAGTAGAATGGATTCTTCAGGATGCCAGGAAATTTATAAGGCCGGATTATTATGATCTTGTCATAAATATGTACACTTCTTTCGGATACTCTGAGAATCAGAGCGATGACCTTGAAATGTTATCGAATATCTTTCGTTCATTGAAGAGTAAAGGATTTTTCATTATGGATTTAATGGGAAAAGAAATAGTTGCAAAAATGTATAGGGATACGATCAGCGAAACTTTGCCTGATGGAACTCTTTTAGTTCAGAAACATCATATTACGGACAGCTGGGGAAGAATAAGAAATCATTGGATACTGATAAAAGACCATGATGTCCGGCACATGCATCTGGATCATTGGCTCTACTCCGGACAAGAATTAAAGAGACATCTCGAGGATGCAGGATTTAAAAAAATCAGCCTGCTTGGCAGTTTGAACGGCAGTGAGTACGGCATAAGTTCTAATCGCCTGATTATCATAGCTCAGAAGGATTGATTAAATCATTATAGTATTAGTTTATGGCAAGAAAAGAAGAGATTGTGAATACATTTTTTGAAGATCCGGAGAGATACAGTCTATGCAACCTTAGTGATCATATTCTTTCCCTTCAAGCCGAATGTTCATGGCCGACAGAAGCAGAAGCCCTTGAACGGCATGGTTTGATCCTTGCAAAAAAAAATCTGGATATTGGAACAGGCAATGGAGCTTTTTTATGCAGAATGGCAGAGCGTCATCCTGAAAAACAGTTTATTGGGATTGAAACGAATAAAGAACGAATTACCCGAGCCCAACATACTGCAAAAAAATGAACCTTTCCAATGTTCAATTTATTCATGGCAGATGTCCTGATGATTTTGATCTTAATGAGAAATACGGTTTTATTATGGCGCGTCTTGCAATATACTGCTCTCCTGACAAGGATAAACTTTTAGCCTGGGCACGCAATGCCTTAAAAGACAATTCAAGAATAGGTATAATAGACCTTGATTATGACTGGATCTACTCTTATCCAGATACCCCTTTGATAAAAAAAAATTTCAATGTTCATAGAAAGGAATTCGAACAATACGGCGCAGACTATTCAATAGGTAAAAACTTCCCTCTCTTCTTGGAAAAGCCGGGTTTAAAGAGATTCATTTTGAAGTGAAGACCTGGTGGTCATCATTTACTCTCACACAGAGACAGTTTTTCAATTTATTTGGCATGTATGGCCTTTTTTCCCATAAAGTTGATCCTGAATATTTCACAAGGAAAGACTATGATGAGCTTTTGTTTTATCTTAAAAAAGTGAATAAATCAAAAACTGACATAGTTGTTTATCCCAAAATTGTAGTCAGCGGTTTAAAATTAAAAGCATGATGATGCATTACAGTTTATATCTTTGTCATCTATGCTTTAGTTATTAAGCTGTATAGTTTCATCTTGCGTTCTTTCCATTGTAAAAAACCCCAGATAAGTCCGAATAAGGCTATAAGATTCATTAACAATATGAATTTATCTCCATATTTTGTATAGAACGAGAGTGGTGGATTCTTGTTTACAGGTACATCGAAAATAACTGCTCCCCTGCCCTGTTTGTCAGGAAGCAAAATTCTGGTGTCTCCTGATTGTTCAGAAAAAATCGACTCTGTAATTATGCCCAGAGGGTTAATTATACATGTTCCGCTGTTATTGCCCGAACGGATCATTGTTCTTCTGGTTTCTACAGACCTGAAGACAGCTTCGGCGAGATGCTGAGAGGGTTCATTTGTGTCAGGGAACCAGGCATCATTTGTTATTGTAATAAGTAAATTTGATCCATTCAGAACATGTCTTCGGGCAATATAAGAATATGAATCCTCAAAACAGATCAGGACTGAGGCTCTAATTCCATCCTTGATATTGAATATGGTGCTTGAGTTACCTGGCGTAAGCGATCTTCCCATTCCAAACTTATCTTTAATCCAGGGATAAATGTAATTAAGAGGAAAAGTGTTTTCTCCGGGGGTGTATTCTCCCCATGGGACAAGATGAATCTTGTTGTAAACTGCTTCAAGTTTATCTTCTCTGTTTATATAAACAGCGCTATTATAAGCATTATAGTCTTCAGAATAAGCTGATTTATAGTAGTAGATTGTTCCAAGCAGAATCGGCACATGGTATTTTTGTATTAGATTGGAAATAGTGGAACGGTATTCAAGGCTTAAGAAATCACCACTGAAAAGTGGCTGAGGAACAGCGCTTTCAGGCCAGATAAGTATATCGGGTTTTTTTGATAGCAGTTTCTCTGAATACTTAGAGTAAACTGTTAGGGCATCCATTGCCTGTTGAGCTGAATAGTACCTTATTTGCGGGATATCTCCCTGGACTAGAAGGGCTTTCAGTTTTATATCTTCAGTTTTTGAATTATTAAATTTTCTGATAGCAAGATAGCCAAATGCAGCGTTTAGAATAATAATGAATAAGGCAGCATAGATAACTAAAGGTATGTAATAGGCAAGTTTGTATTTAATAGAGTTAAATAGAGATATAATAAATTCAGCTATTGCGATATTTGTAAAAATTACCACAAAACTCACACCGTAATTGCCTGTGCAGGAAGATATTTGAATCATTATAGGATGCTGATACTGGGTAACTGCCAGATAATTCCAAGGCAAACCAGTGAATATCCAGCTTCTCGTCCATTCGAGAAAACACCAGAAAGCGCTGAAAACCAAAACTGCACATACTTTCTTAAAATGAAGCCTGTTTTCAATCAGATATTTTTTTGATTCAGTATATCCAAGCAATCTTATTGGATTTGGGATGAGAATATTCTTTCTGGTTATTGATACAAGAAAGGCCCATACTGCAGGAAACATAGCAAGCACCAGTCCCATAACATAGGGAATAAAAGGTTCGATGCTTCTTAACCAGAAAAACGAAGCTATTGCCCATCCATATCCCCATACAAATCCATAAAGAAAAGATTTGTAACATCTTAAATCTTTAATAAATAAGTAAAGAGGGATAACACCTATCCATCCTAAAAAACTTATACTGTAAGCAGGAAATGCCAGAGAGAAGATAGATCCCGATAGGAAAAGGATAATCAGCTTTAAAATAAGAAACTTAAAAGAGATGAAATGTGCTTCATTTTCTCTGAATGTGCTTTTAAGCTGCATATCTTTCTTATTTAAAACCTAAATTTATAACAATATCAGAAGTTGAAACTTTAAACCCAAAACGAGTGCGCATGAAAATATTGTAACTTTTGTGCATCCTGATTTATTTCGATATTGAGTCTTATTGAAGGGTCATTGCTTTGATGTAACCGTTTGGGCCGACTGAAGTAGGCACATCGAGTTCATTTCTTGAATCTGTAATACCGAACCTTCTAGACAAAGGCCAGAAAACAAAGGAAGCTTTTCCAACAATGTTTGCTCTTGGGACAAAACCCCAATATCTGCTGTCCGCGCTCCAGAGAGTATTGTCTCCCATCATAAAATAAGATTTTTCAGGGATTTTAACCTCCGAACCTAATGCAAGCCTTCCTACAGGAAGATAAGGTTGATATCCTCCCTTTCCAGAATATACTCGTTTGAAGGCTTCTACACCAAAACTTGTAATTGGTACAAACTTATCGCTCCCCTTAGGTTTTACCATTAACATGCTGTTTTCTATCTTTAATGTATCTCCTGGCATTCCTACGAGCCTCTTTACATAATAATATCCTATTCTAGAAAGTGGTTCGCCGGTTGAATCGTTATACAAGTCATTTGTAGTAAATACAATAATGTCGCCTCTGGCTGGTTCTGAAAAATGGTATGCCAAACGGTTTACAAAAAGATGATCTCCGTCAGACAGCCATCCATCGCACAGGACATCTCCAGGTTTAAAAGTTTCAGGCATCTGCTGGAATTTGCCAAAACAGTATTCTGTGACTTTCTGTGGAGCGCCGGGAAGTTCATATTTCATGCCACCTATCTGTAATGCTGTCCACGGGAATATAAAGAACTTATCAAATGGAGGATAGATACCTTGAAAAGCCCCATTCTGCTGAACTGTCAAATCTGCTCTCAAAGTAGAAAAAAGGAGATAATTAAGAGGTTGAGGAATATTGGGAATTACAGGTTTATTCACATAATGTATACCGAAAAGTGTAGGCTGCATGCTGCTCGTGGGAATTTTGAAGGGTTGTGTATAGAGAGCCCTGACGCCAAATGCCACAGTTAGAGCCACAACCAGGATTTCCGCATATTCTCTTATGAACTTAAATCTCTTTTCTGGAAAAAGCTTAATCAGTTTATTCGACAAATTATTGTATTCTTTTTCTGCTCTCGAATTATCAAAAGTTTTCAACAATGCCGCTTTTCCGGCAATTTCAATTAAACTGTTCTTCTCGGAATCTGAAAAAATATCATCATCTCTTTTTAAAAGCGATTCGATTCTTTTACGGAAATGAGAATGCTCCTTCTTTATGCGCCTGTTTTTAAAATATTTTATTAACATCAGTTTGTATCAGATTTTAGAATTTCTACGAATGCTTCCTGTGGAATGTTGACTTTACCGACCTGTTTCATCTTTTTCTTGCCCTCTTTCTGTTTTTCAAGGAGTTTCCTCTTACGCGTAATATCTCCTCCGTAACATTTGGCAAGAACATTCTTCCTCAACTGCCGGACAGTTTCCCTGGCGATGACTTTTCCTCCTATGGCGGCCTGAATAGGCACCTGGAACATTTGCGGAGGAATAACATCTTTGAGTTTTTCGGCAATTTGTCTTCCTCTATATTCTGCAAAGCTTCTGTGAACTATCGAGGAAAAGGCATCAACCGGTTCACCGTGAACAAGTATATCAAGTTTTACCATATCGTCAGCTCTATAACCGGATTCTTCATAATCCATGCTCCCGTAACCTTTTGTACATGATTTGAGTTTGTCATGAAAATCTATAAGTATCTCGTGAAGAGGAAGAATTGCAGTAATAATCACATGATTTCCATCAACGGATTCTGTGCATTGGCATTCACCTCTCTTATGCATGACGAGATTCATCACCTCTCCGATGTAAATATTCGGGATCATTATGCTGGCCTTTATAAGAGGCTCTTCGATTCTCTCTATCAGTGTCGGATCAGGCAGATGAATCGGATTATCAATGAGCATCATATCCCCGCTTTTTGGAAAAACTCTGTAAACTACGCTGGGGTAAGTAGCAATGATATCCATGTCGTACTCTCTGCGAAGTCTTTCCTGAATAATTTCCATATGCAGAAGGCCGAGAAAACCGCATCTGAATCCGAAACCAAGGGCTACACAGCTTTCTGCCTGGTAAATAAAAGCTGAATCATTGAGCTGCAGTTTTGCCATACTGAACTTAAGTTGTTCATAATCTGCTGTATCTATAGGATATATTCCGCTGAAAACCAAGGGTTTTATTTCCTTGAATCCCGGAAGCTGGCGCAGTGAAAGGTCGTCTATTCTTGTTATCGTATCACCTATTTTTGTGTCAGCTGGAGATTTTATATTGGGAATCACATAACCTACTGAACCTTCAGTTAGTTCTTCAAGAGGAACCATTCCGCCGGGCTTAAAATATCCTACTTCCTTTATATCGCTCTCCAGATCATTGCTGAAGAGACGGATTTTGTGGCCTCGTTTCAGGAAACCTTTCTCAACTTTCACATAATTAACGACACCTCTGTAGGCGTTGTACTGAGAATCAAAGATAAGAGCATTAGTTCCTTTTATATCAGAAGAAGTCATGGGAGGAGGAACTCTTTTAACGACAGTTTCGAGGATTTCAATAACGCCTGTTCCATCCTTTGCGCTGGTAAGTATCACTTCTTCTCTCGGAATAGCAAGAACCTCTTCCAGTTGCTGATAGCAAAGGTCAATATTGGCTGAAGGAAGATCAATCTTATTGATAACTGGTATAATGACAAGTTTTTGCTTCATCGCAAGTTTTGCATTGGCTACAGTCTGAGCCTGAATACCCTGGGCAGCATCGACAAGAAGGAGGGCTCCTTCGCAGGCAGCCAGAGATCTGCTGACCTCGTAAGTAAAGTCCACATGACCGGGAGTGTCAATAAGGTTAAATTCATACACCTTTCCGTCGGAAGCTTTGTAAGTCATTCTGACCGGATGCGATTTAATTGTGATACCTCTTTCTCTCTCAAGATCCATACTATCGAGAACCTGAGCCTGAATGTCTCTTTTGTCTATCGCATTTGTAGCTTCAAGAAATCTGTCCGCTAGAGTGGATTTACCATGATCAATATGTGCTACGATTGAGAAGTTTCGAATATAATTTTTATCCATTGAAAATAAATGTGATTGTAAAATTCTAAATAAAAGGAAAACAAAAATTACATCTGAGAGTAAGAAAGTCTAATCCCTAATCAGAAAAGTCCTTTATTAGAGATAAAATAGTTTCCGAAGAATACCCTTTACTTTGCATGAACCGAAAAAGTTTCTCTCTTAGTTTATGCTTAAGAAGCGATTTATCTTTTTTAAGAGATGCGAGCTTTTTCTCGAATATCCTTTTAGCATTTTCGTTTTCCTCATCAGAAGCAGAAGTATCTGTTGTGATAAAATTATCAATTATATCTTCAGAGAAGCCTTTCCTTCTCATCGCGTCCCTGATCCTGAAAGAGCCGTAGCCTTTAGCAGAAAGTTCGTTTTTATAGCACTCAGCAGCATTCTCGTCCCTGGTAACTCCTGTCTCCAAAGCTTTTTGTATAGCGTGTTCAATTAAGGAAAAGTTAAACTTTTTAGCTGCAAGTTTTCGTCTTAGTTCTCCGGTCGAGTGCATCCTTGTTTTCAGAATCTTCAGCAAAGATTGAAAACAGAGGCTTTCATCGTTTTGCGCAATCAAGGCATTTATTACTGATTCTTCGTATGAATTTCCTTCTTTAAGGCTTCTTCCATATACGATATCAGGCAAGAACAGCAAGGATGAGCCATTGTCAAAAGTCACTTTCAATAGTGACTTTACTTGTCCAATTTTTTCAATTTTAAGCACTAATAAATATAATATTTTAAATTCTTAATCTGATAGATACTGGAATTCTACTACCTTGCTAGAATCAGATCCTATTGTTTTCTGCATTTTGGTGAGGACTTTCTGAGAGGAAGAAACGATATCAATATCTGCATCGTACTGCTTATAATTAACTACATCTCTGAAAGATTCCCCTAATCCAATTATGAAATAGGATTGATTCATCGCTTCACAACCTGTTATCACATCACCTATAACTTGTTCCCTTTCCGTGTCAGTTTCCTGGACAGGATAAAGAATTGATGAAAGTTCCAAAGGCACATCTGCCAAATCTGAATTTGCAAGAATGGATGCTCTTGACTGATAAAGAGCCAAGGGTCTGGCAATATTTAAAGCGCTAACAGCCGTTTCTGTCGATATTCCTTCTCCATAGAGTTCAGTTAATGAGGAAAAAAGATATCTGTCCCTAGAGTTAAGATTGATATATTCGTTTCGAGAAATATCAGTGTCTAGTTTAACCTGATCCAGGATATTGGCATCTCCGTCAGCATAGGCATTTCCCCCTGCGGTATCTAGCAACCCTTCAGTATCATTGAATGTCTTAAGATTGATAGTCTGAAATGCTTTAGCCCTGTGAATATATCCAAGTTCTGCTGCCGACTGCATATTGGTATCGGCAATATAAGCAGTGGAAATTTCCCAGGGATGAGTTGCGGTTGGTTCTGCATCTGTGTCTCCTCCGGGATTTGGATTAAAATTTGAGTTGTCAGAACCTAAAGAAGAATCTGTAGTAGAATATGTCCAGTCGTTTGAGAGCAAATTCTGTCGAGAGTCATTTGCTTCATATCTGAGAAAAAACACAGGTGATGTAGCAGAATGTCCAAAACCTCCAGAAACATTTGCTTCATCACATGTCACTGGCGAATCTAAAACTATGGAATAATCCTGCAAATTATTACTGGAGTCAAATAGCTTAACTGTGATATTTGTAATTCTAAAGCTTGATACCTGAAAAAAAATATTGTCAGATACTGAACTAACTGTCGCTCCATAAAATTCTTCCATAGTTGATGCGCTATAGCTTTTAGAATTTGTTGTAACAGTAGTATCAGGCGAGGTCGCTGCAAGACTTTCTTCGCAAGTGGGCCAGGAACCACTATACCAAGAGAAAGTTATTGTATACATAGCAGTCACATCAACTTCGACTTTTTGAGAAGCTGATTCATCATACAAATTTACCTGTTCGACAGAAGGAGTCACATAAAGACGCAATCTGAATCCTGGCCCACCGCTTGAAGATCCCACATAGGACACATAAACATAGCATTTTAACACTATTTCATTTATATAAGGACATTTTTCAAGGCCTACATATGTTGGCGAGGTTACGCCATCATAGTCAGTCGTAGCAGCACTATCTGAGTCACAATAATCAATTAAATTAGCAATAATCTGGTTTCTGGCTGCAGTTGCGCTTCCCATATCCCCGAAATCTTCCCAGTTTTTCAACCAGGGAATAACAGTTGATGTTGTAGCACCAGGATTGTCATCAAAATTGATAGTATCTCCCCCCAAAAATGAAGTTACAGTAGCCTCATCCCATGTATAATTCATAAGGTCGAATCTGTGGTAGAGTTCTGAATCATCTATTGTAGTATCAGAGGCTGAAGACGGGATCCAGAATGCTTCTTTAGCTTCGGGAGTATCAGGATCTGCCATTGCGGCATACGAGAGGCGGCTCAGCCATCTATTTGGCTCATTATCAGTAGATTGCTGATAAGACCATGTAATACCTGTGTCTGTTACAATGTATGTATCGGTAGTTTCACTACTGGTAATGACTGTTTCCAAATTTGCTATAAGGTCAGCTCTTTCTTCGTCATCTAAATTCCTGCTTGTATCAACAGGATAAATATCCTGATAAAGTGCGTTCGAATTGATGATTGACTCTTTTGCCCGTTGATACGCGGCATAAGCCATGAATCTAGCAGTGTTTATGTCCATATTGTTAGAAGTGGCTTTTTTTTCTATAATTGAAGTCGAGACAAAGGCCACGGCAATACCCAGAAGCATAGTGGTAATTCCGATGGCTATTATTGTGGAAATACCTGATTCGTAACTCGTGGTTCGTGGCTCGCGGTTCGGGGATAGGGAAAGACGGATTACAGATTTCAGATTGCAGATTTTAAATTTTAAATTCATAGAACAGTTGATAGTTATCAGTTGTTAACTGATATAATTATAATGCTTTAACTCAAAACTCAACACTCAAAACTGAACACTTTCCTTCATTCTCAATTTTGTCCCCTGTTGCCTATGTGAACAGCTCTTACGAAAGTCTGCTGATTATTCTCTCTGAATGTTTTGGCTGCCCCCGAATCATCAGGATACGGAGCTGTTCCTGAAAGTTCTTTCCATTTCATCCAGGATTCATCATCCATAAGAGTAATTGTGATATTTACTAAATAAGGGAACGAACCGGGAGGAATATCTCTGGCTGATGTGGTTACATTATCATCCGCACGAATTGTGTCTCCGTCAATATCATAACAATCAAACCTTAAATCAACGACATGAGGAATTAATTTCTGGTAGTCCTGGGATGAAGCGTTGTCAGCACTAAAAGCTGAAGCTGAAGAACTATAGCCAGCCTCTAGATTATCTTTAAAATTCCATTTCGCTCCATCAATATCACCAGTGACGCTTCTGATAAGCCAACCTTCATTAGAGTCATGAGAAGCGGCATAATAAAGCTGATATTTTACTTCACAAAGCTTTGAAGTACAGTCTTCAGGAGGAATAGGCGTATTGGAAATAAAAGCTATTAGCTCATTTCTGTATTCGCCCCAGGCAGATGGCCTCAATGGAGTTCCATTTTCATCTTGTCCCCAATGCCAAAATTGAGCATAATTACCAGATTCGTTACCGTAATATGAGTTCTGGAGATCCCTTGCAATTATATCCAGCGCAATTCTGGCGTCTTCAGTAAGCCCCCTTCTTTTTCCTGAGATGCTAATCGCATTTTGAGTAGTGGAGACAAATTGAAAAGCAACAGTTAGAAACAAAATGAAGATCGACATGGCAGCAATAAGTTCAATTAAAGAAAAGTATCTAATTTTCAAGCGGCTGCGAATATCCATTTACGGTTTATAAACTTCAAAATAATATTTGTATTTGAGTCTTTGCTCATAAACCTTTTCAATAGGCCAGCTGACTTCTACATTGATTCCTATACCTGTTCCTGGGCTTTCAGAATATAACGATTTATCGTATATGTTTCCATTGCCGCTATAAACCACTTGCGCAGGGGGATTATAGCCTGTTCCTAGTCCAGGTCCGTTATTATTTACATATAGAGAAAGCGAAGCGCCGCTCCAATCTGGAGGCATAAATCCCAAATAAATCAGAAAAATACCCCAATCACTAGAATTTGGAAAATAAGTAAAACCGTTATTACCTGTATCCATTTCAATTGGTTCTGTGCTATTCAAAACCATAGTACCATATGTAGAGCCTCCATAGGTAAATCCTGATCCCGGGTCAAATTTATAAGAGACACTTGTCACATTGTCATAAGTTTGAGCATTTGCAGGAATAAAGTAAGTGGAAGTGTCCGAAGTTGTCAAGCTTAATTGTGACCATGACGGTGTTCCATCAAGAGTTTTTAAATAAATCAGGAAATTAAATGTAGCATCTCTTGTATTAGTAATTACAAGATCAGGGGCTGGGGTCGGATCCGGTTCTGGATCGCTAATTTGCGCATCAGTAACGCCTGAAAAAGAAGGGACATTGGTGCCATTGAGATTCCTATAGGTGTAATAAACAGGCGTTTGCCATATTTTGACTTCGGCATTAAAGTCCAAACGGTTGCCTGTATAATATTTAACTGCATAAATATTGCCTGATTGGTAAATATTATTGCCTAATGAGGTAAATGAATCATCATAAGCAAGCGAATTAGTCGGATACTCGGTAGGAATACTATTTTTGAGGTCAGAAAAACTGGCTGCAGACCTTTCTGCCTGCCCTAATATGTATGAGTATATACTCTGGCTGGAGACAGATGCATAATTTTTACCGGTGGATTCATTAGAGTCTTTAATTCCCACAGGTATTAATGACAATGCAGATGTGGCACCTACGACAAGTATCGATATGCCCAATGTCATTTCTATAAGTGAAAAATATTTTAACAATCTCATATCATGCCTATTTTTTGAAAATTATAGCCCGAACGCCTTGTTTCTCCAATACTAGATATTTTACAATAAACATAATTTACGCAGGAAGGTTTAGAATAAGTCAAATATAATAAGGACATTAAAACTCTTAATGAGCGCAATTTCGCATTTATGCCATGTTCCATATTAATATGAAATAAACACGACATATATTCTATATCTGCTTTATTTATAATATCCTGAAGGTATTGTCTTTTTAGTGAAATTTTGCTATAATTATATACATAAAGATAAAATGAGGCACTGCCATGAAGACATTGAATATAAAACTCTTTACCCTGGTGGAAGTAGCAATTGCTGTTGGTATACTTGCTATAGGGGCTACTGCTGTAGTAACTTTAATGCCAACAGGAATTAAAGAAAAGAAAGACGCTATTGGAGAGAACTATGCAGGAATTTTTACTGGAGATGCCAAGGCTTACTTTGCGAATCTCTCAGAGAAGGACTTCAGTGCTTTGGCAGATCTCCCGGAATACAGTGATCTTTTTTCTCAGAACAATTCAGCTCAGCCAGTTATTACAGAAGCAGTAAAACAAGACAAGGTGTCTACAGATATTTATGACACCAATGTTCCCGGTGTCTATATAATATCCAAATCAACCTCCAGCACTGAAGACTATTCAGCGCAGCTTGTTGTCTGGCAGAGCATTCCACCTGGCATGAATTCAAATATACTGAAGAAACCTGGAACTGCTCAAGCACCTCCGGAAGAGCCTTCTGCTTTTAATATAACAAGCGGAACTGTTACAAATACATCTAACGCAAATGTCAAATTCAAAGCAATAGGTTCTGAATGGCCAGATAATGTATATTTTAGAGTTAAAATTAAAGAACCTGGCAAAAATGAATACACAATATATCCTTTTGGTCAAAATGTTCCGGTAGAAAGTACTTCAGGAGAATTTGACCTCTCTAATCTTCCAGCTGGAACAACTTTTGTCAGCGAAGCTTATGGTACCCTTGGAGGGACTTCTTATTCATCGCTATCTACAAACACAAGCAAGGTTCATACTTTAAAAAATGGGTCTCCACTACCTACTGATGCTCCCTATTATGGACAGAAATCCAATGCGACTTTAGTTCAGCCATATCTGGATGATGACGGAGAGAATATTGCCATCGCCAATGACCAGATAATATATCTTTTTGATGTTGATGGTATTGTCAAAGACTACCAGGATTTGGTAATATTGACCAATATTGATCCTGTTCCAACAGATTCAATAAAAACTTCAGTAACGGGAATTGGAATCTCACCTACTAACAATGATTATGCTTTTGAATTAAGTTCAGATACGGGCGTCATTCTGGACAGAAATATGATGAAAAATATCAGTAAAGGAAATAACCCAGATGAAGCTCAATATATAGCACCAAACTCCAAAACATTTTCTGCCAATACTCTGAAGATGAAAACCAAGAATGGAGACAATGCCACATTAAATGTTGGTAATCAAGATATAATAATTGATGGCAAAAATATAAAAATAAATTCAAAGACCGCAAATGCCCTGAGTGTTAAAATCTGGAAAAATAATTCTGGAATGGGTCAATGGCAGATTCAGATACTGCCTTCAATTGGTTCTATAGATGATGGAACAACAGATCCGATAGTAACTCCTACCCCAAATCCAGACAGCAGCAGTAATATTTCAACTGGAATAGGCGTCAATGCCGAACTCAGCTGGCCTCTCTCTCAGATGGACTACAGCAAGAGGCAAAAGTTAAGATTTTACAATGAATACTATAATATGTCAGAAATAAGTAAATAAATTAATACCATTCTGGAGATATCCAGAGTGCTATATTTAAAATTTTATAATGCTTCGCAGAATTTCATTATTTACACTTACTGAACTTGTTATGTCCATGGCAATTCTGTCACTGCTCATAACGGTATCGTTTACTTTATTTTCATCCTACCAGAATACCTGGGCGATCACAAATGCCAGGCAGGAGGTTTTTGAAAACGCAAGAATTGCCATAGATTTGATGACACGGGATTTGGAGTCTGCAATATATAAGACTGAAGATTCCAGTGCCCCTTTCTGGCATCATGCAAAAATGTCCCCGGGAGCTAACTGGAATGAATTCAGCAATGAGCTTCTTGCGTTTGTCACCTATTCTCCTATTCCGCCTAATAACAATTGCACTTCCAATAAATATGAACTGAAGTACCAATTATATTATGCGGCTAATCACAATGATGAGCATGAAGGCTGGCTAAGAAGAAGCATTACTGGAAATATAACAGATGAAGACGAAACTGACACAAGATGGAACTGGCAGAACAACTTGACAGTAGGGTACACGACAGAGGCTGTTCCTACTGCTTCATTAACCGCCAATTCGACTTCTTCCCAGGATTACCGGAATTTAATCCCGAATGTGCTGGATGTATCTTTTGTTTGCGATACCGATTCAGACGCAAACAGCGTATTGCCGCCGGATCAGACCACCTCCAAAGCTAATAACGCCTGCTCTGCTTCGCAATTCCCTACAACTGTAACTATTAACCTGACTCTATTGGATAAATCTTCATGGGACAAATGGATTTCTCTATGCGGTTCAACCGTATATCACGCTCCTGAATATACCGGTGAGCCTGAAATAGCCAGGGATTTTCGTGAAGCGAAGCAACTTACTTTTACAAGGACAGTATTGCTCGGAGACAGAGGGCAGTAGGAAGAATGAGAGCAAGGCAAATGTTAAATTTTGAGTGTTGGGTTTTATGTTAAAGTATTGTTGTTTTGTGTAGTTCCTTGTTTTAAAAAGAGTTTTTCATATTATAATTCTATCACCTAGCAACTGACAACTATTAACTGTTTTATGAATTTGAAATCTAAAATCAGCAATCTAAAATCTACAATTCGCTTTTTCTTTTTCATGAATCGCAAAACACAATCCCATTCCCCCAATCCCAGTCCCCTATCCCCTAACCACAACTCTGGAATGGCAACAATTCTTGCCATCGGTATTTCAGCGCTTCTTCTGATGGTTGGGATAGCGTTTGTCACAACTTCCATGATTGAAAGGAAATCTGCAGTCAACTTTCAGGATATAAATATAGCCAGGGCTCTAGCTCAAACAGCCTTTAACAGGGCAATGGCTAATATGAAATACAAGTCTACTGACCCACAGGAGAATATGAATGAAATTGTAAGCCATGATGCAGATATCGCTAATGACGCATCCCTGACCGATGCCGAGAAAAGAGCTATTCTTGGAGATGATCTTGCATCACAGCTTACAACTGTAATCAATGGCATCACTTATCTTGAGATTCCAGTAGATTATCCGTCTAACACAGCTTACGATATTAGCGATACTTCCGCTCTGTCCTGGGTTTATATTAAAAGCCCTCAGCATCAGACCTATACGGATACACAAATTTTTGGCAGAATTGCCTATGTGGTTCTCCCTGATAAAGGAAAAATAGATCCCTGGGCAGTCATAGATTCAGGGTATAATGCATCCGAATACAATAAAAATCCTCCTTCTGAAGATAATTACGGTGGGGGCAATAGCTCTGTAGCATCGGATGGTTCATATGTCTCAGGCAGACCTGGAAGGGATATTAATGAATTATGCCTTATGAGCTTAGAATACGATGCGGATTCTTTCCCCCCTGCTGCAGAATACCCTACAAAAATGAGCGTAAATACCTGCAGTCAGGCTGGATTGGTGGATACTGGCAGCGCTGGGGACTGGGAAGATTATGAACAGCTTTTCAGTACACTCGGAATAACTCAGGACAATGACTCAATAAGAGAATACTTTAAGAAGGTTTTTTATGTTAATTCCACTCCTGATGATGAAAAATACTGGATCGATGAAAATAAAGATTTGATAAAAGAACAAGGCGAAATGCAAGAAAGGTTTAACCTTTCCAGAACGGACTGGGATACCTTATCTAGCCAGGATCCAAATGGAGTTGCTGTTAATGCCATAGGTAATGCTGCAAAAAATTCTCAGAACTATTTACAATGGTTGATAGAGTGGAACGATCCTAATTCTACAAAACCCCAGATCATAGCAAATCTTATTGATTACTGCGATATTGACGATATTCCTACTACTGATTCACCATCTGTCCCCGGCTATCTTGGCCTGGAAAAAGTTCCGTATATAAACGAAGTAATGATTCAATTTAAAGCAGTCATTAAGAGGACATCGACAAGTCCATATACATACGACTTCGATGTTACACCCACTCTAACTGTAGAGCTTGTCAATCTCTATGACGGAATTAACTCAAGGGTCTACAAAATTTATGTAGAACCTGATTTCTCATATCAATTCTGGTACGGAACTTCAACTTATATGTTTGGAACTTCCGGAACAGACACTACTACCGTCTCATTCGACACTCCTTCTATTAGCTCAAAAACCTATTATTCTATCTCTCCTGCAACGCCGCTTCAAGTTGGTCTGAATGATACAAAGACCAAAGGGACAAATATTAATGTAAATAATGTCAAAACTCTCAGAATAAAAATGGCTGTAACTGTTAAAAGTTTGAAGATAAAACTGATGAGCACTGATGGCAATACACTTTACGACTATTCAGAAATGCCTACGATGCTCGTTACTCCTGAAACTCCATTCTTTACTGTTAACGGTACTAGCAATACTACTAATACAGCATACATAACCTTAGACTATCAGGTAAAAGACCCGAGGCAGAATCTAAAACAGGAAGATTGGATCAGCACGCCTGGGACTTCCACTGCTAACCTTAATCAGACTTCAAGCCAGACAGCAGCTAACGCCACAATAGGTTCAGTGAACACTTCCTACACTTTAGCCAGGTCAATTTTTAATGGCACTACCTACGATCTTGAAACAGCTACGGATCCTACGGGTATTTCCACAGCCTTCATCCGCAATGCTCCTATGAAATCGCCGTGGGAACTGGGATTTATACACAGAGCAAAAGCCTTCCAGACGCTAAACCTGAAAAAATACAATGAGGCAGCTGATGGAAACGGTTTTGGCCCTAGCGCGGGAGGAGGCACATACATCCTGGGCGATGCAAATATTCTTGACCAGGTAAAAATGACCTCAAATTCTGCCACTCTAGGGAAAATAAATTTGAATTCAGATAATGTTTCAGTCTTAAGAACACTATTTGATCAGATAAAAATTGGAAGTAATATAAAAAGCAGTACAGGCAATGATCCTGCCAGCGGAGGTTCAGCTATTTCTGTCTCTACTGCCAATACCATAGCCCAAGAAGTTCTCGATCAGAACGGAACCACGGGAGGAAGTCCTTTCGTCACAAGGGCTCAAATTGTAAATGAGGTTTCTGAACTTACCACACAGTCAGGACAAACTACCGATGCCTCAAAAGAAGAGTTAATTGGAAAATTTATTAATCTGACGAAAGTTGAAACTCCTGATTTATATACGATAATAGCTGTTGGCCAAACGCTTAAGGACATAGGTCCTGATGAGGGTACTGCCAGCATTTACAAGAGCAATCAGGAAGTTAATGTAAAAAAAGGAAGATTTGATATTAACGCAGATGAAGTTACATCCTCTCAAAAAATTCTTGCCCGTGTAAAGTATGACGAGACTCATCCTGATTCTTTCTATATCCAGGACATAATGTATTTGGAAGATTGAGAAGGCAATATCTTTCGTGATTAATACTCTTATACCAGATTATTCCTGCCTATTATAATTTTTCTCGAGCTCTTTTAATATAAGTTCGACAGGAGTAAGGTATTTTTTGTTATTATTACACTCCTTACAGCATAGAACAATATTACCTCTGGAGCTTTTGCCTCCTCTTGAGAGAGGAACTACATGATCCATGGTTAACTCTTCGGGCGTAAATTTCTTTCGGCAATAGTGACATATTCCCTTCTGAAGAAGATTCTGCCACCAGTTGCTTTTCCGCATTTCAGCAGCCTTTTTCTTCTCCCTTTCGATATGAGATTTATTTTTCTGAATATCTATCCAATCGTCTGTCATAAATCGGTTTATTTGTGTTTTATTTCAAATATAAACTATCAGCCATTTATGAAAATTCCAAGAAATGCAAAATAATGGCAGATGCTTCCTCCCAGAACAAAAAAGTGCCAGATGCCATGATTGTGATACATTTTCCGTCTTACATAAAAAATAACTCCCAAGGTATAAATTACGCCTCCTGCGACAATAAGAACCAGGTTTAGAAGGGAAACACTTTCTATAATTGGTTTTATCACAAATACTGCCATCCAGCCCATCACCAGATATAGGACAATCGCCCACTTTCTTGATTTAAAGATAGGATAGAACTCAGAAAGAATCCCAACTGCCGCAAGAATCCAGCAAATTATTATCATGGAAACTCCCAAAGCCGGATGAAGGGTCATTAGCATGAGAGGCGTGTAGCTGCCTGCTATAAGAATAAAAATTGCCGAATGATCCAGTTTCCTGAAAAACTGTTTGGTTTCAGGCTTCTTAACAAAGTGATAAAGAGCAGAAAAAAAATAGAGCAGAAAAAGTGATATTCCAAAAACAAGCAATCCGATAAAGTCTTTCAGATTGCCTTTTCCATAACCTACGACAAAGAAGTTTATGAAGCCGAATATGCTCAGAATGCTTCCGAAAGCATGAGTAAGAAAATTAATCCGTTCCTCTTCTGCGCTGTAATTTTTTGCATCCATCATCTTCCAACTCTGTTTAAAATTAAAAAACATGCCTCTGCTCCCAATTGTACTTTAGATTTTGAGTTTTTCTCTTAAGAAGTTATAAAATCAAAAACCTTTATCCTTATAATTTTGATAAAAAGATAAACAACTAACCGGGAATTCAATATGAATACGCTTGTATTAATAAGACATGGCGAGAGCCTTTGGAATGAAGAGAACAGATTTACAGGCTGGCAAGATGTTGACCTTGCTGCAAAAGGGATTTCTGAGGCTTATCAAGCAGGAAAAACACTAAAGGCAAAAGGTTTTAGTTTTGATTTAGCCTATACTTCTTTTCTGAAAAGGGCGATAAGAACACTCTGGATAGTATTGCAGGAAATGGACCTAATGTGGATCCATGTAGAAAAATCATGGAAGCTGAATGAAAGGCACTACGGAGCGCTTGAGGGATTAAATAAAAGCCAGACTGCTGAGAATTTCGGAGATGAACAAATTCAGATATGGCGAAGAAGTTACAGTGTCAGACCTCCTCCCCTTACAACTGACGACAAAAGATATCCCGGAAAGGACATTAAATATTCCAGTCTGACCAATGAAGAAATTCCCTTGACTGAGTGCTTAAAAGATACTTATGAAAGATTCCTCCCCTTCTGGAAAAACTCTATTCTGCCAGAAATTAAATCAGGGAAAAAAGTCATCATTGCGGCACATGGAAATACACTTAGAGCGCTGGTCAAGCATCTGGATAAGGTTTCAGACAATGATATATCTAGCCTCAATATACCGACAGGTAAACCTTTAGTATATGAACTTGATTCGGCAAGCAATCCTTTAAGACACTATTATCTATAAACCTACGATAAAAAAGTTTATACTCCCAAATATACATAGGATGCTTCCGTAAGCATGAATAAAGAAATTAATCCATTCCTCCTTACTCAATTCTAAAGGCAGACAGAGCCAATACAGTTATTTTTGAGCAAATCAACCTATAATCCACGGCATAAATCAAAAGCACGAGCAATTCAGAAAACTGACACAGGTGGGAGACCCGTGCTACATTGCAGCATACTCGTCTCGAGTGTAGTTATTTGGATTTTGAGTATTTTGCGAACAAACTAATCAACTACTTCATTATGTCTGAGAACAAAGGAAAAGGTGTTTAGTTTTGAATTGCCGTACTATGAGTGGTAACTTCTTTGCCTAATGCTAAACTGATGCAGTTTTAGTGTTCTCTTCATTTTGTCCTCCTGATTTTTTTATTGATTATATCAGGGAAATTTTACACATATCATACCTGTCCAGTTCTTGGAGCGCATTATATGTTTCAGTCTCCATTGCCGATTGGACTAAATTCTAAGCTTTCGTAGCTTAAATCTATTGTAATCGAATTATTTCTTTTATATAATTCTTGCATTGTGTCTTATAATATGGAGTAGATATGAACTGCCGGAACAAAACTCTTTTCTCGATAATTAAGGAACATATAAATAAAGGAAATCTGGTCGGTACAAGCGTATTAATAGCCAGACACGGAGAAATAATATTTGAAGCTCATGAAGGTTTTGCCGACAGAGAGATTCGTACAGCTGTGAATTCCAATACAATTTTTCGTCTGGCAAGTATGACGAAACCTATCGTTTTAGCCGCAGCTCTTGCAGCAGTCGAAAGAAAGCAGCTTAGACTTGATGATAATATAAGGATATATCTCCCAAATTTTGCGCCTAAACTATCAGACGGAACTGAAGCAAATATCACTGTTTGGCAACTTCTTACACATACCGCAGGGCTTACATACTCCTTCAATACTCCAGATAATGAACCATATTCATCATACGGAATTTCCGACGGTATGGATGAATCAGTCCTCTCCATTGAAGAAAACCTAAAGAGAATAGCAAAAGTTCCGCTCATCTACAAACCCAGTACAAGCTGGGGTTATTCGCTTGCTACAGATGTTTTTGGTTACCTTTTGGAAAAAGCATGTAATCTTCCTCTGCCGGAAATAGTTTCCAAGTATGTAACTAATTTGCTCGGGATGAAAGACACACTCTTTTTTGTAGATAGAGAAAAATCCTTAAGATTGTCCAAACCTTATGCTGATAATGGCAACCAACCCCGCCCTATGAAAGCAAGGGACAGTGTCAGACTCGAGGGATACGGCTTAATACACTATTCACCAAACAGAATTACCAATCCAAATGCCTATCCTTCGGGAGGCGCAGGGATGGCAGGTACAGCAAAAGATTATATCGTATTTCTTGAGGCTATAAGAAACGGGAACAGCCCTATCGTGAATAATGAATCATTAAATCTTATGACGAGTGATGCAGTCTCTCAGCTCAAAGAGATTTCAGCCGGACCAGGACTTGGTTTTAGCGCTGGTTTTTCGATCGTCAGAAATCCAAATGCTGCAGCAACTCCTCTTAGCAGTGGCACATTAAAATGGGGCGGAGTTTATGGCAATCAATTTTTCATTGACCCAGTCAAGGGCATTTCTAGTGTAATTCTTACAAATACCGCTCTTGGCGGATGGAAACTTGCTGAAGAGATAACAAAATCTTTATATTCAAATATATGAAAATTATCTATGAGAATATCTGTTATTCTTTATGAGAATTTTGAAACGCTCGATGTTTTCGGGCCGGTGGAAGCGTTTGGCAAAGTCGATGATTTTTCCATTAACTTTTACAGCCTTAAGGGTGGACTTACCGTAAACAGAGATAATCTTCAAATTCAGACACGAAATCTTAATGAAGCTTTAGGCTGCACTGATATTCTTTTTATTCCAGGAGGCTGGGGTACAAGAGAAGAAATAAAAAATAAAAGTTTTATCGATATGATTCAGGAACTCGGAAAACAAGCTGAATATATTTTGAGTGTCTGTACCGGTTCGGCTATTCTCGCAAAAACAAATCTTCTCGATGGCAGAAAAGCTACATCAAACAAAAGAGCCTTTGATTTTCCAGCATCTCTTAATAACAAGGTGAACTGGATAAAAAAAGCCCGTTGGGTTGAAGACGGAAACATCTTCACAAGCTCAGGCATTTCTGCAGGAACTGACATGGCTCTTGCTTTTATAGCAAAACTCAAAGGCGCTCATAATGCAAAAGAAATAGCCTCAATTATGGAGTATAAATGGAACAACGATCCTGACTGTGATGAGTTTTCCTCTTTTGCCGGATAAATATAATTGTTTTACACAATTTGCAGATACGAAGATATCCAAGTCTCGGTAATTTTTAATCCATCGACATTGACTTATTATTCGCGATAATTCTCTGCAATACCAAGCCTATGGCAGACAGAGATATAACAGTAATGGGTATCAGGTAGCTTATGTTGATTTTTATTAATCCGATATAGTTTACTGCAGCAAAAGTTATAATCATAAAAATAAAGGTTATTACCGATGATGCGCTTGCCTTGTCAGTATGTGATGATATTCCAAAGCTGAAAATACTCATTTGCAGCATATTAACAGCTACAAACGAAAGAAGAGTTATAGTAGCATAGAGAGCTCCTATTGAAGTAGCAATTACAAAGCCTGTAATTGTAACTTTTCTTGCTCTCTTCAGTCCGTAAACATCATTTATCATAGTAAATCCAATAACAAGTCCTGAAGCAATACCAAAACCGCTTATGAATCTTCCAAATACATCAGGCTGTATGAAGAAAGATAAATAGAGGCAATGCTGAAGTAAAAAGAACGGCATTAACTACCGCAAGAGAAGTAACAGCTACAAGAGTAGGTACTGACATTGCAGTTTTAATCATGAATTAAACAACTCCCATTTAATCAAAAAATAGATTCTTCTATCATTATAGTCTAATGAGTAAAAATAGGCCTTATCTTCTGATTACTATCAACGCTAACGAAAGTAACATTAGTTCTGAAGATTTCATGATGATTTTCAGCAGGATCATTTTTGACAAAGACTTTTACCTGATACTTCACCGAAGCTCTACCCTGATATATTTTTTCTATAGCGAATTGAAGGATCGCACCTTGCCTGACGCTTCTTCTGAATTCTACTTTGTCCATTTCCAATGTAACAAAACTATGATTTGGAAATTCAATACTCGCGGCAATCCATGAGAATTCATCCACCCATTGCAAAAGTTTGCCTCCGAATAAATATCCGTAATGATTCAGGTCTTCCGGCTTTATCACTTTATAATTATCGAATCTCACTGTATCTGCTTTCTCCATGAGTTGTTCTGACATTTTCTCACCTATTAGTTGTTTGTTTGTCTTAATGAAATTTTAAAATCTTAAAACATTAACATTCAATTTATTATAAGACAATAAGAAATAATAATAACGATTATAACGAATGTTTATCCAGCTAATTCTTTTCTTTAATTGTAACTCAAACACTTTAGATTTACTCTTTCATTGTTCCTATAATTTTGTCTAGAATTCTTCTTTAAGAGTTATTGTAAAAATAGAGCGTTTTTCTTATAATACTATTTATTTCAACTCCTCTAAACCAATAGCGAATTTATGAAAAAATATCCTGTGTTCTTGAGTTTAATATCGGTATTGATTCTAACTTCCTGCAGTTCAATTATCAAAAAGACATTTATCTCTCAAATGGAAAATGGCTTTTCAAATGAGAAAACATTGTATGTAATAAATTCTGAAAATGATCCTGAACTTATATGGGACTCAATGCCAGTAGCTCTCAAAACTATGGAAGTAATGCTCTCTCAGGATCCCTGCAACAACAAACTTAAAATCATCCTCGCTACAGGTTATGTCTCTTATGCCCAGGGGAACCTGGCTCAACTAGCTCAAATAACCAAAAATACAAATTATACCCAGTCAAAACATTTGTCTCACAGAGCGCAAAACCTGAGTTTGAGAGGCAGAGATTACGCCTTGTCAGCATTAGAATCCAAATACCCTGATTTCAGCAGAAATGTAAGGATTGACAAAGAATTAACTCTAGCCCAAACAACAGTCGAAGATGTTCCGGCTCTATACTGGGCTGCAGCCGGATGGACAGGCGGAATATCATCTAATATAAATAATATGGAAAATATTGCTGAGCTTCCTGTAGCAGTCGCCATAATGCAGAGAGCTATGGAACTTGACAGATACTATAAGGACGGAGCGATACTCGAATTCTTCATAGCCTATGGAGCAAGAAAACCAAATGCGACAAAGGAAAACATGGCTGATTCAAAAAAGTACCTGGAAGAAGTCGTAGCATACACTCACGGAAACCGCGCATATCCATATGTCGTTTATGCAGAGTCTGTAGCAGTAAAAAGACAAGACATAAAGCTTTTCGACGAGATGCTGAACAAAGCTCTTGCTGTTAATCCTAATGAAGTTATGAAATGGCGCCTTGTAAATACAATCGCTCAAGAGAGAGCCGCATGGCTCCAAACTCAAAAAGAACTACTTTTTATAGACTTTGAGGAGGTAAAAGAATGATCTATAGGAAACTTCTATTATTGCTGTTGTCGTCTGTTTTTTTCTTTTCATTATCAACTTATTCCCAGACTATTAAACTAGCCACGGTCGCCCCTGATGGTTCGCAATGGCATAAAGAGCTTCTGCAAATGGCTCAGGACTGGAAGGACATAAGCAATGGCAAGATTGTCATACAGATTTATGCGGGCGGTGTAGCAGGAGACGATCCCGACCTTATAAGGAAAATGCGTATCGGGCAGATTCAGGCAGCGGCGATTGCCACCTCAAGCGTGGCCTATTTTTACTCTGATGTTACAGCCCTGACTTTTCCTAACAATATTAAAACCGATGACGAGCTTGAATATGTTCTAGAAAAACTATCTCCTTTCTTCAATGAAGAAATTCAGAAAAAAGGCTTCAAGGTTCTCTGTTGGACAAATGCAGGATGGGTTCATTTTTTCTCAAAAGACAAAGTTCGCACTCCAGATGACATGAAAAAACAAAAACTGTTTTACTGGGGTTCCGAACCTGTCTATTTCCAAATGCTCAAAGACGCAGGGTTCAATCCTATTCCTCTTAGTGTGACAGACCTCCTTCCAAGTTTGCAAACAGGTCTTATAACAGCCTTTGCCGCTCCCCCGCAGGCAGCGCTTGGTTTTCAATGGTACAACCAGGCTCCGAATATGTGCGCTCTCCGTTGGCAGTCTCTTCCGGGTGTAATCATGATTACAGAGAAAGCCTGGAACCAGATTCCTGATGAATTAAAGCCGAAACTTCTAAAAAGCGCTCAGAATACAGGCATCAGGATATGGGGAGACGATATTAAACTTGAAAATGAAGCAATTGCTGTCATGAAAAAACATAATCTGAAAGTGAATATTCTTACTCCAGAAGAAACAGCTCTATGGCAGGAAAGTATTGATAAGTTCGGAATCCCCCTCTTTGTCGGGCGCCGCTTCACAAAGGGAACCTTCGACAAGGTAAATGCCGCTCTAAAAGAATATCGCAAGCTAAATAAAGATAAAAATTAACCTCTGATTCGATGCTGCCAAAGATATTCAACTGGACAGGGAACTCAATAGCCGCGCTGCTTCTGCTCCTGATGGCATTTCTCCCCTGCTCTGAAATGGCAGGAAGGTTATTTTTCGGTTATTCTACAATAGGAGTAGCTGATTTTTTGCAACATCTGACCTTATGGGTCGGGCTTTTAGGAGCAGTTCTGGCAGCGAGAGACAATAAGCATCTAAGAATAGCAGGAGACTTTACATTTTTACCAAAATTTCTTCGCGTTTTTGCTGAACACTGGACTTCATTTCTATCTGCTGCAGTCTGCTGGTCTCTCTGCGGAGCTGGGATAGAGTTAATCACTGCAGAATCTCCGGGGATTTCAGAAAGTTTTAGGCACTTGATACCGGGTTTTATTGAAAACTGGCTTGAACCTTTCGGTCTTTTTGAATTAGGAAATACCCTTAAAGTTGGAGGACTTATACCCATCTGGATAGCCGAAAGCATTATGCCTTTAGGCTTTGGATTGATGGCTTTGCTTTTTATAACAACTTTTCCTAATAAGAGCATCTGGTCTAAAATAATAATAGCGCTTAGTTTGCCTTGTGTAATTCTCCTTTCAATCATCTACCCTGAGGCTCCGTCTGGTTTTGCTTTGATTGGAATAATCATACTGATAGTTTCTGCTGCGCTCGGAGCTCCTATTTTTGTCTTCATCGGAGGTGCAGCACTCCTTCTTTTCTGGTCTGACGGAGTAACGACATCCGCAATCCCTGTAGAGATGTACAGAATAGTAGTGTCTCCAGTCTTCCCTACAATTCCTCTCTTTACATTAGCTGGTTTTATCTTGTCAGAAAGCAATGCCAGCGAACGATTTATCAGAGTATTTCAGTCACTTTTCGGATGGTTTCCTGGAGGAGTCGCTGTGGCCGTTACAATGCTTTGTGCTTTTTTTACTACATTTACTGGGGCATCAGGAATTACCATATTAGCGCTTGGAGGACTACTGCTTCCTGTCCTACTAAGTAGTGGAGCAGATGAGAAATTTTCAATCGGATTGCTCACTGCTACAGGCAGTATTGGATTGCTTTTTCCTCCAAGTCTAGTTGTGATATTGTACGCTGTTATTGCAAAAATCTCTATACTGGATTTATTCAAGGCTGGTATATTACCGGGAATTTTACTTGTACTTCCAGTCTGCATGATGTGCTTATGGAAAGGGAGAAAGAAGCTTGGAAATAGCGAGATAACACCATTCAAGACCGATGCGTTAATCAAATCAATTTGGCTGGCAAAATGGGAACTGCTCATTCCGGTAGTAGCACTTGTAGGGATTTTCGGCGGATTTTGCACAATAGTCGAAGCCGCCGCATTAACCGTTCTTTATTCCCTTGTTGTAGAAGTACTCATATATAGAGACTTAGGAATAAAAAAACTTTTTGCGCTTCTTGTAAAATGTTCAGTTCTTGTGGGTGGAGTTCTTATAGTGCTGGGTGTTGCAATGGGATTGACTAACTATCTGGTTGACGCACAGGTTCCGGCCAAAGCCGCACAATGGGTTATACAGCAATCATGGTCAAAATGGGAATTCCTTATAGCATTGAATATAGCTCTGCTCCTAGCAGGATGTCTGATGGATATATATTCTGCATTGATAATAGTCGTGCCCCTTATTCTTCCAATATCTGCTCTATTCGGGATAAATCCTGTTCATCTCGGAATAATCTTTATTGTCAACTTACAAATAGGATATCTTACTCCACCAGTGGGAATGAATCTCTTTCTCTCTGCCTTTAGATTCAATAAACCTCTAATGCGTATTGCGCTTTATGTTCTTCCTTTTCTGCTGCTTTTCTTTCTGGTACTTATATTAATAACTTATGTTCCCTGGATTAGCATAGGTATTATGGAATTATTTAAATAGCTACAATTAAGGCTTATCAGTAACTTCCTGGAAATTTAATTAAAACAGTTTTTTTAGGATTCATACACTCTTATCAGAGCGATCACAGAAAAATACCAAACAGAATATTCGTTCATAATCAGTATTCATAAAATAAAAAAGGCGGGAAGATTGAATCCGCCCGCCCAAATTTACGCCTTATTATAGGTCAGTTGTCACTATCTTTCCAAAATCAATATGAAGATTGGCCGAAAGGTTGGCTGTAGCTTTCTCAAGGACAGAAAAAATCTTATCCCTGTCGTTTTTATTGCTTACATTGAGTTTGCTGTTTACAGTTAGTTTTAATGAAACCAGAGCATCATCGAAAGCCTTATCTGCGTCATTAGGATTAATAAATACATACTTTTTGCTACTGTTAACATAGGCAAGAGTTGAGTAGCACTTGCTGAAAACGAACTTTAACTGAGACATCTGGAATGTGTAACTGCTCTTTGAGAGCGTTGTTTTATTATACATTTCGTCCAGATAGAACCTTATCTGCCTGGGATACAGAATATATGTAGTTCCGTTCATTCCCTGGAGCCCTATAATGGCGGAATACTGAGCGTCATTCAGACTGTAGTTATTTATATTAGCTACCTTGTCAGCATAGGTTGAATTGTTCATATTAGCTCCGATTCTGATAAAAACTGTGTTTATATCAGACCAGGGACCTGCGTTATAAGTAGCATTAAGCACCATGTCAAGAAGACTGTTGTCAGAGGTTGAGAAGTTCTTCATGCAGTCAGCGAAATAAGCAGCAGAAGGCCCCCATGGGTCTTTATTGATTGATGCTAACCTAAGAAGGTCATTGTAATGGAAATAAGCAGCAGCTATTGGTCCGAAATATTTATTATCAAGTGCGTCAGGGCCTGTCTTTGCTGTCTGAGCTGCCCCCTGATCTTTAACGGAATATCCAAGTGATTTCTGTAATACTGCGTAATTTATAAGCCCGTACCCGTGTTCTAGAGCCTTTGAGTAGTCATTGAGCTGATAAGGCCCGCCTTGTCCGGGAGACAAAAGAATTTTTCTGTAGGATTCATTTGGAGTAATCCAGTCAGTTGTTTTTAAATAAATGTTTGCATCAAGGTCTTCCTGAAGCAGCTGAGCAAACAATGAACCATATAGATAATCCTTGCTGTACTTAAGAGCGTAGTAAGTAGAATCATGATTGATAAGATGTCCCAATAATACCCCAGCTACAAAATTAGACATAATCAAGTCCTTGAAGTTATCGTTCAAAGGCATGAATGATGAAGTTGCATTAACGGAAACAGGAAAAGTCAAATGGTAATAAACCTTACCAGTGTCAGTAGTTGGCTCTGTAGTTTTTGATACCGTGATTGTTATTGTTTTACTGGTCTTATTTCCACTTGGATCTGTAGCTTTGGCGACAATAGAGTAAGAACCGAAAGAAGTTGGAGTAAAAGTGGCTGTCGTGCCGTTAAAAGTTTTTCCGCCTGCAGTAATAGTGGAAGTTACGCTTCCGCTATCGTCAGTAGCTGTTATTTTTATGTCAATGGGAGACAGGGTTGATTGCTCTATTATTTGTTTATCTGTGGGGTTAATAAAGTTTACTACTGGTGCTGTTATATCAGGAGTCGGGTCAATTCCTCCTCCGTTAATTTTTACATTGTATATTGTATAGCTTGCAGCATTTGCTCCAAAGGAAATAGTAACTTTGGTATTGGCTTTTAATATATAGCCCTGGTTTTCAGGCCACCATGAATAGGTCGTTACCGATACGGTTTGGTTAGTCTGTTTGAAACTTGAATTTGCAAGTCCCCATACGCTCGATACCGTAGTTCCCTTAGATAAATCGAAGGTAAGCGGGCTTGTGGCAAGATCTACATCCTTATCGGCATGAAAAGTAATTGTTCCAGTCCAGCCGGGTGTAGCTTTGTCAACTTTTAGATTTACAGCTTGGGCACCAATACAGCAGAAGCTAAAAAGTGCAATCAAGACAAAAAATGATCTGAGTGATTTCATGTTTCTCCTTTAAGAAATTTATATTTACTCGGAATTTTAAAAATAAAAAGCAAAATCTTTAACAGAATTAATTTCTTGTTCATTAAACAATGAATGACTAAGAGTGGAAACTCAAAAGAAACATCAGTTATTATTTGGGTTTAATTATGCTATGATTTAATAAAGTCCAAATCTCACATAATATTATATTAGGGGATAAACTAATGAAATTTGACTGCAAAAAATTCAAAGATATACAAAACTCAAATGCAATTTCTGGGTTGAAAACAACGCCGAAGTCGAGAAAATAAAGATTTTCCCTATAGAAAAGATGGATATAATTCTCTGGTTCATGTAATTGATTTATTTTAATTACTTAATCCGTGCAACAGGGTAAACCTTATTCATGCATTAATAAACATATTCATCAGCTTCATATTTTAATAGATGAGGCTTTTTCAATAAATGAATCTAATTCTTTTTCTGTCATAACTTCAGATACAAAGTTGGTTTCAAATTGGGAAGGTGAAAGATAAATGCCTTTGTTGAGAAGTTTGATATAAAAATCAGCAAATTTCTTGCTGTCAGAAGTTTTAGCTTCAGAGTAATTTGACGGAGCATTTTCTCTCATGAATATTGTGAACATAGAACCGCTGTAAGCTAAACTTGCACCGTGTTTTTTGAGTACAGGTTCAAGTTTTTCATAAAAATTAAGAGCTTTGGCATTAAGATTATTATGAAAACCGGATTCAGACAACTTTGTCAGTACGGCCAATCCTGCTCCTAAAGCAATTGGATTGCCAGAAAGAGTTCCTGCCTGATAGACACTGCCAAGAGGTGCAAGCATGTCCATAATCTCAGCTCTAGCACCGAAAGCTCCTACTGGAAATCCCCCGCCGATTATTTTACCCAAAGTAGTAATGTCCGGTTTTACTCTATACAAACTTTGTACTCCGCCGTTACATAATCTGAAACCGGTAATAACTTCATCTAATATTAGTAAAGCCTTATTAGATTTTGTTAAATGTTTCAGAAACCTCAGGAAATCTTCGTCAGGGAGTATCAGTCCCATATTGGCAGGTATTGGTTCGACTATCACAGCCGCAATATCCTTGCCATAGCGTTTGAAAGTTTCGCCGATTGCGCTCTCATCATTAAAGGGTAGGCTTATGGTATGCTCAACAAATTCAGAAAGGACTCCTTTAGAACTGGATTGGGGCAAATGAGATACACCGGATCCTGCATTGACAAGAAGAGAATCCGAGTGCCCATGATAGCATCCATCGAATTTAATAATCTTTTTTCTGCCAGTAAAAGCTCTTGCTAATCTAATTGCGCTCATCACAGCCTCAGTCCCGGAGCTTACGAACCTTACTTTTTCCATAGAAAGAAAACTCGAAATTACTCTTTCTGCCATCCTGACTTCAATTTCTGAGCACGCGCCATAAGAAAAACCGTCATTTAAAGAACGCTTTACAGTCTCAAGTACAGAAGGATAACCATGACCGAGGATATGGACACCCCATGAATTACAGAAATCCAAATATGCATTATCGTCAACATCATAAAGATATGCTCCTTCAGCCCTGGCTATGACTGGAGGACATATGCCAATTTCCCTGAATGAACGAACAGGACTATTGACTCCTCCAGGCAGGTATTTTAGGGCTTTGTTGAATATCTTTTCGGATTTTATTCTACTCATATTTACCTCAGGATTTAAATTTAAACAATTTCATATATTATATCGTCTATTGCTCTGTGTCTTTAAAACTTGAGAACAAGATTAAAATTAGTTAGAGATTATTAAACGATGATACAGAGAATAGTATCTATGCTAATTAAAAAGTTACGAATAGAAGAAATCCCTGCCCTGCTTTACGCTAAAGAATCAGTCTTAAGAGGTAAAACAAAGGGGGCAGTCATAATGTATCACGGCTCATCTGCTTCAAAGGAAATTCATGAGAAAGAGTTAAAAAGTATTGCAGAAGCGGGATTGCTGGCTATAGGCATAGACTGCGTATGGCATGGTGAAAGACTGAACCCTGATTTGGAAAATCTCTTTAATCATAATAATCCTGATATGTTTAAAAATATGCTGAAGGCTGTGAATGCTACCGCTCTTGAACTTCCTGTTCTGACTGATTTCTTAAATAAAAACTTAGGCGTACAGAACAGAAGGATTGGAATTCTGGGTATCTCAATGGGAGCTTTTATTGTTTATAAAGCTCTTTCCATTTATCCTAAAATCAAATGTTCTGCTGCCATTCTCGGAACACCTAAATACTGCCTGTATGAAAGCGGCAACTATCTTAAATCTTTCTCGAAACACAATCTCCTGTCCGTCAATGCAGGCAAAGACCAATATATATCCAATAAGGAAACCAGACATCTTCATTCTATCCTGAAAAAAAGATATGAAAGTTACGCTGACCGTTTCTTGTACAAAGAATATAAACTTTCAGACCACTTCATGCTCCCTGATGACTGGAATGACTGCTGGCACTGTTCATTGGATTTCCTTAAGAAAAATTTATCCTGAGTTTGCCGAATCTACATTGCTTTGTTATAATATTTATAACTTCAATGAATTCAAAAGACTTTAAATATATACTTGTAAACGATATTAAGATCGCCTATACGGACAAAGGCTCCGGAAAGGCGCTTCTTTTCATTCATGGTTTTGCCTCATTTTCTTATACATGGCAGCAGCTTATTTCACTATTGCCGCAAAACTACAGGTTTATTACAATTGACCTTAAAAGCTTTGGCTATTCAGAAAAAATATGTGATGACAATCTCTCTCCTTTCGATCAGGCTATAATCATCAAAGAGTTCATTAGACTCCTGAAACTTAAGAACATTATCATTATCGGACACTCAATGGGGGGAGCTGTCTCGGCTATAAGTTTGTTCGATGAGGAATTCAGAAAGAAAATTTCAGCTCTGATTCTCATAGACAGCGCCGGACTCTTCGAAAAATTACCTGATTTTATTGATGAACTTTCTTCTTTATCTCCTGACAATCCTATTCTTAAAATAGCTGACCCAAGAGCTCTGGCATTGCATGTTCTTCACCAGGTATTCAGCGATAAAGAAAAGGTATCCGAAAGAACTCTCAGGGTATATAGCGAAAACCTGAAATCGGAAAACTATAGAAAATGTATTATTTCCGCAGCCAGGCAAATCGGCATAGCCAATGAAAAATCCTTCCGGAAAAAATTGCAGGAAATAAAGATACCTTCTGTTATCATCTGGGGAGATAATGATAAAGTCATAAGCTTAAGTGATGCCTATTTATTCAGAGACGATCTGAAATGTGAACTTTTTATAATCGATAAATGCGGCCATTCGCCACAGGAGGAGTGTCCGGAGAAGACTGCTGAGATTATAATCGAATTCCTGAACTCCTTAAACAAGAAAGACACTTCTAATCCAGAAAATATAAACAGAGAAGCTATTCATCACCTTTATCATAACAATGATAAGATCAGGATGAGAAAAATCATTGACAAATGGTCATTTGGTTCAGTTCTTCTTATGGGAATAGTTAAAACGCTTCAGTTTATGCGTAAGATAGGATTTAAAGTAAAAGAAGATGGATGGCGAAAAATATGCGGTACCTTTTTAAGAAATGAACAATCAAAATTCATGCTGGCCACCTTCAGGCTTAACTACTATGATGGTTATCCCAAGCCTCAGACTATAACCGAGGCTCGAACGATTATCATTAAAAGGCTTTTGGATTTTCTCAGCAAAACCCCGGCAACCCATTGGTCAATCAGATGGTCGCCTTTTAAAACTCATAGAGACCTGACTTATTTTACCGATATAGTTGAGGCCGAATTTTCAGGGGACGGCAAACTAAGGAAGCTGATACCTCATTTTGATAATACGAGACGCTCTTTCCCGCATCTGGATCAAAGAATTATCAAAAAAGTACTTAGAAGATTTATTATTTTCTTTAACTATAATGAATCTGCGTTAAAAAAAGACCACATTAAAGCATGGTTTATCCTTAGAAGCCTTCAGTTTTCTGCCAAACAAATCAGAGTCTCACATGCTGGAAGACATGAATTGAAACTTCTGATCAGGAGGTTGGTCAATGCTTCTTTTATCACATTCGAAGTCATAAGAGAAACAGATAAAGATCAAAGACTCAAAAAGAGATTAAAAACTCCAAACACGAAGCTTTCTAAGCATCCTGGATTCGGACTTCTGAACATCAAATGCCGTTTACTGGAAGACCTTTCTGAATGCGATATCTGGGTACAGTATCATCATGTGCCTGTAGACGGACTGCCCATGCAGGAGATGATGCATTCTCTTAAAGCCGAACTTGGAGACAGAGGAAAAATAATCTATCCGCCATTTCATTCTATAGCCTCCAAACCTGAAATTATTTATTTCGGCAATATGCTTTTCCGAGCAAGAATTTTTATAGATTTTGAGAACTTTCTTAAATTCAGAAAATTCCTTAATGAAAAATATGTAAACCAGATGCATGGGCAAGCTACTGTAGCAAGTCTCATTATCTGGGGGCTCAGCCAGAGAAAATTCTTCAGAAATATAAAGTTTCTTTTCCCTGTTGATACAAGCGTATACAACGACTTTCCTCAGGAAAGAAGCCTTGGAATTCTATCGATAAGGCCGGTTAAGTTCTATAACAGGCGAGATCCTTTTGAAGGATTCCTTAACTTCCAGCATGAATTCAACCGGAGACTCTTCCTTACAAGGATAGGCAAAAGCGAAACTTATGAATTCTTCGAACTTGTATCTTTATTGCATCCATCGATAAGCTACATATTTAATAAGATATTCCCCGGAACAATAGGGGAAGTTATAGGAACTGCCGGCATTACGATTCTCAAAGATGCTGAGATGTTTGTAAGTCCGTCTACGGAGATTCAAAGACACGGATTTATGGCAATAGGCAAAATGGATAACCTCACCGAAGACGGAAAATTAATCGGTGCTGTAAATATCTGTGGAACCAGAAAACAGCTGCACGAATACTTTCTAGGCCTCGGGAATCTAACCCATAATTTGCCGAAAATGCTGGGAATTCCTTTCGAGCAATAACTCTCAGAAGTTGGATTTATACTTGTAGTAATCGATTTTTGTTCTGGCTGAAGTCTTCTCAAGTATCTTTTTTGTAAAAGCATTTGCTCTATGGAAAATTTCTTTCTCATCAATTCCCACGAGCCTGCCATTCTCAACAACCACCTTGCCATTAACAATAGTAAAATCAGTTCTCATGCCTGCCCCGCAAAATACAATAGCCGACATAGGATCTGACATAGCTCCGGCAAAATCTAATCTTTCCAGATTGAAAATTGCCAAATCGGCAGCCTGACCAACCTTGATAGAACCTATATTTTGATTATTGAAAACTTTTGCTCCCCCATTTGTTGCAATATACAAAGCTTTCTGGGGGGTCATGCGTTCTTCAGATGAGCCTATTCTGTTAATCAGCAACGCAAGCTGGATTTCCCTGACATAATTACCTGCGTCGTTACTTGCGCTCCCGTCCACGGCCAGTCCGACTTTGACTCCTGCATCAAGAAGATCAGGAACTCTGCATATACCAGAGCCTAATCGCATATTTGAAGCCGGGCAATGGGCTATACCTGTTTGAGTTTTAGCAAGAACTTTGATTTCTTCATCATTAAAATGAATTCCATGAGCAAAGAAAACATCATTTCCCAACCATCCGCAGCCATTCATGTATTCCAGAGGGCGTTTACCATGCATTTTTAAGCAGTAATCTTCTTCATCCTTTGTCTCGCAAAGGTGAGTATGCATCATAACGCCTTTATTTCTTGCATATTTTGAGGTGTCCTTGAGAATATCAGTAGTTACAGAGAAAGGAGAGCATGGAGCCAGAATTATCCTGGTCATTGCGAAAGGATCTGTGCTGTGATATTTTTTTATTATCCTGTCACAGTCCTTCATTATCTCTTCAGGAGACTGAACAACTGTATCAGGCGGGAGCCCTCCATTTGAACGACCTCTGGTCATGCTGCCTCTGCAAGGATAAAACCTCATCCCCATTTTTCTTGCAATATCTATCTCTATATCAAGGAGTTCATTGGGCTTTCCCTTGGGGAAAACATAATAGTGGTCTGTAGAAGTAGTGCACCCTGAAAGAAGGAGTTCTCCAACTGCAATCTTAGTGCTTAATTCCACAAATTCTTCATTTAATTCAGTCCATATTTCATAAAGGAGCACCAGCCAGTCGAAAAGTTTAACGCTCTGAATGGCCGGAATATTTCTTGTTAGCGTCTGATAAAAATGATGGTGTGTGTTTATAAAACCAGGATAGACTACCTTATTGCTTCCATCTATAATCTTTGCAGCTTCAGATATTGACAGATTTTTCCCAATCTCAGCAATCTTGTTACCCTCTATTTTTACATCTACTCCAGATAGGACTGTAAAATTTTCGTCCATAGTAACCAGTGTCTGGATATTCTTGATAAAAACAGCCATGTTTTCACACTCCATTTAAATATGGTTTTTAGATACTCTCTTCTTTCTTTTCTCTATACGGTTCCTTTGATGAACTATAATAAATTTAGCAGACAAGAAATATCCTGCAAGTCCTAAAGCAGCGCCAATGATCGGTCCGCCTACCATATAAGATATAAAAAGCTTCCACCCGATATGACTTATTGCTTCAAAACTAAATGAGGAATAAATATCCTTGAAAGATGATTTTATTTCAACAATTGTAATATCTACTCTCAAAATAGAAGCGCCAAGCAGACATGCAGAGACATAGAGAAAAGGAGTCGTATATGGATTTGAGAAAAAAGTAAAAATCACTGCTAGAGTCTTGCTTGCCTTCAAGAAATAAGCAATTATGATGGCAAGAGCAAACTGGAGAAAGGGGACTGCCACCGAACAAAACAAACCGATGGCAACCCCCATTGAAGACGAGTAAATAGAATCTTTCGAACCTATGAGCTTTATAGAAGCGCGTTTAATTTCTCTTTTAAATCTTTTAATAAACATCAATAAGAGAAATCAATGTTTGAGTTGAATCATTGTATGTTTGCCATTTACAGACTCGCCCTCTTTTACAAGAATTTTTTCAATTACGCCGGTAATTGGAGCAAGGATAGAGTTTTCCATCTTCATTGCTTCAAGGACGAGCAATTTATCTCCAGATTTTACGTTTTGCCCTTCCTTGACTAAAACTTCTACAATCAAACCAGGAAGTGGAGCATTTACGCAAAGAGAACCGGAAGTGTCCTTTTTTGCTGAAATATGGGCTATTCTGGCTGCTAGCTCAGAAGGAAGCTCTCTCGGCGAAATACATGCACAGGAAGTTTCTTCCACTTCCACGCAGTATGATTTATCATTGACCTTGACATTAAAAGTTTTTTTCATTTTCCCCTCAATTTAAATCAGTTAATTTAACTTCCGGAGCGCAGACTTTTTGTCGCTTCCCTGATGAGCAATGGAAGTTATTTTAAAGTCGGTTTTTCCGAGAAATGCAGATATGGCCGTATAAATTACAGCGGCCTCATCATTGGAAATCTCAGATTGATCGTTACAACAACACTTTGACATATCCCACCTGCTTTATAAAGGTATATTGCCGTGTTTTCTAGCTGGCTTTCTAACGCACTTTGTCGAGGAAATATCCAGCGCTGTAATAATAATATCGCGAGTCTCTTTCGGATCGATCACGCCTTCGATATATCCTCTTGAAGCCGCACAGTAAGGATTGTTGAACATGTCCTTGTATTCTTTTATCCTGGCTTGTCTGGTTTCTTCTGGAGTTGCGGATGTTGAAATATCCTTGGCAAAGATAATATTCGCAGCGCCATCTGCTCCCATTACTGCTATCTCTGCATTAGGCCATGCGTAAACAAAATCAGCTCCAAGATGCTGAGAGGCCATTGCTATGTAAGCGCCTCCGTATGATTTTCTAAGGATGATTGAAACCATCGGTACCGTTGCTTCGGAATAAGCGTAGAGTAGCTTGGCTCCATGCCTGATGACTCCGCCATGCTCCTGCCCTACTCCTGGAAGGAATCCCGGGGTATCAACAAATGTAATAATCGGAATATTAAAAGCATCGCAGAATCTTATGAAACGCGATGATTTATCTGAAGCGTCAATGTCTAGCACTCCTGCCAAAATATTTGGCTGATTGGCTATGATTCCTACAGCTTTGCCGCTTATCCTGGCAAAAGCGGTAATCATATTCTGAGCGAATAAGGGCTGTACTTCAAATAAGCTGTCCTTATCAAAAACAAGATTCAGAATGTCTCTCATATCGTACGCTTTCTTCGGATTCAATGGAACAATCTTATAAATCTTTTCACTTACCTTGAAGTTAACATCATAAGGCATGTCATCAGGTTTGCTTTGATTTGACGATGGGACATAGGATAAGATTTTTCTGACAATATTGAGAGCTTCTTCGTCGCTTTTAGCAGCGAAATGAGCCACACCGCTTACGCTGTTATGTACCATTGCCCCGCCAAGAGAGTTCTTATCAATATCCTCATTAGTAACCGCCTTTACAACCAGCGGTCCTGTGATGAACATCTGGGAAAGTTCATCCACCATTATTATAAAATCAGTAATGGCAGGAGAGTAAACAGCCCCTCCAGCGCATGGTCCTGCAATAACTGATATTTGTGGTATAACTCCAGAAGCCGCGGTGTTTCTAAGGAATATTCCGCCGTAACCGTATAAGGCATCGACTCCTTCCTGGATTCTGGCGCCTCCCGAATCATTAATTCCGATTACGGGCATGCTGTATCTCATTGCCAAATCCTGAATTTTCATAATTTTTTTTGCATGCATTTCTCCCAGGGATCCCCCAAGCACTGTAAAGTCCTGAGAAAATACTGCTACTTTCTTTCCATGAATTTTACCGAAACCCGTTACCACTGAATCGTAAGGTATTTCCTTTTTATCCTGACCAAAATAAACGCATCTGTGTCTGACAAATTTATCTACTTCCTCAAAAGTCCCTTCATCTACAAGGAGATTTATTCTTTCTCTGGCAGTTAGTTTACCTTGAGCGTGCTGTTTGTCTATTGCCGCTTGCCCGCCGCCCAGACTCAGTTTCTCTTTCTTTGCCTTTAGCTCGGCTGTAAGGCTTATCATGTTTTCAGCTTCTGACATTTTCTTATCTCCCTGAAAATTAGTGTTGATGTTGGCAGATTTCAGTTAATACGCCGTTAGTTGTTTTCGGATGCATAAAAACTACGAGCGTATTGTGAGCACCGGGTTTAGGCGTCTCGCTAAGGGGTTTAAGGCCTATAGTTTTGGCTTTGTCGATATACTCCTGAATATTTTCAACTGCATAAGCTATATGATGCATCCCTTCACCTTTTGTTTCCAGAAACTTTGAAACTTCTGAATCCTCTCTGGTTGGCTGGAGAAGTTCGATTCTGGTATCTCCTACATTTATAAAGCAGACTCTTAGACCCCTTGCTTCAATTGTTTCCTCTCCTGCAGGCGTAATACCAAGCAGTCCAGAATATAGCTTGAGAGCTTCTTTGATTGATTTTACGGCTATGCCGATGTGGTCAATTTTTGGCATAAGCAATTTACCTCGTTTATGATTGATTGTTTAAAGAAATTTTATAGGAATTCAATTCGAGTTTATCGTAAAGAGTCTCAAATTGCAATATGAGTGCATGAAAGTTGCATTTTTATATACTGGAGCAGGTAAAGCAATTAATCATTCTTTAGCGTTGCTTTTATCATTTTAAAGACAAGACTTTAACAAATCACAGACTACTTTTTTGCACCATTTTCTTACTTAGCGACCAAACAGGTATTGGGTTTTTCAAACTACATATATAAACTTATGATATATATATGGTGTCATATTGCCAAAAATCAGGAGTTTTGAATATGAAAAATAGAATAAGTTCAATCATTGCAGCACTATTTTTAATGCTGTCAATTAGTTCTCTTTGCTGTATTAATGCAGAAGGCAGCACAATAGATAACAACTTTGAAAATGGAATTATTACAGCAAGCTCGCCTTTAATAACAGATTATGTCATAGTTCATCTGGCAAAAGCCAAAGGAATTCTTGGTGGGTGGTTTATGCAAAGACAAAGCAGCAGTGCTTTTACTCTAAAATCCCCCCTGCCTGAGAGCGTTTGGAACGAATACAGATTTGTCTATATGACAAAAGAAGGTCAGAAAGAAACTGTGTGGTTTGCAAAAGACGCTGTTGCCCCAGATCAAACAACTCCGCCTAATGACTTATTTCCTATTAAAATTGTAAATAAATCAGGAAAGAGTGATAATTCTGTTTACCTATCAATGATTGCCAGATTGCCGCAAAATGAGAATGTAATGGCTTACCTGGCATTCGACTCAAAAACCATGCTTCCTATAAAGGTTTCCGACAATGGCACATCAGGAACTTGTCCTCAATATAGTTATCAACTTTCCAGATTGCCTAAAACAACAGACAATACCTATCAAATTTATGTTCCACGCTTTGTTTCAGGCAGGCTCTATATTTCGATAGATAAACCCCTTCCTTTTCATGTGAATAGCGAACCTCAAGGACTGGCAGAACCTACTGCTGCGGCAGAAGGACAGATTACATCAAGTGTAGGTACAATTTATGATATTGTTGAAATGACATGGAAACCTGGAGAAAACCTCTTTGTCAACACTTCGAATGTGGACTTTTTCAGTATTCCCTTTGGCATACAAATGAACATGACCAATGGGACATCAATTTCAAGAGGCTACAACTTCTCTAGATCTGAAATATTTTCAAAAGCATCAACACTAGGTTATCCATTAAATAACTGCATTGTAAAAGACAGCAACGGTCAAAATATCAGACTTCTTGGAGGCACAATCGGGACTCTAACTGGAAAAATTCCGGCAAACTATCTAAATCCTTCCATAGACTCTGCCTGGAATAATTTAAAAGTTTATCCTGTTAATACTACTTTTGAAGGTTGGACTGTAAGTGGTTATGTGAAGAAGGATAATCTCCTTCATGCTCATGCTGCCCATCCAGCTTTCGGAAGTCAGTTCTTCACAATCAGTAAACCGACTTCGCAGGAAGTTTTCGCTGGAGACGGCACACTTGCAAAGGGAACTGAAATTGAGCGAAAAGTCCAGGCTTTTATTGCTGCAGCAGGCAACAGAGGAGTGCTTCACAGCTCTTCAATATGGTGGGAAAGAAGCAAATACTATAAATCTGATTCTCTAAATAAAGGTTACTACAATAAATATGCCCAACTTCTTCACTCTGTAGCTGCTGAAAGCAGATGCTACGCCTTTTCTTATGATGATGTGAACGGTCAGGAGTCCTCTATCTGGGAGCCGAATCAGAAAGAGTTGATAATCACAATCCCAGCTTTGGAGGGAAACAATTCTCAAACACCCACTGCAAACACTGAAAGCGGGTACTCGAATGCTGGTGATATAAATTATAAACTAGAAAAAGGCAATATTTCTGTTAACTCTTCAGCTATTACATCTTATATAATTGTGCATCTTGCAAAGGATAAAAACATTATCGGCGGCTGGTTTATGAAGAGTATCGGTAATGGCGCTTACTCTTTTGTGTCCCCCATTTCTCAAAGCCGATGGAACACATACCGTTTTGTCTATATGACAAGTCAGGGACAGAAAGAGACAAGCTGGTTTGCAAAATAAAAGCACAGCCGCCAGCCCACTTATGGTATGGCTGTGAAGAAATTCCTTGAACTTGACTATCCCAAGCCGCAAAGCAACGGGGTATTCAGCAAAGGTTTTTCATAAAAGACACTCCCTTCTCCGGGAGCTGATTCAAACCAGATTTCACCACCATGCCTTTCGACAATGCTTTTACAGAATGCAAGCCCCATTCCGCAACTGGGAAACTCAGTCATCCCGTGAAGCCTCTGGAAAATGATAGAGTAAAGGGGAGCAAACACAACATTAAAAGGCAGACGCAAAACTACCTCCCATCCACTTCCCTTGTAATTAAGATACCCTGTATCAATATGATAAACACATAAAGATTCTCCAGCTCCGTTATGGCACGGACATATCACATCCCCTTCTTTTCTTCCATTAGTATTTTTTTTAATGACATCTCCCATTTCCTTATTATGAAGAATCAAAGCTGTAAACTTCTCAAAAAGGAACATCCATCAAATATCCAAAATCTCTCAAATCATATTATCCTGAATATTCCGAAATTGCAATAAGGATCATAGGTTAAAATCCACCTGAAAGGAAAGCTTAATTCGTTTACAAATATTGACTTTTCTTTTTGCTACAAACTGTCTTTAAACTGCACTCTTAGTTTGCAATAGTTCCGGGAAAGAAAGCCGTAATTACCGTCATTATAATTGTCAGTGTAATTATAGAAAAAACTGTACTGGAAATAACAATATCAGAACTCTCCCTGACCTGGGTATTATATCTCTGAGCTACGATATAACTCGTTACTGCTACAGGCATAGAAGAAAGCACCAGCCCGGTCGCAAGCATAAATTCTGTTGCGTTAAAAATTTTGAGGAAAAGAAGAGTAATAAGAGGCATCGCGATAAGTTTCATTCCGTCAATCCAGATGAGCTTAAGGATGTTTTTAGGAATAGTGAAAGTAAGAGTCATACCTATTGCTATGAGAGAAAGAGTTCCGGTTGTAGCAGAAATATAAGAAAAAAGATCATCAATACACTTTGGGAGCTTAAGATTCGTTAATGAAAAGAAAATTCCTAGAAGTATCGATACAACCAGCGGGTTTTTGTAAAGTATGGCGAGTATCTTTCTAAGTTCCATGCCTTTTGCGCCATGGTGATCTGAATCCAGAAGAATTACGCCGACTACTACAACCACAGTTAGAATCAGCGTGCTCATAATTACTTCAAGCATTCCTCGCGGCCCGAAGATAGCCAGGATTACAGGAATCCCCATGAAGGCAGTATTGGGAGAAGCGGCGCTCATGGCATTAATAATCTTTGCCTTTTTATCATCGTTCTTTTTAAGGTAAACTATCAGAAAAATAATTGCGGTCGCTATAAGATAGGCGGCCAGAAAAGGCCACGAATCCATATATCTTGCTATTGGAGTTCTTGCGCCACTCAGGAAAAGAGTTGACGGAAGTGCTATAAAATAGACAAAATTGGAAAGTACCCTATTGGAGTTTCTCCCAAGTATATTCATCCTGTAAGCAACAGTGCCTATAAGAACAAGTCCGAATACAGGAACTAGCACATTAATTATAAGCATTGCATTTTACTTCTTGATATGAAACCATTTCCAGCCATTATACAGATCTCCAGAGAACCCAATAGTAAGGAATTCTACTGGTGTATCTCCTTCATTTGTTAGAAAATGAAACGCACCCTTCGGAATTACGACAAGGTCGCCTGAGCTTATTCTTCTTTGTTCATTGCCAAGTTGCAGAGTGCCTGAGCCGTCAATGATATAGTAGAGTTCATCACAGTCATCGTGAGAATGTTCAATTGACGACTTTCCAGCATCCAAACGATTGTACATAACTGAATAATCAGACTCAATATTCTCAATCATTCTGGCTGTCAGGCATCCGGTTTCTGCTACCTTTAATTGAAAGTCATTCTTATTCTTCACAAACATTTAATTACACCTCATAAATTGTTTTAGAAAATATGCTGAATGTTATTTCCATCCTAGTTCTTTTCGTTTATCCTTTATGTGCTGGATAATCTTATCAGCCAAAGTATCGGGATTAGTATCGACTGTCATAGTAGAACCTAGCGTATTTTTGGCATTGAACATGAAATCCATGACTTTATCAGAGCCTTGCACGGGTGGATAAACACAATGGAATGAACTCATTCCATTAAGGCGGAAAGCAAAAGAAGCGCCTATTCCTTTCTCATTTGACCATTCCGGGCTTGTGAAGGCATATGGCATATCCTTAACAGCCTTGCCAGCCTCGGCTGCAACTTTGCCGAAAACTTCCGCGCACTTTGCATTGTCAATGCATTCCCCCATGTGCCATACAGGCGGTTCGTCCTTAAGGAAACTTTTTAGTCCGGAACCTGTTTTTTCAATAGCCGATTTGCTGCAGAATCCAAGCTTAAGCAGTGAAAATGAGGCACATCCATTAGTGAGTATTAGCACATTATTGGCTATAAGTTTTTCAGCTATATCGACAATTGCTTTTTCAAAAATAACTCTGGGATTCGTGCATCCTACCATGTTTACTATCCCAAGGATTCTTCCGTCTTTTAAAGCCTCAACCATTCCCTTGTAAGTATATCTTTCTTCGACATGCTCGGGGGAAAAACCAACTTCTGCCTCTATTTCGTAAGGCGGGATAGTAACAGGGATATCTCTTCTTGCAGCAAAGCTTTCAATGGCTCTTGTCACAATCTTTCTGGCTATAGCTTCAGTTTCAGACATATTTGAATGGTATCGGTCATAAGCGTAATGTTCTGCTCCCGGAAGCCTGGCAGAATCGCTAGTTGTAACAACTGTGGTCTTGAAGCATTTTGCTACTTCCATTATACCAGGGAATACATCCTGAATGTCTGCTACCCACAAATCGAGTGCGCCGGTACCAAGAACAAGTTCTGCTCCAACGGCATTGGAAAGAGGAACTACTCCGCCGTATCTGTACATGGCAGAAAGACCAGTACAACAAATTCCATAAAATTCTATTCCCAATGCCCCTTTGCTCTTTGCCATATTAATAAATTCATCTGTCCTTCCAAATTTGATTATCTGACTGACTATAGCCGGAAGATGTCCGTGGACAGCAATATTCACATAACCTTTTTTCAGCGCGCCGATATTCGTCTTTGCCGTCCTTCTGGCTGATCCTCCGAGAAGGATATCACTTGCTAGAGCCGGAGTAAGAACGCCATTAAAAAGAAAAGAAAGCCCGCATCTGCCAAACTGCTTCATTACATTTTCCCAGTCTCCGTCTGTACCACAATTCGTTCTGTGAAGCGCTTCAAAAACTTCATGGTAACCGCTGATAGGAATTATGTCCATATCCTTCCAGACTTTCTTCCTCTCCTCTGTGGCAAAAGCTTCAATGAGTTTGAACTTTTCAGGTTTTGTTCTGGACATATCGTCAAGAAGTATATCAGTAAACTCGAAGACAATATCTTTCAGACTTTTATTCTCTGTTTTTATTCCGAGAGCAGAACAGCATTTATAGAGAAGGTCTTTGCCGACAATAGGCAGTTTAAGTTCGCCTGCTGCTGCTTTGCGAAGAGCAATAACCATCTCTCTCCCGTGAATACCATGAGCGGCGGCTCCGGCAGCTATGCTTCTAAGCATATTTCGGGCTACAATCAAATGAGCGTCTGCACCGCAAACGCCTTTCGGCGATTTATTTGTGATTTTACAAGGCCCCATGCAACATATTCTGCAACACACTCCAGCCAAACCGAAATTGCACTGAGGTTTCTGTTTGTCGAATCTGTCAAAACTATTTTCGCATCCGATTTCATCCATCTTCAGAAGCATATCCCTCACTCCCTTATCTGGAGTTTTGGCTATGACATCCTGTTTTGACGGAAATGTTTTTCTGTAGTCATTAACAGCGTTTACATAATCTTGACAGTCAGAATGAGTGTGAGGATGCTCATGGTCATGTCCATGAGAATGGTCTATTTCCGACATATTAATCTCCTGTGATAACTTTCAATTCTAATTTAAATTTTGTATTTAATCAATAAAAATGAAAAGGTAATAACGCTTGACTGATTTATAGTGTATTCAATATTCAAAAGAAATCAATAAAAGTTTCATTGTGAAATTTCAGGCTCCGCCGGCGGCTGGGCTAAATTGAAATATGCTTCAGAAAAAAGAAAACCTTTCAGGAAGATTCGTCATATCAAAGTTAATGTTGACAAAAGAAAAATATAGATCTATGGGTATAATTGTATTCAAACAATGAAACCAAAATGAAACTCCTCAAATGATAGATGTAAATAATAACCAGAATTTAAATATTTTCCCATTGAAACTTTTAAAGTTAATCTGCTTATGCGGTGTCGGATCCCGGCGAAGTTCTTTCGAATTAATAAGACAAAACAAAGTCTCTGTCAATGGCAAAACTGTAAATGAACCTAGCCACATTGTTCAGATTAATGACTCAGTTGCAGTGAACGACAGGGAAATTTCTATTGAAAAATATGTTTATATCGCGTTAAACAAACCTAGAGGTTATATCTGCACAACTTCTGACCCTCATGCCGATAAAAAAGCACTGGATCTTATCAATTGTCCCTATAGAGTATTTAATGTAGGAAGACTTGATAAAGACAGCGAAGGCCTCATTATCTTCACTAATGACGGAGATTATGCAAATAAGCTCACCCATCCAAGCAATTCCATTACAAAACAATATGAAGTTGTTACTTCAACAAAAATTCCCGCTTCAAAACTTAAAAAACTCCTTGAAGGGGTATTTGACCAGGGGGAACTACTTAAAGCTCTTTTCATAAATGAGATATCTGACAATAAATATATTTTTACTATGGGCGAAGGTAAAAAAAGGGAAATCCGCAGAATGATTGCCTTCACAGGAGCAGAAGTTAGATCCTTGACCAGAATATGTATAGGTTCGCTTAAGTTGGGCAACCTTAAAACCGGTCACTGGAAATACATGTCTGATAAGGAAATTTCAATGTCTTTATCAAAGAGCTGACTAAATGCCTTATTGAGCGCGCGTACAACAATTCATAATAAAATGCCTTTGCTCTTACTATTGGATATTTTGCAATACCAACTATAGTTAGACTAGCATCTGATGTTTCAATCAAAAACACAAACTACAAGGACTCTATTATGGCAAAAAGAAATGTGGACAATGTCATAATCAATAAAGCCTGGTGCAAAGGGTGCGGGATATGCGTGCACTTCTGCCCCAAAAAGGTTCTGGAAATGGGCAAAGACGGCAAAGCTGTTGTTGTAAGGCTTCAAGACTGCATAGGATGCAGACTTTGCGAACTAAGATGCCCTGATTTTGCTATTCAAGTAACATTTAAAGATAAGGAAGAATAGGAAATATGGAAGGGAAAGTAAAGTTTGTACAAGGCAATGAGGCTTGCGTGGAAGGAGCGCTTTACGCCGGATGTAACTTCTTCGCTGGTTATCCTATTACTCCGTCAACTGAAGTTGCCGAACTCCTCGCATCGAGATTACCTAAAGGCGGCGGCAAATTCATACAGATGGAGGATGAGATTGCCTCAATGTGCGCTATTATCGGAGCATCTCTTACAGGCTCAAAAACTTTGACAGCTACAAGCGGTCCGGGTTTTTCGCTTAAACAGGAAGCTCTTGGTTACGCTATAATGGCAGAAATCCCCTGCGTGATCGTAAATGTTCAGCGCGGCGGGCCTTCTACCGGCAATCCTACGCATGTAGCTCAGAGTGATGTTATGCAGGCAAGATGGGGAACTCACGGGGATCATTCAATCGTAGCTATGACAGCTTCAAATATTCAGGACATTTTTGAAATAACAATAGATGCTTTCAATATTGCCGAAACCTTCAGAACACCTGTTATTCTTCTTTTTGACGAAGTAGTAGGCCATATGAGAGAAAAGCTTGTAATTCCTGAACAGGGAAAGATTCCGGTCATCGAAAGGCTGAGAACTTCTGTTCCTCCAGGCACAGATTACCATCCTTACCTGCCAAGAACTGACGGCAGGCTTCCCATGTCTGATTTCGGAGGAGAACACCGTTACAATGTCACGGGACTATTCCATGATATGTGGGGTTTTCCTTCAGAAAAGCCAGAATTAGTTCACAACCTTATGCGCCACCTTATAGATAAAATTGATACGCACCCAAACCAGATTTGCAAAACAAAACAGTATTTTCTTGACGATGCCGAAACTGTACTGGTTTCATACGGAGCCTCAGCCAGAACTGCAATGGAAGTAATGAATTACTCCAGGGAAAGAGAACGCAAAGTAGGACTGCTTGAGCTTCAGACACTCTGGCCTTTTCCGCGAGAGACAGTAGCGAAATACTGCGATCAGGCCAAGCGGGTAATAGTTGTAGAAATGAACATGGGTCAGGTCATGGAGCAGGTAAAAGCCTCCGTGAAATATCCAAACCATGTATTTCTCTGCAATAGGTACGACGGAACGCTTATTAATGTCGATGATGTCAAGAATGTATTAAGAGTCATAGAAGGAAGGGGGTTTTAATATGCCAGTTCAAGATTATATAAGAAAACGCTTTTTCCCTCATATCTGGTGCGGCGGATGCGGCCATGGAATCATACTTAAGGGAATCCTTTCAGCAATTGAAGAGCTCCAGCTTCAGAAAAAAGATGTAGTAATGGTTTCAGGTATAGGATGTTCTTCCAGAATAGTCGGTTACACTGATTTTCACACTTTACACACACTTCATGGCAGAGCGTTGGCTTTTGCCACAGGCGTCAAATTCAGTAAACCTTCTCTTAATGTAATAGTCCCAATGGGCGATGGCGATGCAATGGCTATCGGCGGAAACCATTTCATTCATGCCTGCAGAAGAAATATCAATATGACTGCTGTCATTATGAATAACAGAATCTACGGCATGACAGGCGGACAGTTCTCTCCTCTTTCCGGGCAGGGAGTAATGGCTACTACAGCTCCGCTTGGAAATATAGACTACGCATTTGATACAGTTGAGCTTGCCAAAGGAGCCGGAGGAACTTTCGTAGCAAGAACTACGGCCTATCATTATGCTGAAATTGTTTCAATAATGAAGAAAGCAATTCAGCACAAAGGATTCTCAGTCGTTGAAATCCTTTCACAGTGCCCAACTTATTTCGGCAGAAAGAACAAGATGAAAGGGGCTTCTGAAATGATGGATTTCTTCAAGGACAGAACCACTTCAATAGGCTCAGATGCAAAGAAGGCTGATCCTACTCTCATAGAAAGAGGCATCTTCGTGCAGAAAGAAAGCTCTGAATACTGTGAAAATTATGACAAGATTATTGAAATGGCCTCAAAGGGAAAGGAGAGTTAATAATTTATGGAAAAACATAAAATAGTATTTTCAGGTTCAGGCGGTCAGGGTGTAATAACAGCTGCAGTAATACTTGCGGAAGCAGCCGTTATTTACGAAAATCTTCACGCAGTTCAGACCCAATCCTACGGACCTGAAGCAAGAGGCGGAGCTACCAGAAGCGATGTGGTTATTTCCGATACTCAGATAAACTATCCGAAAGTAACTCACCCAAATCTGCTCGTCTGCCTGACCCAGGAATCATATAACAAATATTCAAATATAGTTCTTCCAGGCGGCCTTATTATTACTGATCCAAGGCATGTCGTTCCAAATGTAAACAGCGACTCAATCATTAAAGAATTGCCGTTATATGATACAGTTATGGAAAAACTCGGCAATCAGATAGTCCTTAATGTCTGCATGCTTGGAGCCGTGATTAAGATATTGCCGGTACTAAAACCCGAATCCGTGCTCAAAGCCGTTATAGACAGAGTTAATCCTAAGTTCAAAGACCTAAATACGAAAGCTTTCCAGCTGGGGTATGACATGGTAAAGAAATAAAATATAATTAATTTTAATCCCTGACAGACTTTCTCTGAGAGTGTCAGGGATTTTTATTTTACTTGAAGAATTTTCCGATAAAACTTAAGAGAAGGCTTAGAATTATACTAATTATTATGCAGCTAGTGATAGGGAAATAAAAAGAAGAATTTTCTCCTGTTATTCTTATATCGCCAGGCAGCCTGCCGATAAATGGAATTTTGTTGTAAAAAAATAATATAAGCCCGGCTACAATAAGGACAACTCCTAAGATGATTACAGACAAAGCCAAAGATTTCACTCAGAAAAACTCCTATTGTGGTTTATACAGTTTTTTTATTGACTATAATATTATCAGAAACTCATTATACTTCTAAAATTTAACCCTGGAAACATCAAATGAAATATGATGTTGTAATTGTAGGTTCAGGCCCTGCGGGTTTAGGCACCGCATTTGAGCTTATTGAAAAAAGAAACAGCCTTTCGGTGCTTATACTTGACAAGGAAAGGATTTGTTCAGGGGGGCTTCTCAACGACTGCAAACAAAACTACACCTTCCCTATTGGTTTTACCGAAGAATACTGGACAGTGAAAGAAGCAGAAAAGATGCTTGAGATAGTCGAAGCTCACCTCAATCCGAAATTTCTGACAAAGACAGATCTGGAAAAATATCAGAAAAGAGCTGAAAGGGTTTCCTCAAAATTGGTTAATATTAGGCAATCCCATGTCGGCACCGATAAGAGTAAAGTTCTGATTGACTCGCTTCTTGATATACTCAGGAGCAAAGGTGTAGAAGTAAGGCTAAAAACAGAGATTAAGCATGACATCGACGCAAAGGAAAAATTAATCAACATTGAGAACTCTGAAAGTATTTCATACGACAAACTCATAATCGCTCCTGGACGAAAAGGTTTTTCCTTCCTCCAGGATGTGATGAATTATCTTGATATTAAATACAGCGACAATACCCTTGATGTGGGAATAAGAGTCGAAACGAGGTTCGAACACTACCCTATAGTTAAAGACTACTATGATCCGAAATTCTACTTTCCAGGCAAAGTAAGGACTTTCTGCACTAACTCAGGTTTTGCCCTTGTCGTCAAGGAAAATTATCATCATTTTCATCTGGTTAACGGACATGCCCTTTCGACAGAAAAAGGACAGAACGGCCTGGTCAACTTTGCCATGCTCAAATCAATAGGACTCGAAGCTCCTGTCCGAAGCGGTCAGCAGATGGCTGTCTTTCTTGCGAGATTGGCAAATGAAATCGGCGGAGGCAAACCTATTATGCAGAGAGTCGGTGATTTCAGAGCAGGAAAACGATCCAGGTTAGAAACATTTAATCTAGACCTGTACGATTTTAAAAATACCTGCGACTGCACCGCAGGAGATCTGGGATTGGCAGCTCCTTCCAAAATCATGCGAGACATATGGAAGTCAATGAAACTGCTTGACAGCATTATGCCAGGGCTTCTGCACCCTTCAACCATCATGTATTATCCTGAGATTAAAATGTACGCAAATAAACCTGAATTCATAGATGAATATTTTGCCGTAACCGATGACATATATCTTATTGGTGACGGTGCCGGAACTTCAAGAGGAATCACTGGCGCATGGGCCAGCGGCATCAGGGCAGCTCAAGGTATTCTCGACAAAATAGATTAGCAGTATGAATTGTATTTACTTTATTTCTGTATATAATATATTTATTACTATTACAGATTTTCAATCTATACTTATTGGGAGTATCTGAAGTATGAAAACTACATTAAATTTAAATGAACACCTCATCGGCGAAGCTGTAAAGCTGACGGGAAAAAGCAATAAGACAGAAATAATCAATGAAGCTCTGATGGAATATATTAGAACGATAAAAAGAGAATCACTTATCGGACTCTTCGGCAAAGGAATAATTGATGATTCATTTTCAGTAAATGATTACAGGGAGACCTCCTGTGACAGATAGAGTTTTAATTGATTCCAATATTTGGATTGATTGTTTCAGAAACAAAAAGAGTTCTAATGTTGAACATGTTATATCTCTCATCAGAAAATCGGAAGGTTATATTTGCAGAATAATCCTGGCAGAACTTTTCGTTGGAGCCAAGTCTGATAAGGAATCAACTCTGATAGAAGAATACTCCAGCGGATTAAATATATTAGAAACAACGACAAATGATTATATCAACGCAGGAGTTCTTGGCTGTAAAATGAGAAAAAACGGCATAACAATTCCATTACCCGATCTCATTATTGCAGAGATATGCATAGTCCGCGATCTTTCCATCTATACAACGGATAAACACTTTGATATCATCTGTAAATACTCAAAACTAAAAAAATACATTTCCCCCCAATAATAGACAATAACCTCACAAAAATATGAATTCACAATCACCCTATACACCCGAACAGCAGAAATTCATTCTCGCCCTTGTCAGAACAACTATCAAAGACAGACTTACAGGTATTGCTCATATAAAAGAGAGAGAGGCAGCTCCCAAGTATCTATCGCAAACTCAGTCATGTTTTGTCACTCTTCACAAAAAAGACGGGAATCTTCGCGGCTGTATCGGCAATATAATAGCTCACGAACCACTCTATGACAATATCATCCATAATGCCATCAATTCTGCTTTCCATGATCCCAGGTTTCAGCCTGTTTCATCAGTTGAAGAACTTAACAGTCTGAAGATTGAAATCTCGGTTTTGACGCCAATGACTCCAGTGTCCTCATATAAAGATATTCAAATCGGCAAACACGGCGTGCTTTTCAAGCTAGGCAGATATCAGTCTGTATTTCTTCCACAGGTAGCCCACGAGCAGGGCTGGATGCTTGAGGAAACTTTGCAGCATTTATCTATGAAAGCCGGACTGCGCCCTGACGCATGGAAGCATATTGACGCAAAATTCGAAGTCTTTGAGGCTATTATCATATCGGAATAATATCAAATTATTGAATTCCTCTTTGCTTTGTATGAGAAACACACAAAGTAAATAACTTTCAATTAGGAAAAATACATGACAAAGACAAATAAATTTCGTAATTTGCTGTTAATACTGATCCTGATTCTGTCAGGATGCACAACTTCGCATCTTACTTGCGTAGGCAGAGATAACTGGGCTGCAGCAATGTCAAAATCAGCCCTGACGACCGGCGAATTGTCTTACAAAACTGAATTTTTTCTTGTAAAATGTTCTTTGTCTGAATATTACAACAATGATCATCAGAAAGTTATTGAACGCTTGGCTTTATTCATAGAAAACCCCAATGATAAAACTATTCCGGGGGAAAACAGCAGAATTGATGCGCTCAGCGCTATTATAGAACTTTGCACTTATCAGGCACAGCAAACATCTGGCGAAGAAACAATAAAATACTGGATGTCAGCTGCTTATTATTCATATAAATATCTTTTTGATAAGTCGCTCAATCATAATCCAACGGCATATAATTCTCTGGATTACGCAGCTAATATCCGCTTCTATAATTATGCTATGTCCAATATCTTCCCTTATTGCGTTGAAAACAATATATCCCTGGAAAAAACTCAGACTTTTCCTCTTGTCCTAAGCACAGTAGAATTCCTCCCTGCTCACTCTGACCTGATATGGTCATATACCAGATTTACTGACTATGTAAATGGATACGACTATCTGCCAAAAAACATGCAGTCACACAGTTATGTAGGTGGTTTAGGCGTACCTATGCTGGGTTTGCAGAAATATGCTCCAGTAAAAGATAAAGATATAGCGCTCTTAAGCATGATTTACCCTTTTACTTTTCTTATAAAATTTGAAAGTTTTGATTTGAGCAAATCCTCAATAAAAGCTCAGCCTGAATTCTATGACAGCTTTAAAAGCGAATACATCAAAATTAACTCTGAAGAAGTCCCATTATCAAAAGACTACACTCTTGCCATAGCAAAATTTATTGACTCCTACAAAGAAATGATTAGCGGGATAGATTATATGTTCAATCCTGAGGCAATGGCTAATTTGCAGGGGATATATATGTTTTCGCCATATGATCCTAACAAAATACCTGTTCTTCTGACTCACGGGCTTATGTCAAATCCGAGAACCTGGACAGAAATGCTCAACACTCTTTTAGGAAATCAGAGGATACGGGAAAACTATCAGTTCTGGCTTTACACCTACCCTACCGGTCAGCCTATTTTCTATTCAGAATATCAGTTCAGGACTGCAATAATGGATTTACACCAGAAATATGATCCTCAAAGCAGGGATTTCTGTTTTAACCACATGGTTCTAATCGGTCATAGTATGGGCGGAGTGCTCTCCAGACTAGCAGTGCAGGATAGCCAGGGCACAAAGTTTGCCGAGAAAGCTTTAGAAGCAAACAGTCTGGATGAACTCAATCTTGATGATAAAGAAAAAATTTATCTTAAAAATATTGGGATATTCAAACCTATACCATTTATAGGATGTGTGATTCTGATATCTGCTCCTAACAGAGGTTCAGATATGGCGACATGGAAATTTTCAAGAATCGGGTCTTACTTAATTACCCTCCCTGTCAAAGTTACTCAGGGTGGAGCCGGATTGGTAAAAAAAGCTGCCGTTGCTTCAGGTTTAAAACCTGATGATAACCCTATTCCCACTGGTATAGACAGTCTAAAACCAAGCAATAGATATCTGAAAACTTCAGTTGACCTTCCATTCAAAGATAATCTTGAAATCCACACTATTATCGGCAATGAAAACAAAGCCGGAGAAAGGTCAGGCTCTGATGGCGTAGTCCCCTACTCCAGCGCTCATCTCGACAATACCCAGAGCGAGATTGTTATCAAGTCAAGTCATGGCGCTCATCAAACCACGGAAGGAATTAGGGAAGTTACTCGAATATTATTAGAATATCTCGATAAACTCGAAAAAGAGAAAAAATAAGTCACTTCTAAAAAACGATATACCAGTGCGGCTATTTCAGAGGAAATGAAGCTAATTCTTCAGTTACCTGACCGTTGGTGTCGACATACCCTACACATATTGCTTGAGCTACAGACTCTATATTTCTTGAAGGAAAATCCTTTATGCATTTAGTAATATCAGATTGATACTCTTTTTCCTGCGATTTTGGGATATTGGCAGCATACACGCTGAAATGAGGGTTAAACTGCATATAAACATTTGGGCTTCCATATAGATAAAATGCCTGTTTTTTTTCAGGATAGGCATTCGCCCATGAAGGGATGGTGGCTTGTTTGTATCTGAAATTCTGTAAAATATTGACTGCAGCATCAGCATATACCTGAAGCGGATTGTTATTGCCATCTTCTAACTTGGAATTGTCTACATTGTATAGAACCCAATTCCCTGCAGAAGCTTCAAGGTTTGTAGCCTTGATTTTAAATCTTTTCATATATACGGAAAGTTTTTTCACTGTTTCAATTATTGCCGGCAGGTTTTTTACATCATAAGTCGTTAAATACAAGCTAAGGTGAACAGGATGACTTCTAATAAAAGGTACAATATTATATTTCTTCAGGATTCCCTGGGCTTCAAGGTAGTTGTTAAATGAAACCATATACTCCTTTGACCCACTGGAAAAAGTCACATATACATTTATATCGCGATATTCTTTTGCAAGGAGTGAAAAAGAGAACAGACATACACAAAGTACAATAATTGATATTTTAGTTTTCATATAGTTAACGCTTCTGGATTTTTTCCCATTCATCATAAATAACCATCGCCATATCAGGATTGGCTCCAGTGCCCAATTCGAACTGTGCGATTATTCCCCCTTTCGGATTATAAAGTGATTCGGCAACTTTTCTTACAGCAGCCCTGCCCTTTTCCAGATCATTGCTAACAAGTACATGCTGTCTGTCGATTTCACCCCAAAATGTAATCTTATTCTTAACCTCTTTTGCTATCTGTCTCATATCCATGCAGAAAAGCTGGGAATTAACGGCATTGACGCCTATTTCAATCAAGTCTTTATAAATATCTATTATATAGCCGTCGGAGTGCATAAATATGTATTTGCCATTTGAATGCGCCAAATCACAGTATTCCTTGTATAATGGCTTAAAAATATTACGCCAGATTTCCGGGCGCAGAAGAAGCTGGTTCTGGCAGCCCCAGTCATCCATGAACATCAGCACATCCACATCAGTCGAAGCCCAGAACTCAAGTTCTTTAAGGTTAAAATCATGTATTATTCTGAGGAGATCTCTGAATTCATTTTCATACAGCATAATGTCCATCATGGCATTTTCCGTACCGAGAATAAACTGTATTCTTTCCCAGAGGCGCGGACAGCAGGAACCAAAGACAAATTTATCCGAATTTCCGCAAAAGGAGTTAACAAAGTCCCTCGCTTTTGCATAATCGGAAGGAAGAATTTCGTAAGGCGGAATAACTCTATTAATATCTGAAATGTCTTCAATTAGAGGTTTTTTGATTTCCCCAATTATCCCATCGTAAACATTGTCGAAAACACATCCCCACTCGTCAATATATTCCCCCGCTTTGTATGGATTTCCCTTAAGTCTGGGAGAAACATTATATACTGAAGATATCCAGTTAAAATTAGAGGTTCCGGGAAGCCATGCGAAATCAGAAGGATAAGCTTCTCTTATCTTCTTAAGGATTCCCGGGTGTTTTCTCTCCATCTCAGGCAAAACCCAAAGATCTCTGGGCATCCTTTCAGGAGTATCAAAGTCCAGAGATCTTCGAACGATTTCCCTTGATGTCTGAGGCATTATCAGGCAGATTTAAATAGAGAGTCAACTAATTGTACAGCTTCATAAGCATCGCTTCCATAACCGTGAGCGCTTATAGAGTTGGCATAATCTTTTGTTACCGGAGCGCCTCCGACTATGATCTTAACATTTGGATTTGATTTAAAATGATCAACTATGTCTTTCATATATGTCATAGTAGTTGTAAGAAGAGCGCTGCAAAGTACAACTGTAGCTCCGTTCTGTACGGCAGCATCGTATTTCTCTACAGGGCAGTTTACTCCCAGATCGTTGACTTCATACCCCGCGCCTTTCAGCATGATAGACACAAGATTCTTGCCAATGTCGTGAAGGTCGCCTTTGACAGTTCCTACTGCAACTTTTCCAAGAGCTTTATGGCCTGCCTTGGCAAGAACGGGTGAAAGAATGTCAAGCCCAGCCTGCATAGCTCTTGCTGCTATAAGCATCTCAGGAACAAATACTTCATGCTTGGAAAAACGCTCTCCGATATTTCTGATCGCAGGAATCATACTTTCATTTAGAATAACATTTGGCGATGTATTGCCGGCAAGTTCGGAATTTACCAGTTCCTTAACTTTGTTTCTGTCGCCCTTACATACAGCAGTGAATAAATTCTGATTCATAATTTCTTCTCCCTTAATTTATTGATTTAAAATCTGTATTGTCTTTGATGATTTTATCTCAAATACTGCAGATGTCTATATATCGTATCATACTATCACTCTGGAAAATTCAGACGGAAGCTCTTCAATTTACTCCAGCGGAGGCAATATCATCCACCAATCGCTGATTTCAGCTACAAAACCCCACACTCATCAGTTTGCTGAAATTTGTTTCGTGCTCAATGGAAAAATAAATCATCATATAAATAGTGCTCTCCAAACTCTCTCGACCGGCGATCTGGTGTTCATCAGGCCTTCTGACCACCATTATTTCGCTCCCTTAAAGGATGAAAAATGCGAACTTATCAATCTTGCCGTAAAACTCGACTCTCTTATCGATGTAAGCAGATATCTTGGCAATGACCAATTTTTGGAGAACTTCACAGGCTCGGTGATTCCAGTAGTTTTTAAAATGCAGAATTATCAGATTGATGAAACAGCTAACGAACTTCTTAGCATAAACTCGTATCAGATTACCAATCCGCTTTTATCCCGCATAAAGGCCAAAGTCTTTCTTGTTAATATTTTTACAAAATACTTTCTGTCCGATGATTTTTCCGGAGAAAACAACAGTTCCGTTCCTCAGTGGCTAAAATCTCTATGCGGAAAACTGAAAGATCCTGAAAATCTCAGAACAGGAATCGAAGCAATGTCTGCGCTGGCTCCGTGTACTCATGAACACCTCTGCAAAGTTTGCAAAAAATATCTTAAAAAAACTCCTTCAGAACTTATCCTGGGATATAGACTTGAAACAGCTGCAAGAAAACTCTCAGGAACTCAGGATAAAATCTTCACAATTGCCAGTGAACTCGGATTTAAAAGTATCAGCTACTTTCACAAAGAATTCAAAAATACCTACTCAATGTCCCCGGCTGCATACAGAAAACATTCAAAAGTCTGCGGTTTAATTCCCGTTTAAAATTTCACTTCTATCTTCCTTAATAAATTATCGGTTTGCTTTGGAGCGACTGCAAAAGGATTTAGAGTTTGAAAGATAGAATCATCTGTTTGATACTTGCAAATACAATACTCAGGTACAGATTTACTTTCTTCACACAGCACAAAGCAAGGAATTGAAAATGTCTACACCGGTATATTTGATTACGGGATTTTTAGGTTCAGGCAAAACTACGCTCCTGAATAAACTTCTTGAAGATATTCCTTCAGATAAAAAAATTGCACTGATCATTAATGAATTCGGAAATATATCCATTGACGGCAGGCTCATAAAACGCGGAGAATATGAAGTGCTCGAACTAACTTCCGGATGTATATGCTGTTCTCTGAGAGTTGACATAATCAAAGCGCTTCTTGCGATCGTTAATGACTATAAACCTGATGTAATACTCATTGAAGCAACCGGACTGGCAGTGCCCAAAGATATTGCCTCTGATATTGACAACTTCAAATCATCAGGAATCTATTGCGCGGGAATCATAAATATTGTCAACTGCGCAAAATATCTAGGCATGTCCAAAATGTTCATGATTATCAATGCTCAGCTCAAGGAAGCGGATTTTGCTGTTTTAAACAAAACTGATCTTATTTCTGAAAAGGAGTTGATACAGATAAAGGGTGAAGTAAGAACCGTATCTAAACAGGATATAAAAATACTTGAAGCTGAATTTGGCAAACTTGATTTCAATTTACTTTTTCAGCCAATCTTCAGAGAAATACCCCAATGGATAAAAAATTACACAGAAAACAGTTCCTTCAATATCTGCAGAGAGAATGGAACAGAAATAAATCCACAACAGGACAATACTCATATTCACTCAAGCACAGAAGGTATTTCAAGCAGAACTTTTACTTCATCATCGTGTATATCCCATGACAGTTTGGTTACATTTTTTTCTATCAACGCAGATCGCATACTCAGAGCCAAAGGGATACTCCTTACTGAAAAGGGAACAAAGGTTTTCCAATTTTCTCCGGATGGACTAAGGGTTGAAGATTATAAAGACGATGTCATAAACTCAGAAATGGTTATGATAGCGTCAATTGACTGCATTAATTCCCTGTCAGATGGGCTTAGGGCTATCTTCGCCTGAAGATTAATAAACTATAATACTCTTCATTTGCTTATTGAAAGAAATTCAGGAAAAACTAAACTTATCTGCACATGGTTTTTACAGATTAATCTTTTAAATTTTTATACTTAATGTCAAGTCTGGTAAAAATAAAACAGAATAATTCAGTTACCGAATTTCTTATCGAACCTGATTCCCACACAAATTCATCCGTATTGAATTTTCTCAATGAAAAAGGGTTCTTTATGACCGCTCCATGCGGCTCAATAGGGATATGCGGCGGCTGCAAGATATTCCTTATCTCTGGAACGCTGAAGATGCTTTCTGATAACTCTATTATCAACGGCCCAGCCTATCTCAAAAGTTGCAGGCTGACTTTTTCATCAGGCGACTGCGAAATAGAAATACCTGAAAAGATAACTAAAAAATCCTTGTCATCAAGAACCGGTCAGATAGGAGACCTCTTCGATTCTATTCGAATATGTTCAGCAGGCTCTCCTTCAACACACAAATACGGCTTAGCTATAGATATCGGAACCACCAACATGTCTATCATACTTATTTCTCTTGAGTATGGCAGGATAATCTGTGAAAAACATGTCATTAATTCTCAAATAGCATTTGCCGGTGATGTTGTTTCGAGGATAGATCTTTGTTATAGAGACAAAGCAATGATATCTGTTCTTGAGGCTTGCGTTGTTGAAAAATCCATCATTCCTACGCTGGATTTAATTTTGAAGGAAACATTGGTAAACCCCGACGATATATCAAAAATAGTAATAAGCGGCAATACGACAATGCTTCATCTTCTCTGCGGAAAAGACCCCTCTTCAATGGGGACTTACCCATTTACTCCGCTCTTTACTGAATCTATAGAAACTACATTCGATAAAATCACTATGCACTCTAACTGCGAAAAAGCGATAAGAGCCAAAACTACATTGATGCCCGGGTTCTCCGCTTTTGTAGGGGCAGATATTCTTTCGGGAGTCTATGCGCTTGATTTGATTAAAACCACAGGGAACTTCCTATTGGTTGATATCGGAACAAACGGAGAAATTACTCTCAAACACAATGGCGGATTACTGGTTACTTCTACTGCGGCAGGGCCTGTCTTTGAAGGTTTTGGACTGGACTGCGGTCTTACAGCCATTGACGGAGCAATAAGTGAATTTTATATGCATGACAGCGAAATCAGGTTCAAAACAATAAATAACGAAGAAGCAATCGGAATATGCGGTTCTGGCTATATTTCCTTCCTGTCAACTGCCAGAAAAGCATCTATTATAGATACCCTGGGGAAATTCAAAAATGGAGATAAGGAGTTGAGAGTTAAAGGAACTTCAATAGTCATTACCGAAGCTGATATCGCGAGAATTCTCCAGGCAAAAGCAGCAATTTCTTCAGGCATAAAAATAGTTTTAAAGAATGCAAAACTCACTGAACAGGATATTAAAAAAGTTTATCTTGCAGGCAGTTTCGGTTCCAACCTTAGAAAAGAGTACGCAATAGGATCAGGAATACTTGGCAATTTCAATGTCTCTCAGATTGAATGCGTAGGAAACAGCTCCCTTGCAGGCTGCTATAAATATATACTTCAGAATTCTCCGTCAAAAGAACTGACCAAAATAAAATCTCTGGGTTTAACTTTGAATCTAAATGAAGATCCCGATTTTTCTGATACTTATATTGACAGCCTATTTCTAAATTAATAGAATCTAAACTTGACATAACTTCCCATTTTGATTAACATTGCTGATGAATCAAACTAAAAACTGTAAACAAAAATCAGCCATGTGCAATTATAAGCTAAAGTTATTTTTTTCTATTTTATTTCTCGCTCCGTTTACCCTTCTCTTATCGGATGAAAATATTGAAAACTACCTGAATACTCCAGACTATTCCAGTACTCTCAAAACGATACCAGAACAGGATTTGAAGAAATACACTGAAGCGCAGGATAAATACTTCGCTTCAATGAATAAAGTCGTAGAAGAAAATAATCTTAACAACTGGACAGATACAGCAATAAATCAGGAAGCTAACAGTGCCTCAGTCAACTCGGAATTTAACAACTTTAACTATATAAACCAGGACAATATTTCAGAAAATATTTTAGCTGATACATCAATTGACCAAAGCAAACCATCTGAAGCATCATTTAATTACAGCAACTACCGTGAATTAAATAACAATATTGAAAACATCTCCAACCAGTTAAGTGACAAATAGTATGACTGCAAGCACCAAGAAACCTCTTATATCGTTGAGAAATGTAAAAAAATCTTATACTTCCGGCGAAGTCACTACTGAAATACTTCATGGCATTAACCTGGAAATATTCGAAGGGGAAATTACTGTCATACTTGGAGCTTCAGGCTCAGGAAAAACCACACTTCTTAATATTATAGGCGGAATTGACAGACCCTCCTCCGGAAACTGCCTTTTTAAAGAAAATGATCTTAACAAGTTTACGGATAAACAATTAACAAATTACAGAAGAGAGAATATAGGATTCGTCTTTCAGTTTTATAACCTTGTCCCTACACTAACGGCAATTGAGAATGTACAGGTCTCAACTGAGCTTGCAACCAACCCCATGTCCCCTCTTGAAGCAATCAAAATTGTCTCTCTCGAGGATAGAAAAAACAACTTCCCATCACAGTTGTCAGGAGGCCAGCAGCAGAAAGTCTCAATAGCAAGGGCTATTGCCAAAAATCCTTCACTGATTCTATGCGACGAACCCACCGGAGCGCTGGATCTGGAAACCGGCAGAATGGTGCTTAAAATTTTATACAATCTCAATCATGAACATAAGAGAACAATTGTAATAATTACCCACAGTAACGCTGTGGCTTGTATGGCTCACCGAGTAATCCACATAGGCAGCGGAATTATTACAAAAAATGAAGAAAACCAAAATATTCTGCGCCCTGAGGAGATCAGCTACTAGTGAGCGTTCTAAATCGAAAGCTAATCAGAGACCTTTTAGCTTCAAAAGCTCAAATTTGCGCGGTCATGTCAATTATCGCAATCGGTATAGCCTGCATGGTAGGCATGTACCAGACCTACTATAATTTAACTGTTTCCCAAATTAGCTATTACTCTCAATGTCGGATGGCCGATTTCTGGGTCGATATAAAAAAAGCGCCTGATAACATAATCAAAGAACTGGAAAACATTAAGGGAATATCTGACCTTCGCCAGAGAATTCTATTTCCTGTTATTGTAGATATAAAAAATATCAGCAGACCTATAAGCGGCGTCATGATTTCAATGCCTGAAACTCAATCAGACATAATAAATGATATAGTTATAAAAAGCGGCACTTATTTTACAAACGACGATGAAGATGAAGTTATAATTTCTGAAAAATTCTCAGAAGCTCGAGGCATCTATCCTGGAGACTATATAAACATAATAATGAACGGAATAGAGAAGAAACTTTTCGTTACAGGAACAGCTATAAGCAGCGAGTATCTTTTCATGACCCCTCCTGGAGGAATGGCGCCCGATCCAATGAACTTTGGTGTTTTCTGGATAAAAGAAACTTTTGCTGAAGACATTTTCAGTTTTCATGGATCCTTTAACAATCTAATAGGCAAGATTGCTACAGGTTCAGGCTATGAACAAGAGTCTGCTTTAAATGAAATAAAAGAAATATTAAAACCTTACGGGGTTTATTCAGTCACACCTCTTTCAGAACAATTTTCCAACATGACGCTCCTGGGCGAACTTGGAGGGCTTCAGCTTATGGCCGTAGCCATGCCAATTGTCTTCCTTGGGCTGGCGATAATGGTTCTAAACATAATTATGATACGAATGGCTGAACAGCAAAGGCTCACGATCGGCACGCTCAAAGCAATTGGCTACTCTGACAAGAATATTCTCATGTATAATTTGAAATATGGTTTTCTTATCGGCCTTGCAGGAGGTATAGGAGGAGTTCTTCTAGGTTATTATTTTGCTTCATGCATGACAAATATATATAAGAGTTTCTTCACTTTTTCTCACCTTGACAACCATTTATGCATGACTGTATATCTGCTTGCAATATTATTGTCAGTAACTTTCGCTGTTCTAGGAGCAGCTAAAGGGGCAGATTCGATGATTAAACTCAGTCCTGCTGAAGCCATGAGGCTTTCACCGCCTCAGAAATGCTCACGGCTATTTATTGAAAGAATTACTGTCATCTGGAGCAGACTCGGATTTATGTGGCAGCATGTCATAAGAAGTGTCTTCAGAAATCCCTTTAGAAGCAGCGTGGGATTTATATGCGCTGCAATTGGAACAGCTATTATTGTCATGTCATTGGGAATGAAAGACGCGCTTGATTACATGCTTTACTTCCAGTACACCCTTTCAAACAAGGCCGATTATGTAGTTTATCTTAGAGACGAAGCGCCTATAGACATCATTAATGATATTAATAAAAATTCCACCGTCTCAAAAACTGTTCCTGAATTCATAATTGACTGCACTCTTACACATGGACAGTATTCACATAAGGCCGCCATTGAAGGCCTTGTTCCTAATAAAACACTTGTCGCTCCTTACACTATAAAGGGGGAAAAAGTAAAAATACCCACTGAAGGAATTCTTCTTTGCAAACGGATTTCAGAAAAACTCCATGCCAGCACAGGAGATACTGTTGCAATCTTTCCGGTCAAAGGGTATCAGAATCCTATAGAAGTAAAAGTTGCCGGGGTATTTGAAACAACATTCGGACTGCCTGTTTACGCGGATTTTAACTATCTCAACAAAATTGCCCATCAGGAATCATCTGTTTCCATGCTCCAGATAAAAGCTCAACAGACCGAAGCTCAGAAGCAGTATTTCCTTAAAAGCCTGAAGGACTCGCCGCTTCTGCAGTCTGTTTCTGTCGTGGAAGAAAATAAAATTGAAATGGAGAATAACTTTATAGGTCAAATGAAAGGAATGATTTACTCTCTTATTTTTTTCGCTGCTATAATATTTTTCGCATCAATCCTAAACTCTGCACTGATATCAATTTCAGAAAGAAAAATTGAAATAGCTACTTTCAAAGTTCTAGGTTACCATAACTCCGAAGTAGGCAAACTCTTCCTGAGAGAAATCCTGCTTATAAATATACCCGGAATAATAGTCGGCCTTCCGCTTGGGTATCTCTTCCTCTTAGGAATTTGCAGTTCATATAAGAATGAAATGTACAGTATTCCTGTTCACCTATCTGATGTCACATGGTTTATATCTCTTATAATAGCAATAATTTTTGTCTATTGCGCATACCTGATAACAAGAAAGGCAATAGGCTCGCTAAACTGGCAGGATGCATTAAAAATCAAACAATAAAATATACAAACGGGAGCAAACAATGAAAAAGAAGTGGTTCTACTTATCTCTGATCTGCCTGATAATCATTATTATCATTCTTTACTATGTCTTAGCGCCTGGAATTCCGGTAAAAACAGCAAAAGTAAAAAGAGGCGATATTACCGAGTACATCGATCAGCGCGCAGAAACTTCTCTGCCCAGAGTATATAAAATCACAATGCCATATGACGGTAGAATCTATCCTCCGAAATTTTCCGAAGGCAATGCTGTTAAAAAAGGCGATATTGTAGCTCAGATTGTTCCTGATGTTCTAAACACTCAGCTTCAGATAGCTCTGGCCAAAAGAGATGAACTTAAAGGGCAAATAGAGATTAATCAGTACAATACGATATGGGACACGGCTAACAAAGAAGCTGCGGACTGGATCACTGCTATGAAACAAATCGTTGGAATTGCCCAAAAAAAGCTCGATATAACAAAAAATATCGGTTTGTATGCTATAAAATTCAGAGATTCTCAGATTCTCAGTGGACTTGCAGTCAGTGAAATAAAAAAAGCTGAAGCCGAAATGGAAGCCGAAGTAAAACTTCTGGATGTCGAGTCTGCCATGCTCATGCTTCAGACAATGGTTATTATCCAGAAAATTTTTGAGATAGCCCCTGTTTACATTAGTGAATTCATGAGTATTAAAAAACTGGAGAAGAATGTCCTTGAATGTGAGCTAAAACAAGCGGAAGAAGACTTAAAGCGCATCCAGAACGATATAGCCTTATCTACAATGCCAAGTCCGATAGATGGAGTAGTACTGCGCAAATATGTCGAAAATGAAAGGTTTTTACCTGCCGGATCGGAACTCTTAGATATAGGCTACCTGAACGACCTGCAGATAGAAGCGGATGTACTCTCTACCGATGCTCCTGAAATCAAAGTTGATGATCCAGTAAAAATATCTCTTTCTTATGACGGCAGTAATCCTTTCGATGGGAAAGTAATTAAAGTCGATCCTCAGGCTTTTACTAAAATATCCTCGCTTGGTGTTGAAGAGCAGAGAGTTAAAGTAACAATCTCAATAGATAATAAAACTCGTCAAGACTCTGTAAGTATTAACAGCCGCATAGGGTATAAGTACAGGGTTTTTGCAAGAATATTCACAGCCAATAAAGGTGCCACGCTGATAATTCCAAGATCTTCTCTGACCAAAAATAACAACGGACAATGGATTGTTTACAAGAACAACGGCAACAGAGCAGAATTGCAAATTGTAACAATAGGGCTGATTAATGAAGATTCTGCTGAAGTTCTTCAGGGATTAAAAGAGAATGATGAAGTAATTCAGACTCCTCCTTCTGAAATTGTAAATGGTTCAAAAATAGCCCCTATTCTGAAGTAGAGTGATTGTTCTTCAGAGTTTCATTTCTTAGCATTTTTGGGGATTTGCCAAAATATCTTTTAAAAACTCTGGAAAAGTGAAAAGGGTTGTCAAAGCCCAACTTGCAGCTTATATCTTTTACAGGCAAACTGGATGCGCTTAATAAGTCAATGGCCTTCTCCAATTTATAATTATATAATGTATTTTTAGACCATTAGCAGCAATAAAGCGGCTGAGAAACAATAAACTTAAAAAAGGAGTTAGAATATGAAAACAACACTAAAAGATTTGGCAAAGATGATAGACCATTCTCTCTTGCATCCCACAATGACTGATGAAATCTTGCGCGAAGGATGCGAAGTGGCTAAGAAGTACGATGTAGCTTCGGTCTGCATAAAACCCTATGCTGTTAAAATGGCAAAGGAACTTCTCAAAGACAGCGATGTGAAAGTCGGCACAGTGATAGGTTTTCCTCACGGCAACAGTTCAAAAGAAATAAAAGTACTTGAAGCAAAGAAGGCCTGCGATGACGGAGCAGTAGAAGTTGATATGGTAATAAACATAGGAAAGGCTTTAGGAAATGACTGGGATTATGTTTACGATGAGATAAATGAGATAAACAGAACTGTAGTCGCCCATGGGTCAATCCTAAAAGTGATATTCGAAAACGATTTTTTAAAGGATGAACACATCTCAAAGCTTTGTGAGATTTGCAACAAATGCAAAGTAGCTTTTGTTAAGACTTCGACCGGTTATGGTTTTGTCAAACAGGAAAACGGGATGTTCTCTACTAAAGGAGCTACAGAACCTCATTTGAAGCTGATGAGAAAAGTCACAGATAAAAGCATCGAAGTCAAAGCTGCTGGCGGCGTAAGAACTCTGAAAGATCTGATGAAGGTGCGTTCCTTAGGTGTTACAAGAGTCGGTGCTACAGCCACAATAACAATTCTTGAAGAAGCAAAATCAATCCTTGATTCAGGAAAAAGCCTTTAGGAAACCGTATTTTCAAGGATCCAAAACAAATGTAAGTTTTTTAGCATCAAATAATTTAATGAAGGAGAAATTCTTCGTAATTTTCTCTATGTATAATTTTATTTGTGCGGACATCATACGCTTGGGTAAAGGTTTTTGAAAATTTAAATTTAGCATTTGGGTTCCATTTAAATTCAAAAGCATTAAAGGCGCCATCTTTTTCTTCTACATAATCAATTTCCTGCTGCTCGTGAGTTCTCCAGAAATAGTTGTTTCCCCATATATTCTCAGTTAATTATAACACAATTAAAAATTAGAAATAGAAACTTCATAAATTTCTGTAATAATATTGCTATCAAAAGAATTCACAAGAGCTTTAAACAAAAAGAAAACCATGGAGTTATATTATGAAAAAAACATTATTTGCAACAGCACTGCTTATCATCGGAACATCTTATGTGGCAAGGGCCGACTTTGTTGACAGTTCCCAAAAGGAAACAATCATAACAGTTGAGCAGGTCAAAACTTCCCATGATGACTCATGGGTTAAGCTCAAAGGTCAGATCGTCAAACAGCTTGACAATAATTAGTACACCTTCAAGGATGAAACCGGGGAAATTCAGATAGAAGTATCCAAGCAAGCCTGGAAAAACCAGGATGTTACTCCAGGCATGACAATAATCATCTCAGGAAAGGTTGACAAGGATAGTTTCGAAACGACAGAAATTGATGTGAAGAACATCGAAATTGTCAAGGCTGCAAAAACCAACTAAAAAAACAAATACATTTTTTAACCCTCTTCTATTTATATGATAGATCTGGACAAATATTTTGAACGCATAAACTACATGGGCTCTACTGATGTTTCCTATGAGACTCTAAGAAACATCCACAAAGCCCAAGCATTCTCTATACCTTTTGAGAATTTGGCAATTCATGACACATCAAGCGACCCTGAAGACTTAATCAAACTCGACGAAAAGTCTCTTTTTGAAAAGATAATAGAAAACAAGAGAGGAGGCTGGTGCCATGAACTTAATGAGCTGCTTGCTCTAGTACTTATTCAATTGAACTTCAAAGTCAAAAGGCTTCTCGGGAGCGTTCCTCCTTCGAATGGCACACATAAATGTCTCTTAGTCACAATTGGCAATAATAAATATCTTGCAGATACAGGTTTTGGAGGTAACTGCATTATCGAGCCTTTACCTCTGATAACGGATACTCCGTTCAAACAGTTCTCAGAAACATTCAAACTCATGCTTGAACATCCAAGATCTGAAGAAATAGAAGAATATGTCCTCTATGTGTTCATAAAGGAAAACTGGTCAAAACTTTACTCGTTTACTCTAACTACCCGCCTTCCTGAAGATTTTGACCAGTTTAACTACTTCACTTCACATTCAAAAAAATCAGTCTTTCTCCAGAACAGGATAGCCACAAGACCTACTCCTGAAGGAAGAATCATTCTGCATAATCACAATTTAAAAATCCGCCGCAACGGTCATCAGGAAACAATCACGGTAACCGAGGAAGAGTATTTAAGCATACTCGATGAATACTTCGGGCTAAAATTCCCGCCGTTCACAATTTTTAAACCAATACTAATAAAATAATTACTGAAAAAGGAATCTTTATGTTTAACTTTCATAGGTCTTATAAGAAAACTTTGCTATTGGCCTGCGGATTTGTAATGTTCTCAATTTTTGCCTCTGCAAAGAGCCTCTGGTATGTGAACAGCACAAATCAGTCAAATCAGGACGGACTGAGCTGGCAGAATGCTTTCAATTCTCTTCAGAACGCTTTAAGCAAAGCACAACCAGGGGATGAAATATGGGTAGCAAAAGGCACATATTACCCGGACTCTTCTGACCGCGGGAAATCTTTTGAACTAAAGGAAAATCTAACTGTTTATGGCGGATTCTCCGGCGATGAAAGTAAACTTACCCAGAGGGATTTCAATAAGAACCTGACCATTCTGAGCGGGAATATAGGAAACGGCGACAAAACAAAAAACAGCACTACAGTAGTCAAGGGAGCAAGTAAAGCTATACTCGACGGATTCACAATTTCTGACTCTTATGAATCAGGCAGTTCCACTATGCATTTACTCCCCGACGATATAAAACGAAATGACATGCATGTCGGTGGCGGCATGAGTAATTTCATGGTCTGCCCGATTGTGCGCAACTGTATTTTCAAAGACAATTCTTCACCCAAAGGTGGCGGGGTTTACAATGTGCAGGACCCGGACAAAGCTCAGGCTCAGTTTATAAATGTTCAGTTTCTCAACAACAAAGCAGAATTCCGCGGTGGCGCTGTAAGCAATGATTTAGGAGCGATGCCACTCTTCATCAACTGTACTTTTATAGGTAATACATGCGGGGACAAGGGTGGGGGAATGTATAACGATTTCGCCGCATCGCCTATCATTCTTAACTGTCTTTTTAAATCAAACAGCGCAACAATAGTAGGTGCCATAGGCAATGACGGAGGTTCGTCTCCTGTTCTTGTAAATGTGACCATCAAGGACAATCAGGTTTCAAGCGGAATTGGAAGCGGACTCTACCAGGGAACCGGTGCCCAGAATAACCCCATAGTCATAAATTCATCAATTGATAATGTTTACAACTGGCATGAAGACATAGTAGTTTCACTGAACTCCTTTATTCCAATGTTCAACTTTATATCTTTAAATAATTTTATTCCATTCAGCAACCTCAAAGACATTCTAGACGAAAACACCATTACCGAACTACCCGACACCCTAGTAGGGTATCAATCAAACCTTGACGGTTTAACTCTCATGGAAAACAGCCTGATAAAAAAACTGATCAGCACCTATTATCAGAATAAAGGCGCTGTTACCTATACTAACACCTATGAAAGGCCGGAAATTAAATCTGGAGAAGATGCAATTGGAGGTATTGTCTTCGTTGCTCCTGAATCAGCTGATAAATTTCAGAAAGACGGTTCTTCATGGGAAAAAGCTATTTCTAACCTCCAGCAGGCTATAGACATAGCTGCACAAAAGAAAGGCTCAGTCTGGATAAAGTCAGGAACATACACTCCGTCAATTGCTTCAAATGATAAGATTGCGGCATTTATAATGTACGATGATGTAAAACTTTATGGCGGTTTCAAGGGAATTGAGAAAAATCTCAGTGATAGAAACATCCCACAGAATCCGACAATTCTGAGCGCAAAAGTTAAAAATACAAACTTTACTTACCCCCATGTTTTATACGGAGCAAATAATACTGTACTCGACGGATTAACTATATCAGACGGAATCGCGTACGGTTCCACTTACAATGGCAAAGGGGGCGGGCTTCTGGCATACCACGCAGGCAAAGAATACATACCTGTAGATAATCCGGGTCCAGGCGTAGGATTCAAAATGAGTATTGCCTACTGCAATTTTGTCAATAATCAGGCAATCGAAGGCGGAGCAATATATATTTTCGCAAAAGGCGAACTTACTATCTCAAATACAACATTCATTAATAATCAAGCCATATACGGAGGAGCAGTACTATCCAGAGAAGGAAATGTAATAAACTACAACAACTGCTTTTTCAGGCTCAACATGGCAATATCAGACGGAGGAGCCATGTATGATGATTACGGAGCGCATAGCAACTATACAAACTGTGTTTTTAATCGAAACAGCGCCGGAAAAGATGGAGGAGCTATCTATGTAATCAGCCGTGCTTCACAGATTGGTGCTACAGTTGTAAATGTGGACAGTTGTAGTTTTAATAAAAATGAGGCATTAAAAGGGCGTGATATATTCAACCTTGATGACAGCCAGGTGACACTTAAAAACTCAAAACTTGACAGTGACACGCTGACAGGAAACACTAAATTTACAACACTTGTCTCCATAGATCCCATGAGAGTTCAATTCAGTATCCCTGAAAACCATTTTCTTGGTTTAACCCGCGGAATACCCACATTTGACAAAGCTTCTAAAGAAGTAATTGTCAAATTAAAATTTGATGACGGAATTATATATAACCAAACAGGGTATCTTTCTTATTCTGACAATACTGTCAATACTTCGACCGGCTCAGTGCTTACTCAGGCACTCTTCCCTAACAAGGAAGGCAGCTTGATTCCCGGCAGGCAATGACTGCTATGGAAAAAATAGCCGACAAAAACCTTTCCGACGGATACAGTTATGAGTGGACAGACCTCTCTTATCAGGAAAAACTTGCAGGAAATAAGACAATATACATTTTTGCCTTTGCCCTGCTCTTTATTTACCTTTTCCTTGTAGCGCAATACGAAAGTTTGATGATCCCTTTTGCCGTGATGTTATCGATTCCTATTGCGTTTGTCGGCTCTCTGATTTTCCTGTGGTGGTGGAATGTGGAGAATAATATTTACACGCAGGTAGGGTTTGTAATCCTTTTCGGATTGGCAGCCAAAACAGCCATACTGATAGTAGAATTTGCTAAAGAGCAGCACGAAAAAGGCATGAATGTTTTTGATTCTGCAATTTTTGCTGCCAGGCTCCGTTTCAGATCTGTACTTATGACTTCGATTTCGTTCATTATTGGAGTAGTCCCGCTCGTGTTGGCCACCAGAGCAGGCGCAGTAAGCAGAAAATCTCTTGGCACAGTTATCTTAGGAGGAATGCTTATATCATGTATTTTCGGAACTCTCCTCGTGCCTGTATTCTATTTCTTGATTCAGAAACTGATTAATCTAACAAAAACTAAATCTAAAATATAAATTAGCAAAAAACTTATTCATCAGAGCTAAAGGAGCAGGTAAAACAATATCTGAATGGAAATTTTTACTCATGAGAAAGAATCTATGAATAGCAGAAGAGCTGATGTCTCTCTGTACTACTCTAAAAGAAGGAGAATTTTGACACAATGATTTCAAAGGAGAAACAGACCAATAGATTCGAATGCGATGTCCTGGTCATAGGCGGCGGTATGGCAGGATTTTATGCGGCAATCAGAGCAAATCAGAAAGGGCTTAAAGTAACGATTACAGATAAAGGGACTGTTGGCCGTTCGGGCTTTACACCATGGGCAAATACTTTTAGTATTTTTGATGAGTCACTGGGAGACGATCCACAAGAGTGGATAAAAGCAGTACAGTCAAAAGGAGAATACCTCGTAAATCTTGCTTACTTCAATATGCAGATTGAGGATTCATTAGCCAGATATAAAGAGCTTTTAAACTGGGGAATTGTTGATAGTCGTCCAGAAGAATGGGACAAAACATCTTCAATTTCTTCCCGAAAATACCTTTTAGGCCATGACCGCAGAATCCTAATGCCTAAGATCTTGAAAGAAGCAGACATAACTATGGTTCAAAGAGTTATGATAACTGAGCTTTTGAAAGACGATAAACAAATAATTGGAGCCATAGGCTTTCATATGGAAAGCTCTGAAATAATGCTCTTTTCAGCAAAAGCAGTAATTCTCTGCACAGGCGCAGGGGGGTACAAGGCTCCAGGGTATCCGATACACTGTTCAACCTTTGATGGAGATGCTATGGCTTATAATGCAGGAGCAAGCATTGCAGGCAAAGACTTTATGGACTTCCATTTCACGGGAGATATCAATCCATGGGATGTTTTCCAGATGGAAGAGGAAATCTTCGTTAACCGTATCTACCCTACCAAAGGCCCAGAATTGGAAGGGCCGAGCGTAAGCATTGATCCTATTTTTAAAATTCACAAGAATGCTCCACCTCTTAATGAATTCCTTCCTAAAGAGCCACCCCCGAAAAATCCTGAAGACTACCGCAATAAAGGAAAAAGCCTTATGCCTAAATTGCCTAAGGGCAATATTGTTATGGGCGCAGCGACAGGTCTTGGGGTTCATAAGTCTGAGGGAATTTGGCCTGTGAACAATGAGTGCTATTCAGGAATTCCGGGTTTGTATGCCGCAGGAGATGCATTAGCTTCAATGATCTGCGGAGCAGCATACCCTTCCACTGGCATGGGACTGTCAGGTTCTGCCGTTCAAGGTTACCGTGCAGGAGAAGCCGCAGCTGTTTTTGCATCCCAATGCAATAATTCAACTGTATCAAGTGACTCTGTAACTTCAGCTTCTGAAAGGATGTTTGCTCCTTTAAAGTCTTCCCGTGGATTTAATCCAAGATGGGTCAATCAGGTTCTTCTGAATACGATGGCTCCCTACTACATTCTGCTTGTAATGGAGAAGAAGAGACTTGAGAGCACATTGAATCAAATCGAATTTCTCCAGCAGAATCTTGTGACCAGGATGAAAGCAAAAGATAACCACGAGTTAAGACTGGTTCATGAAGTGTGCAATATGACTTTAAATGCCGAAATGAAACTCAGGGCATGCCTGATGCGAACAGAAAGCCGCGGCAACCATTACCGTCAGGATTTCCCTGCAAGAAATGACAAGGAATGGCTCGCATGGATTCTTATCAGTAAAGGAAAAGACAGTAAAATGAGTTTAAAAAAAGAACCTGTTCCACAGAAATGGCAAGGAAACATTAATGAACCATACGAAAAAAGATACACTCTCCGCTTCCCCGGAGAATTAGAATATCTAGAGAATGTCGGAGGCAAATAATATGGCTGTCAGAATAGCGAAATACGAACTCTGCACAGGATGCGGAAGTTGTGTCAATACCTGTCCCTGCGATGTGTTCCGCCTTGATAAGGAGAAGAAAAAAACAAAAATCGAATACATAGAAGACTGCCAGGTATGCAGCATGTGCACGATTTACTGCCCTCTCGGAGTGCTGGAAGTTACACCTGAAAAAATCATACAGCCCACGACTGCATACATGTAAGATGCTAACTATTAGAACAATTCAGCAAAAGATTTCGAAATACTTCAAGACTACTGCAAAAAGAAATCCCTCAAAAAATCATTATCCTCAAGAAGAGGCCAGATTGGCAATCTATTCGAGTCAATAAGAAGGAATGTTATTTGCCGCAGTGCTGGATACGCGATTACCATCTACATAGGAACAACTGATATCTCGATAATCCTAATAAGTTTATCTGACGGTTCCATAGCGCTGTCCTTTGTTTTTAGTGATGTGAAAAAATAAGATAATGAACGCTAAATAATTCATTTTTGCATTGAATTTGAGGAAACAAGCTGAAGCTGTGGTATCCACTGCGGTAAGCGTCAAGCATAACCCATATTGGGGCTTAGACGGTTATCACAGTCAGCAAAGAGTAATCTTGGCAGACAGTTTGAACCCGAGCTTTA
>MHBE01000030.1 GCA_001803205.1 Lentisphaerae bacterium GWF2_38_69 | reverse complement strand
ATATGCGAGGTTCAGTTCTAGGCTGCTGGTTAGGCTTTACCTAGGTTGTTTTTTTTCCAACTTGTTTGCACCAGCTTATCTTGGCGCTCTCATGTTTTTTTATCATTCTTAAATATAGCATAAGTTGAGTATAATTGAACTCATTTTAACTATATTTAAGTTATTTTTTTCAGGCTGAAACGACTCTCAAGTTTTTCTGGTTTTATTCCTTCAAAAAGCATTTGGAATTCCCTTCGTGTAAGTTCTGATTTGCCATCTGAGCCGACATAAAAACGACCTTTTTCAAGACGCTTGTAGAATATTACAAAACCATCAGAATCCCAGTATAAAATTTTCATCTTATTGTGATAGCGGTTGAGAAATATAAAACATCTTCCTGTCAGAAGCTGTCCAGGGAAACTGTCCTGTACTAAAGTTGAAAGCCCTTCAAAGCTTTTGTTTATGTGGATAGGCTTCTGATAAAGATAAATGGTGCTTCTGTCAATGCTGAACATCACAGCCCTGAAAGAAGCTTTACAACTTTTAACAATGCAGCTTCATTAAAATGGTTTTCAATTATGATATGGACATTTTCCTTTATACATATCTGTATTCCGGATCTCTCTCTAGAAGAATCAGAAAGCTTAAGCTCTTTAAAGGCATTTTCAGTTATCTCTTTAGTATTTTTCTTCAGCTTGCTGCGCCAGGCGTAAAAACTATTCTCATGAATTTTCTGCTTCCTGCAAAATTCAGGAACATTTAAAGTGCTTTTTGCCTGTATTGATACAAGGCCTGACCATTTCTTTATTGTTGCTTCCCTGTGCCTTTTCATTCTGATATCCTTTTTATTTTTTCAAAGATATCAAAACTTAACAACTATTTTTTTATTTCATAGATGGGCTGTATTTGACGCTTACATCCTCACCACAATCTCTCTTCAGGAAAGCCTCTTTCAATATCCTCACAAAAAAGTAAAATAATATTCAAAGCTAAGATTTTAAGCTGAATAGTTTTCTCTTACACATTTTCTAAGAAAAGTCATGATCAATTTAATTTTTCTGAAAAGATGTATTATAGCGTGTTGTTTTTATTTCCAGTCAACTTACTCTTTACTTAATCTTTTGAGTTCAAAAAATGACTTTTCCTAAATGCTAGTTGAGGCTGTTTAACAGAGTAAAAATAGGTTAGATGTATAAATGAATTGATTCAGAGTATAATATTTCTTGGCGTAAAATTAAATAAATTACTGTTTTGAGCTCATTTTAGGTTAATATTTTACTTACTGTTTACTTACTGTTTTGAACTTTTTACTTAACGATTACTTACTGTTTCAGGCTATAGGTAAAAAGGCAGACAAAGGGGTATTTTTGAGGCTATTTTTGGGATTTAAAATGGTGGGCGTAACAGAACTCGAATCTGTGACCTCTACGATGTCAACGTAGCGCTCTAACCAACTGAGCTATACGCCCGAAGAAGAATTAAAATTATTCAACTATTGGTAAAAGGCAAACCTAAAATTAAATTTAAGGTATAAATTTGATATTTAGGATGGATTTAATATGAAGAAGAGCAGAAAAAAAACAATAGAAACAAAAAAGCATCATCCCAAAAAGGACTCCATAGAACAACATGGAGAGCTTCTCTACAAGAAAAATAAAAAAGATATAGATGTCGATGAAGTTTACCACGATCCAAAAGTACCTGGTAAGTTTGCTGGAGATTGCTAGTCGTGAAAAGAGAAGGTTTCTCATTCAGTTTCGATCCTGAAAAATGCGCTGAATGCAAAGGCAGATGCTGTTCAAACAAAACACCGAGTTATCTTTATATAAACCAGAATGAAATTGCCGAGGTAGCTTCTTTTTTAAATATTAGCGAAACTCAATTTAAAACAGGTTATCTGAATCGGGTAAATGGCCTTCATAATATAAAAGACATTAAAATAAATGGAGTTTATCATTGTGTTTTACTGGAAATAGACAGCGGCAAATGTTCAATATACGAAGCCAGACCCAAACAGTGCAGGGATTATCCATTTTGGGATTTGTATAAAAAAGATTCCAGCAATCTATATATTGAGTGTCCGGCAGTTTCACCGTTCCCTCCATTAGAATAATAGATTTCAAAATAATTCTATTTTAAAATGGCTTGATATGAACTATCTCAAAATGCTGCTTTTCCTGCTCAATTTCCATCATACTAAAACATCCAAGAGATAATCTGCTTAAAGCTACCGTCTGGCTATCAAACTTAATTTGAGGTATTTTAGAGCGGTATAGATATCTTCGAAATTATTGATCTCATCCTTAAGCTCCACTAACGCTGTCTTTTCATAAAGTTTAAGACAACTTCCTTTCTCAGGCAGATTTCTGTAAGTTTCTCCAAAGGTGCATTTCACTGAATCTTTGGTTATTTGGGCTCTGAATATAACTTTATCCTTTTTTTCCAGATTAGTATAAAATGGAGAAAATTTAACCAGAAGAAGAGTATCTTTATAGAAGTATCCAAACCAGCCTTCAGTAGAATCAGAATTTATAGTTAATTCAGGGGAATTTTCATCCACCTTGTAGAGTATTTTATTAGCACTTTTGTGGATTTTATCTGCCGAGCTCTCAGTTATATCTTTTCCAGATGAATCGGTTATTTCATAAAGGTGTGGATAACGGGAAGCGACATTTACAGGGATTATAAAATATCCTCCTTTTGCCAGAGTGATTTGCTGCATTGCTGTTAAACTAACAGGTGATGAGGCAGTATTTGTAATTATCTTAATCGCATAAATATCCCCAGTATCAAAATTCATCCGATAGCTTTTCTGGAGTTTTAGTACAGTATTGGAGAGAGTTGAAGTTGCTATGACTGTAGCCTTTTTTGCGCTGTCATAAAGCTCAACTTTTTTAATCTTCAATTCCCGTCCGCTGTCATCATAGAGAAGCAGATCAGAGTTCCAGTATCCTGACAACTGCGTTAGGGGCGAAACTTCGTCAAGCTTAAGAGATTGCAGGTTTCCTCCGTATTCAGAAGTAATTACTGAATCTATATCTCCAGCCCATATTTCAGTAGCTCTTGGATTTGACTGCTCAAGGTCTTCCTGTCCTGCAAGTTCAGACCTTGCTATAAGGCAATTTGTGCAGCAGCCTGATAATAAAACAAAAGATGAAAAAAGAATTAATAAATAAAGCAGTCTCTTTGTTTTATCAGGCCTGATCATTAGATATCCAGGTCTTTTACACCGGCTGCATATTTTTCTATGTACTCTCTTCTAGGCTCAACATCGTCTCCCATAAGAAGAGAAAATATTCTTTCAGCCTGAAAAGCATCTTCCATGGTAACTTTTATCATTTTTCGGGTATCAGGTTTCATAGTAGTTTCCCACAGCTGTTCAGCATTCATTTCGCCAAGTCCCTTGTATCTTTGTATATGGAGTCCCTGCCTGCCAGATTTTTTGATATAGTCAAAAAGATCATTAAGTGACTTCAAGGTAGCAGGTCTTTCAGCAGAGTTGATTTTAAATACCACTTCTCCTGTTCCAAAAAGATATTTAATTGGAACTCCCATCTCATCGAGTTCTTTAGCAAGAAGAGCACAAGCTTTGGCCTCGTAGATATTAGTAGTTTCTATGAGATATGAGAGCCTTTTTTCCTTTTCTTCATCAGTAATTTCTTCATCCGCAAACCTATCAAGGCATTTAATTTTGAAAGCATTGATTTTTTCAGAAACTTCTGCTTCAGTGTAAGCATATTCATCTAAAATAGATCCATCTGCCTCTCTATAGGCAATCTTTGTAATCGGGAAATTTCCTTCCTTCTCAGTTTTAAGATAAGTGTCAAGCTGAATTCCATGTCTTAGCAGAGCATGTCCTATTTGCTTAGAAGTATTGACGGCATCCAATAATTTTTTAAGCGCAATATCATCAAGTTCTATATCAGGAATCCTCTGGGCTTTAATATCTTCACAGCCAAGTTCAATGAGATATTTATCCAATTGCTCTTCTGTATCAACATAACGCTCTTTCTGTTTTTTTCTGACTTTAAAAAGGGGCGGTTTGGCTATATAAACATAGCCTGCATCTATAATCTGCTTCATCTGGCGAAAGAAGAATGTCAAAATTAGAGTTCGGATATGTGACCCGTCCACATCCGCGTCCGTCATTATTACTACTCTGTGATATCTGATTTTAGAAAGATCAAATTCTTCTTTGCCTACTCCGCATCCAATAGCTGCTATAAGTGACTGTATTTCCTTATTTTCAAGAACTTTATCAATGGTGGTCTTTTCAACATTAAGCAATTTCCCTCGGACAGGAAGAATAGCCTGAAAAGAACTGTCCCTTCCCTGTTTTGCGGAACCGCCGGCAGAGTCTCCTTCTACTATATAAAGTTCACACTTAGAAGGATCTTTTTCTGAACAGTCTGATAATTTGCCAGGCAAAGAAAAACCCTCAAGGGCTCCCTTCCTCTGAATGAGCTCTCTGGCTTTTCTGGCTGCTTCTCTTGCTCTTGCAGCTATTAAGGCTTTGTTAATTATCTCTCTGGCACAAGAAGGATTTTCTTCTAAGAATGATCCCAGGACATCATTAACAACTGATTCAACAATACCTCTTACATCTCCGTTGCCAAGTTTGGTTTTAGTCTGCCCTTCAAACTGCGGATCTCTTACTTTTATACTAATAATCGAAGTCAAACCTTCTCTTACATCAGTGCCGCTCATGCCCTTATCAGACTTAATAAGATTTGCATTGACCGCATATTTATTCAGAGTTCTGGTCAGAGCTGTCTGAAAACCTGTTAAATGAGTTCCACCTTCAATAGTATTGATATTATTGACATATGAATAAATTGTTTCTACAAATGTATCATTGTACTGCATCGCTACTTCTACATCGACATCGTCTTTTACTTTATGCAGATATATAATTTCCGGATGCAAAGTTTGTTTATTCTTATTCAGATGGCTTACGAATTCTACAATTCCGCCTTCATAATAATAAATATCTTCCTTGCCCTGCTCTCTCTCATCTACAAGAGATATCTTTACTCCCTTATTAAGAAATGCCAGCTCGCGTAGTCTGCTTGCAAGTATATCCCAGACAAAAGCAGAAGTCGTTGAAAAAATTGTCGTATCCGGTTTAAATGTAACGGTTGTTCCTCTTTGAGTGGTTTCTCTTACTTTAGCCAAAGGAGAAACCGTATTGCCTCTCTCGAATCTGATGTGGTGCAGCATGCCATCTCTGTGAACTTCGACTTCAAGCCATTCGCTCAGAGCATTTACGCATGATACTCCGACACCATGCAGACCGCCAGAAACCTTATAAGCATCGTGATCAAACTTTCCTCCGGCATGAAGAACTGTCAGAACTACCTCTACAGCAGGCTTGCCTTCTCCTTCATGAATATCGACAGGAATTCCTCGTCCGTCATCAATAACAGTAATTGAATTGTCAATATGAATTATGGCTTTAACTTCTTTGGCATAACCTGCAAGAGCCTCATCAATACTGTTGTCTACCACTTCATAAACAAGGTGATGCAGTCCTCTCTGCCCTGTATCGCCAATATACATGCTTGGACGCATCCTGACTGCCTGGAGGCCTTCAAGAACTGTAATCTGACTAGCTGTGTAATTCGAGGAATTAGTATTTATTGTTTCTTTGCTTTCGGTAGATTCGTTCATAGTAAATTTATGTTATAGATTATACTGAAAATGATGACTCAGAAAGGCCTTTAAATATAAAACACGCAAGTCCATTTTTCTATGTAACTAATATTGATATTTCTCAATTAGTTTTTAAAATTGTATAAGCGCTGCACCAAACTTCATAAACAAGGGCTTATAATGAAAATAACGAAAAAGGCAAAATGGATTACTATTTCACTTATAGTGATTTTGTTTTGTATCTTGATATTTTATGTTCAGGGCGGATATACTTCCGATGCTTATATCAGAGCCAATTGGACTGAAATAAGCCCGAGAGTTGAAGAATTTGTAACTCAGGTTTATGTGGGGACTAATACATTCGTCAAGCAAAGCGATAAACTATTTCAGCTCGACCCATATTCCTACAAAATGACAGTAGAAACACTTCAGGCTCAAATTGAGCTGGCTAACGCTACAAAACAACTCTACTCGGATCAAGTAACAAATTATAAGTTGCAACTGAAAGCAATAACTGACCAGTTGAAAATAGATGTAATAGAAGTAGAAAGATATAAATTCCTTATGGATAAACAAGCCCAATCTACTGAAGAATACCAAAGAAAACTCTATGACTATGAAAAAGACAAGGTTGAATATACCAAAATACAAACAGCTATAGACGATGCGAAAAACAATGAAGCAGAACAGGTAGCTATTATTAAGCAGCTCACGGCTCAGCTCAATAACGCAAAATATAACCTTGAAAGCACTCTGGTAAAAGCCCCTTTTGCCGGATTTATAGTGAACAACTACCTTATGCCTGGAATGTATCTCCATGCAGGGCAAAGCGTATTCGGGATAGTGCAGTCACAGGAATGCTGGGTTGAAGCTAATTTCAAAGAATTCTGGGTGGGAAGGATAAAGCCCGGACAAAAAGTCTTTATAATGCCTGACCTGTATCCTTTTAAGATAATTGAAGGAGAAGTAGTAAGCATTCTCAATGCCATAAGCAGAGAACAGGCTGTAGATAAAACATTGCCGTATATTGAACCAACCATCGATTGGATAAGACTCCAGCAAAGATTCACAGTCCTTATTAAAATATTAAATAAACCGCAATACATGAATCTTAAAATGGGCTCAAGCGCAAGAGTCTATGTCCTTTTCTGGTAAAAATTTTTTACTCTCCATATTTTCGTGAACTACTACACAAAGACAATAATTGAAGACATAAAATCCTTCTATACCAACTTTTCTTTGAAAGATTCAAAATCTTTTACTTGCGTTAAAGCCTCGCTGTCAGCATGCATTGCATATTTGATAAGTCTTGAAATGGAACTTGGATCAAGCTACTGGGCTCCTTTCTGCTGTTTTATTATGATAACACCTTATCTCGGTGTAGGCATAGAAAAAGGAGTTTACAGGATAGCAGGAACTATAACAGGAGCTTTTGTAGCTTTTTTAATCTGGGGATTCACTATACAGAACCAGTTTTACTATACGATACTGCTCTTTCTAGTTTCTACGGCATGTTATTATAAGTACGCTACTTCCAGACATATGGGGTACTTCTGGTTTATGATAGTCCTTGCTTTTATTTTAATCACATCTGTCAGTTTTGAGAAAGTTTTGAGTCCTGCCGATTTTGCCCTAACAGCATTTGACAGAGCAATGAATCTTCTAATAGGAATTCTAGTGTATTTATTGCTTAACTATTTATTCAAGCCTAAATACGCTGCAGATGAACTAAAATCAAAATTAAGACAGTTAAAGACAGAACTCTCTGCTTACAACAGGGAAATTTTCACGCAGTACATTATGAGTGCATTTAATATTGAACCAGTAAAAAAGCAATACGAAACTATCAGAAGTCTTATCAAAGCTATTGATGCTCTTTCCTATAATGCGCAATTCGAAAAAAAGGTAATCTCCCATAAACCAACAGGAATAGATTATAAAAGGGTTTCTGATTACATAGATGAAATTATGACTTTCCATCAGTCTGTCTGCAATTTAAAATCAGTTTCATTCCAGTCTAACTTCCGCAAACAAATCTTAAAGATTATTGAAATATTCGAGTCAATCGCTCTTTTGGACGAGAAAATAAACATTGAAAAAATAGTCAAAGACATTAAAATGCAATTAGCAATAATTGACATCAAATACAATAAGATAGTTAAAAAAGGGCGGCACTATACTTATTCTACTTCTGACACTTATATCTTCAATGAATCGATAGTAATCCTAAAGGACTATATAACATTTTTTATTTTAAGGGAAAATGCATACAAGGAAGAATTAACCGAATCAAAAAAAGATCCTGAATTATATCAGGATGAATTCCTTGGCTATAAAAAATACAGCTTTTTCGGAAAAACATTATTCATACATAAACCTCATATGCGATTTGCTATCCAAACGGCAATAACGCTTGTCGTAGTTATCTGGGCATGGAAATTTCTTGATTTACCATCAGACATGGGTACTGCAAATATTACAATAGCTGTTATGACAGCATCTCTGCCTGACTATCTTTCATCAAGGCTTAAAGGGATATTAAGATTTCTTGGATGCAGTATAGGTTTTCTACTGGGATGTATTCTTTTATTTTTTAGCATAGAATCCACACTGGTTATGCTTATGTGCGTATTCCTTGTCGGTTATTTCTCAGCAATGATTATGCTGAAATGTCCAAGGATATCGTATATGGGGCTTCAGATATTTTTAGCTTTCAGCGTAGCTTTCATTCCTACTTGGGGACCGGTAATGAGTCTGGAGAGTGTTTTCATGCGTTTTATAAGTATATTTTTCGGAATATCCGTCATGTGGATTATGTCGATTTTATTATGGAATAATAATTATTTTCAAGTAGTGAAAACCGGCATTTTATGTTTCTGGAAAAGATTCAATAAATTCAAAATCGATAACTCAGCAGACTACTTTCCTTCAATCCTCATAGAAGGAATTTCTCTGCTGAAATTCAACATTGACAAATTAACTATTACAAGCTCAATAACATTAACAGAGCAGTCTCTTCTAAAAAAATGGTGCGATGCTGTTGAAAGGCTTCTGATAACATCGAGGAACCTAAATTTAGTTTCTGAAGAATATAAATTATTTATTTCAGAAATAAATAAAGAATTATTCGAAAAAATCAATTCGCTTTGCGGGGTTTTTGATATCCATTCAAATGATGAGCAGCATAACAGTTATCATAGTATCATACTGGATAACATTTCTGAAATTGAATCTCTTAAACATCTTATACGCAGTAACGGACTTTTGAGGGCGAAAGACATACATTTCAAACAGGAAACAATGAGATGCATAGTTTTGATTAAAAGGCTCTTAGTACGGCTCAAAGATATTAATAATATTCATCTAGAGCTTCTACCTCTTCTTGCAGAGCATCAATCCAGTTAATATCTTGCTGCAGCCTGCAGTAATTCAGAATTTCTAACTCTCTTAATTCTCGTTTCTAGGCAATAATCACTTAATTCAATGGAATTGACCTTATAGCCTAATAATGTAACTGATATCTTAATGTCCGATACTCCATTAGGGAGTATCAAAATATTCTTTTGCAGCATTATAGCCTGCTTCTATAAGTTTGTTCTTAGTTTTTCCATCCAAATCAAATTTCAATGGGCTTATATCATCGCAATCTATAAACACAGTTCTATATGCATTACCCATATCTATAACAGTTTCTTTGTTGTTAGACATCAGCATCAAAAAGGCTATCTCAACCTTAAAAATATCATCCATTGGTTTATATTCAGGTTTTTGATCAGGTTTTATGTGTTCGCCTTTGCCATACAATAAAAATCCTAAGGTTTTAGCCTTTATGCTGTCAAAGTACCATACAGGATAACTTCTCGTAGTTCCACCATCTACAAGAAAATCTATTAAATCAGAACCTTTTGGAGTATAACGAACTGGTATGTAGACATTTGGAATCGACATGGAAGCCATCACTGCTGTTATAACCGGCATATCTGGGGCTGTTTTATAGTCAAACATACAAGTTCTGCCATACGACAAACTACAAGCTGTTACAACAAGATGTTTTTTAGTTTTCTTGTAAAGTTCATTAAACGTAATATTTGGAGATAATTTTTTAGTTTTGAATTCTTTTTCTACAAATTCCTTTAATTTTTCACCTTTGCATAATCCGTAGTCTTCAATAAGAAATTCAATTATTGCCTCGCGGTACTTAATTACACCATTGAATGGGTCTTTAAGTATTTCAAATAAGTCTAGCCTTTGTGGATCAATAGGATCTAGAAAATAACTGAAGTTTGTTCCCATCATAAGTTGTTTTATTTCGTCAGACTTGCATCCTATTGCTAAAAAAACAGCTGTAAGAGACCCTGCAGAATTTCCTACTATACGATTAACTTTTTCCAGCTTTCCATTTTCCTCCATATACTGTGTGGCTCCGCAATATGCTATACCGCGTATTCCTCCTCCACTAAATACAAGAGTATCTGGATCTTTAACTTTAGGCTTGGAAGCATTTAATCTTTCTAATTGTGTTTGACATTTCCAGTCAAGGTATTTAGGAATACTGTCGTTCGCACATATAGATACTGTTGCTATAGTTACAAACCATGCTAAGATAAACAGTCTGCTTCTTTTCATGTTTAACTCCTATTTTATCCTTAATATTATTAAATACTTATCCTATTTATAATCACCAGATTTCAAATTCCTTTTTCAAAAAAAACAAGAAGCCCAACCACATCAAAAATCATTGAAGCAGATTATATACTATAAACCTGGATGAAAGGACAATTATTTTATAAAAACTTCTATTATTAACATTTTGTTGTTCAATTTTAATAAATATTGTTAAATATTAACACATTAACTACTCGCTCCAAGACTTGTAAAACTTTCTAAAAGCAAATAATGCTCATGTGCTATTTGATATGAATGACACTTGTCTTGGAGGTGCGACTGCAATTAATGCGGCGAGTAAATATTTGATGTCTTGTGATGATGTCAAAACCGTATTGATTATCAGTTCACAGAATATTAGCGCAGTGGTTGATAAGAACGATGCTGTAGCTTATTCATTAATGGGTGATTGCGGAGTTTTGCATTGATTCTGCAAAAAGAAGAAGAAGATATTAAGCGCAGCTATATAAACAGCGTAAACTATTGCAGATGCGCTTATTGTCAGGCAAAACATAAAACTGCTTGATAGTAAAAAAGATAATTTATTCAAAAAGATTTTTCCCATAACCTATATCCGTCGTTAGTTGTTAAGGTTGTATTAATAAGAATGCTATGCCTTTCCATGTATTTATCACGCTTTATATGACGGAATATAAAGCTTCTAAAAACTCTCCTTAACAAAATCCTGCTGCTTCTAGTCTAATAGTCTCATTGCATGTAAACTTAAACACAAAATTTGCATTTAAATTTTATAAACAGATTTATGTATCTGTTATTTTTATTGTTCCGGCTGCAAAATCTGGGTTAAAAAGGCTCTCGGTAGGCCGAGAAACTGCAAGGACATAACTCTATTGGTTTTGGCAAGAAATAATCTGTAAAAAATAAATCCCCTGTCCTTAATAATTTAGAACAGAGGAGATAAAGTTTTGTCTGATAAACTATTTTGCTGTTGGACATTTAGCTGCATCAAAGTCTTTTTTGCTCATAAACCTTGTGAGATTTGTGCCGTCATCATCTTTAGCTCTGACCGCATAGCGTTCCTGAACTTTTCCTGCGACCGTTTTTGAATAAATGACTTTTGTGCATTTACCTTCGTCAATAGTTACTGATTCGCGTTTCTTTACATTGTAGAATTTTTGTGCTGCCATAAGACATGCTCCTTATTGTTAGTCTATCTGAGAAATTGCATTCTCAGCTGTTTTTATACAGATATTAATTTGAGCTATAATTAAGTTTAGTGCAGAGAGCCTTTAAATTTTCAAAAGGAGTTTTGGGCGGTATTTCACATCCTGCATTAATCATATACGGATTTCCCGCCTTTTCATAAACTCTCCGGAAACCATCCATGATTTTTTCGGGTTTCCCGAACAAAATATCCTGGACAGGATCAAGATTTCCAGTTATTACAACTTTTTTCCCGAGATATTCTCTTACCTTAGCGACATCAACCATGTGGTCAATATCTATTAAATCCACATTTAACTCGGCTATGCAGGGAAGGAGATGAGTGATATTCCCGCAAATGTGAAGTTTGACATAAGCTCCTGCATCCTGAATGGCCTTAATTAGTTTCTTTTCTCTTGGCAGTATAAGATTATTATATAAATCAGGGGAAACCTGGCTGGCCACGGCATCACCGACCCCTATAGTGTCACAGCCTTCTTTTACCTGAGCAAGGGCGAATTCAATTTCAACATCAGTGCATAAATCCATTAAATCTTCTGTAAAAGGAGGATCATCAATTAAGTCAATTGCAAAATTGGTCATAGTCCTCAGTTCAGTTGCACAAGACGCAGGGCCTTCAACCCAGCCCAGTATCGAGTATTGCCCCTTATATTTTTCATTATAGAGTTTAACTGCCTGAATTTGGTCAAACATTCTTTCTGATTTATAAGGGTTTGGCTTTTTGAGAATGTTTAAATTTTTTGTCTCTTCCAGAAGATAAGTTGCCTTGGGTACAGTTTCCTCTAGATAAGTAACTTCTGCTCCAAAGCCATGGGTCTCCCGGGATGAATCACAAATACAGCTCAGTTGGTCAAAACCAAAATCCTCTGCACATCTGATATTAGCTTCAGCTAAAACATTATGATCTGATGCAAATTGTTTGTAACTTGCTCCTATATACTCTGAGGCAAAATGCATTAAAATAGGAACACGCGGAATGAAATCTACAGGTAAGCCTTTAACAGTGTTGATATATCTCGTATATGAATTCATTTATATCCTCTCATTCTTTTTGTTTACAAGCTTCTTAGATTGTTGAATGATATTTAATCTCAAAACAGATTTAATGCAAATAAAATAATTCTGAAAACATCATAGCTGGGATTTCCAATGCTCATAGGTCATTAACATAGCCAGTGTGTCGAGTTCACAGTATTCAAGCAACGATTTAATTATATGAGGCCGCTCAATACCTTCTTCATCTAAGTTCATATCAGTAAAGCAGAGTCATTTTCTCATTCCTCTGCCTTGTCGTTTTTAAATCACTTTTCGTAAACACCAGAAGTATCGAACAAGAATTCTCTGACCCAAAAGGACCATTTTTTCCCATTAGGCCTCCTTGACATGATAGTCAAATTACAACGCTTGATGCTCCGGCTGATTTAATAACAACAGATACAAATCAATCTCGAAAAATATATGCATGCGCCAACACCATAGTTGCCCTCTTTAGCTGAACATATGGCTTCCTGGACGACACTAATGCAGGCTTGTCGTATTTGTACTTGGAATTAGGTCTAAAACCTTCCAATAACAGAGCTAAATCGTTAGGAAGAGTTTCGAATATATTAGCATATTCCAAATCCTTTTTAGCTTTGCCTATAAAATCAGAATGCTTCTGATTGACTATGCCGTACTTATCGGATTCTATAAATACAAAAATCTGAAAAGGCAGGTCTTCCAAAAAGTTTAATGAAAAATCATTAGACATTTCTGCTCCTTGAGTTCTTATTGAAACATACTTTGGATAATCCCTTTGGCTAATATCATTGCATCCAATTAATCCTATAAATACACATACAAAACATGGGATTCCAATTTCTATGCTAAACACTTTTTTTAGAAAAGCAATTCTGACAGTTAATAAAGTGGGACTAGAACTTCCTTCAGTGAAACAGGCTGGCAGTAGTCTAGGGAGATATGAAAGGGAGAAAGGGATATTTAGAGCTACTACCAACCACAAAGATAAAATAATAAGGTCTTAATATTATTCAACTCTGTTTTTGCTTACTAACAGTATCCTAACTTAGAAGGATAAAAGCTTAAACCCGGAAATTGCATTTGAGTCGTAACTACTTCCCTGGCCAGCGCGAGCACCCGCTCGGGCAAAGGAGTCGCCGTTTTAAATTGGATGTATATCCTGTATATAGCTGGTTAGTTGATAACTTTAGGATGTACACATAGAACATAATATTATAAAAATATGATGCTTGAAGAATGGTCGGGATGGAGAGATTCGAACTCTCGACCTTTTGACCCCCAGTCAAACGCGCTAACCAGGCTGCGCTACATCCCGAAGCAGAAAACTGCTTGATAATTGGTGCCGAAGGGGGGACTTGAACCCCCACACCCTTGCGGGTACAAGATTTTGAGTCTAGCGCGTCTGCCATTTCGCCACTTCGGCTTAAATACTCCTGCAATATAATCAGAGCGAAAATAAAATTCAATTGATTTTTAATTTAAAAGCTCTGGAAGCATGGATTTTCCTCATGAATAAAATATAACAAATATTGTGCAGCGTTATTCTCGTACTAAAAACTTAGGAGGGCATTTAATGATTTCAGAAACAACAAAGAAACTGTTTAGAAGAGGAAAAGACTTCTTAGGAGTAAAATACCCTATTATTTCAGGTGCCATGACATGGGTCAGTGAGCCTCATCTGATTTCAGCGGTATGCAATGCTGGCGGTTTCGGCTGTCTTGCAGGTGGGAACACGCCACCGGACATTCTCAAGAAACAAGTTGAAGAAACAAGAAAGCTTACAGATAAGCCGTTTGGCGTAAATATTATTACCATAGCTCCAGCATACAAGCAACATTTAGAATTAATCAAAGAGCTTAAACTGCCTTATGTTATCTTTGCCGGCGGTTTTCCAGATAAAGAAGAGATTAAGACAGCAAAGGATACAGGAGCAAAAGTAATATGTTTTGCTTCCACGGACTCTATTGCGCACAGGATGGTCAGGTATGGAGCAGACGCGATTATGCTCGAAGGTTCGGAAGCTGGCGGGCATATTGGACATGTAAGCCTGGTTGTATTACTCCAACAGGTACTTTTTGCAATTAATGAAGTACCGGTATTTGTAGCAGGTGGACTTGCCACAGGAAAGCTATGTGCTCATCTCTTAATGATGGGAGCATCAGGAGTTCAGCTCGGAACCCGCTTTGCAATGGCTCATGAATCACTTGCTCATCCAAAGTTTAAACAAAAATTCATCAATGCCAATGCCCGCGATGCGATAGCTACTCCGCAGTTTGACAGCAGACTGCCTGTAGTAGCAGTCAGAGCCCTTAGAAATAAAGGCTACGAAGAGTTCGGAAAGCTCCAGTTAAGTTTGTTAAAACAGATTGAAGAAGGCACTATAAACAGGAATTTGGCTCAGCATAAAGTAGAAGAATTCTGGATGGGAGCCTTAAGAAGAGCTGCTATTGACGGAGATGTAGAATATGGATCGCTTATGGCAGGGCAGTCAGTAGGGCTAATTAATAAATCCGAATCATGTGAAGAGATCATGAATGATTTGGTTACAAGCATAGATGCAGAAGTTAAAAGAACAAAAGAGCTTATTAAATAAGCGGAAAGGCATTTGGATTTCTATTAAGCCTGCTTCGGCAGGCTTTTTCTTTTAATCTTCCTTGAGAGTAATAAGGGAAATATTTTTAGCCCCGGCGCTCTTGATAATTTTCATCACATCCATTACCTGATTGTAGGAACAAATTCCGTCAGCTCTTAGAAATACAGTTGAATTAGGTTTAGCAGTCACTGAGGAATCGATTTTGCCCTGAAGTTCATCTCTTGTTACTGGTTGATCCTGAAAGAAAACCTGATTCTTGCTGTTCAAATTTACATAAACACTGTCTTTATCTTCAATGGCCTGAGCATTCATTTCGGGCGGAGATACATTCACATTGTATTCAACCAGAGGAATCGTTATCATAAAAACAATCAGCAATGTAAAAGCTACATCGATGAGGTTCGTCAGATCAATATGATTTATAGCAGAGAGTTGGGAATTTCGCCTTTGTCTTCTCATCAGCAGCGCTAATCGTTTTGCTCCAGTTTAAGTTTTGTTATGTATTCATCAGAAAAATTATCCATATGAGCAATAAGTTTTTTAATATAACTGGCAAGAACATTATAGCCTATAAGAGAAGGAATGGCTACCGTAAGCCCTAGAACTGTAGTAAGCAGAGCGCTGCTGACACCGGGAGCCATCGCCGGAATATCAGCCTTACCAATAACTGCCATAGAAATAAAAGCCATCATTATGCCCCACACTGTTCCGAAAAGACCCATCAGCGGGCCAATACTAATGGCAGTGGCAAGAAAACCCATTTTATCTTCAAGTTCAATTATATTATCAGACACAGTCTGATCCAGAACTGTTCTTACGGTTTCAAGCTGCCCGAATGAAAGTTTTTTTGACGGGAAAGCCCTGCTTCCGTATTGGTTGGCATGCAATTCATCAAGTTTATAGAAATCGAGAAGTTCTATGGAAGCTTTCATGTAGAGTTCTCCCAGCATTGATTTTTCTTTCCTGCCTTCGATAAAAATCATCAAAGGATATTTAGCATCTCGAAAAATAGCTTTGAAAGCTCTAGACTGCTTCAGCATTTTGGACAGGTTAATGAACTTATCAATCATTACAGTCCAGCTGTATATCGAAACAATGAATAACGCGATAACTATAATTTTGCCTACTGTGTCGCTATGAGAAAAAGCATAAAAAGGAGAAACTGATGCAGTACCGAGAAGAAGAATAGGTTCCATTGTTAGAAATTTCCGCTTATTTAAAATTCTGTTTTATTTAAATATTCATGAATGCGTCATTTACAATCATACAAAAACACGATGCATTATAAATGCTAAATGAACTACACCATAAAGCAACAAAATATTCGTAACTTTAAGAAGGAAATATAACGCAGCCGGCAAATCATATCAAAAGACTTCTGCCTGAAAAACCATGAAGTCAGCATCTTTCCAAGAGTCTGGAGGTAGTCCGGCTTTCATCGAAAGATGTCTTAGTGTTTCCTCAAGTGTCCAACCTTGTTCTATTGCAACCTGTGGAAGAAAAAGGGCTCTATTCCCATTTTTCATAAGGATTATTCCGTCTTTTCCAAGCCTGATATCATTCCAGGAAAAAACTCTGTAAGGTATAGAGAGAACAGAAATCTCATATTTCAGAGAATGAAGTTCTGATTTAGACACATGGTGAAATCTAGGATCGTTGAAGGCCGCATTGACAGCCTGGTTTATTACTGCCTGATAGAGAGATTTTGTCGGATATATCTCGCCAATACATCCGCGCAACTCTCCATTTTCCGTGAGTGTAACAAATACGCCCCGTTTTTCTTTGAGATGTTCATTTATTTCTATGCCCAAATTCTCTGGAGAAGGAATTTTTGAGTTATTTAAAAAGTAGTTGATTGACTTCTGCGCCAGCAGTAAAAGAGTTTCTCTCTCCTTGTGGTTCCATTCTTCTTTGGGCTTATCCTCATTTAAAGAAGTATCTGTATTAACTTCAGCTTTTCCTTTATTCCATCTGCCGGTAAAGGCCATAGCTGCATAGCTTATAGAATTTCTATAATCATTGGTAATAGCTCCTGAGGTGTTGTAATTAAGCAATATCGGTTTGGAATCTTCCGGGAGCATGTAAAGAAAAAGTCTAATGCCGGACTCTCCGCAGATTGAGTCATGAGTCCTTTCCATAAATTGAGAGAAGCCTGAAGTGTCTTTTTTCTCAATAAGTGAAACTGCTTCCATATCGAGTTTGGCTAGATTGTTTTTTGTTTCATTATCAAGCGGGAAAGGCATATAGCTGTAATTATCACCATAGTGTGTAAAGTCAGAACTAATTACAACGAGAGTATTGTCTTCCAGCATAGGCTTTAGTTCAGAAGCAAGTTCTTTTGCGGTTTTATCGTCCAGGCTGCCAAGCATTATCGGAACAATCTTAAAATCCTTCAGGACTGTCTGAAGGAACGGCAATTCGATCTGAATACTGTGTTCGGCGTAATGAGTTTGATAACCAAGAGACTTATATTCAGGCAATTTTCTGAGCTTATCCGCAAATTGAGTATCCACTTCTACGCTTCCAAGAGGGGTTTTAAAATATTTAACATCTGCGATGCTGAAGTTATTTGGCAGCCATTCTCTGTGAGAAGGTCCGATGATAATAACTCTCGAGTAATTTCTTCCTTCAATTTGCCTGGCTGCATACGCTGCAGTAGTTCCTGAATACTGATAACCTGCATGGGGCATAATAACAGCCAGTATATTATCGGTTATCTTATCACTTTTGTCGTCATTAAGGTATTTTTGAATCTGCAATCTAAGCATTTGACCATTTTTCGGATACCAGCTTCCGGCAAATGGCGAATCGATTACATTCTGTGCATGGAGATAAAAAACAGATGATAAGAAGATAAAAATGAAGACCGATATTTTTTGCATAGTGATTCCTTTTATATTTATATTTATTCCCAGATTCCGGGGAGCTCTCTTCCGCATGTGGGGCATTTTCCATCTTTCAAATTGATTCTGTTCACCATAAAACCTCTTCTTTCAATAAGCAGGGTATTGTCATCAGGGCAATAGGTATTTTCTCCATCTACGCTTGGGACATTTCCAAGGTAAACAAAATTCAATCCGTTCTTTTTTGCAATTTCCACTGCTCTCTGAAGTGTTTTTACAGGAGTAGCGGGAAGATTTGCAAGTTTATAGTCAGGATGAAATTTTGAGAAAAAGACCGGTGTATCCGCTCCAAGGTTGTCATGAACCCATTTTGTAAGCTTATCGAAATCCTCATCGCTGTCATTTCTGTTCGGCACTACAAGATTGACAACTTCAACAAGTTTATTTTCTCTGCGCAGTATTTTTAGTGTATTAAGAACCGAATCAAGATATCCGTCTACTTCCTCTCTGTAAAACTCTTTGCTCATCCCCTTAAGATCAACCTTTATAACATCGAAATAAGGAAGAAGTTCGAGAAGTGGTTTTTCATTTATATATCCTGAAGTAACCATGACATTGCGGAGCCCCTTTGCATGAGCAATTCTGGCAATGTCTCTCATATATTCGTAATAGGCTACAGGTTCGCCGTATGTATATGCGATAGAAGGTATATGCCTTGACAATGCTGCATAAACTATTTGTTCAGGAGTTATAATTTCGACATTTTTTATTTCTTCCGGATAAGTTTGAGAGAGTGTCCAGTTCTGGCAGAAAGTACATTTCAATGGGCACCCTGCCGTTGACAAAGAGAAAATCGATGTCCCGGGAAGCATATGGAAGACGGGTTTCTTTTCTATTGGGTCAATGTTTATTGCAGCAGGCTGATTGTAAACCATTGTGTAGAGGATATTATTTTTATTAATTCTTACTTTGCATTGCCCTCTTGTTCCTTCTGTAAGGAAACAATTCCTGGGGCACAGATCACATTGTACGCCCAAATCTACCCTGTGCCAATAGCTTGCTGATCGCACATAATCGCCATTTTCTTTTATTGCCGAAAGGATGTAGGGAGACTTTGTGAATGCAAAAAAAATAAAAACTGTAAGAAGAAGAAGAAAGGAGAGAGCTATTGCAATTAACTGAAATATATTTAATTTTGAATTATTTCTTTGCATAAATCATCACTATACCTAGCAGCATGCACATAATTACTATTGTTATTGTATGTCCTAAAGACGGCAAAATCAAAGGGCCTGTTAGCAATGCCCCGAAAGCAGAGCCGGCTAGATCGGCAGAGTAAATTTCAGAAGTTGTTATAGCTCCAGGGAATCCTGATTCCTCCATTCTGACGGCAAAAGTGTTAAACAGCAATCCCAAAACAAAGCCGCCTGTAAAATTCCAAAAAAAGCATATAGAGCTGATTAAAACTGTTTCTGTCAATAATCCGCTGCTTGTCAAGTCAAACAAAGACTCAATTCCAATAAGCCAGACTAAAAGCAGTAAGAACGGAACAGAGAAGTATCTGATTTTAAACTTGCAAACTAAATATCCTCCCACACTAAGGCCGAGCATAAACAAAGCTGTCAGAAGACCGTATAGAGAATAGAGGCCGCCTGTCAGTGTCTGATAATAATTAAGAAATAAAATTTCGCCGACTATCGAAGTAAATCCGATCACAAATAGCGCTGATGAGCGTCCTGTTACGGATAAATGTATATTAATCGACTTGAAATAGCGTTTTAAAGCTATGATGCAAATTATTAGAGCTACAAGTAAAACTATCCATGTATTGCTGATATTATTAAGCAGCCATTTCTTTAAGTTGTTGTTATATAACTCAAAGGAAAAGAGCGAATTTACTGAAGTCCCGGAAGGATTCTGGATTAGATTTGAATAGCGGGAGATTCTTTCACTTTCAAGATAATATTTTATATACGCTGGATTTATATAATTCAATAAGAGCTTATGGTTTGAAATACTTTGCAGCATTTTTTCCTGCAGAGGAGGAAAGACTTTATTTGAAGCAAAAAAATGGAAACTCGATACCGGAGCAAATTCGACATAGGGAAAGATGCTTCTTAGTGTGTGATAAATGGTTTTTAAATTGATTAAGGAATAAGAGCTTAAATTATTTTCTTCATAAGGAACGCTTAAGGCGAGTATCCCATCGGAAGTTAGAATTTCAGATGCCCTTCGGTAAAAGAAATCCGAGTAGTAAAATCCCTGCGCTATGGTTTTTGGAAGAGAAGTATTTATATAGATAAGATCAAACTTTTTGTCCAGTCCGGTCAAAGCATTAACAGGATCAGATTGTATTACTTTTAAAGGGAAATCGGCACCGGCAGCATCTTTTCTGATGAGGTTTGCCAGCACCTCATCCTGAATAATTACAGTCACATTGTCAGGTTTGTATTTTTTAAACTCATCTAGAAGGGATTTGGAAGCGAAACCTATGACACAGATATTTTTCAGATTTGCTCTTATCAGGAATGGCAGATTGGCGTCTTCTTCATATTGAGATTCAAGAGAGGAATTCGAAAGAACTGCTCCATTGAAGTATATCGTTTTGAGTTCTCTGTTTTCGATTTCAGCAATATAGCCGTATTTGGATTCTTTAGATAAAAGAAGCTTATCATTATTATGCCATTCAAGGATTCTTGAATATTCTGACAGATAAGGCGAAAGGATAAATATTAAAACAGACAAAAGAAAAATAAGGATTCTTACAGAAAGCTTGATATCTCTTCGTCTAATCAGAAAGAGAGCCGACACAAAAATTAAGGCTGAAACAGTGATGACCGCATCGAAATGGCCAGCGATGACAAAAGTAAAAATCAATCCGCCGATAAATGCAGCAGCTCCTTCAACAAAATACAGGCAGCTTAAATTTTTATTATACTCCAGCAAAAGAGATGTGAATGCCGAGCCTATCAGAAAGCTTAAAGGAAAAGTGAAGATAAGAAAAAGTCCCGAGAGCAAAAAAATATTCGGTTCGCTCTCGTATTGGAATTGACTGAAGACAAAACGGATAAGAATGATTTCTAAAAGGAATAAAGTGTTTGCAAAAAAAAGCATAAAGGCAGTGCGGCATCTTATTCTATTTATTATTTCAGGGAAATGCCTGAATAGAGAACTTCCGAAAGCCGTACCGATAAACCAGCAGAAAAACATAATGCTTACTGTAAGTTCATTGCTTCTAAAAAGGCTGACTAATTCTCTAAGCAGCAGAGTTTGGATAATGATTGTAATTATTCCGTAAAACCAGATCATAGCAGCCCGGTAATTCCCTGAATGAGAAACCATATTCCTACCAGAATTGCCAGATAAGTTCCCATGCGCTTGAAAAATTCGGACTTGAAGAGCGCTGAAGCAAAAGCAACGGGAATCAGATATATGGTAGTTCCAATAAAAAGAAAAAGAAAATACAAACATGAGTTAAGCATACTGTGCATATTAAGCACTTTTATTATCGCTATAAGAAAAGGAGGGCACAAATTAAGCCCAAGTAAAAAACCCGTAAGCAAAGGGAATCCTCTTGTTGCTTTACTCCATCCGGATATTTGGCAAAATCTGAAATCTATTTTAAATAAAGCAAAAGTTATCATTAATAAAGAGCCTGCAATGAGCAGAATATTATTTACTTTCATTGTAAGGAAATCTTCAGATGAAATTGATATAAATGATACGACTGCCGCAAAAAGGATATATGCAGCAAGCCTACCGAAAAGGAATTGGCAGAATATGAAAATCCTTGGGAGAAATTTACTGTTGGAATCGGCAAGTATGTAGGGAATGACGAAAGGAGCGCAGCTTACTGTGCAAAACCCGCCCATGCTTAGTCCAAGCCAGAATGCCTCGATTATATTTTGAGTGAACATAAGAAATTAATTAGGTCAATTATGGCGTTAGGTAAATAAAATAGAGAAACAGCACCTCCAAGCATTATTGAAATAAACGGGATAAGCGAAGTTTCTTTTCTATTGTATAGAGTTTGTTTTATAGATTTTGTCGGACATTTAGACGCGCATCTCATACACAAAGTGCAGAACCTCGTAATATGCGGAATAGAAGTTTTCGGTGATTTTACTATAGCGAAACTCGGACAGACCTCTGAACATTTACCGCATTTGGAGCAGCTTGACTTATCAATAGTAATCTTGTACGGCGTAAATTTATGAACCAAAGGAGGCAGTGCTCCGAAAGGACAGATAACGCTGCAGAAAAAACGCTTCTTTGCAAGAAAAGGCAGCATAACGAGGAATACCAATCCAATACCAATGAATAAATAAACCTGAAACATGTAAGTTCTTGAGTTTTCATTGATTATTGAACATGACAGCTTTAGAGGACATAGCCATTGGCAAAATACACTGTAGGAATAAATAAACGATATTGCTATAAGAAATATAAGGAGCGCAAACTGAAATTCTCTGAATTTAGTAGAAGATGAAATCCTGATTAGCGGTTTTCTTAGCAGCTGTGAGAAAGTATCGTCTATTCCTCCAAAAAAACAGCCATAACTGCAAAAACCCCCGCCGTTTATCAGAATTATCAGAAGCCATGCGATTCCAATGCTGAGCGCTCCGTATCTTAGGAATGTCTGATTTTTAATAGCCAGAAACTCATTATAGCCGATATTCAGCACATTTCCGGCCATTCCAATATGACAGTAAGGCAGAAAGCTGTTTTCCTGGTTAAAGAAAATATGCATCTCCATTAAGAAAGAAAAGGCAAGTATAGCAAAAAATATAGTTCTGAAGAGAGAAATCCTGGAGGTTCTTTCCATAAAATAATGAAGTAACGCGATAATTCCTGACCAAACCAGAGAGACTACAAGAAGTTTATAATTAACATAATAAATAACAGTAGAGAGAAATCCCAATACTATAAAGATGACTATGGATCTAAGTTTCATGATTTAGTGTTTAAAGTAAGTTCTTCCCAGACAGCTTTCATAGCTTTGGCAGCAGGCATAGGAATATAGATATCAACTATATCAGTAATACTTGAAAAGCATGGATTTATTTCGATGATCCTTTGTCCTGCCTTGCGAGCTTCCTGAATTGGCCCTGTAATATAGGGAAACATGCCAGAGGTTCCGATGCTGATGATTAATTCAGGCCTGCTTTCAAGAACTCTGTAATATAGTTTGATTGCTTTTTCGGGAAGCATTTCACCAAAAAGAACTACATTAGGCCTTATCATTCCTCCGCATTTGGCGCATTTGGGCGGCAATTGCGGCATTTTCCCTGATTCCGGAAAGAGAACTAATGCATCAAAGGCTGATCGGCATTTTGTACATGAGAGTTCAAATGCATCGCCGTGAATTTCAATGAGGTTTTTATTTCCTGCCTTTTTATGAAGTGAATCTATATTTTGAGTCAAAACCCATGTGTCCGGTTTTATTTCCTGAATTTTCGAAATTATCAGATGAGCACTGTTTGGTTCTGCTTTAATGCAATGTGAACCTATCTGCCACAAATATTTCCAGGTTATATCAGGGCGGATACTCATCACATCAGAACTTAGAGCTTCTTCAATACTGTATCCTTCATCGGTTAGTTTGCCGTCATAAAGCCCGCCTAACCCGCGATAAGTCGGAAGTCCAGAGTCAGCAGAAATCCCCGCTCCTGTAATGAAGAGGATAGATTTGGCTTTCGATATTAAATCAGCAGCTGTTTTGATTATCGTATCAGTATTCACTTTCGGGAATCTATTAAGATAAAGAATTTTCCTAAAATTAATATATCTCTGAAACGGGGAAAAATTATAAGTTTAAGATAAAATTCAAAATATTTCACTTCAAACTCCGATTCAAAAAAAAGAAATGATGCAAACCAATAACAAAAATAGTCATGATCTGATTTATAAACTTAATGACAATCCGCCTTTCATAGAAAAATGTTTTGCTGCTTTTCAGCATATATGCGCAATACTCATTCCAATAATGGTACCTGGTTATATTGTCGCTACTGCCATAGGGTGTGATTTTAAAACTACATCAGCGATTGTTTCGACCTGTCTTATTATCTCTGGTGTCGGCACCTTTCTTCAGGCAAAAAAAATCGGCCCTATTGGTTCGGGACTTTTAAGTATCCAGGGTACAAGTTTTGCTTTTGTAAGCGTACTTATTGTAACTGGTAAAATTGGAGGATTGCCTCTTATATTTGGAACTTGTATGATAGGCGTTGCTGTACAATTCATAACCGCTTATTTCTTGCCCAAAGTAAAGAACCTATTCCCTCCAGTAGTAAGCGGAACAGTAGTATTTTTGATTGGAGCCACTCTTATAGATGTGGCAATAGATGCTCTTGCAGGGGGACAAGCTGCCAAGACTGCAGGCAATTACGCTTCAGTAAGTAATATTCTTCTTGGAGTTTTTGTCATTATTTTGATAATAACTTTCCAGAGTTCGAGAGTTAAGATTTTAAGAATCGGATGTATTATGTTTGCGACAGTCATCGGTTTTTTCGTTGCGTTTCCTTTCGGCATGGTGGATTTTTCAGCCTTAAGCCATAATCAAATGTTCTATAGACCGGAATTTCTTGGTTATGGTTTAAATTTTTCATTTTCTACGCTTCTGCCAATGCTGATTATCTTCTTTGTTGTTGCTATTGAAGGCATAGGTGATATTACAGCAACAGCTTATGTATCAGATGAACACATCAATGGAGAGCTGCACATGAAAAGACTTTCAGGAGGTATACTTACAGATGGCATATCCACTCTGCTAGGCTCGTTTATGGGGGGCTTTCCTCTTTCATGTTTTGCCCAGAATAATGGCATTATTCAAATGACTGGCGGTAAGCGTCAAGCATAACCCATATTGGGGCTTAGACGGTTATCACAGTCAGCAAAGAGTAATCTTGGCAGACAGTTTGAACCCGAGCTTTA